>CAKNJS010000006.1 GCA_930986645.1 uncultured Lachnoclostridium sp.
TTTTTAAGAACCCTTATATAAGTGCGTCCAAAAATCCACTTTATTTTTCACTCTTTTCCTCCTTTTCTGCTGTTGTTCCGGTCGGCTTTGCCCGGAACCGCTCTTGCCTGTTAATAAAAACGCCATCCTAACCTCAGAAAACTTCTTTGTATTCGGACAGCTACTACTTTATTTTACCCTCTGCTCTCCTGTGTGTCAATAATTCATAAAAAAACTGTAAGATACAGTCATGAAATTTTATTGTGACAATTTTTCTTCCCATTCCTGCTGACGGAATCCTGCGAGTACCTTTTCATCATCTGCAAGTATCGGACGTTTCACCAGCATACCGTCTGATGCCAGAAGATTAATCTGCTCCTCCTCGCTCATCTCCGGCAGTTTATCCTTCAGCTTCATTTCTTTGTAGAGATTTCCGCTTGTATTAAAGAAGCGTTTCAATGGAAGTCCGCTCTTTTTCCACCAGTCCCGCAGCTCGTCTGCTGTCGGATTTTCTGTTTTAATATCTCTGAGTTCATATTCAAATCCTTTTTCTTCGAGCCATTTTTTCGCCTTCATGCATGTACTGCATTTCGGATAATATAAAAATAACATTCTTTCACTCCTCCTGTAATTCTGTTCGCCGCCGTTTCAGCCAAATCCGTCCGGACCTGCCCGATGAGCCCGGTCTTTCCGGCTTTACCGCGGGTTTCAGCATTATGATAGCAGTTCCTGTCATGAAAATAAATATGCATATTGCGAAATTTAACTTTTATGGTAGAATATAGTCGGTAATAATTGTTTATTCATTCACAATCTTTTTCTATAAGGAGGATTTTTCATGCACTGTTTCAGAAAAATTACAGACGATCTGTACTGGGTGGGAGCCAGCGACCGCCGTATCGAGCTGTTCGAGAATATTTTCCCGCTGTCAGACGGAGTATCTTACAATTCATATCTGCTGCTTGATGACAAGACCGTTCTCTTTGATTCAGCAGACTATTCAGTCGGACGCCAGTTCCTTGAAAATGTTCAGGCAGCCTTAAACGGCAGATCACTGGACTACCTGATCGTCAATCATATGGAGCCGGACCACTGCGCCATGATCGATGAGCTTGTGCTGCGCTATCCGGATATGCAGATTATCGGCAATGCTAAAACTTTCCCTATGATTGACCAGTTTTTCAATTTCAATCTGGAGGGGAAAAAAGTCATAGTAAAAGAAGGCGATACTTTCTGTACCGGCAAACATACACTTCATTTTGTTATGGCGCCGATGGTACACTGGCCGGAAGTTATGATGACATATGATGAAGCAGACAAAATTCTGTTCTGCGCGGATGCATTCGGCACATTTAAAGCACTGAACGGAAATATTTTCAACGATGAAGTAAATTTTGACAGGGACTGGCTTGACGAAGCACGCCGCTACTATACAAATATTGTCGGTAAATACGGCATGCAGGTTCAGGCTGTGCTGAAAAAAGCTGCCGGTCTCGACATTCAGATGCTCTGCCCGCTCCACGGCCCGATCTGGAGAACCGGCCTTGATTACATTATCGGAAAATACGACAAATGGAGCAGATACGAGCCGGAGGAAAAAGGCGTCATGATCGCTTACGCATCCATGTACGGAAATACGGAAAATATGGCTGAAATACTTGCCGCAAAACTTGCTGAAGCGGGGGTCAAAGATATCCGCATGCACAACATTTCCAAGACGCACGTATCTGAGCTGATTGCAGACAGTTTCAAGTACAGCCACATTGTACTTGCTGCTCCTACATATAATAACGGTATCTATCCTCTGATGGACAACTATCTGGAAGACATGAAAGCCCTTGCTCTTAAAAACCGTACCATTGCGGTTCTCGGAAACGGAAGCTGGGCGCCGCAGAGCACGAAACTGATCAGCACAAAAATCAGTGAAATGAAAGACATGTCTCTTATGGTTGCTGCAGTAACGATCAAATCCTCTGTAAAGGAAGCACAGATGAAAGAAATAGAATCTCTTGCAAGACAAATTGCAGAAGAAGTGTTATAATAACTGGTATCTCAATTTTTTGAATACAAAGGAGGAGTTCTTAATGAAATTAGTAATCACTATGAGCCGCCGTTTCGGAACCGGTGCAAGTATCATCGCAAAAGAACTTTCCGAACAGCTTGATATCCCTGTATATGACAAGGCGTATATCGAACAAAAGGTCAATGACCATATGTATGAAAGCGAAGCGGAGGCTATCCGCAAGCTGGCCGAAAAGCCATGCATCATCCTCGGACGCTGTGCATCAGATATTCTGAAGGACCGGATGAACGTCCTTAATATTTTTGTGTGCGCGGACAAAGAAGACCGGATTCACAGAATTATGGATAAAGAAGGCTTAAGTTACGATGATGCAAAAGAAAAAGTAGAGACAACTGATGAAGAAAGAGCCTCCTATTATTATGAACACACCGGAAAAACATGGGGCGATGTGAATGACTATCACATGATTCTGGACACCTCCGAACTGGGAGTGGAGAACTGTGCAGATATTTTGATGCATTATTTCGAAAAATGTGAATACATTTGATTTTCCCCGGATAGAGCCCAATCATTCTCCAGTCCGGTAAAATAAAAAACAGCGGCTGAAAACCGCTGTTTTTTATTTGTGTTAATGCCTGCTTACTCAGCAGTGCCTTCTTCTGTTCCCGTGCTGTCATCCCCGCCGGCATCTGTCGTACTTCCGTCTGAGGCGCCAGTGTCCGTACTGTTTCCTGACGACGTTTCATCCGTCTCAGATGTAATAATCGTAACACCTGTATCCTCGAAATCTACTTTTGCCCATACTTTTTTATTGACGGTGATATCCGTGCTGTCTCTCCACTCTTCCAACAGGGAATCATACTGATCCTGCCTGCGTTCCTCTACGATCGAAGCTTTCTTCTGATCTGTTGCATCACGATCCAGAAGACTTGTAAGCTGGCCTACATAAAGTCCGTCATCCGCCTCAATAACGTCCGTCGTCTCTCCTTCTGTCTCAAAAGCGTCAACTGCTGCAATAAGATCCTCATTCGGACTGGTGCTCTCGGAATCAAAGGTGAGATCATAGGCTGTCTGGCCCAATTCCTCTGCAACTGATGAAATATCCTCTCCGGCTCTCACTCTGTCCACAAGAGACTGGGCATTTGTCTTTAAAGCTTCCTTTTCCTCATCACTGAGTGTTGTAGAATTTCCTGAATCATCTGTGGAAGTATAGGAGAAAAATACATACTTCATCGCTTTCTGCGCCGCTTCGTCATCCGATACTTCCTCGTCAACTCCCTCTTTCATCTTGCTGTCCATCTTTGTCTGAATGGTGGCAAGTTCAAGGAATTTCTCCACATCTTTCTTATAGCCGGATACCACTTCTTTTGCTTCATCCGTATTTGCCTCACTGAACTGCTCAGCCGCTTCAGAAATTGCATCCTTCTCATCTTCTGTCAGAGACACTTCATAGTCTGCCGCATGCTGAGAGATAAGATACATATTCTGAAGATTCTCCATCAGACCGTCCTTAACAGACTCCTCATAAGTCTGATCCTCACCGGCTTCCTGTGTCCACATAGCCTCGCCGGTGGTTCCCATCATGCCCGCATAATAAGTCTCATACTGACCCTGAGTCATTCTGGCATAAAAATTGGCAACGCCCAATGTAATATCTTCATCTCCCACCGTGGCAACAACCGCATCTGTATTGATTGATCCGCTGCATCCCGTAACTGTCATAGCAGCAAGTGCGCCTGCAGCAGTAAGCATTGCTGCCTTTTTACCGAAATGTATCATAAGTATCCTCCTCTTTCGGGACATATAAAATATCGCTTTATAACATGTCCGCATATACTGATACATTATAACGTGTTTTTGAGGAAGTAACAAGTAGGAATCACAAAATCAACATATCTTGATCACCGCTTATAAAACTCTGCTGATCTCTGTTTTCAGATTTACTGTATCGAAACCGGCGCTTTCAAACCACTCAAGGCAGATCTGGGCATATTCTTCCATCACACTTTTTACTTTCTTATCAGGTTTTTTGTCAAAACCCATATAAAGAATAAAAATCTGCATATACATTGTAAGATAAAATCGCAGATTTGCCTTTTTTTGTTCCTGTTCCATAATAAAGTTTGCAATCGTTCCGGCACTTATATAATCTCCGTCCGCAAGGCTTAAAAGCATTTTGGCAAACACCGCATCCGGATCGCCGTACGTATATGCCAGCTCATCTATTGCCTTGACGGCGGTTTTCCGGTCATTCTTTTTGCCATAGGTTTCCACCTTCTTGCGCAGAATCATCTCCGGGAATGTTTCAAGGACCAGAGGCATTTTCTCAGCCTCTCTTAAATACTCTTCATTTTTTTCCTGCATTTCCAGCACGGCCAGACTGTCAAGCTGATACTGAAGATTATCTCTAAACTGTTCCGATATTTCTTTTAAATGATTCTCTATATCCTCATACTGCGCTTTCTCTGCCATGACCAGAAAGAGCAGATGATGCCCCTGATACTCTTCCGGGAATCTGTCCGCCATTCTGCGCGCCTCCCGTTCTGCCTTGAGCGTCATACCGTGCCTGAGATAAAATAATGCCTGCGCAGAGACAGTGAGTATCTGTTCATTTTGCTCTTTCGACGCACGGACAGCCTGCATATACAGTTTTTCGATGCTTTTGCAGTTTCCTGTTCCCTCTGAATCCCATATTCTGGCACAGGCTGCAGCCATATTCAGATACACGGCATATGTACTGTAACCTGCGGCCTGCGCTTCTTCATAATACTTGCGCGCCGTTTCATATTCTCCTGTAAACAGTGCGATATTCCCCAGATCAAACGCCGCTCTTCCGTCCGTTTTGTCTTCCCTGACAATCTCTCCTAATATTACCGCAGCCCCATGGTAATCTCCCTGCCGGATCATAAGCTCTGCCTGTTCAATCCGTTCTTTTGGTTCGCTCATACACTCTCCCTGCCTTTATCTGTTAATTAACAGCAACATACTCCATATCGCCCAGATCCTTTATTGTATCCCATTTCTTCGCGGCAAAACCGCCCGCTGAACTTTTCTTAAACATTTCCCCGCCCACACTTTTCTCCGGGTCTGCCGCTGCCATTCCATAGTCCAGCAGAGTATTAAAATTAGAATACAGATTCTTATTTTTTTCAAACCCCTTATACATGTCGTTATACCGTTTCCATTTGGCTTTTCTCATGTATTTCGGGCGTTCCAGATCATCCGGTGTAAGCTTTGTCTCAAATCCCAATTCCGAACCGATTGTATGTACGATATTGCCTTTCGTAAAGTTTTCTTTCTTAAATGTATCTCTCAGCCCTTTTGCACCTTCATATACCTGATACATACTGTTTACATCATCCAGAACTCCGCTTCCCTCAGCCAGACCTCCATAGACTTTTTTCTCCCATGTACCGGATTGTGCAAGGCTTTCAAATTCTCCGGTCAGTCCGTCTCTTGAATTCAGAGATTCCGACTCTTCCAAGGCTTTCTCTCTTACTTTATTCTTGTTTTTTCCCGACATGCTTCCGATTCCGAGTCCAAGGCCGACAGCAAAAAGTGCGGCCCCCTTCTGGCCGGTTGAAAACACCGAATTGATCAAATCCCATTCAGCCGACAGAACTCCTGCGGGATTTCCTGAAAGAACGCTGCTTATCATCTTACCGGGCATGGCAAGTATATTTCCCGCGAACTCACCGAGAGCAGACACGCCTCCCCTCAAAGCCTCCATAGCGGCACGTTTCTCACTGTATGTCAGTTCTTTTTCATACGTCTCTGCCATCTTTCCCCGTACCGCTTCTATCTCTTTGTTAATCTCCTTACATGACTTACGGATCCCGGAGGCGGAAGTGATAGAGAATCCCGGATTAATCTGATCCCGCAGGATATGTACCTTGCTGATCCAGCTGTCCAGACCGGAAACAGCTTCTTCGAATTGTTCCTTATATTTTGAATCGACAGAATAGACATCTTCAAAAATCTGGTCAATTTCTTTCTTAGTCATGTTGTTCATATCAAGCATCTTTTTATGATAAGCGCCGATATTATCCATATAATTATTGATATCCAGTATCCCGATCCATCTGCTGAATCTTGTCCCCAGATCGCCCAGTCCATCGGTCAGCCAGCACAGTGTCTCGCTGTTTATCTCATCGATCTGCTTTTTTAACTTTTCTTTTCTCTCCTCTGAAAAATCACGTATCATACACTGTTCCCCGCCTTTACTTCTTTGTGACAGACGCTGCCTCAGCCTGATCCGACGCGTCAAACACCGCCTTTGATACATCAAGGAATTTGATCGTACGGTCAATCAGTTCAAGGAATGCTTCTTTTGCATTTCCCAGTTTCTCGCTGACTGCCTCAACTTCTTCGCAGGTCTGCCCCTTTGCGGCATCCGAAACCGGTTTCTTATTCTTGCATACGCTGCAGGCTGCTCTTAGTTCCGTAAGCTGTGTCACATACTCTGCAACTTTTTCAGTATCAACCTTAAATCCCGCCATAATATCCGACTCCTCTTCTTCCCGTCCTTATCCGTACAGATCCTGATCTGCATCGTCTATGCTGCTGACATAATTGATACAGGATCTCCTGAGCTGATCCCCCATTGTATCCACCCCTCCGGAATTGTCCACCCCGGCAAGGCTTCTTGCCTGTTCTAGAAATTCTTCCAATGCTTTTGAAGTCTCACCCTCGGAAATTCCGTCTTCACACACCTGCCTTACAATCCGAATATAAGACCAGATCATCTCATCGAGTTCATATGCTTCCTTTTTCAGATATTCTCCCATCTGTTCCATATATTCGTCATCTACACATACATCCATGCCGCTACGCCCCCTCTCCTGATACCGCAGCTTTTGCTTCTTCTGCCGCTTTTTCCGCAAGATACTGTGCTTTTTCAGTTTCCAGCGAAGCCGCACTGGCATTACATGTGCTGATTGCGGACTGCTTCTGCCCGATCTTAGTCTGCAGCTCTGTTATCTTTTCATCTATTCGATCCTGTGAGGCGGTAAGTCCGCTGTCCGCAGACACATACTCTTCTCCGCGTACTGCCGTAAGTACTTTGGCAAAGAAATTCTGGCTCACTGCGGATATTACCATCCCTGTCAGGCCTGTTATCCCGTTTATCTGGCTCTCTGCACGAGAGGCCGTATCATGAAGCACATCCTGAAAATTACATAACTCTGTCCGGAATGATTTCAGTTCCCTGATCTCTTCTTCCAGCTTCCCGATTTCCTGCTGATATCCTGTTACCGCCTGCCGGTTTTCTGCTATTTTGCTGTCATATTCTGCCTCTGTCATATGCTCTCACCACTTTTCATCTTCCCCGCCGGAGGCCCGCTCTTTCCAGCCTCCGGCATATCTCATCTGCTGTTCCCGTATATCAGCGGGAAACTGCGCTTGCGCCCTGACGATCCTCATCCTGACGATTTGCCGCGTATTTGCTGATGTACTCTGAAATTTCTTGAATTGCATCTCTTACATTCTGCAGAGAGACCTTATGATCTGTTTCAAATCTGTTGATAAATGCGTCAGCAGTCTCATTGGTCCATCCTGCCTGAAGATCACTGTTTGTCTTCACCAGTGTATTAATAATATCATCAAGAGCTGCCGCCTGATTTGCATAAACTGTCTCAGCCTGTCCGAGCACATCATAATCAACTTTATTGATACTCATTTTCTTTTCACCTCCTCTCACAGAAGATATTCTGTCTAAACGAAAGTATAGTCCTGTGCGTAAAATTATTTTTTTCACTCACGCGATTCTACTCATATACCCGCAGGATCCGGCTGCACGGCCTTGATCCTGCACACCTGCGTACCGCTGACCCAGAAAGCATCGTTCTTCTCCAGAGGTTTTGCATTTCTGCGCACATAGGACGGTGCAAGATCCGCCAGTTTGATGTCATCTGCATTGGCAAACACAAGGAACTGCCTGTTTTCCTTGAACATTTTTAATACCTCCGGAGAGTTGAAGTTAATCGGTACATTGTCCACAGCCGTGAATATTACACAGCCTCCCGTGCTCCTGCACCTGTTTACAAGACGCTTATAGCATTCGAGCAGGTCTCTGTCTTCCGAAATATATGTCGCCGCATTTCTGTCGTTGATCAAAAGCACCGCCGGCACTGCTTCCGCCGCGCCGGGAGTATATGCCTCCTCAAGCGACGCGTCCATATCTTCCATCATCTCCCTGAGATCTTCCGGAGAGGTACTGTACAGGCACACGGACGGCATCTCCTTATATTTGCCGAGCGTACGCGCACGGTCGTCCAGAATATACAGATCCGCCCCTGCTGCGTTAAGCATACAGCAAAGTCCCGTGGCAAAATCCGCCCTGCCGCGCTCTGCCGGACCGGAGACTGCCAATACGCTCTGATCTGTCAGACTGAAACATACCGGTTCGATCGTCTCATAATCCACTCCGAGAATTAAATTTTTCTGATCTGATGCGCAGTGGAATTTCTGTTTTAGCACTTTCGGAGTCAGTACATTTGGTACTTCCGGAATCTGTTTTGCAAAAGAATCCGGATAACACTCATTCTGCATACGGACATAATCCTGTATCTTTCCTACGCGTTCTACTTCTTTCTCACCGCTGAATGCAAGGTAAATCTGAGCTTCATAGATTGTCTTGTCCTTTGAAATCAGACAGCGCCCCGGCAGATTATCCGGCCGAATCCTGCATCCGTCAAACAGCGCCCCGTATTCCGTGGTATCATTACAGTACAGCGCAATACGTCTTTCAAAATTTGAGAGATACTTGTATCCGATTCCGCTTGTTTGTGAATTTGCGATTATAAAACTTATGCCTGCTGCCAGACCGTCACGGCATACCGGAAGCAGGAAATCATTGTCTAAAAGATACAATTCCCGCATCGCGGTCAGGTTATCAATTAACACAACGATTTGCGGGAGATCAGAGTTTCCACTCTCCAGATAAGATGCGTAGGAACTCACACCTGCCTCAGAAAGCTTCTGTTTTCTAAACTCCATTTCCTGAGCCAGCATACGGAACAGACTCCTGCATTTTTCTTCTTCATAAGAGCAGACAACGCCTCCTGTATGATGAAGCAGTTCATAATTGCGAAATACCATGGATCCGAAATCAAGAATATACAAATTCAGTTCATCCGGCGTATATCTTGAAGTAAGGCTTCGTACAACTGTCTGCAGCAGATTTGTCTTTCCATACCCGGCTGATCCTATGATCATTGTATTCTCACGTGTTATATCGAGAAGGAGTTTGCTCTGCTTCTGATTCGACGGATCATCATAGATTCCTGCACAGGCATACAGTCCTTCTTCCGTGCTGCACAGCTCTTCCCAATTCTCTGTCGTCAGAATTTCAGGAAGCGGCGGCAGGCAGATAAGCGGGAGCGGCGGAATCTTCTTTTTCCTGCAGTATCCGCTTATGTACTCCACGATACTCTGAAGCTGTGTCTGTGTCTGTTCTTCTGCGGTCTGCGGTTTCTGCTCGTAAACCTTTGTACGGCGGCCGGCAAAATCCACTTTTGATATAGTAAATTCTTTTCCGGATGTTACACCTTCCGCCCTCGCTGAAGCTCCGCTGTAAGCTGACTGGAATAATTCGAATATCTCATTATTTCCAACCTGAAGATACGCCCGTCCGGGCTCTGTTATCTCAGCGGCAAGCGGAGACTTGAGCACTTCGTTACTGTCCTCCCGGGTCTGCACTTTCAGACAGAGTTTAAATCGGGAGTTCGACCAGATCTGGGGATCCACAACGCCGCTCGGCTTCTGGGTAGCAAGAATCAGATGCACGCCGAGGCTCCGGCCGATACGAGCTGTACTGATCAGCTCCTTCATAAATTCCGGCTGTTCTGCTTTCAGTTCTGCAAACTCATCTACGATCAGAAGCAAGTGCGGCAGCGGAACTTTTGCAATTCCCTTCTTATACAGACGGATGTACGAGTCAATATGATTTACGCTGCAGGATGCAAACAGTTCCTGCCTTTTCTTTAATTCTGCGCGGATTGACAGAAGAGATCTGTTGATTGATTTGCCGTCAATATTAGTGATCGCTCCCGCAAGATGAGGCAGATCACGAAATTGATTCACCATACCTCCGCCTTTAAAGTCAATAATCATAAAGCTGACGTCATACGGATGGAACAGAAGGCTCATGGAGAGAATATATGACTGAAGAAGTTCACTTTTCCCGGAACCTGTAGTTCCCGCCACCAGCCCGTGGGGGCCGTGGTGTTTCTCATTCAGATCCAGATATACAATCTGATTCTTTGATTTTACACCGATTGGAGCAGCCATAGATCGATAGACACAGGATGTCCCCCAGTTTTCTGCCAGATCAATATCTTCCGGTCCATATATATTCATCATCTCAAAGAACGTAATATTCTTAGTCAGCGTGCTCTCCAGACTGATCTCCTCACAGTATACCGGAGCCAGCTTCTTCACAGCCCGCGCCAGAACGCCGTCCTCGAGTACGCTGGCGGTAAAGTTCCGGGGCTTTTCCCCGCCGCTGCAGTCCGTCAGTTCTCCGTGGAGCAGATCCTGCATCCGGATCAGATATTCACAGCTCATCGGCAGATGCTCGCTGTGTTCATCAAAGTAGATAAAAGTAATCCCCTTATCCTTCGCCTCCTGCATCAGCGCCGATACAGGATGCCTGCGGATTCCATTGTCTCTGTATACAAATACAATAATATGGGGCTTTCTGTTGTCCTGTCCCCTTGCGAGGATCTCCTTGTACAGATATTCAAGAATAATATTCCTGCTCTCATCATCGCAGATAATATTCCTTCGTCCGAGCATGTCATTCTGCACATGAGGCAGCATCCTCAGCCACGCGAACCTGCCCGTATCTTCCTCAGAAATACTGTACACAAGCTGTATATCCGTATAGTAATGCCTTGCCGCAAGATCGAGGGTCATAAGCTTCAGCATATGTGCCAGTGCATCCTGCGGTCCGGTAACGCCGACTCTTCCGGTCTCCCGCAGCTTGAGCGTAACAGGTGCTTCCTTAAGCATCTTATATTCCTCTGTCAGCCGCTCCGGAATATCAGCCAGTTCATCATCCGCCTCGATCCGCTCCTGCTTTCGGAAAGCCACCTCGCGGTACGCCTTTCTCATACCGGTTCCGAGACGAATCTCGAGGAAGTCATCATCATTGTCAGATCTCTCAAAAAGCTGCGGGGAGAACGCTTCAATCTGATCCAGTTCACAGGACGCCGGGATACAGCGTCTCTCCAGTATCCGTGTCTCCTCCGTGCGCGCCTCCTCGATCGTTTTTCTCTTCTCCTCAATATATCGCCTGTACTTCTCTTCTCTTTTGGCTGTCTCTTCCTCATAATCTTTCTTCTCCGTCAGGATCGTGGCAGCGGATGTAATAACTCCAATCCCCATCGTGCAGACGCTGAGAAGAATATAAGTAACATTGCTTGTATTCATAAAGCCGCGCAGAAGAACAACCACACCGATCATGGCAATAGCGGGAAGCAGGCGCATCGCCCAGTTTGCCTTCGGTTTCTTCGGCTTATTCGGAGGATCGAGAATCTCGATCTTTTCATCCGGGAGCTGCTCAAGAACCCTTGTGCTGCGGTTGAATTTCGGATATTCATGATGGCTTAAGCTCTCCTTTTCATCGGTCCATTCCACTGCGCTGTACAGGATGCCGCTGCTGCTGTCCGTATAGAGACTGCCATTCTGGAAACAAAAGCTGTACGGTCCGACAGCCACAAAGTCAAGCTGCTTCAATGAGGCAGGATATTTCAGTGCATTTCCGTTGAGCCGCACTGTATCGTCTGTGTGTTCCGGCTTTAAGATATACTGGCTTCCGCTCTTCTGGATCAGTACGCTGCACCCTGCTGCCCGTCCGGATCCCAGCCGGATCTGGGCATCCGGTCTTTCTCCGATCCTGATCTCATGGATCTGGGAAAGATCGATCCTCCTGTCATATGTATGCGGATAATAGTCAAAATCCACCATAAAATGCAGACGCATCACTTCGATGCCGGATTCCCGGTACTTCACCGCAATCTCGCTGCCCGGCAGCAGCTCTGACAGCATAAGTTTGCGGGCGTCCCCTGCTGAAAAGTAGATATTATCCCCGCACTCGAGCTGGCATCTGTCCTGATTCAGCAGTGCCTCAAATACAAACGGCTCAAAGAACTCCTCCTCTCGGAATCTCACATCCGATTCCAATCCTGTCCCTATTACCTTCTTCGGCTGTTCCGCAGACAGTTCCGCCTCTCTGTACGACCGCTTTGTCGATAAAATCAGTTTATATCTGTTTTCCATATCTGCCCCCTGCTTTACTGCTCACGGTTCCATGAACGTATTTCCGTACCGTTTCTCACGCCGTAATCTTTCAGCGTCTTATTTCCCCGGAGAAGCGCTTTTGGATTATCCGCTTTCAGATAATACTGAAAGATATTATCCTCATCCATTCCAAGGCCGTACATCCGGTCAAACGCCATAATCAATTCATTTGCCGTAATATTGTCCGGCACTTCCAGTTCCTCTCTGACTGCCCGGTCAGGTATATTTGCTATGATCCTTATCTTATCCTTCATCTTCAATCTCCTTCCCTGTGCTCTGCCAGCTGAACCGATCTCTTAGTTTTGTCCAGAAACCTTTCTTCTCTTCCGCTTCTATCAGAACAACCGTGATATTATCTCTTCCTCCGGCGTCAACAGCCCGTTGAACCAACTTTTCCACCTTCTCAGTCAAAGAAAGGTCTGCTGTTCCCAGATACCGTAAGATTACTTCATCATCCACCATATCTGTCAGTCCATCGCTGCACAGAAGATACAGATCCCCTGCGTGTATCTCCTCCTGCAAAATTGCCGGCTCTAAGACCATCTCCTCCGGTCTGATTCCAAAATGCTGTGTAATCTGATGACGAAGGGGATGCGTCTTCGCCTCCTCTTCCGTAATCTGTCCCATCCGGATCATACGCGCCAATACCGAATGATCCGTGGAAAGCTGGATCAGAGCGTCGTCCCGGCACAGATAAATTCTGCTGTCGCCGATATTCAATGCGGTAAATACGCCGTCTGCAAATTCCATCACGGTCAGTGTACTGCCTGTTGGCTTTCCGACCCTCTCTCTGAGACGGCAGATCCGCGCGTTTGCTTCATTAACATAGTCCATTGGCCGGTCGCGGAAAAGTACTTCTCCTTCCTTCTCTTTTTTACAGAACTCTGACATCGTCTGAACCGCAATCAGGGACGCCTCCTCCCCGGCTGCATAGCCTCCCATACCATCACATACAGATGCCGTAAGCCTGCCGCGGTCTGCAGTTCCTTTTGTCTGGCAGCACGCCTCCTTCGGGTCTGATTTATAGGAGCCGTTAATATAGAAATTGTCCTCATTATTCTCCGGTACACGTCCCGGATGGGTCAGCGCCGCGTAATGAAATGTGTACATCATATATTCCTCCATAATTACATGACTAGTACGCAGTGATATATTTTCAATATCCGGCCCATACTCCGTGGTTCTTAAGCCCCTCTTCATTATCGTAATAATAATACCATCCACTGCTGCTTTCCATATACACATACTCTCCGTTATCATTCCGGATCAGGGAATATGTACCATTATCTGCATGCGCACTGAATGTATCCTCCTGACCGTCTCCGTTTTTCTGCGTGATC
Source organism: uncultured Lachnoclostridium sp. (assembly GCA_930986645.1). Taxonomy (GTDB): domain Bacteria; phylum Bacillota; class Clostridia; order Lachnospirales; family Lachnospiraceae; genus Mediterraneibacter. The sequence goes on from CAKNJS010000006.1 coordinate 13,645, forward strand.
GTAAGATCTCCATCAAACATATTATCCTTTACATTTCCCTTAATAACTTGCGTCTTACTCTCATCTGCCAGATTTCTGTCCGTATATGTACACTGTCCGTTCGCTTTATTGCCACTCCACTGCCCCTCAGTCAGCGTATAAGATTTATCATCATCAACATAAGTGCCAAATTGTTTCCCGCTTCCTTCTCTGCTGCCGTTTACGATATCGCCGGAATACACTCCCCATGTAGACAATATAAGTCCTTTGCCTCCCTCTATATTATCTCTGACCTGTCCGTCCTGATAATAGTAAGTAGTTACCCCCGCCAATATGCTGTTCCTGTCTGTCTTAAAGAAATTGAGCAGATTCACGTAATCTCCGTCATTCATCAACTTGTCGACCTTTGCAAGCAGACACTTAGCCTGAAGCTCAGTCTTCGTATCATAATCACAGGCAGCGGAATCCAGCCATGCCGCACCGTCGTCATATTTTTCCTGACTGATGTACAGGTCCGTCATGCCCTCATAAGCCAGAACATTTTCTTCATCTATCCCTATCGCCGTAGTATAATCCGCCTGTGCCTGTTCGATATTTCCAGCCTCTATATTTGACTTTGCACTTGCAATTGCCTCAGTATACTCTTTTTGCCGGCTGATTTCATCATACTGGCTGCTGAAATCATTGTCTTCGACATTTACTTCACCGTCATCCAGAACATCCAGCGCCTCTTCATACTGACCGGTCTCAGCATACGCATCTGCCAGATATTCATACCCCCTGTAATCTTCCGGATACTTTTCTATGAGATCTGTAAGAAGTGTAATCGCATCATCATACTGGCCGTCATCTATTCTGTTGGAAGCAGTTAAAAATGCTGAGTTTTTTTCTTCTTCATATGCTTTTTTCTCCGCCTGATGCCGGGCAAATACAAAAACGGCGGCAAAAACAATCACCGGAATAATAATAGCTGCCCATTTAAATTTTTTATTTTTTTTCGGCGTTTTCTCTTCTTTGCCTGGTGCATCTTGTACGTTATGAATTGATTTTATTGTATCTGGTTTTATATGTATCTTAATAAAGGCATCGCCGTTTGCGCCGCCGTAAATTCCCGGCCCGCCCAGTCCTCTTAATCTGAGCTGCTGTGCTTCTTTTACTCCCCTCGGAATTGTTACGACAACTGATTTTCCGAGAATAGTCATACTGTGTGTACCGCCTTTTTGTGCTGTATCCGCAGTTATAGTGATGTCGAGGTATACGGTTTTTCCATTTTTCGGTATTCTGGATTCTTCCTTCTTTTCTGCATTATTTTGTTCTGTATAATCCATGCCGACAGTCTTCTCCTCCGGTTCCGTATAATCCATGCCGACAGTCTTCTCTTCCGGTTCTGTATAATCCATACCCACAGTTTTTTCTTCACACCCTGCTGCATAATACCCGTTTTGTTTTTCTTCTCCGCATGCCGCCTTCTCCAGATCTTTAAACATATCCTCAGCAGTCTGGTATCTGTCCGCAGGATTATAAGCACAAGCCTTCTGTATGATCTTTCCAAGATCTCCTGAAGCGTCTGCAGGAGCTGGAACAGCTTCCCCCTTCATTCTCCGATCCATTGCATTCTCACGATCTGCAAAGGAAATCTGATTCTTATCCAAAGGATAAAACGGAAGCCGTCCGCGGTTCAGGAAGCTGTAGAGTACAAGTCCGAGTGAGTAAAGGTCAACAGTCTGGTCATATGGTTTCCCCAGATAGACTTCCGGAGCCATATATTTCTCTGTTCCTTTTCTTGAAAGTCCTCCGGTCGTCTTCTCAACAGTGCGGGCAACTCCGAAATCTCCCAGTTTAAATTGTCCCGCCTCACTGACAAAAATATTTTCCGGCTTGATATCGCGGTGTATCAGACCTTTTTTCTGACAAAAAATAAGGGCACTGGTAAGTTCCCGTCCCATGCGGATTACATCAGCCTCTGACATCGAGTGATTAAGCTGATAATCCAAAAGAGGAGTGAGCAGTTCCATGCGTATGAGGATATCCCAGCCGAGGCTGTTTTCATGAGGCATCACCTGATGGTCTTCATAACTTACAATATTCGGATGACTCTTAAGCTCAGACATAATAACGATTTCTTTGACAATCTCATCTACAAACCCCTGAAAATATCCGCTCACAGATTGTTCGTCCATGCCTTCGGCAAGCGCAGCTTTCAGATCTGCGGACGAATGCGGTACGCGGATCACTTTCAGCGCAGACTTTGTGGTAATGCCATAGTCTGTCTTATGTATCTCAAAAACTTTTCCCGCTGCCCCCTCGCCAAGTTCTTTTATAATTTTCCAATTTGTAAATACAGTAGAACCGATTGTATATTCCATCTCTGTCATTCCTCCGTCCTATTCGTTCTTCTCACTTTGCCCTGCTCTTGCAGCCTGCCGGTCCGTCACAGAAGCAGATAAGCCAGATTCTTCATGCCTTCACTTTTCTCCAGCTCTTCCAGTGTTACTCTGCCGGTGATTTTTCCGATATAAGCCGAGATGTGTCTCCCGCTGTTATTTTTCTTCTCGATGGCATTCTCCTGAGTCTGGTCATAGCAGCTGCATACAAACATATATTTTTCTTTATCGCTGCAGTCTATATTCTGCTCCAGAATTTTTGTCTTCTCTACGGATATTTCATCCTGACGCATGATGATCAAAACACGGTCGCTCTGGGCAATCAAAGCCGAAACAGGCATACTGCACACATTCTCCGTATCCGCCACTATATAATCATAGTCACCGGATTCTTTTGCCTGTTCTGCCAGTTTTCTGTATGTCTCAGCAGATATCTGCAGCAGATCCGCCGCTGCCGGAAGCGGCGGCAGAAATGAAAATCCTCCTTCTGTACGGATAAATCCCCTCACTGCTCCGTACAGATTCGCCCCTGCCTGACGCATCAGACGGCAGGCCTCAGTATCCAGACACACCCGGTCATTCAGATAATAATGGAAATACTGCATAGACTCGCAATTCAGATAAAGGACTCTCTTGCGGCGTTCCGCCAAAGATCTGCACAGTCCCAGAGAAACTGTCGTCACTCCCGCTCCTCCGGAAGCAGAACAAACTGTCACAATCTTTGGCTGACCGCTCAAATACCCTGATTCTGTTTTTTGAAGTTTCAGATCATAGGAAGATTCATTTACAATATCTCTCAGGTTGGAATATTTATCCACATATACCGTTCCATTAATATGAGCAGACGATTTACTATCCTCGCCTAATATGACAATTCTGCCGATATCGTGTTTTTTCAACTCATCGGTATAAAGTTCCTCGCATACTGCCAGTACATCCGCCTCCTGCTGTGATGAAAAAAAGGATGCAAAATATACAGGATCTGTAATTACTTCCATTTCGATCTGAGAACCGAACCGTTCTATATATTTAATCTCCAGCGCTTCCAGATATCCGTAATCAGTATCCGCAAGAATAATAACCGGTTTTTTCATAGGCATCTCTCCTCCTGACGTCCCTGTCATTCCTTAAATTCCACAAGAAAAGAACTATCTGCAAGCTTCAGAATATCTCCCTGATGCAGCAGACTCTGCTCACCTGCTTTGAGCATTATACCATTTATATATGTACCGTTGCGGCTCTGCATGTCCTCAGCATAATACTGCTCATTTCTGTGCCATATTGTGCAGTGTACATTTCCCACCCGCAGGTTTCCGCTTATCTGTCCATCCGCACGATAAGGGCTTCTGCCGAGGATAAACTTTTCGTCCGTAATCGTAAATTCCAGATTCTGATCCGCTCCCATATACCGCAGGTTCAGCTTCCGGCCGCTTTGCCGCAGTGCTTCCGGCTGCTTAACCATCTGTTCTTCTTTCAGATCATCCGTTCTGAGTTTTTCTTTCTGGAGATTTCTTGCATCCCGGAATCTTTTACCGATATCTTCAAGAGACCGGTCTGTCTCTTGAAGTGCAGATAAAAACTGAGCGATCTTCTTTCCCGGCGGACAAGAAATATGCCTGCTCCATTCCATAATCCTGTTTCGGAGCGCTGTGTCAAGCTCAAACCATTCTGTCCGTTCATATTCTTCACTGAGCGGGAGATAGACGAGATAAACTTCCTTTGTTATATGATCGATAAATATACTGTTATCTGTAAGATCCAGACAGCCCGCCCGGACGAATAAATTATCTTTAAGATTCATAACGGCACTGATAAGACCTGTCATGACCGCAATAAATTCCTCTTCGCCAAATGTAGAAAGTATTTTGGGCAAGCGCCTGTATTCACCGGAAAGATATACAAATTTCCGATATCCGTTAAACCTGATCTGGGTACACGGAAGAAAACTTCTGCAGCTGCCTGACTGGAGCATTTTATATCCGGTTTGGGAATAGAAGCGATCTTCTTTCAGAAGATACGACACATAGCCGTCCCCTTCCCTTTTTTCGATTATGCCGTTCTCTTTCATCGTTTCCATTCCTTTCTGCCTTTCTTCTTTTCATCGGCTTCTTTTCAAGATTAATTATATACCTTGCATTTTAAAATTTTTTTACGCAGGAATATCCGGTAAATATTCTTAACTATTCATACTCTCTAATATAGCAAAAAAGAGCAGGAATCTCAATATTTCTGATCATTCCTGCTCTTATTAAGATTAAACATCTGTTTTATTATTTATCCAGCGTATCCATACGCAGTCCCCGAATATCTTCTAATACTCTCCTCACTGTTTCAAGCACGCTCTCACCTGTATCTTTTTTGCTTTTTCCCAGCTTCCGGTAGAGGAAATACGGCGGTTCCTCTGTCTTAAATGCAAGATCTTTTCCGTACCCTGAAAGCATGGCAGGGATTTTCTGAGGATCGATCTTCGCCCGCTCATACATAGTGAAGCGTATATCCTTCCCTTTCTGCTCAACGGCCGTCACATATGCGGAATGCGCAAGACCCTTCAATGCAGCGATATGAAGGAGCTGCTGCACTTTCTTCGGGATATCCCCGAAACGGTCGATCAGCTCTTCTGTCATATCATCCATCTCTTCTTCATTTTCAATTGCCGCGATCCTTTTATAGATATCCAGCTTCTGGTATTCATTCCGGATATAGGATTCAGGAATGTAAGCGTCAATATTGAGATCGATCGTTGTTGTGAAGATTTCTTCTTCCCCTTCTCCTTTGAGCCTCAGCACTGCTTCGTTGAGCATCTTACAGTACATATCATATCCCACAGCTTCCATGTGGCCGCTCTGGGCTTCTCCGAGCAGATTGCCCGCCCCCCTGATTTCAAGGTCGCGCATGGCGATCTTAATGCCGGATCCCAGATCTGTAAACTCCCGGATCGCAGCAAGCCGTTTTTCCGCCACTTCCTTTAAAAGCTTATCTCTGCGGTATAGAAGGAAGGCATAAGCCATGCGGTTAGAACGTCCCACACGTCCTCTGAGCTGATAGAGCTGGGAGAGGCCGAACCGGTCTGCATCTTGAATAATCATTGTATTCGCATTCGGAATATCAAGTCCTGTTTCAATGATCGTTGTAGACACAAGAACGTCAATGTCCCCGTTGATAAAGTCATACATAATATCTTCAAGCTCTCTCTCCCTCATCTGTCCGTGGGCATAGGATATATTTGCTTCCGGGATCATCTTCTGGAGGCGCCCGGCCACATCGGCGATATCATTTACCCTGTTGTAGACATAGTATACCTGCCCTCCGCGGGAGAGTTCTCTTTCAATTGCCTCACGCACCATCTCATCATTGTATTCCATCACATAAGTCTGGACCGGCATACGGTCATGGGGAGCTTCTTCAAGCACGCTCATATCACGGATTCCGATCAGGCTCATGTGCAGTGTTCTCGGAATCGGAGTAGCGGTCAGTGTCAGAACGTCTATATTCTCCCGCAGCTTCTTGATCTTCTCCTTATGCGCTACTCCAAAGCGCTGCTCCTCGTCAATGATCAGCAGCCCGAGATCTTTAAAGCCAACATCTTTGGAGAGGAGACGGTGGGTTCCGATCACAATATCCACCAGCCCTTTTTTCAGATCCTCCACTGTCTTTTTCTGCTGGTAAGACGACCGGAAACGGCATAGAAGGTCGATCCGCACCGGGAAGTCTTTCAGTCTCTGGACAAACGTATTGTAATGCTGCTGGGCAAGGATTGTGGTCGGGACGAGGTATACCACCTGTTTTCCTTCCTGCACCGCCTTAAATGCCGCGCGGATGGCTATCTCGGTCTTACCGTATCCCACATCCCCGCAGATCAGCCGGTCCATGATCTTGCTGCTCTCCATATCATGTTTCGTATCTTCAATCGCCTGAATCTGATCTTCAGTCTCCTCAAAGGGAAACATCTCCTCAAATTCCTTCTGCCATACCGTATCCGGCCCGTAGACAAACCCTTCCGCCCTCTGTCTTGCAGCGTAGAGCTTAACGAGATCTTCTGCAACAGACTGAACTGCTTTTCTGACCTGACTCTTAGTCTTTCCCCACTGAACAGTTCCCAGCTTGTTCAGCTTCGGTCTCTTTGCTTCCGCCCCTGCATATTTCTGGATCAGATCCATCTGGGCAGCAGGGATATAAAGCACGCCCCCGTCCGCATATGATATTTTCAAATAATCCTTTACAACCTTATCTACTTCGATCTTCTCGATTCCGTTATAGATTCCGATTCCATGGTTCTCGTGCACCACATAATCACCGGGCTTGAGTTCGGCAAAATCCTGTATCTTCTGTCCTTCATATCGTTTCCGGCGCTTCTTCTTTTTCTTCCGTCCGAAAATATCCGATTCCGAGATGACCATAAATTTCAGCATGGGATATTCATATCCTTCGGCTGCATACCCGTATGCCGCCATGATCTCTCCCGGTTTTACCTCCCTCTCCATATCCTCACTGTAGAAACTGCTGAGATCATAATCTCTCAGATCCTCGGCAAGACGCTTTGCCCTCGTCCTTGATCCGGAGAGCAGCACCACTCTGTATCCGTTTCTCTTCAAACGTTTCAGATCTCTCGTGAGCATTTCGAAGCTGTTATTATACGGATTTACGCTCTTCGTCTGTATACTGTACGTACCGCGAACATGAAAGGCTCCGCATCTGGACTCCAGCGTGGTGAGCGCGATTCCGCTGTAACTGTTCATCCTGTTGATAATATCCTGAGTCTTATAGACTGTCAGACCGCCATCCGTGCTTTCTTCCATGCCGGACTCTATCCGGTTTTCTCTGCTGCGGAAATACTCCTGTTCCGCTTCCTCCGACATTTCCTGAAGCCGTGCGGGCTCATCCATGAACAAAATTGTCTTATCTTTTGGAAAATAATCTAAAAAAGGAACCGTCTCTATTGTGTCCTTCCAGTTTTCCGATGCAGGATAAATCACGACACTCTCCAGATTTTCCACAGACCTCTGGCTCTCCACATCAAAACTTCTCAGAGAGTCAATCTCATCCCCCCACAGTTCAATCCTGACCGGAAGTTCTTCTGTAAGCGGATATACATCCATAATACCGCCTCGGACAGCAAACTGTCCCGGACCTTCGATCTGGCTTTCTCTCTCATAGCCCATATCCGTCAGTCTCTCTTCCAGCCTTGACAGATCGATCTCATCTCCGCCTTTCAGAGCGATCCGCTGTTCTTTCAGCTGTTCCGGGCGGGACAGTCCGTCCAGAAAAGCATCCATCACAGTGATGACCGTGATAACTTTCCCGTCTTCCTTCTCCATCAGGGCACGCAGTACACACATGCGCTGGTCTGTCAGCTGTTTTCCTTTGATATCGACATAGTAAAAAAGCAGATCTCTTGCAGGATAAAAGAAGACATCATCCGTAAAAATCCGATACTCCTCATATGCTTTTTTCGCCTTTTCCTCACTGGAAAAAACGATGACTCTGTATTCAAAGCCATCGCCTAAAGCATACGTCAGATGTGTTTTCTGGGATCCCGCGCAGCCGGATATCTGCAGGAATCCCTTTCCCTTCTTTCTGTCCTTTAATATATCCTGATAATCCGCCAGCTCAGCCAGCGGCGCAAGTAAAGCCTGCATATTCTTTTCCCCTTTTCTGCAATCCCCCGGATATCCTGATCTTTTCCAAGTTTTTACCGGCCGGTCTTCCAAAATTACGGTTCCGCTTTCTTCCTGCGGTTAAATTCACTCATTGCATCCCCGATCCTGCCTGAGAGAATCATTCCTGCCGCACGGACAGCATTGTCATATCCCTCATCCATAAGTTCCATTTCTGCTTTTGAGAAATGTCCGAGCACATAATCGGCGAGATCGTATTTTGACGGTTTTTCCCCCACTCCGACACGAATCCGCGGAAATATCTGCGTGCCGAGATGAGAAATAATATTTTTAATGCCGTTATGACCTCCTGCACTTCCTTTTTCACGGATGCGCAGCTGTCCGACCCCCAGATTAATGTCATCATATATTACGATGAGCTCGTGTTCTTCATCTATCTTGTAATAATCCACCAGACTCCTTATACTCTCCCCGCTTAAATTCATATATGTCTGTGGCTTGGCGAGTATCACTTTCTGCCCCTCGATAATGCCCTTTCCGACAAGTGCTCTGTGTTTTCTGGCGTCTACCGGTATATTGTATTTATCCGCAAGCCGGTCTATTACATCGAATCCTGCATTATGCCTCGTGCCCTCATACTGTCTGCCAGGGTTCCCGAGTCCTGCTATAATAAACATGCCCTTATAACCTCCATGTTCTGTATATATCTTAATCATTTTACAGGATCTGGCAGCATCAGCTGCTGCCGGATCGTGCCGCATAGCTATTTTACAGTATCCTCTTGTCTTTGTCACGCAAAAGCCGTGAATATTTTCCTGTTTCCGTTCATACACTTAATAAAAAGCGGACCGCCGTATACCGGCAGCCAATTTTATCGGGGAGGTAACTCTATGGGTTCCAGAACTAAAATCGTTGTCCTGCACATGAAAGAGATCATATACACTGCCATCTTCGCAGCGCTGGCAGTTGTGCTTGTTGTTCTTCTGATCATCATGTTCCGCCCGGACAGCAGTAAAGATCAGGCAGACACCGGAAAACGGTACACACCGGGCATCTATACCTCTGCACTTACATTAAATAACACAAATCTTGAAGTAGAGGTCACAGTAGATGAATCCCGCATCAATTCTATCCGGTTCTCCAATATTGACGAGACGGTGACCGCAATGTTCCCGCTCATCCAGCCTGCCATAGAGGACATTGCCGAACAGATCTATGAAACACAGTCACTCGACGATATCACACTGCCGGATGACACACCTTATACATCCCAGATGATTCTGGATGCGATCCGTGAGGCCGTTGAAAAAGCCGCAGTCAGATAAAACTGCGGCTTAACTCATTTATATTCTGAAGATGCAGAGCCTTTCATCCCTCTACGATCAGATATCTGCCATCCGGAAGAGCGAACACCTCTGATGCTTCTTCCAGATCTTCCGGATCCAGTCCGTCTACATCCACGCCCTCTTCCTCAAAATATTCCCGTACCTCGGCCAGAGAATCAACAACCACTGCCATACAGTCCTCGAGGAACGCTTCAGCTTCCTCTAGCGTACCGGCTACCGGCTCATCAAAAAGTTTTCCCTGATCTTTTAAAAAAGTCTTCAGACATACTTCATTGTATTCACTCATAGTTTATTCCTTTTCCTTTATAGTCATTAGTATCTCATCTGTCGAGTCTGCAATCCGGTATGGTTTCGCAGCCTCCAATACATCTCTCGAACGGAACCCCCACGTAACAAGAACGGTATCCATCCCTGCCGCTTTTCCAGTCGCGCCGTCCACTTCAGAATCCCCGATATAAAGTGTTTCTGAAGGTTTTAAGCCGAATTCATCTGCAATAGAAAGCACAGCTGTCGGATCCGGTTTTCTCGGCACTCCGTCCTTCTGCCCCTGTATATGGTCAAAGACATTTTTTCCGAATATCTCCTCCACGACATGGACAGCCTGACGATCCGGCTTGTTTGAGAGTACCCCGAGCTTTAACCCCTGCGCTTTCATCTCTTTGAGCATATCCGGGATACCGGGATACGGTTTTACGCGGTACGTACAGCACTTGTCAAATATGCGGAGATACAATTCATATGCTTCATCAAATCTTGTCAGTTTGTCATCTCCTGATGCTTTCAGCGTCTTTTCGATCAATACTTTTGCACCGTTTCCGACAAACTCTCTGCACTGTTCTGTAGTGATCTGCGGCATATTCATCTCTTTCATTGTCTCGTTCACTGAATACGCAAGTGATTCCAGTGTATCGGTTAAAGTTCCGTCCAGATCAAATATACAAGCTCTATACATGGTTTTTCTTCCTCTCTTACGTTTTTCTTAAGTAGTCTATAATCCCCGTCACTCTCCGAGAAGGTACCGGCGCATGGTCTTTAAGGCATTTTTTTCCAGACGGCTGACCTGCGCCTGAGAGATATGAATCTGCTCTGCCACCTCCATCTGGGTCTTTCCTTCAAAGAAACGCAGGGTGATAATATACCTTTCCCGCTCATTCAGACGCTCCATAGCCGCCTCGAGCGAGAGCTCTTCCACCCAGTTTTCTTCTTTATTTTTCTTATCGCTGACCTGATCCATTACATACAGGGTATCTCCGCCGTCGCTGTACACCGGCTCCTGAAGACTCATGGGACTTTGTATTGCATCCAGCGCAAAAACCACGTCTTCCTTGGCGATTCCGATCTCATCGGCTATCTCCTGTACTGTGGGCTCCTTCATGTACTGGCGGATGTATCCTTCTTTTGCATAAATCGCTTTATACGCCGTATCGCGAAGCGATCTGCTGACACGGATAGGACTGTTATCTCTCAGATACCTGCGTATCTCTCCGATGATCATCGGAACCGCATATGTTGAAAATTTTACCATCCTCGACGGGTCAAAGTGATCCACCGCCTTCATCAGGCCCACGCAGCCGATCTGAAACAGATCATCCGCATTTTCACTGCTTCCTTCAAAACGTTTGATCACACTCAAAACCAGCCTCAGATTTCCCTTGATATATGTCTCCCGCGCTTCTTCATCTCCGGCTTTGATTTTCTCAAAAAGTTCTTCTTTCTCTTCCTCTTTCAGAAGCGGAAGTTTCGATGTGTTTACTCCGCACAGTTCAACCTTGTTCACCATCATGGCAAGAATCCTCCTAAGCAGTTTATACTTAGAATGATTCTCACCAGACGGATAAGATATTCCGAAAGTCGGAAAATTTTATAAACTTTTAGTCCTTGACAAAATCGCGGTTAAGTATATGGTTAAGCCTCCGGATCAGTCGTCAGTCTCCCATTTTTCTGCAAGATTATTAATCTGTGCTTCGAATTTGGCTTTATCTTTATTTGACAATCCCTCATTCCTGTTAATCACGTCAAGCAGATGCTTTCCTGCTGCCAGCAGTCTCTCAAATGCAGAATCTGCCCTGCGCTGCGCTGGTTTTTTAGCCTTGACCGGAATTCTGACTCCCTCGCTTATGATCTCGTTCGTCAGAAGATCGACTTCGCAGGAGGGATAAGGCGCCCACGTACTGTATCCGAACTGCTCGCGGACCGTCTCTGCAAATTTATCGGTCACGGCATCTTCCCCGTGCACTACGAAGACTCTCTCAACCGGCGAATGGAATTCTCCTACCCATTTGAGCAGTCCGTTCATATCCGCATGGCCGCTGATGCCGTGAAGGCTCTCGATTCTGGCGTGTACTTCTATCGGTTCTCCGAAAAGCTTTACATTCTTCTCCCCCTCCAGAAGTCTCCGTCCGAGCGTACCGCTGGCCTGATACCCCACGAACAGGATCGTACACTCCGGACGCCAGAGATTATGTTTCAGATGATGGCGTATGCGCCCCGCATCACACATGCCCGATGCGGATATGATAACCTTCGGCTTTTCAATAAAGTTGATCATCTTGGAATCATCGCTTGTCGTCGATGTATGAAGGCCCGGAAATACAAGCGGATTAATTCCTGCATTTACAAGTTTCATAGCCTCTTCATCAAAGCAGTCTCTCATATTCATGCTGAATACCTTAGTCGCCTCGATCGCAAGCGGACTATCCAGATACACGTCGAAATCCGGATAGCCGGGCATAAGATTTTTCTCCTTGATTTCCCTGATAAAATAGAGCATTTCCTGAGTTCTTCCGACTGCAAAAGAAGGAATAACAACATTTCCGCCCCGGTCAAAGGTTTCTTTTATAATTCTTGTAAAATCACCCAGATAATCCGGTTTTTCTGCCGTGTGGATACGGTCTCCGTATGTGGATTCCATGACAATGTAATCAGCGGAATGTGTATACTGAGGATCCTTGATAATAGGCTGATCCAGATTGCCCACATCGCCTGAAAAGACAATTTTCTTCGTCACATTTCCCTCCGCCGCCCACACTTCAATGCTCGCCGATCCGAGCAGGTGTCCCACGTCGGTAAAACGTATATCGATGCCTTCACAGATAGCAATCCTCTCTCCATACTGGCAGGGAACAAGAAGTTCGATTGCATCGAGGGCATCCTGCATTACATACACCGGCTCATACTCCGGTCTGCCGGCTCTTTTCCCCTTTCTGTTCCGCCATTCAGCCTCAAATTCCTGGATGTGCGCACTGTCCCGAAGCATAATGTTGCAAAGATCCGCAGTGGCAAAGGTGGCAAAAATCTGTCCTTTAAATCCGTTCTTTACCAGTTTGGGAATCATCCCCGAGTGATCAATGTGCGCATGGGTCAGAAATACATAATCAATATCCTTTTCCGGTACTGGAAGCCCCGGATTCTCATATAAGTCCGGTCCCTGCTCCATACCGCAGTCGATCAGGATATTTTTCCCCGCTGCCTGCAGAAAATGGCAGCTTCCCGTCACCTCATGGGCTGCTCCGATAAAAGTCAGTTTCATAGTCTCACCAGCCTTTTCGCTTTTCTTCTATTGTATCACACTGTCTTCCATTTTTTTACTTTCTCTTTATAAAAGATCATTCCTTCTTTTAAAATTACGGCTTTTCCATCCTTTATCTCCACCAGAGTTACCGAACAGTTCGGCGGCACTTCATCCTTCCAGAAATGCTCCGTCGAAAGATTCCCCCTGATCCTGTTTAAAAGAGAGGTCATTGCCGCCCCATGTGTAGATACAAGGATGCTCTTGTCAGCCAGATCTTCCCGCTCCTCCATCTCTCTCAGGAAATCTCCTGTACGTTCGTAGAGACAGAGAATTGTCTCCCCGTCTTCCGGAGGGATATAATTCGCCGTATCGTTAAAAAAACGATTGAACGCCTCGCTTTTCTCATCAGCCTGTTCCCCTCCGCAGAAAAGGCCTTCATAACTGCCAAAACTGATTTCCTGAAGCCGGTCATCCTCAAACAGCGGGATATCCCGCCCCTTCAGTATTATCTGTGCCGTCTCCTTTGCACGCAGCAGCGGACTGGTGTATGCAAGATCAATCGGTATATCGCGCATGCCCTCGGCCGTCTCCTCTGCGAGCCTTCTTCCATAGTCATTCAGAGGGATATCAGTCCTGCCCTGTACCTTATGTCTTCTATTCCAGTCCGTTTCACCGTGACGTACGATGTAAAGTAACATAAAACCGCCTCTTTTTTATCAAATGCTTTCCCGCATGTTTTTTCAGAACATTTTTCCTGATGTACCGGTATGTCTTCTCCTCTCCCTGCTCTGCAAGCATGTGGAGAAGCCGCTCAAGAAGAGCCCTTGTCTCCGGATGCATAAGCTCTCCCGCCTTTCCGTTCAGATAATATTCCAGCGGGTCGCTGTCCCTGTATTTCTCCCCCTTATACACCTTGCTTGCTGCAATTCTGTCAAGGAACATCTCCACCACATACCGGACCGGCATCTTCATTCCCGCCAGCAGTCTGTCTCCGTTCAGGCAGTAGTCGATCCAGTATTCATAATGATGTTTATTCCTTCCTTTATGGTGAAGCCATGCAGATGAATATCCTTTATCCTCTCGTTCTGCATTATTGGGGCTTCGGGTGCCCTGATAGTATTTACACCCCACGAGGAATTCCGCAGGGCTGTACTTGGACAGGTCATGAAGCAGCCCCTGCCGGTACAGCCCCACCCGGAAACACTCCTTCATAACAAGAATCTTATGCTTGGTTATAGTCTCAAAATGTGCCAGTGCCTTTATCATTTTTCCTGTACGCCGCCTTTTTCTGATGATTTTCTGGTTCTGGAACGGGATACACTTTTCTTCGGCTGTTCAGGCAGTTCCACGCTTACCAGCACAGCAATGCTGCGCTCTTTCAGTTCGATCTTCTTCTGGTCTTCTACAGGTACGGGAGGATCCATAAATCCGTTTTCCGTATCTGCAGCCATGCACCATCTTTTTCCCTTTCCCGGAGACGGGAGCGCATATTCATGGGGCAGCCAGTGCATATTATATGCGGCGAAGCATTCTGTATCTCCCAGATCTTCCCCGGCATACAGCACACCCAGCTGTCTGCTGTATACTTCCGCTTTCACCTGCCATGCATTCTCTCCGTGGTAAGATACATCCGGCATGCCGCACGCAGTGCGGTCCAATCCTTTCAGCTCCTCTGCACGGTGCAGGCACGGATGTTTCTTCCGGAATGCGATCAGCTCTTTTACATAGTTGAAAAGTGTATTGTCGGTTTTCAGTTTTGTCCAGTCAACCCATCCGGTCTCATTGTCCTGACAGTATACATTATTATTGCCCTTCTGACTGTTATAGAACTCGTCTCCCGCCAGAATGCACGGCGTTCCCTGTGCCAGCAGAAGCAGCTGGAATGCATTTCTCACCTGATTCTTTCTGAGCGCCATAACAGCCTTTTTACGGCTCGGACCTTCTGCGCCGCAGTTCCAGCTGAAATTAAAATCCGGACCGTCTGTATTGTTTTCTCCATTGGCTTCATTGTGCTTGCAGTCGTAGGAAACAAGATCCCAGAGCGTAAATCCCGTCTGCGTTGTAATATAATTGCATTTTCCGTCTGATGCTGAATGATGGCTGAGAGCCCAGATAACATCATTGATCATATTCTCATCGCCTTTCAGAAAACGGCGCATAATATTCTGGAAAGCATCATCCTTGCGCATCAGCTTGATGTCTTTAAGAAGCGGATCTGCACAGAGCATATCCCACGGGACTGAATACGGATTTACAACAAAACCGTCCACATGATACTCCAGCATATAAAACCTGAGACA
The DNA here is from genome assembly GCA_930986645.1 of uncultured Lachnoclostridium sp. Lineage (GTDB taxonomy): Bacteria > Bacillota > Clostridia > Lachnospirales > Lachnospiraceae > Mediterraneibacter. The sequence goes on from CAKNJS010000006.1 coordinate 28,780, forward strand.
TTCCAGCGCTGTCTGAGGCGGCACGTCCTGTGTAAACGGCATTTCCAGCACAACTTCAATGCCTGCCTTATGGCACTCTTTCACCATATCTTTGAGCTCATGTACCGCAGAGTTTCCGGCTGCATAAGCCTCCTTTGGAGCAAAATAATAGGCCGGTCCATATCCCCAGTAGTTAATCTTTGTTTTCGCACATTCATCAAACTCGTAGACCGGCATACACTGTATCTGGTTAATTCCCAGTTCTTTCAGATAGGGGATCTTCTCAATGACCCCGAGATATGTCCCTTTATGGGAAACTTTAGATGAAGTATGTTTTGTAAAGCCTCTGACATGCAGACTGTAAGCTGCCACTTCATTCCATGGCAGATGCAGCCTTTCGTCGTTCTCCCAGTCATACTCGGGGGATACAAGTTTTCCCCGGATCTCATGTTCCTGAAGATCGCGCTTTCTTCCGAATACCTTCTTTCCGGCAATCTCTCTTACATACGGATCAATGCTGACCTGATCGTCGATCCTGAAATTATATTCATATTTTTCTGCATCTATGTCTTCGACTGCCATAAACCGCACTTCACCGATCCCTTCATTTTCAGGCATATCGAATGTACATTCCGGATGTTTACGGCCTTCCCGGTAGAGCAGGAGCTCACATTTTTTCCCTGCGGGAACCTGCACTGCAAAATTCACTTTTCTTCCCTCAACAGCCGTGCCAAAGGGCTGCGGCCTTCCTGATATCTTCTTCATATTCCGTTCCTTTCTCACTGCCAGCCGTCTGTTCCATACATATCGACATTTTCTTTACTGATAAAAAAAGTATCTGTATAAGTTTCCTGTTCATAAGTCCCGCCTTCCAGAATTGCGGAAGCCGTCTTTACAGCTGTTTTTCCTATATTGATCGGAGAGACCGCCCCTGCTCCTGTCATCGGACTGGCGAGATCTGCCAGTGCACTTTTAATCTTCGGCGAGCCGCCTGCACTGTACACCAGAATGTCATCCCTTTCCACCTCTTTCAAAGTATCAAGCACCTGCTCCGCCATATGATCATCCCCGCACATAACAGCATTAATCTGCGGATTTTCCTTCAAAACCGTCTTCAGCTGTCCCGGGATCAAACTGTAATCATCCCCTGTGTCTATTCTGTCAACTTCAAATCCGCCCCCCGCGACCGCCTCTTCAAATCCGGTGATACGCTCATTTACCGCCGGATTTTCCGGCTGGTCCACAATTACCAGAGAACCGCCTTCCGGCTGTCTGCCGATCAGATCGTCCCCGCATACTTTTCCCGCATTATAGTCATCCGCCCCGACAAAAGCACTGGTAAGATCTGCGGCTTCCACACGCATATATAGATTTATAACCGGGATGTCCGCCTCATTTAACGCCTCCAGAGCAGGTGTGACCGATACCGGATCTGCGGGACAGAGAAGCACAGCCTCCACTCCTTCATTGATCAGTTCCTGAATCTGTGTGTTCTGAAGCGCCGGATCCCCTCCGGCGTCCCGCACAAGCATACGGCTTTCTTCTTCCTCGATCATGGAGCCCGCTGATTCTTTAAGAACCTCGTAAAAGGGATCCGACAGGTCCGCCGCGCTGAAGCCGTACACATGACCGCCGGTCTCATCTTCAGCGCTCTCCGTCTCTTCTACCACAGCATTATCCTCAGGAGTACCTACATTCTGTTTACATCCCGATATAAAACATACTGCAAATAAGGTCATCAGGACATATAAAATATTCCGTTTCTTCACTGCGTATATCCTCCTGATTTTGCATTTCATCGTACTTTCCTCTTTCATTCTACCGTGTTTCGGGGGAATGTCAATAGATTGCGGCTTGCTTTTTGACCTGCGATCTGATACCATCATGGTACATAAATGCCGGAACAGCACGGTATATCAAAGGAGAAATTTCATATGAACGAAAATGAATCACTTACAGTAACACTGACGCTGGACAATGATGAAGAACTTGAATGTGATGTTCTTACTATCTTTGAGACAGACGGAAAGCAATACATTGCTCTCCTGCCGTTAAATGATGAGGGAGAAAGTGACGACGGGCAGATTTATCTCTACCGGCTGACTGATAATGGAGAGGGTGAGGAGCCCGGTCTTGAGAACATCATAGATGACGAAGAATTTGACCGGGTCTCCGAAGCTTTCAATGACTGGATGGAACAGCAGGATTTCGGCGATATCGACCTCGATGATATGGAGTAGAGCTGCCACAATATACAATCGTTTCAGCTGTCTTCCAGCAGTTCATCCACAAAACGGGAGGGCTCAGATGCTTTCCCGTTTTTTGTTTTCACATAACAGACCGTAAGCTGTTCCCTCGCCCGTGTCATTCCCACATAGAACAGCCTTCTTTCTTCCTCTGTCTCCCTGTCTGTCTTTGCCTTTTTATACGGGATCTGCCCTTCATTCGCCTCGATAAGGAAAACAGAATCAAACTCCAGACCTTTTGCCGCATGCAGGGTCATCAGGCGGACGCCCTCCTGTTTCATACTCCTCTGCTGTTCTTTGATCCTCAGCATTTCTGTATACTCCTCGATATGACGGAACCACTCTTCTATGGAGGCAAACTGCTTGGCTGACTCTTCCAGTTCGGCAAGAATTTCATTCAGATCAGAACGTTCCGTATGGTGTGTATATGCATAGTCTTTGATAAAATCATCATAGCCGATCCTTTTTCGTATATACTGAATCCCCGCATACGGAGCCATTTTCGCCAGCATTTTCACATCCCACTCAAACTGGTCAACTCTGTCCATCATCCAGTCCTTGTCACAGTAGAATTTCCGGATCTCCTCAAATGAAATCTCTCTCCCCGTCAGGCTGTCCCTTCCGATATACCGTTTCGGCCGGTTCATTACCTGAAGGAAGTCCCTTCTCTCTCTCTTTCCCAGCGCCAGCCGCATATATGCCTGAATATCCTTCGCTATAAAATGATTGTATATATTAGGGAGATGTTCCTTCATCTGAAACGGGATACGGCGTTCGATCAGTTCTTCGACTACAGGTCTCGCATCTGTATGTATCCGGAAAAGCACCGCCGTTTCTTCCGGCTCATACCCGGCATCAATACGCTTTTCAATCTCATCCGCAACATAACCGGCTTCCTCGGCCGGATCTTTTAATTCCTGAATATGCAGACATTTTCCCCGTTCTTTCACTGCCGTCAGGTCCTTGTAAAACCGTCTCTGGTTGTGACTGATCAGTTTCAGAGAATTTCTGACGATATTCCCGGTGGAACGGTAATTTTTACCGAGGGTAATCTGCCTTGCATCAGGATAATCTTTCAGAAATTGGAACATAAGTTCAGAATCAGCCCCGCGGAATCCATAGATTGCCTGATCATCATCGCCCACAACATAAAGATTGTTTTCCGGAAGCGCAAGCATACGGATCACATCATACTGCACCCGGTTAATATCCTGAAATTCGTCTACCAGAATATACTTGAACTTCTTCTGCCACAGTTCCAATACATCCGGCCTTGATTCAAACAATTCATAACACACGACAAGCATATCATCAAAGTCTATTTTTCTGAGCGATTTTCTTCGTTCTTCGTATGCTCTGTATATCTCTCTGAATGCTTCTGCATTGACTTTTGCTGACACAAACTCGTCTAAAGGCAGTCTGTTGTTTTTGATCTTCCCGATTTCTTCCGCGATATCCTGCAGGAAATCCTCTTCGTCAAACACTTCAAGTTCCTGTCTGGATATGACTTCTCTGAGTATCTGGTATTTTTCTTCTTCCGACAGAATGTTGCGGCTGTCCATCCTGTAGGCCCACTTTAATATGCCATAATAAATCCCGTGAAAGGTGCCGGCTGTCACGGGAATACTTTTACTGCCCATCAGGGCGCTCAGTCTTGTTTTCATCTCGGTGGCAGCATAACGGGTAAATGTTACAACAAGAATTTCCTCCGGCTTTACGCCGCATTTCTCAATCAGCCAGCGGATCCTGTTTACGATCGTAAGCGTCTTACCCGAACCGGGCCCTGCCAGTACCTGACAGGGCCCGGTTCCATGAATGACCGCCTCTTTCTGCCTCTCATTAAATTTCATGTAATTTCTCAATTCCTCTGCGGATCCTGCGAAGAGATTCCTCTTTTCCGAACACTTCCATCAGCTCAGTCGCGCCTCCCGGTGTGCTCTGCTTGCCTGAAACAGCCGTTCTCAAGGGCCACATCACATATCCGATCTTATAACCTTTTTCTCCTGCAAATCCTTTCAGCATCTCAAAGAGGGCATCATTGCTGAAGTCCTCCTGTGCCTCAAGGAGCGGAAGCACTTCCTCCAGCAGTGCAAGTCCTTTTTCCGGATCCGTCTTCATCTTCTTATGTCTGTAGAGCTCACAGTCATAATCCGGAAGCTCTTCGATAAAATCAATCTGGTCATTTATATCCGGGAATATTTCAATTCTTGTTTTCACAAGCGCCGCTATCTTCTTAAGGTCATAATCCTTCGTAACCGTCTTTCTGATATACGGCTCAGCCATCTCGTAAAATCTGTCGAAATCCATCGCCTTCAAATATTCCCCGTTCATCCACTTCAGCTTCGTCGTATCAAACACAGCCGGCGATTTGCTCATATGACGGTAGTCGAATTCTTTCACCAGTTCTTCAAGAGAGAAGATCTCGCAGTTATCTGACGGGCACCATCCGAGAAGAGCCACATAGTTGACAACTGCTTCCGAGACAAACCCCTGATCGATCAGATCTTCATAAGAAGAATGTCCGCTTCTCTTGCTCAGCTTCTTGTGATTTTCATCTGTAATAAGAGGACAGTGGACGTATACCGGCACTTCCCATCCAAACGCATCATAGAGGCGGTTGTATTTCGGGGCGGATGCCAGATACTCGTTCCCTCTCACAACGTGTGTGATTCCCATCAGATGGTCATCCACTACATTTGCAAAATTATAAGTGGGAAACCCGTCTGATTTAATCAGGATCATATCATCCAGCTCTGCATTTGGGACCGTAATATCCCCGTATATTTCATCATGAAATGTAGTCACGCCTTCATTGGGCACGTTCAGGCGGATTACCCACGGCTTCCCGGCTGCCAGATTCGCCTCCACCTCTTCACGGCTCAGACCGAGGCAGTGCTTATCATATACGACAATGTCTGTTCCGTCCTCGGAGACCGACGTCTTTAAAGACTCAAGACGCTCTTTATCACAGAAGCAGTAGTATGCGTCCCCCTGCTCCACAAGCTGTTTTGCATACTTCAGATATATTCCCTCAGCCTGTCTCTCACTCTGGATATAAGGACCGTATCCTCCATCCTTATCCGGTCCTTCGTCATGAACCAGTCCGGTCTTTGCCAGTGTTCTGTATATAATGTCCGTAGCTCCTTCCACATAGCGTTCCTGATCCGTATCCTCCACACGGAGAATAAAATCTCCTCCTTCGTGTTTCGCGATCAGATACGCGTAAAGCGCTGTTCTTAAGTTGCCCACATGCATCCGGCCTGTCGGGCTGGGTGCGAATCTTGTTCTTACTCGGTTGCTCATTTTCTCTCTCCAATTTCAGTCTTTAAATATTTTCTTTCTTATATTCAGATACCATGCTGGCAAGGAATTCATCGCTCCGTCCGCGGATCACAATATCCGCCCTCTGATCCGAATAATGTTCTGTCTCTGTTACCAGAATCAGATTCGGTCCGGTATAATACTGAATCAGCTGGCTGCACAGAGGGGTTGTCAGATTTGCCCCCAGTACCAGCAGCGTATCCGCCTTCTCCACTTCCTGCGCGGCCTGTGTCATAACTGCATTATTAATCATCTCGCCGAACAGACACACCTGAGGGCGGATCGCCGTCATGCACTTTTCGCAGAGCGGCACACCTTTTGCAGCTTTTATATACTCTATCGGATATTTTCTCCCGCACACGGGACACGCATTGTCAAACACCGTGCCTTTCATATTCAGGACATTTCTGCATCCGGCTCGATCCTCAAGTCCTGCAATGCGCCGGGTTATGATCGAATCGATAAGTCCGTAATCCTGCAGTTCCTTAAGAGCCAGAAATCCCTTTCCCGGGGAGACTTCTGCTGCTTTCAGGATAACTTCTTTGTAAAAGCGGAAAAACAGTTCCTTTCTTGCCGAATAGAAAGCACTGCTGAATATTTCCTCAAAGGAATATCCGTACTTTTCTTCGATCTCATAGGATTCCTGTCCGTCACGCAGAAGCGGATACCCGCTCTCCGCCATCAGACCTGCACCGCTTAAAACCACGGTATAACTGCTGTCCTTCAAAATCTGAAGCATATTTTTTTCTCTCATAGAAGTCCCCTCCCTTCTGCCGCCGCAAATGCCGGCAGACCATGTTTCTGTAATATATCGATATTATAAAACAATTCGAAGGAATCTTCAACAATCCTATGGCGTTTCTCTGACAAGCAGCTCAATGTCCTCCGGAAGCCCCGTTGAATCTATAATCGGGCAGGCAGCCGCATCTATCGTTTCCAGCTGTGAACCGTCAAATGCCCCGGCAGCAAAACGCTCAACATGGGACGGAACTTTATAAGTCCCGGTTCTTCCGGCGGGGAAAGCAAGGATGCACGATCCGTTTTCCGAATAGAGTATTCCTTGTTCTGCATAATACTCTCCCGAAGGCGCCATCTCATACCACTCTATATTGGAAAGCCCTGAAAAAGCTCCCTCTTCAATATATGTAATATTAGACGGAATACGCATCTCGCGCACCTCAGGAAATCCTGCCGCAAATGTACCTGCAGCAATTCCCGTGCATCCCTCAGACGGCAGTTCCAGATATTCGTCAGCCGCAATAAGAGCCGGATCGGCAACTCCGTAAATCATCCCTGTGTCGTTGACAAGGAACCCGTTCACCACGCCCGCCGGCGGTCCGGCCGGACTTTCCGGAGGGATGACCGCCTCCGGATCTGTTTCTTCTCCCTCATATCCGTCCATCCCGGTATCAGCCGCCGTATTTCCAGCTTCTCCGGATATTGTACTTTCCGAAGTACCAAAGTGCTGTTCTGCCGGCGGCACCGCAGATATATTCATACTGTCTTCCGCCGTCATTACCGGGCTTGCGTCTCCTTGTTTATCTGATTCCGGATAAACAGGCACATCTTCCGCCGTTATATTTCTATTCACGGGCACTGCTGTATCTCTCTCATTCACATCTGCTGTCTCCGGCACCGGCATTACGGAAGGCAGCCATGTAATGTCCGCAGTTTCCGACATTCCGTTTCCCGCTTCATATACCGCATTTCCCGCGTCAGGCGCTTTGTCACCCTGAACCGGTCTTCTGCCGGTATACACTCCCGCGGCCATAATCAGAAAAGCCGCAAATACGACTAAAACTTTAGAGATTCTGGGCGCAGCCTCCGCCGAAAATCTTTCTCTGTAAAGTGTCCCGCACAATTCCATTTCCATCCCTGTCCTTTCTTCACCACAACACATATGGAAAATATTTCCATTTATTTTGCCAGAAAATAAGATATCAGAGAAAAAGGAATGCCGCAATCATTCGCAACATTCCTTTGCATTTTTCTGTATTATTTATAAACTGCCCGGAAACCTGCCTGTCAGACATTGATCTGTGCTGTCATTCCGAGAACTTCTTTATTTTCTTCAAGAAGCGGGTTAATCACGTTTTTCAGATATGCTTCTACCTGTTCTTTGGCGCGTCCCACATATCTGGACGGATCCATCGTCTTCTGAAGATCTTCAAGGCTTAAATTAAATGCCGGATCTGCCGCGATCAGTTCAAGCAGATTATTATCCAGACCTTTTTCTTTTACATTTCTTCCTGCTTCCATGGAAAGCTCACGGATACGCTCGTGCAGTTCCTGCCTGTCTCCGCCGGCTTTTACCGCATCCATCATGATATTCTCTGTAGCCATAAACGGAAGCTCAGCCATGAGATGTTTCTCGATTACCTTCGGATATACAACAAGACCGTCTACCACGTTCAGACACAGATCCAGAATGCCGTCAATGGCAAGGAAACCTTCCGGGACACTCAGACGCTTGTTTGCGGAATCATCCAGAGTACGCTCAAACCACTGTGTCGCCGATGTGACAGCCGGATTAAGCGCATCGATCATCACATAACGTGACAGGGATGCGATCCGCTCGCTTCTCATCGGATTTCTCTTATATGCCATAGCAGAAGAACCGATCTGTGTCTTCTCAAACGGTTCCTCGATTTCCTTCAGATGCTGAAGAAGACGGATATCATTTGAAAATTTGTGGGCGCTTGCAGCAATTCCCGCGAGCACGTTCAGAACCCGTGTATCTACTTTTCTTGAGTATGTCTGTCCGGAAACCGGATAGCACGCCTTGAATCCCATTTTCTCGGCAATCATCGGATCGATCTTGTCAATTGTCTCCTGATCCCCGTCAAAAAGTTCAAGAAAGCTTGCCTGTGTTCCTGTAGTTCCCTTAGAGCCAAGGAGCTTCAGGCTGCCCAGCACATAATCCAGATCTTCCAGATCCATCTCAAACTCCTGCATCCACAGGGTAGCGCGTTTTCCTACTGTCGTCGGCTGCGCCGGCTGGAAATGGGTAAATGCGAGAGTCGGCTGGCTCTTCTGTGCATCCGCGAATTTTGCAAGCTCCGCGATTACGTTGATCAGTTTCTTTCTCACCAGCTTCAATGCCTCAGACATGATAATAATATCCGTATTGTCTCCGACATAACAGGATGTGGCGCCCAGATGGATAATTCCCTTTGCCTTCGGGCACTGCACGCCGTACGCATAAACGTGGGACATAACATCGTGACGGACAACTTTTTCACGTTCCTTTGCCACATCATAATTGATATCATCCGCATGGCTTTTCAGCTCCTCGATCTGCTCATCCGTGATATTAAGTCCCAGCTCTTTCTCGGTTTCCGCCAGAGCGATCCAGAGTTTTCTCCATGTACGGAATTTCTTGTCCGGTGAAAAGATATACTGCATCTCCTTACTTGCATAGCGCTCTGAAAGCGGGCTGACATAGCGGTCATTTGACATAATTTTGTTCTCCTTTTCTTAATTTATAACACAGCAGCTCCCTGCCGTATCGTTCTACTCAAAAGCGTGGCTGATATCCTCATTCGGAACTTCCATAGGATACTGCCCGGTAAAGCATGCGTCACAGAACTTTAATTCTCCGACCATATCTTTCAGCTTGCTGATCTCCATATATCCGAGAGAATCGGCACCGATCATCTGACGGATCTGCTCCGGTGTATGCGAGTGTGCGATCAGCTGGTCGTCGGACGGGACATCCGTTCCGAAATAACACGGATGAAGGAACGGAGGCGAACTGATTCTCACATGGACTTCTGTCGCGCCTGCATTTTTCAGCATCCTGATAATATTGGCACAGGTCGTCCCCCTTACGATGGAATCATCCACCATAACGATTCTTTTTCCCCGTACTACTTCCGGGATTACATTCAGCTTAATCTTAACACTGGACTCGCGGTCACTTTGTTTCGGCTTGATAAATGTACGCCCCACATAGCTGTTCTTGTGAAAGGCCATCCCGTATGGTATTCCTGAATACTCGGAGTAACCCTTGGCCGCTACAAGTCCCGAATCCGGCACGCCCACCACAAGATCGGCATCCACCGGATAAGACTCTGCCAGTGCCTTTCCCGCCAGAATCCGGGAGTGGTACACATTGACCCCGTCAAGCGTACTGTCTGTACGGGCAAAATAAATGTATTCGAAGATACATCTTGCCTGCTTCTCATCCGGAATTGCCATGCTCATATCAGATGCAATTCCGTCCCTCGTGATCGTTACGATCTCGCCCGGTTTTACATCTCTGACAAATTCAGCATCGACCGCCGTAATTGCACAGCTCTCGGATGCAAGGAAATAAGTGTTGTCCCTTTTTCCAATACACAGCGGCTTCAGTCCGAAAGGATCTCTCGCACCGATCATCTTGCGCGGGCTGTTCACAACGAGTGCATAAGCTCCCCTGATCTTCTTCATCGCATTTTTCACTGCTTCTTCCGCAGTTCTCGTGTTCAGCCGCTCTCTGGCTATGTGATATGCGATCACCTCGGAATCGATCGTGGTCTGGAAGATTGCCCCCGTATATTCCAGCTCTCTTCTCAGCTCGATCGCGTTGACCAGATTCCCGTTATGGGCAATGGCCAGCGTTCCTTTTACATAATTGATCACAAGGGGCTGTGCATTCTCTACTCTGGTTCCCCCTGCAGTAGAATAGCGTACATGCCCGACTCCCAGATTACCCTTAAGCTCAGAGAGAGTGTCTTCGTCAAACACATCATTTACATGTCCCAGCCCTTTTTTCGACAGGACTCTCCGCTGTCCTTCCGTATCAGTCACTGCAATGCCGCAGCTCTCCTGACCTCTGTGCTGCAGTGCAAACAGTCCGTAATAAATCGACGGCGCCACATCGCGCCCGTCCATATCGTAAGCCCCGAAGACTCCGCATTCCTCGCCAAGCCCTGTAGTGACTCTTTCAAAATTATCCATTTAATTTCACTCCTTATTGCAAACTCGATTATAATATAAGGCAGGTGGAAAATCAACATTCCCCCCTGCCCTGTATCTCTCCGGTTCATTATTTTATTTCCGGACTTTTTATAAGTTTTTCTAATATATACACTGTAATTTATCGATTTTGCATATAAACCCGGCACTGTACGTCAGCCATTTGTATAACGTGACAAAAATTGTTTTGTTCGTTCTTCCTTTGGATTTTCAAACACTTCTTCCGGTGTTCCGCATTCAAGAATACGGCCGTCATCCATAAAAATCACCTGACTTGAGACATCTCTCGCAAAGGCCATCTCATGTGTAACAATGATCATTGTCGTCTCCTGCTCCGCAAGTCCCTTGATCACCTTGAGGACCTCTCCTGTAAGCTCAGGATCGAGCGCGGACGTAGGTTCATCGAAACAGAGGATGTCCGGCTTTAAGGCAAGCGCTCTTGCGATTGCAACGCGCTGGCACTGTCCGCCCGAAAGCTGATGCGGATAATTGTTGATCCTGTCGGAAAGTCCCATCTGATCCAGAAGAGCCTTTGCCTCCCGTTCGATCTGTTCATGGATTTCTTTTTTTCTCGCCTTATAGTCCGGTTTTTCTTTCGCCAGAAGTTCCTTTGCCAGCATCACATTCTGAAGAGCCGTATACTGCGGGAAAAGATTAAAAGACTGAAATACAAGTCCAAAGTGAAGACGTTTTCTCCGGATCTCACTTTCCTGACGCGTCTGAGGATTCGCAGCGTCAAACAATGTCTCCCCGTTCACACGGATCACTCCGCCGTCCGGCTGCTCCAGAAAATTCAGACAGCGCAGCAGCGTTGTCTTTCCGCTTCCGGATGAACCGATCATGGAGAGTACTTTTCCTTTTTCCAGTGAAAAGCTGATATCCTTTAATACTTCTGTATTTCCAAAACTTTTACTTATATGCTGTACTTCCAATATTGCCATAGTTCGCGCCTCCTATCTGAAATATTCCAGTTTTCTCTCAAGACGTCCCAGAAGGACCGTCAGAATGCCGTTAAAGATCAGATAGTAAACTGCCGTGAAAAACAGCGGCCAGATTACGCCGGCAATCCCCATATTGCCTTTCATAAACGACTGGCCTGCCCAGATGACTTCCTGAAGCGCAATAATACGGGAAAGTGATGTATCCTTTACCAATGTAATAATCTCATTGGACATAGGCGGCACGATCCTCTTGATCATCTGAAGCAGCTTGACCTTGAAGAAAATCTGGCTTTTTGTCATGCCGAGCACAAGCCCTGCCTCTTCCTGGCCTTTTGGCACACCCTGAATTCCTCCTCTGTAGATTTCCGAGAAATAACAGGAGTAGTTGAAGATAAATGCGACGGAAGCCGCCATAAACCTTCCGCTCTCGCCGCCGCCCCATATATTATTGCCTCCTACCAGTCCGGGCATAAAATATATGATCAAAAGCTGGATCATCAGAGGGGTTCCTCTGATGATCCACACAATGATCTTCGTAAAGTAACTCAACGGTTTAAAACGGGACATGGATCCGAAGGAAATAATAAGTCCCAATGGAATTGCTCCCAGAAGCGTCACAAAAAACAGCTTCAGCGTCTGCAGGAATCCTCCGTTTAATGCCCCAACAACAATAGGAAACTGTTCTGAAAATGTCATAAAATTACTCCGTCCGTACTATAGTCTTCTTTACTGCTCGATCAGCGCAGCCTGCACTCCGTATGTCTCTGCCAGTTTCTGAATGCTTCCGTCCTCATAGCAGGATGTAAAGAAGTTATTCAGTTCTTCTGTCAGGTCAGAGCCCTTTCTGAAACCTACGCCGTATTCTTCATTATTTAAACGAACTGTATATGTAAGATCCGCGTAGCTTGTTCCGTCTCCGATCATGGCCGCCGCCATAAGAAGATCGATCACGGCTGCATCAGAAGTTCCTGCTGCAACCTCCATAAGCGCATCAGACTGTGCGGTTACCGGTGTAACATTCAAACCTCTGGCTTCAAGTTCCTCTTCTCCGGCACTTCCCGCCTCGGCAGCAAAATTCAGGTCTTTAAGGCTGTCCTCATCCTGATACTGGTCCGCCGCTTCTTTCGGCACAACTACAACCTGAGCATTGTTGAGGTATGCATCTGTACAGTCCATAGAACTGGTCACCTCCGGAGTCAGAGTCATGCCGTTCCACACACAGTCAATCGTCTTTCCTTCCAGTTCCATGATCTTGTTATCCCAGTCAATCTCCACGAACTCAGCCTCAACCCCAAGACTCTCCGCAAATTTCTTGGCAAGGTCCGCATCGAATCCGATCCACTCGCCATTTTCGTCTTTGTAATCCATAGGCTCAAAGTTGGTAATGCCCACAACAAGGGTTCCCTTATCCTGCACATATGCCTTATCGCTCTCACTTTCACCGCTTTTGCCGCTATTTCCGGATCCACAGCCCGCCAGCAGGGAAACTGCCATACCCGCACAAAGTAATACACTCAATACTCTTTTTTTCATAATTACCTCCATCACCCACCGGATATCACCGGTTTTACTTTTTTTCTCTACCAATGAGTCACTGTACCATGGTAAAGTTACCGTTGTATTCTATCATAATGATATCCCCCTGTCAAATGATACTTTGTCAGGGGGATACTTCCGGCTTATGAATGATTTCTTCTATGCTGTCTCTTCCATTTCTCAATAAGGTCGGGATCCGTCTCATCCGGCATATTTTTGCGTATTTCATCAATCTCACGGCGCATCTGGGCATTGATCTCCATATAGTCATCCTGCTTTGTAATAAGGATATGGTATTCTTCAAGAGACATATACTTATACGAGGCATAGAGGTAAGGTTTGATCAGTGCCTTGTCCTGACAGATCTGATACGCCCTGTCATACATACGCGCTGCCTCCTGATAGAGAAAGAGCCTTCCGTATGCCGCGCCCAGCCCCGCATAAATCCTGCCGTAGAATTTGTCATCTACAGTCTCGTCCTTTTCCTGATTGAGGATGGCCTGATAAACAAGGATTGCTTCCTCTACCTCCCCGCTTTCCAGAAGATTGTCGCCCTTATATTTCTGACGCTCAATGTCTTTCTGGTTCTTCAGATGCTCAAGCACATTCTGAATACGGATCATTTCCGGTTCACGGTAGATTTTAGACGCCTTCAGAATCGTCAGCACAAATTTTTCCACCGATCCGCGCAGACGGAGCACGTCTCTTAGATCCGATGCGAGCCGGTCCATGCCGAGTTCCTCTTCAAGCCAGTCACAGAGCTGTACATTCATGATCGTATAATCGATCAGATACAGATTGTTGCACAGATAATAGCACAGTTCTTCGATCGTGAAAATACGGCAGTGTATTCTTGTAATCTCATAAGGATGAGCAGCATGTCTGTCATGACAAAGAATTAAATTTCCCATCATTGCCTCCTAAATGTATCGTTTTCTCAGCATGGAAATCCGTCGCCGGGAAAAAGTCTCCGAATCCTGCATCTCTCACAGATATCCTGCATGTCCTGCGGTCAAGAAAAACCGTCTCCAGCTGCAGGCGGACTGAATATTCCGAGCGTTTCGGCAGCTGGGCAAGAGAGATTTTTTCTGTTCTTACACTGCCTTGGATCAGCGATTCAATATGAAATTCAATTTCATCCATATCCTCGCAGAGAACCTCCCACTGGTTGTTGGACTCATACCAGTGGGCGCCCCAAGATACGATCGGATACCACATTTCCTTGCCGTCTACCCGCATATTCACAGTAATCTGATCTGTAAGCTTATCCTCAGAGAGATATACCGGATTCTCTATATGCATAAAAAGCTTTCTGTATGCTGTATAGCACGCCCCTTTACTGTAAAGGTTATTTCCGATAAATGCTCTTCTTCCGTTGCACAGCACACGGAGGGCTTTCGGATACCAGTTGTTCTCGAACCCTTCACCTGTCAGGAATACAGAAGATACGATTCTCTTATCAAATACACTCTCTATAAATTTGCAGAACATGGCATCTGCTTCTTTTGCTTTGTCTTCATTGAGAACCGGATAGACCATAGCCAGTTCTTTCATATGCGCGCTTGCCACCTCATCCACTGTGACAAACGTTGTCTTTCCTCCGTCAAGTCCCGGACGGAGACGACGCAGCATATACGCCCGGATCTCATTGCGGTCACAGCAGAACAAAGCCGCATCATACTGCCACAATTCCTTGGGCTGATAGAAAAGATAGTTGCAGAAGCTCTCTTTATAATCCTGTATAAAGATATGCCGCTTGTCAATACCCATGCGCACCGCAATACCACGGAGCATCTGCGCAAGTTCCTCCGTAAGCTCCGGAACGGTAAAAACAATTCCGTCAATTACCGGAAACGGCTGAAGAGACATCTGGATAAACCGGGATAAAAGCCAGACCGCGTCATATGTCTCCTCACCGAACTCAATCTTGTCTCCCGCAAGACTTTTACTTAAAAGCCTTGTAACCGTGAATCCTTCTTTGATGGATACAAGTCTTTTGGCCTCTTTCCCGTAAGCCCACGTATCCCGAAGTTTTCCTATAATAAGCGGGATCTGGTAATTATCGGAATCCACCTCCAGTGTATCCGGCTCCAGATTCTGATCGTTATAAAAACTGATCTGGCACGTCTTTTCATTTATCTCATAACCAATGATACTGCCCTGTCCCATGTTATACAGACAACCTCCTTATTCCTGTGCGAACATATGGGCCGCCACCGCGTCTTCCAGCGCATACGCCTGCATCTTTCTCTTTCTTTCCTGTTCGTTTTTCTCCATAAGAATATCATTCAGGCGTCCGTAGCGTCCCTGCTCGCCGGGCTCGCTCTCCCGCACGCATATCTCTTTATCACTGCGGTAAGAATTGCCGTCTATCGTCTCTTTAAAGTAATATTTCAGCTTTTCGTTGGCAAACAGCACAAACTTTTTAACATAGAGATTCTCATACATCGGCGTGAGAACTTCCGTAGAATAATCATTCTGTTCCTGCCCGTTTTTCTGAAGCTGATAATAAAGCATGACCCTGCTCCCCTTCTGACCCTTGTATTCGATCAGCGTCTTGTCCCAGAGCTGCAGCTCTATCAGCCATTCCTTTTCATAGGAAAGGAAAAACGGAAAATAAATCTGTTTGCCGCAGAGTTCCTGAAGAAACTTCTTTAATGTTTTCCGCGTCTGCGCATTATATTCCCTGTCAGAATAGTATTTCAATACAGCGATCTTGCAGACATCCCCTGTTTCTTCGCCTTTTTCATATTCCCTGCAGATAATGTCAATCACACTGCGCCCGATCTTCCGCTCCTCTACAACATACTCTCTGGACACATAGGTGAGATATGCCTGCTGGAGTCTGAAATATGCGCCTTCCGCATAATACTGTTCGAAGATCTGTGCTTCCTGAAAGAGTTCCTCTGAAAAGAGCATCTGTGTCAGGATACGTTCCGCCAGTTTATGGGTATGGATTTCATAATCTCTAGCCTCTCTCCAGAGAAGCTTCATATCTGATGTGGCGCCGCAGTAATAATTGGCAAGATAAGTCAGAATCACTTTGTCATACTGCTGTTTCTTAAACAGGTCAAAGCAGACATATGTAAGAAAATCATCATTTTCATAGTTATTCTCACGAATTGTCCTGCTGCACAGGCTGAATATCTCCTCCTCAGGATAATTCTCAAGCCCGTTCTCCTGTACAACCTCAAGCGTCAGTTCCTGTTTCTGTTCCTCTTCACGGTTTCTGCGCAGGCCGTTAATATACTTTCTGCACATATCCATATACCGCAGCTCATAGAAGAGACGTTTGCTCTCATATGGAATGGAATCCGTATAATGTCTCCCATCCTTCGACTCCCACACAAGCCTGTCAGTCTTTGCATACAGAAATACCATTGCACCGTGCTCTGTATAAGGTGCCTTCTGGGTGATCGTGCCATCCTCCGCAATGACATGGATATACTTCATATTCCGCACTTTCGTTGTGATCCAGTACGCGTGGCATACATCGTAAAGCGCTTTCACACGTTCCGGATTCATAGCGGATTCCACCACAAATCTCTTATAAATAATCCGAAGCTGCTCATTTACATTCCTGCGGTCAAGCTGATTCCACGCAAATGCCTCCATCTCATCCCTGTAATGAGCATAAATCTCACTGGATTCGTCCTCATATGTAATAAGATTGGAATAGAGGAAGGCGCATTTGTGATAATCCAGATTATTGCCATGCATAAAATACAGGTATACAGATCTCGGAAGCGGTTTATGGAACTGTTCCGGACGCACCGTCGCCATATAGTACTCATAGAGCTGTGCGATCTTAAGCTCGCCTTCCACCGCTTTCTCATACCATTTAAAATAGCAGCTTTCCACACAGTTTCCTTTTATCAGGAGCGTACAAATCGCAGTCAGTATCATTGACTCATTGTACATCCCGTACGCCTGAACAAGGACATTATACAGATGTCTGTCAAACACCTTCATCTGACTGGCAAGATTGGCCGTATAAAGAGCCAGCTCTCTTGTCATAAGCTTGTATTTCACCGCAAAAAGCAGTACCTGTACCTCGAACATTCCCAGCTTTTTCAAGGACGAGCTCTTGTCCCTAAAGCAGCGGAACGCCTGCAGATAGAACCAGATACTGTGGGACTTATCCTCATAAAACTGCTTTTCCAGCGCCCGAAGCCTCTCACTGTATATCTTATATTCGGAATCCACTTCGACCAGCATACAGAGAATCTTCCAGCTGTCCGGATGTTTCATAAACGACTTTGAAAGTTCTTCGGCAACCTTTCTCTGTCCGATCGTATCGTTTGAGAGAAGCGTTGTCAGATAGAGATAGTAAGAACTTAATTCCACATCTTTGCCGATTGCAAACCGATTGTAATTATACGATTCAAGAATCCACTTAGCCTCATCATTTCTGCCGCCGATCAGACAGATATGAGCATGCGCCAAAAGATAGAACTCATTATTTTCATCCATTTCGCGCAGGTGTTTGATTCTTCTGACCGCTTCATCCACCCAGTCCGCAAGCTGCATCTTTCCGGCTTCGTATTTCAGATAATTCTTAATAATCCCCGTGAACTCCCTGTCATTCGCTCTGCGCTCTTCATCCCTGACAATATCCTTCTCGACCACCACTTCATAAGTCAGAGTCTCATATGGGGTCTCAAGGATAATCCGTCCGAAATTGCTGCCTCTGTGCAGTTTCTCTGTGTCGAGGAAATATTCAAGGCGGTAAGAATTTCCGATAAACTCTTCGGTCGTAATACGGGTATGCTCCACGTAAAGGAAATCTCCCTCTGTCCTGACATCAATTTCCAGATATCCCCATGTATTCTTTTTAATAGCAAATGTCTCCTTACGGGGCTCTGTCAGAGAGATAAAAGCCCTGCTCTCCTCCTCCAGAGTAAGGAAAATCTTTTCCTTCTGCTTGCAGCCTACAAGGAACTCCTCCAACGCCTGCTGATCCAGCTCCCATTTGCGCATATTATCATAGAGGGCCTGAATCCTTTTATCCTCATATTTCAGGATTTCATAGAAATCTCTTGAGCGGAACAGTTTGACCGCCTCTGCGCCATCCCTGAAAGACAGCTTTTTAAAATCGTCCAGACTCTGCACTTTGCCGTAATTAGTCATCACAAAAGGCTTCTCGATAATCGCCGTAAAGGCAATGTCGAACTCGCCTCCGTTGCAGACAATCGTAAACTTCCCGTGCTCTACGTGTCCGGGCACCAGTCCGGTCCCGTCATATGTATAATAGATATTGACCGGATTAGAATCAAAGCCCTGCTCGTCACAGTGGACGCGGTATGAAGAGGGATATACAAGCCCCCTGATCGTCCCTTCCCCCTGATTCTGGAGAGAAAAGCTTCCTCTGTATTTTTCTCCCTCACCGACACGCATGATAATGCGCGTCTCCGGAAAAATAATCTCCGGCTGCGGGATATGGAAATCTCCTTTGGCAAAACGCTTGATCTTATTCTTCAAATCAGTCACCTACTCACAATTCTTCTTCTGCCCGGAAGGCAAAAATACGCTACTATGAATTATAGCATTGTTGCATAGTAACATGCAATGGCGGATTCAAAGAATTTATGTCGAATTGTATACACGTATTCATTATGAGGCATCCGTAAAATCCTTAATCATCTGTTTATAGTCCAGCTTCTTATACCCAAGCCTTTCATATAAAGAAACAGCGCGCGTATTCTCCTCCTCTGCCTCCAGCCTGATTCTGCTGATTCTTCCTCTGTTATTTTCTTCCACATAGGAAAAAAACTCTCTTCCCAGACCGCGGGAGCGGAATTCCTCCCGGATGTAGAGTTCCTCGATCCAGAGCACCTGTCCTCCCGCTTCCTGTGAAAATGTTCTCGCCGTCAGGCCGTATCCGGCTGTTTTTCCCTCAAATTCCAGCAGATAAATCTCGGCATATTCATCGGACCGCAGTGCCTCGTCCGCCGTCTTCTCAAAATATTCCCGGGGGATTGGATGCAGTACAGCATCCGAGCTGTAAAATTCCTCCGCCATTTTTACATATAAATCTCTGTCATTTTCTGTCATTTTCCGTATCATCTGTTTTACCTCCAATAACGTATGTGGTCTTATAGTATCCTATTTTTCTATTCTTATCAACAAAACAAAAGCTTTTCTAAAGATTCCTTTGTACAAAAAACAGCCGGAATACAGGTCTGAAGTACAACACCTGTATTCCGGCTGAATGTTTCTTACGGTTTTATTGTTTTTTCAACAGATGATCGATCAGAGTATACCCCTTTTCCACAAAGATCCCTGTCTCTTTTCCGGTCTTCTCATTGTAACTTTCTTTTCCTTCTGCCGGATCTGTACTGTCGTAGATCATATACGGCACAGGGTCTGAAGTATGAGTACGCACCCGCACAGGCGTGGGATGATCCGGCATCACAAGCATCCTGAAATCTGTACCTGACTTTTCAAGAGCTTCTGCAACCGGGCCGATCACCTGTTCGTCAATATACTCGATCGCAGCGATTTTGTCCTCAGCACTTCCCTGATGTCCCATTTCGTCGGGAGCTTCAATATGTACATATACAAAATCAAATCCATCTTCCGTCAGCGCTTTCACCGCTGCCTGGCCTTTCCCCCGATAATTTGTATGCAGACCGCCATTGGCGCCCTCTACAATAATATTGTGCATACCGGCACCCGCCGCGATACCCTTTAACAGGTCTACCGCAGAGATCATAGCACCTTTCACCCCATTCTTTTCCTCGAATGAAGTAAGAGCTGGCCGTGTTCCCGCGCCCCAGAACCACGCGGAATTTGCAGGATTCTTTCCTTCGGCACGGCGCTTTACATTGATGGGATGGTCTTTCAGGATGTCATAGCTTCTCACCATCATATCCTTCAGGACAGGATCTTGGGGCAGATAATCCCCGATCCGTTTCGTCAGAATATCGTGGGGAGCCGTCAGTTCCACGACTTTTCCATTGGTATGGATCAGCAGATGGCGGTAACTTGTTCCCACATAAAATTTATATCCGGGCGTATAGCAGGGACGCTCTGCCGCACTGCCATGCGCAAACTCTTCTTTTAAGGCTTCAATGAGGACAGCTGCGTCTTCCGTGCTGATCTCGCCGGAACTGTGATCTAATATAGTATGATCTTCATACCGTTCTTCACTCTCTGACAAAGTGACAAGATTGCATCGGAAAGATACATCATCCTCCCCCATCTCCGCTCCGATACTTAACGCCTCCAGTGGAGATCGTCCCGAATAATACTTCTTCGGATCATATCCGATCACGGACAGATTGGCCGTATCGCTCCCCGGCGCCATTCCCTCCGGCACCGTGCGTACCATTCCAATCTCCGCAGTCTTTGCGAGGCGGTCCATATTCGGCGTGCGGGCAGCTTCCAATGGGGTCTTCCCGTCCAGTTTTTCAAGCGGCTCATCCGCCATCCCGTCACATAAGATCACAATATATTTCATTTCCTTCCTCCTGTTAACACCAAGCTGCCTTTAGTCCTCGATACGGATCATGTGAAGGATACCATCTATCTGAGAAGATCTGGCAAGATAATCTCCTTCCGTCATTACTTCCGTCACAACACCGAATTCATTGTCCAGTCCGTCAACCGTAACTTTCTGCACCGGCCCGAATACTTTTTCAACTTCCGCAAGGCGTTCTTCCGCGTTTCCGCTGATACGGAGGAAAAACTGTTTTTCTGTATCCTCAATCGGGAGAAGTGTCAGCTTTTCATTCTTCCACATTGTCATAATATTTCTGCGAAGATGCTTCGCTTCATCTACAACATCTGCCACAACCGCACTGGCCGTAGGGAGTTTACCTGCACCGCTGCCGTAGAACATAGCATCCCCCAGCATATTTCCGTGTACAAACACTGCATTAAACACATCATCCACACTGTACAGCGGGTGTTCTTTGTTCAGGAGCACAGGAGCTACGATCGCATGGAGATGATCCCCGTGACGCTTGCTTGACGCAAGCAGCTTGATCGTCATCCCCATTTTCTTAGCATAAAGCATATCTTTTTTCGTGATCTTTGTAATTCCTTCTGTGTGGATATCCTCAAAATCAACCTGCTGTCCGGAAATCAGGGATGAGAGTATAGCAATCTTCCGGCAGGCATCGTATCCTTCTACGTCCGCTTCGGGATTGCGTTCTGCATAGCCGTTGTCCTGCGCTTCTTTTAAAACTTCATCATAATCCGCACCTTCGTAGAACATCTTGCTGAGCATATAGTTGGTCGTACCGTTCAGGATACCTGTGATCTCTTCGATCCTGTCAGCAGTCAACGAAGAGTTCAGTGCACGGATGATCGGGATACCGCCGCCCACACTGGCTTCAAACAGGAAGTTAAGTTCTCTGTCCCGGGCAATGGATAAAAGTTCCGCTCCGTGCTTTGCAACCAGCGCCTTATTAGACGTAACAACGCTTTTTCCCGCTTCAAGGCACCTCTTTACAAATGTATACGCCGGCTCAATCCCGCCCATTACTTCCACTACAATACGGATCTCCGGGTCATTAATAATAACATCTACGTCATGTACGATCTTCTCCTGTATCGGATCGCCGGGAAAATCTCTGAGATCGAGAACGTATTTTATATTAATTTCATTTCCCGCACGCTGATTGATAATATCCCCATTTGTATTTATTACCTCGACTACACCGGAACCTACGGTACCGTACCCCATTACTGCTATATTTACCATCGTTTTCTCCTTCCCTGTACTCTGTATTCTAATGCTTCCGCGAAGCGTCCGGCCGCACTGCTCTTACTGTTCATCCGCCGGCTTTCCTGTCTCCGCGCTTAAATATGCATTGATAAACGGATCGATATTGCCGTCCATTACAGCATTTACATTGCTGACCTCTGTATTGGTTCTGTGATCTTTTACAAGCGTATATGGCTGCATGACATAAGAACGGATCTGGTTTCCGAAATTAATATCTCGCACTTCTCCCCTGATATCCGACATTTTTTCGGCCTGTTCCTGCTGTTTCATAAGATACAGCTTGGATTTGAGCATCTGCATTGCCTTGTCTTTATTCATATGCTGGGAACGCTCATTCTGGCACTGCACCACAATGCCGGTCGGCAGGTGAGTGATCCTCACCGCGGATGAAGTCTTATTGATATGCTGTCCGCCCGCACCGCTGGAACGGTAGGTATCAATCTTCAGATCATCATCATTGATCTCAATGTCGATATCCTCTTCGATATCCGGGATCACGTCGCAGGAAGCAAAAGATGTCTGACGTTTTCCTGCCGCATTAAAGGGTGAGATACGCACCAGACGGTGTACGCCTTTTTCCGAGCGCAGATATCCATAGGCATTCTCGCCTTTCACCTCGAAGGTAACTCCCTTTATCCCTGCCACATCGCCTTCCAGATAATCAAGTTCCTCTACATCATACCCTTTTTTCTCTGCCCATCTTGTGTACATACGGTACAGCATTCCTGCCCAGTCACAGGACTCCGTTCCGCCCGCTCCGGCATGAAGCGTCACGATGGCGTTATCCTTGTCATACGGACCTGTCAGAAGAGTACTGATCCGGAGTTCTTCAAAAGCCTCCTCGAATGTTTTCAGTTCCTCCTCAATCTCTTTTGAGGTCTCTTCGTCCGGCTCCTCCTCACTCATTTCTATGAGCAGTTTCATATCCTCATAGTCCGAGCAGAGCTGCTCGACCTCTTTGACAGAATCCTCAAGACCTTTCAGTTCTTTCATTACCTTCTGGGAAGTCTCCGGATCATCCCAGAATCCGGGCTCCTCCAGCCTTTTCTGTAATTCTTCAATTCTGAGTTTCTTTGACGCTAAGTCAAAGTGAATCCCTCAAATCTTTCAGCGGCTCTTCGTATGCAGTCAGTCTTGACTTCAGTTCATCTAATAAAACCACCTTATTCACCTCTTTCTTTATTTTCATATTAAATGAAAGGATTTTTATCCTCTGATTTCAGCCTTCTTCGTCTCAGACGGCTTTCTTGCGTCCGCAGCACTGTTTATACTTCTTCCCGCTGCCGCACGGACACGGATCGTTAGGATAGATTTTCTTTTCCACCCTTTTCTTCGGCGCGCGCGCTGAAGTGTCATCTTTATTTGTACCGGTTACCTTAGCAACCTCCTCACGCTCCACTTTCTGTTCTACACGGATGTGGAAAAGCGTCCGGATCGTTGTCTCCGCGATCATATTAGTCATCTCGCCGAACATGTTGTATCCCGTCATCTTGTACTCTACAAGCGGATCTCTCTGTCCATAAGCCTGCAGGCCGATACCCTGACGGAGCTGTTCCATATCGTCAATGTGGTCCATCCACCTTGCATCAATGACTTTCAGGAGAACAACACGTTCTATCTCACGGATCTGTTCCGCTTCAGGGAACTCCGCCTCTTTTGCCTCATACGCCTTGACTGCGCGTTCTTTCAAAAGATGCTTAAGCTCTTTCTGGCGCATATTGCGGCATTCTTTTGCATCCGGCAGTTCCATCTGAGGGATCACATTGTGGAGATTGACATCCAGTCCTTTGATATCCCAGTCCTCCTCATCTGCCTCCGGCGATGCAAAGCGGTCCGTAATGTTCTCCACATACTCTGTGATCATATTGTAGATCGTATCCCGCATGCTCTCTCCGTCGAGCACTCTGCGCCTCTCGCCGTAAATAATCTCCCTCTGCTCGTTCATGACCTGATCATACTCCAGCAGATTCTTGCGGATGCCGAAGTTATTGATCTCCAGCTTCTTCTGAGCAGATTCGATGGCATTGGAAAGCATCTTATGTTCGATCTGCTCTCCCTCCTGTACTCCAAGGGCATTGAACACGCCCATAAGCCGCTCCGAGCCAAACAGGCGCAGCAGATCGTCTTCCAGTGAAATGTAGAATCGGGATTCTCCGGGATCTCCCTGACGTCCGCTTCGTCCTCGGAGCTGATTATCAATACGGCGCGACTCATGCCGCTCTGTACCGATAATTTTAAGTCCGCCTGCTGCCCTTGCATCATCATCCAGCTTAATATCCGTACCACGGCCTGCCATATTCGTTGCGATTGTCACCGCGCCGTGCACACCGGCATCAGCTACGATCTCAGCTTCCTGCTCATGATACTTTGCGTTAAGTACGTTATGTTTAATGCCTTCTTTTTTAAGCATGCCGCTCAAAAGCTCAGATACCTCTATGGTTATCGTACCGACAAGAACCGGCTGTCCTTTTGCGTGTGCTTTCTTGACTTCTTCAATTACAGCTTTATACTTTTCTTTCTTTGTCTTATAAACTGCGTCCTCGAGATCCACACGCTGTACCGGTTTGTTAGTCGGGATCTCTATAACATCCATTCCGTAAATATCGCGGAACTCTTTTTCTTCCGTAAGGGCCGTACCGGTCATACCGCTCTTCTTGTCGAACTTATTAAACAGATTCTGGAATGTAATTGTTGCCAGTGTCTTGCTCTCCCGGCGTACTTTCACATGTTCCTTCGCCTCGATTGCCTGATGGAGTCCGTCGGAATAACGGCGTCCCGGCATAATACGCCCGGTAAACTCATCGACAATCATAACTTCGCCCTCCGGCGTCACCACATAATCCTGATCTTTGAACATAAGGTTGTGTGCACGCAGCGCAAGGATAATATTGTGCTGGATCTCAAGGTTCTCCGGATCTGCAAGGTTCTCTATATGGAAGAATTTCTCAACTTTCTTCACACCGTCTTCTGTAAGATTGACCGTT
This sequence comes from uncultured Lachnoclostridium sp., assembly GCA_930986645.1. Taxonomy (GTDB): domain Bacteria; phylum Bacillota; class Clostridia; order Lachnospirales; family Lachnospiraceae; genus Mediterraneibacter. Next base: position 53,480 of record CAKNJS010000006.1, read on the forward strand.
TTTTCTTTTTCATTGACGATAAAATCACCGGTCTCCTCGATCTCTTCTCCCATGATAGCGTTGATCTTGGAAAATTCACCGCTGGCCTCGCCGCGCTCAAGCTGCCGCGCCAGAATATCACATGCCTCATACAATTTCGTAGACTTTCCGCTCTGTCCGGAAATAATAAGCGGGGTCCTTGCCTCATCGATCAGGACAGAGTCAACCTCATCGATAATGGCAAAATGCAGACCTCTCTGAACAAGCTGCTCCTTATAGATAACCATATTATCACGCAGATAATCAAATCCCAGTTCATTATTGGTCACATAAGTAATATCGCAGTTGTAGGCTTCACGCCGTTCTTTATTGTCCATGCCGTTTAATACAACGCCCACCGTAAGTCCGAGGAATTCGTGAACCTTTCCCATCCATTCGGCATCACGCTTTGCCAGATAATCATTGACCGTAACGATATGGACACCTTTTCCTTCCAGCGCATTCAGATATGCCGGAAGGGTGGATACCAGCGTCTTACCCTCGCCGGTCTTCATCTCGGCAATACGGCCCTGATGCAGGATAATACCTCCGATGAGCTGCACTCTGTAGTGCCGCATTCCAAGTGCCCTGTATGCAGCTTCTCTCACAACCGCATAAGCCTCCGGCAGGATATCATCCAGAGTCTCTCCCTCCGACAGACGTTCCTTAAATTCTCTGGTCTTTCCTCTGAGCTCTTCATCAGAGAGTGCTTTCATCTCAGGCTCCATCGCCTCGATCCTGTCAACGATCGGATAAATCCGCTTCAGTTCGTTCTCGCTGTGGGTGCCGAAAATCTTCTCTATAATACCCATATTACCTAATTTTAACTCCTTAATAATTAGTCTCGCACCGGTGCACAGCCCGATGCACTTACGTTTTCCATTTTAGCACTAACTATAGGCTAATTCAACAATTTCATAACTTGTTAACATTTAATAATCATCTATATCTTTTCACATTATCATATGGGAGTTCTCCCCCGAACAGGTCAAGCGCGCTTCCGACCGTAAAGTCCACCTTTCCGCCTCCCAGCTCTTTCAGCCGGTCCAGATCTTCCTCCGAACGGATGCCGCCGGCGTAGGTAACCGGTATTCTTCCCCATTTCCCGAGCATACGAACAAGATCCTCCTCCATTCCGGAACGCTTTCCCTCCACATCAACACCGTGGATCAGGAATTCATCACAGCAAGCTGACAAATCTGACAGCACTTTGTCCGTAAGTTTCATATCAGTAAACTTCTGCCAGCGGTCCGTCACAACATAATATCCGTCCTCTTTTTTCCGGCAGCTCAGATCCAGAACAATATTGTCCCGCCCCGCGGCCGACATCAGTCTTTTAAGATTTTCTTTATAAAATGTCCCGTTTTTAAACACATACGAGGTAACAATCACGTGGCTTGCTCCCGCATCCAGAAAAAATTCCGCATTTTCCGCAGTAATGCCTCCTCCGATCTGCATGCCGCCCGGGTATGCCGCAAGCGCCTCAAGGGCCAGTCTTTTCGACTCTTCATAATATTCTGATCCTGCGGAATTAAGAAGAATGATATGTCCGCCTTTCAGTCCGTCCTTTTTATACATCTCCGCATAAAAGGCCGCGTCCAGCTCAGACGCAAAGTTCGTGTCAGCCCGGTCTCCCTCATCGCGCAGGCTGCTTCCTACAATCTGCTTTACTTTTCCATTATGTATATCAATGCATGGCCTGAATCTCATAATCCTCTTTTCCTCCGTATCTGTTCTGCGCCGCGGCTCTGCCGTTTTGTTTTTTCTGCTGTCCCGGCACAGGAATTGCCGCAGGAAGAGAAGTACTTTTCCTGCGGCATTCTGCATTCTCTTACAGCTTCTGCGGCTGTATTATCTGTTATCCTGCGTATCTTTCTGCGCTCCGTTATTCTCTGTCATGTCATCGGCAGCCTTGTCAATTCCGTCTGTCACATCATCGGTAATATCGTCCACACCGTCTGTTACGTCATCTACAGCGTCGTCCAGAATCCCGTCGCCTTTTGAAGCATCATTCATTGTCCTGTCTTCTGTATTATCTTTACTATTATCACTGCCGTCATTGTTGTATCTGTCGGAATCTGCCTCAGACTGGTCTGCTCCGTTATCCGCATTATCACGGCTGCCGCACGCTGTTGCTCCCAGAAGTACAAAGGTACACATCATCAGCAGCAATAACTTCTTCATTTTTTTCATAAAAACAGTCTCCCTTTCCATAAATATTGTTGTACTTCTACTATCTGCACATTTTCAATATTTATACATAAAAAGGATGCTGTTTCTTTTTATTTTGTGCTCTTGCGGAGTTTTTCCATGGCCCGCGCCTCGATCTGCCTCACTCTCTCCCTTGTTACACCGAGCTGCTCACCGATCTCCTCGAGCGTATGTGTCCTTTCATTATCCAGCCCGTATCGCAGACGGATCACCTGACGCTCCCTGTCCGTTAACTTTTGCAGAAGCTCTTTTACTTCTTCCTGCTGCACGAGAACATTCACGGCCTCCTCAGGCGTCGGCTCCGACCGGTCCTCCACCATATCTCCCAGACTGCTCTCTCCGTCATCGCCTACCGGAGTCTCCAGAGAGACCGGATTCTGGAGATAATTGATGATATTTTTTACGTCCTCTTCTGTCTTATCTCCCAGCTTCTCGGCAATCTCCTTCGGTGTAGCGTCACGTCCGAGAGACTGCTGAAGTTCCCGTGCCGTTTTCTGCACGCGTTTCATATTCTCAGCCACATGCACCGGCACCCGGATCTCACGTGACTGCTGATCGATTGCCCGGCGCATAGCCTCTTTGATCCACCATGAAGCATAGGTGGAAAACCTGTTTTCTTTTGTATAATCATATTTTTCTGCCGCTCTCATCAGCCCCATGTTTCCCTCCTGGATCAGATCCATCAGAGGGACACCTCTGCCCGTATAATGTTTTGCCAGAGAGACTACCAGTCTCAAATTCGCCTCTGAAAGCTTCTTTCTTGCATCTTCATCGCCCTGCGCACTCTTTTCACCAAGCATGCGCTCTTCCTCCTCACTGAGCAGGGGCATCTGCCCGATCTCGTTTAAATAAATCTGAAGAGGTTCTGACATTCCCTGTATCTGATTCTGCTGTTCCTTGTCCATAATTTTCTGCACCTTTTCTATAGTTTTTCGTAACAGTTCCGCCCTCAGTGATAACGCAAAGCGGCCTGTTACATTTTTTCAATAATCTCGCCGTTCCTGTATGCAGAGAGCAGACGCTCCAGATCCTTTACCTGTCCTTTCAGGTCCCTGCCCACATCCGTATCACCGACAAGAAGCCGGTCGTGTACTCTCTGAACAACTGTAAGTTCCGAGTGTATATCATTTTCTTTTACAATTGCGGCCTCAGTAGATTCAAAAGGCTCATGCGCCACCAAAAGCAGCCCGTAGGAATTAAAAATGAGCGTATATCCCGCAATGCCTGTCTGCTTCTGATATGCTCTTGAAAATCCGCCGTCAATGACCATCACCTTACCGCCGCATTTCACCGGGCTTTCACCGTCTTTTCTCTTCACAGGGACATGACCGTTTACAATATGCCCTTCGGAGGGATCAAGCCCGAATTCTCTCATAATATTGTCGATCACATTTTCATTTTCTATGTAAGAATAGTACGGATTTTTCTTCTCGACGTGAGTTTCTTTCTCCGCAAGGAAATATCTCTCAAAAGTAGCCATTTTATTTTTGCCGAACAGCGGTGAATCCGGATGCAGCCAGATATACCACATGATATCTTTGCCGTCCTCCCGCTCCTTTTTGTCCAGTGCAAAGAAACCTTTTCTCACATAGGCATCCAGTGTATCGTAAAGTTCTCTTCCACGGTATTTTTTCCCGTATACTTCCGTCTCCTTCAGACTGCCGTCCTCATCAAGAGGAACACAGCCATGGTAGAGGAGATTATCATTATAAACCTTATAGAGGCCGCCTTTTGCCAGCAGAAAACGCATATGGCGCTGAAGCTTCTCACAATTGACAAATGCTTTCTCGAGACGATCCATGATTTCTTCTTCCTCTTCACTCAGAGCATACGGGTCTTTCGGATTAATTGTCGGGAAATTTGTATCCAGAAGCCTGTATTCCTTTCCATTGAGTACAATCGTCCCTTTTTCATAGTTGATCCGGTGCAGAAGCGCACGGTCTTCCAGATGAAAAGATTTCTGTCCGGCTATGGTCTGGCCTTCCACTTTGAACTGTATAATGGAAATTGCCTTGTGAATGCGCAGGTTCATCTGCATTTCTTCAGAATCCGGGCGGTCCGGCACTTTCAGCTTAAAACAGGTGCACGGGTCATCCTTATACACCTTAAGAGCGAAAGTCGCCAGCGGGAGCAGATTAATGCCATATCCTTCTTCCAGAATGTCCAGATTGCCATACCGGGCACAGATCCGGATCGCATTGGCAATACAGCCTCTTTGTCCGGCAGCCGCTCCCATCCACAGAACATCATGGTTTCCCCACTGAATATCCAGTGAGTGGTAAGTCATCAGCTTGTCCATAATAATGTGCGGTCCCGGTCCTCGGTCATAGATATCACCTACAATATGCAGATGATCCACCACAAGTCTCTGGATCAGCTCTGAAATCGCAACAATAAAGTCTTCTGCTCTGCCGATCCGTATGATCGTGGAAATAATCGCATTGTAGTATGACTCCTTGTCATTCACCTCTGCTTTTTCCGTGATCAGTTCTTCGATCACATAGGCAAAATCTTTCGGGAGTGCCTTTCTTACTTTCGACCGGGTATATTTGCTCGCCGCGCGCTTGCTTACCTCAATCAGAAGATAGAGATGAACACGGTACCAGTCTTCCATATTCGTCTCGGTTTTCTTAATCATATCCATCTTCTGCTTCGGATAATAGATCAGCGTTGCCAGCGCTCTTTTATCTCTGATGCTCATCGTATTGCCGAACACATCATCGATTTTGCGCCGTACTGAGCCGGAGCCGTTCCTGAGTACATGGGAAAACGCTTCGTACTCCCCGTGAACATCTGTGAGGAAATGTTCTGTACCTTTCGGCAGATTTAAAATAGCCTGCAGATTAATAATCTCCGTGGCTGCCGCCGCAATCGTCGGATACAGGTCTGACAGGCGCTCCAGATACCTGGTTTCAAGATTTTTCATTTTATCCTCCCGCTTTATTTCCAATTTGCCGGAACAGGACAGCCCTCTCTCAGCCATTCTGTCCCCGGCTTTTACATCAGAGTCCGACTACATCTCCCATATCATACATGCCCGGAGCTTTTCCTGCGAGGAATTTTCCTGCTTCTACCGCTCCTTTGGCAAATACGCTTCTGGAATATGCCGTATGAGTAAATTCGATCACTTCATCAGTTCCCGCAAAAATCACTTCATGATTTCCAACGATCGTTCCGCCGCGGACGGCCGAGATACCGATTTCCTTTTTATCTCTTTTCTGGCGGACCTGACTTCTGTCGTACACGTAATGGTACTCATTATTCAGAGCGTCATTGACAGAATCCGCAAGCGCAAGAGCCGTTCCGCTTGGAGCGTCAAGTTTCTGGTTATGATGCCGTTCTACAATCTCGATATCATATCCTGCCGGTGCAAGCACTTTTGCGGCATCTTTTAAAAGCTTCAGGAGCAGATTGATTCCCAGAGACATATTGGCTGATTTAAGGATCGCAGTCTTTTTGGAAGCCTCCTCCACTTTCTTAAGCTGCTCCTCCGAAAGTCCTGTCGTGCACAGGACAACCGGCAGTTTCTTCTCCACACAGTAATCAAGAAGGGCATCTGCTGCTTTTGCGGTAGAAAAATCTATTACCACGTCCACATCCACATCACATTTCTCAATAGAATCAAATACCGGATAATCGTTCGGCACCTCTGTATATGTGTCTACACCGGCTGCGATCACGGCATTCTCATCACCTTTTACGATCTCCGTAATCATTCTTCCCATCTTTCCATTACATCCATGCATCATAAATTTAATCATGTTATCATCCTCCTGTCTTATATATCCACACAAAAACCGCCGTACTTTCAGGTGATTCTGTCTGTTACCATATAAAATAAGGATATCATATCTGAGAGTTAATCTCAATACATGATATCCTTTTAATGATCACACTTCTAATCTTCTATGCACTCCAGTTTGCTGACAGAGACCTCATATGCCGTGCGTGTTTCCGTCTCTGTCTCGGAGAGTTTTTTCACATATTCCCGGCTCTGGATGCGGCCGAGGATCCGCACATGCTCTCCGACTTCAAATCCCGATGCATATCTCGCATTTCTTCCCCAGCAGATACATGGAATATAATCCGACTTGCCGTACGGCCGGTTAACAGCCAGCAGCAAGTCTGCGATCTCCCTTCCCAGCGGCGTCTTGCGGTACACAGGGCGCTTACACATATATCCCTCAAGAAGAATATGATTCGTGCGTGCACCGTCAGGCTCCTCGTCCACAAACTCGATCTCCCGTGCAAACACCGACAGCACCAGTCTGTTTCTCTGCTCCTCATGCCGGTTGTAAGAACGGAACTGGCCGGATACCATAATGCAGCGGTTTCTGTAATCCTGTGTCACGTCGATGAGGCGCTCCGACACCATAACCGGAATCCTGTCATTTGAACTGCTCAGTCTTCTGACAAGGATGTCTACCATATAAAATCCTTCCCCGAACACCTCGTGGCTGTATGTAAACTCCGATACCACTGTTCCTATGACTGTTACCTGATTGTTCTCAATAATCTTATCTGACATAATCTGTAGTTCTCCCTTCCTCTTTCTGGTATTTTTGAGTCAATACTAAATTTATGAAATCATATCATTGTTTAGAACCCTGTAAGCACAGGAATCGTTCGACAGATTTTTACATTTCATCCGGTTTACTAAAGAAAGGCCCGCAGAACAGATTTCAGCACGGAACTCTTGTCAAAAACAGATTTTGTGATAGAATAAGGAAGTTGCAGTTACAATTTATGACATTATATAAGGAAAGAGTGTTACAAATATGAAGACAAAACGTGAAGATGTAAGAAATATTGCTATTATCGCCCATGTCGACCACGGTAAGACAACGCTGGTCGATGAGCTGTTAAAACAGAGCGGCGTTTTCCGCGAGAATCAGGAAGTCGCGGAACGTGTCATGGATTCCAACGACATCGAGAGGGAAAGAGGTATTACGATCCTCTCCAAAAACACAGCCGTCCACTACAAAGGTGTGAAGATCAACATCATCGACACCCCCGGCCATGCTGACTTCGGCGGCGAGGTGGAGCGTGTCCTCAAGATGGTAAACGGCGTTATCCTTGTAGTAGACGCCTTCGAAGGAGCAATGCCCCAGACAAAATTCGTTCTCAGAAAAGCGCTGGAATTAAGTCTTCCGGTTATTGTATGCATCAATAAGATCGACCGTCCGGAAGCACGTCCGGATGAGGTAATCGACGAAGTGCTTGAGCTCTTCATCGACCTCGGTGCTTCCGATGAACAGCTGGAATGCCCGTTCGTCTACGCTTCTGCCAAAGCCGGCGTAGCCGTACTGGATCTTACAGATGAAGAGAAAGACATGAAACCTCTTTTTGAGACGATTCTGGACTACATTCCGGCTCCCGAAGGCGATCCGGATGCTCCGACGCAGGTTCTCATCAGCACGATCGACTACAACGAATATGTAGGCCGAATCGGGATCGGAAAAGTAGACAACGGAACTATTGCTGTCAATCAGGAAATGGTTCTTGTCAACCACCACGACCCGGATAAACAGGAAAAGGTAAAAATCAGCCGTCTTTATGAATTTGACGGTCTGGAAAAAGTAGAGGTAAAAGAAGCGACCATCGGTTCCATCGTTGCAATCTCCGGTATCTCTGACATTTCCATCGGCGATACGCTCTGTTCGCCTGAAAAGCCTGAGGCAATCCCGTTCCAGAAGATCTCAGAGCCGACGATCGCCATGCAGTTTATCGTAAACGACAGTCCCTTTGCCGGCCAGGAAGGAAAATACGTGACATCCCGCCATTTACGAGACCGTCTCTTCCGCGAGCTGAACACAGATGTCAGCCTGCGTGTAGAAGAAATGGACAATACGGACAGCTTCAAGGTTTCCGGGCGCGGAGAACTCCATCTGTCAGTCCTGATCGAGAATATGCGCAGGGAGGGGTATGAATTTGCAGTCAGCAAGGCTGAAGTACTCTATAAGACAGATGAAAACGGTAAAAAACTTGAGCCGATGGAGCTGGCATATATTGATGTTCCCGATGAATTTACCGGAGTCGTGATTGAGAAGCTCGGACAGAGAAAGGGCGAACTCAGAAATATGAGTGCGTCAAACGGCGGCTATACGCGTCTGGAATTTTCCATTCCGTCCAGAGGCCTCATCGGCTACCGCGGGGAATTTCTGACTGATACAAAAGGAAACGGTATCCTGAATACGAGTTTCGACGGTTATGCTCCATATAAAGGGGATATCCAGTACCGCAAACAGGGATCATTGATTGCTTTCGAGACAGGCGAGGCTGTCACATACGGCTTGTACAGTGCACAGGAACGCGGCACCTTGTTCATTGGTCCGGGCGAGCGGGTATACGCAGGCATGGTCATCGGCCAGAACGGCAAAGCCGAGGATATCGAGCTTAATGTGTGCAAGACAAAGCATCTGACCAACACCCGTTCTTCCAGTGCCGACGAAGCGCTCCGGCTGACGCCGCCACGTATCTTAAGCCTTGAGCAGGCGCTCGATTTTATCGACACAGACGAACTGCTTGAAGTTACGCCGAAGTCACTGCGCATCCGCAAGAAAATTCTCGATTCAAGAATGCGCAAACGAGCAAATATGAAATAAATCACGTCCTTAAAGGTGATTCGTTCTATACATTAATGCTGTTCCATGCTATAATATTTACATAATACATACACATATTTAACATATGTTTATGTATAATATGAACAAAAGGAGTTGAACAGTATGAACTATATCATCAGCGGAAAAAACATTGAAGTAACACAGGGCCTCAAAGACGCAGTCGAACAGAAGCTCGGAAAACTCGAGAGGTATTTCACTCCTGAAACAGAAATTATCGTAACCTTGAGCGTAGAAAAAGGGCGTCAGAAAATCGAGGTAACAATCCCTGTTAAAGGGAACATTATCCGTTCGGAACAGACAAGCAATGATATGTATGTATCTATCGATCTTGTAGAAGAAATCATTGAGCGCCAGCTCAGGAAATACAAAAACAAGCTGGTTGCAAAGAATCAGGGACATCCGACTTCGGCAGCTCCTACCGGAAGCATCCGGAAGGAATTCATCGATTCCGAGGAAGATTCTCCGGAGGATGACGAAATCCGCATCGTCCGCACAAAGAAATTCGGAATTAAACCGATGTATCCTGAAGATGCCTGCCTCCAGATGGAGCTTCTGGGACACAGCTTCTTTGTATTCTCCAACGCAGAGACTGACGAGGTCAATGTAGTATACAAGAGAAAAGACGGCTCCTTCGGACTGATCGAACCTGAATTTTCATAATCAACAGCTGAACATACGTACCGCCTGTGAAATGTGTTTCATGATCATCTCATGAAGAGCCGCATTTCACAGGCGGTTTTATACTGTTATCACTTTATATTATATTTTACGCATTCTTAAGCATCCAGAATTTCAACACCCTGTTCTGTCCGGGCAAACCAGCATTCTCCTGTCTCTTCTATAACGGCCTGTCCGTTTGTTCCCTCCATCACTTCTTTCTCAAAGGGTTCTCTTTCCTCCCCGGGTACAAGCAGGCAGATAACTACCCTGTCGGTATAAACGGTGTCCTGTACATACAAATCTCTGCGTGCTATAAGGTACTGAAGCTTTCCAAGCCCTGTATAATCGGTATGTACGGCCAGCTTATATCCGAAAATCCGGGTGATGATCGAGGTATCGTCAAGCGCGGCGGCTGCGGCTGCCGTATAGGCACGCACCAGCCCGCCTGTTCCAAGAAGTGTGCCTCCGAAATATCTTGTTACAACAACAAACGCATTCGTCACATTTCTCCCCCGTATTACTTCAAGGATAGGCTTTCCTGCTGTGCCGGCCGGTTCGCCGTCGTCACTCATCCTCTCTGAAGCCGGATTTCTTCCGATCACATAAGCCCAGCAGTGATGTCTGGCATCCCAGTAACGTTTTTTTACTTCTTCAAGATAAGTAAAAGCCTCCTCCTCCGAGGTTACAGGATAAACCTCGGCAATAAAGCGGGATTTCTTCTCTGTATACTCACCTGTTCCGCCTCTGTATACGGCATCATATCTGTCCATCTGTCTCTCCTCCCGGTCAAAAAGCACGCTGTGCAGACTTACATCTTATCTTATCAAAAAATGTAGAAAATATGAAGATTTTATTTTTATCTTTATTTATATACACAGATTTGATATAATCATGGAAGTTGAAAAGGAGGATGTTATTCGTGAATTACGGGAAAAGAAACCTTTCCAGAAGAAAGAAAAATCTTTCTTCCAAAAAAAGAATGAAAAAGAAACGTGTAGGTGTACGGTTCTTCAAAGCCCTTATTATCTGTATACTCCTTCTGGGAATTATATGTGTCATCGGAGGGGCGGTCTTTGCCAAAAAGATCATCGACAATACTCCGGCCGTCACGGCAGAGGACATACTCCCGCAGGGATATACGACCAGTATCACTGATCAGAGCGGAACCGTAATAGAAACTCTGAAAGATTCCGACTCCAACCGTATCTATAAAACCTATGAGGAGATCACGGCAAACTCCAAATATCTTCCTCATGCATTTGTAGCGATTGAGGACGAACGTTTTTATGAGCACAACGGGATCGACCTTCAGGGTATCATCAGAGCCGGTATCGTCGGAGTCACTAACGGCTTCCACTTTACCGAAGGTGCAAGCACCCTTACCCAGCAGCTGATCAAGAATAATGTATTTCCTAACTTTGTAAATGAGAATACATTTTTCGATAAGGTGGAACGTAAGCTGCAGGAACAGTACCTCGCTCTCCAGATTGAGAAGGAAATGACCAAAAATCAGATACTTGAAGCTTATATGAATACGATCAACCTTGGACAGGGCTGTCTGGGTGTTGAGACAGCTGCCCAGCGCTACTTTAACAAATCAGCTGCGGATCTTACATTATCCGAGTCTGCTGTAATTGCAGCGATCACCCAGAATCCGACTCTTTACGATCCGGTGACTAATCCGGATAAAAACGCACAGCGTCGCGAAAAAGTTCTGGGAAATATGCTGGATCAGGGCTATATCAATCAGACCGAATACGATGAAGCAATGGCTGATCCGGTTTACGACCGCATTCAGCAGACCGCAGCCGCGACTGAGGATACAACACCTTACTCCTACTTCACGGATGCCCTGATCGAAGAAGTAATCCGGGATCTCTGCGAAGAGAAAGGATATTCCGAGACACAGGCTTATAATCTTCTCTACACAGGCGGTCTTACGATACGTTCCACACAGGATATGTCTATTCAGTCAATCTGTGATGAGGTGACAAGTGACGAGAGCTACTATCCAGCCACAGAGTACGGCCTTGAATTTGCATTGACAATCCACAGAGCTGACGGCTCTGTCGAGAACTACAGCAAAGAAAACCTTGCCACATATATCCGGGAAACCCATGATGACAAGAACCCTCTCGTCTTCTCCTCCAAAGAAGAGGCGGAACAGCGGATTGAAGAATACAAGGGCACTCTGAACATTAACGCAGAGGCAGGTGATATTGTTGACCAGAACTATACGATTACCCTGCAGCCTCAGGTATCTTTCGTAGTCATGGATCAGTATACCGGTCAGGTAAAAGCCATTGTAGGCGGACGCGGCGAGAAGACAGGCAACCTTACATTTAACCGGGCTACGGATGACCCGCAGCAGCCGGGATCCTGTTTCAAGATCCTATCCACTTACGCGCCTGCGCTCGATGAAGATAAGGATACTCTTGCGACAATAAAAGTAGATAAGCCTTACAAATATGAAAGCGGTCAAGTTATACACAACTCATACAGCGGATACAGAGGCTCCATGACTGTCCGGAATGCAATAAAAATATCCTGTAATACAATTGCGGTGCAGACTCTCACTGATGATGTAGGCCCCAAAACCGGTTATGAGTATCTGAAACAGTTTGGATTCTCAACATTGACAGATGCTGACATTACACAGGCAATGGCTCTCGGCGGAATCACAAATGGTGTATACAACATCGAACTGACTGCCGCATTTGCATCGATTGCCAACGGCGGCACATATACAGAACCGGTAATGTACACCGAGATCCTCGACCATGACGGCAACGTTCTGATTGATAACTCCGCTCCGACCACCCATGAGGCAATCAAAGATTCTACCGCTTATCTTCTGACAAGCGCAATGGAGGATGTAGTAAACGGCGGTACAGGTACCTCTGCAAATCTAAGCAATATGACAACAGCCGGTAAGACAGGTTCAACAGACGATTATGCAGACCGCTGGTTTGTAGGTTTTACTCCTTACTATACAGCGGGCATCTGGGGCGGCTATGATTCTAATAAATCTATGGAAGGATACGGCTCATGGCATCTGGCAATCTGGAATGCGATCATGGAGCGGGTTCATGACGGACTTCAGGACAAAGACTTTGAAATGCCGTCTTCCGTAGTAAAGAAGAGCATATGTACTGAGAGCGGACTTCTGGCAGTAAGCGGATGCCCGGCCAGAACTGATTACTTTGCCAAGGACTCCCTTCCGACCCAAAGCTGTTCCGGACATGGAAGCAGAGGCAGTTCGGATAACGATGACAATGATTATGACACACCAGATACCAATACCGGAAACAGCGGCGGTAATTCAGACACAAACACCGGCGGCAACACCGGCAGCGGCAATACTGGCGGCAATACTGGCGACAATACCGGCGGTAATACCGGCGGCGGCGATACCGGTGGCAATACCGGTGGCGGCAATACCGGCGGCGGCAATACCGGTGGCGGCAATACTGGCGGCGGTGATACCGGAGGCGGCGATACTGGCGGCGGTGATGCCGGCGGCGGCGATGCCGGCGGCGGTGATGCCGGCGGCGGTGATGCACCTGCCGAATAGAAATAAATACAAAATAGCGGCATAACAAAGAGCCTCTTCCTGTAAGTCCTGAGACTTAGGAAGAGGCTCTTAATTTATTGTACAATATTATAAAACGAAATAATTACTCGTTGTCCAGAACAAGCTTGGCTGCTCCGCAGATACCTGCATCATTTCCCAGCCTTGCAAGGACAAATTTTACATTCTTATTTGCGAAAAAGGCACGTTCCATATAGGGATCCCTTATATAGGGAATCAGTACTTCTCCCGCCTTTGAAACACCGCCGCCGATGACAAATACCGCAGGGTCTGCCACCGCTGCAAGATTTGCAAGTGCATATCCCAGATATTTTCCAAATGTGACCGCAATCTCTTTTGCAACCTCATCTCCCGCTTTGACAGCATCGAAAACATCCTTCGCTGTTACATCCTGCTTATTCAGAATCGTAGGACGCATCTCCTGCCCAAGCTTCTGCTTAGCAAGGCGGACAATTCCAGTTGCCGATGCATACTGTTCAAGACAGCCTCTGTTGCCGCATCCGCAGTGATCCGTCTCTTCATAGTTCACGCAGAGATGACCGATTTCGCCGCCGGCGCCGTTTGCGCCCACAAGCATCTTCCCGTCAATGATTACACCTCCGCCGACACCGGTGCCGAGCGTAACCATGATCATATTCTTCTCGCCTTCTCCGCCGCCTTTCCACATCTCTCCAAGAGCAGCTACATTAGCGTCATTTCCGATATAGGATGTCAGACCGGTCAGCTCTTCCAGCTCTTTCTTCACTTCCTTGTATGTCCATCCCAGATTGGCGCTGCCGTTTACAATCCCGTCTGCTGTTACCGGAGCCGGAACTCCCGCACCGATTCCGATGATATCATTCTTATCCAGTTTGTGTTCTTCAAGTTTCATTTCAATGGATGCAGCAATATTCGGAAGAATCGCCTTTCCTTCCTCAGATGTGTCTGTCGTTATTTCCCATTTGTCAAGGATCATTCCGGACTCTTCAAAAAGCCCCATCTTAACCGTGGTTCCTCCGATATCCACCCCAAAACAATACTTCATAGCTCTGCACTCCTTTCGGCACTTTTAATTTTTCTTTTTCGTAATATTCTCCTGAACTCTCTTATAAAGTTCCTGCGCAGCATTGTAGCCCATCTGTTTCTGTCTGTGGTTGACAGCTGCAGATTCCACAATAATAGCCAGATTTCTTCCCGGACGGATCGGAATACGATGGCAGACAACCTTGTTTCCAAGGAACTCTGTATACTCTTCTTCCAGTCCGAGACGGTCATACTCCTTATCGCGGCTCCAATCTTCCAGTGTGATCACAAGATCGATATTCTGCGTCTCTCTAATGCTCTGAACACCGAACATGGATCTTACATCTACAATACCGATACCCCTCAGCTCAATAAAGTGCTTTGTAATCTCCGGTGCCGTACCTACCAAAGTCTCGTCGCTCACCTTTCTGATCTCAACTACATCATCTGTCACGAGACGGTGTCCTCTCTTAATCAGCTCAAGAGCCGCCTCGCTCTTTCCGATACCGCTCTCCCCCATGATCAGCACGCCTACGCCGTATACATCCACAAGCACTCCATGAATAGAAATGCATGGAGCCAGACGGACATTCATCCATCGTATGATCTCCGCCATGAAGTCCGACGTCTGCTTCGCAGTGTTAAAGATCGGAACGCCGTACTTCACTGCAGTTTTAAGGAAGCTTTCCTCAGGCACAACATCACGGCAGAACACAATACACGGGATCGGATGCTGCAGCAGTTTTTCGTATGTTTCCTGACGCTGCTCTTCGCTCAGCGTCTGAACGTATCTGTTTTCTACATTTCCGATAATCTGTACTCTGTTTGAATCAAAACGGTCATAAAATCCTGCAAGCTGCAGTGCCGGTCGATTGACATCCGGTACATTGACCACCTTTTCAACCATATCAACTTCAGGTGTAAGATTTTTCAGATTCATTTTTTCTGCAATCTCACTTAACTTTATCCCTTGTCCCATAGATTCTCTCCTCACTTTCTCCTATTCTTTTTATCATATCACTAGTGAAAGAACTTGTACACAGATTCCGCCGCTTTTTCATTCATAGACGGTATTTTTGCCAGTTCCTCCACAGAAGCTTTCTTTATGTCGTCAAGGCTGAGATATTCCCTCATCAGTGCCTTCCTGCGCGCCGGACCGATTCCCTCAATATCATCGAGTATGGAGTGTACCTGCCCTTTTCCCCGCAGCTGACGGTGATATTCTATAGCAAACCTGTGCGCCTCATCCTGAATTCTTGTGATAAGCCGGAATGCTTCTGAATTTCTGTCGATAGGGATCTCTTCATTGTGATAATATAAGCCTCTTGTACGGTGGTGGTCATCCTTTACCATACCGCACACCGGGATATCCAGATGAAGCTCATCAAGCACCTGCAGCGCCACATTAACCTGTCCCTTGCCGCCATCCATCAGGATCAGATCCGGAAAAGCCGTAAACTTTCCGAGCTCCACATTTTCTTTGCGCTCTTTCAGGCCGTGGGTGAAGCGCCGGGTCAGCACCTCGCGCATACTGCCGTAATCATCTGCCCCTTTGATCCCCTTGATTTTAAATTTGCGATAGTCATTGCGTTTGGGGCGTCCTCTCTCATAAACAACCATGGAGCCGACTGACTCAAATCCATTTGTATTTGAGATATCATACGCTTCCATACGGACGATCTCTCCTATATCAAGCAGAGATGCGATTTCCTTCACCGCTCCGATGGTGCGGCCTTCTTCGCGCTTTAATCTCTCTTTATCTTTGGTCAGCACCATTCTGGCATTTTCCCGTGCCAGCTCCACAAGCTTCTCTTTTGTGCCTTTCTTCGGCACTCTGAGCGTTACTTTCTGGCCGCGCTTAGAGGTAAGCCATGTCTCCAGAAGTTCCTGATCCTCCACTTCATCCTGTAGCATTAATTCTCCGGGTATAAACGGCGTTCCTGCATAATACTGCAAGATAAAACTGTTCAATATCTCGGAAGTGCTCTCTCCCTTTGAAATACGCAGATAAAAATGATCCCGTCCGATCAGCCGTCCCCCTCTGATAAAAAATACCTGAACAACTGCATCTTCTTCCTGAGATGCAACTGCAAGAACATCTCTGTCCTCGCCGCTGGAGTCCGTGATCTTCTGCTTCTGGGCTACCTTTTTCACACTGCTGATCAGTTCCCTGTATTCGATAGCCCGTTCGAACTCAAGAGCCTCGGAAGCCGCATTCATCTTCTCCTCCAGCTCGTTCAGAACCGCATCATAATTGCCGTTTAAAAACTTCAGCACTTCATTGACCGCTTTCCCGTACTCTTCTCTGGAAATATACCCCTGACACGGAGCATCACACTGCTTGATATGATAGTTCAGGCACGGGCGTTCTTTCCCGATATCTCTTGGAAGACTGCGGTTACAGCTTCTCAAATGATACAGCTTATGGATCAGATCAATCGTATCCCTTACCGCCTGAGAACTTGTATAAGGCCCGAAATACCGGGCCTTATCCTTAAGCATCTTACGTGACATCACCACCCTTGGAAAGGCTTCATTCGTAGTCACCTTTATAAAAGGGTAGGTCTTGTCATCCATGAGCATCGTATTATATTTTGGGTGATGCTCTTTAATCAGGTTGCATTCCAGAACAAGAGCCTCCAGTTCCGAATCCGTCACAATATATTCAAACCGCCGGATGTGCGTCACCATCTGCTCAATCTTGACGCCCTTATTTCTGCTGCTCTGGAAATACTGACGCACCCGGTTCTTCAGACTGACAGCTTTCCCGACATAGATAATATGGTCATTTTCATCGTGCATAATATACACGCCGGGTCTGCCGGGCAGCTTTTTCAGCTCTTCCTGAATATCAAAGTTACTATTTTCCATGAGCCTTACTCACCGCCTGCTTCCGGCTGTCTGTCCTCCGCCGGTTTTTCTGTTTTCATATTTATGCGCCCTTCCCGCTCAGCCGGTACGTCTTCCTCCGTCTCAGCCGGTTCCGGTATTCCTTTTACTTCTCGGAATATCTTCATAAACTCTTTGCCTGTAATCGTCTCTTTTTCAATCAGGAAAGCGGCGATCTTATCCAGAGCTTCCCGGTTCTCGGCAAGAAGCTTCTTCGCCTCTTCATATGCTGCTTTCAGCATCTTCATGACTTCCTCGTCAATCTCGCCGGCCGTGGCATCTCCGCAGTTTAATACGGCTCTTCCATCCAGATAACGGTTCTGGATAGACTCAAGCCCCATCAGGCCGAACCGCTCTGACATGCCATACTGTGTGATCATTGCGCGGGCAATCTTAGTCGCCTGCTCGATATCATTGGCTGCTCCTGTAGTCACCGTATCAAAGACAAGCTCTTCCGCGGCGCGTCCGCCGAGAGCCACGACAATCATCGCTTCCAGCTCTTTTTTCGTATTCAGGAACTTCTCTTCCTCCGGTGTCTGCATCACGTAACCGAGAGCCCCCATCGTCCTTGGTACAATCGTGATCTTCTGCACCGGCTCTGTATTCTTCTGAAGCGCCGTCACAAGTGCATGCCCCACTTCATGATAGGATACGATCCTTCTCTCCTCCTTGCTCATGATGCGGTCCTTCTTTTCCTTGCCGACAAGAACGACTTCCACTGCCTCAAAGAGATCTTTCTGGCTTACTACCTGTCGGCCATGCTTCACTGCATTAATCGCGGCCTCATTAATCATATTTGCCAGATCAGACCCTACCGCACCGGATGTAGCCAGAGCAATTGCTTCCAGATCTACACTCTCATCCATCCTCACATCTTTTGCATGGACTTTCAGTATCTCCACACGGCCTTTCAGATCCGGTTTATCCACAATAATCCTCCGGTCGAAACGCCCCGGACGCAGAAGAGCCGGATCCAGAATCTCCGGACGGTTCGTTGCCGCAAGGATCAGAAGACCTTTATTGGTATCAAACCCGTCCATCTCCGCGAGGAGCTGGTTCAGAGTCTGCTCTCTCTCATCGTTACCGCCCAGCGAAGAATCACGGGTCTTTCCGATGGCATCGATCTCATCAATAAACACAATACACGGCGCCTGCTGCTGTGCCTGCTTGAACAGGTCACGGACACGTGACGCTCCCACTCCGACATACATCTCTACAAAAGCAGAGCCTGACAAAGAAAAGAACGGCACTTTCGCCTCGCCTGCAACGGCTTTTGCCAGAAGCGTCTTACCGGTTCCGGGCGGTCCCACAAGCAGGGCTCCTTTGGGAAGCTTCGCACCGATTCCGCTGTACTTACCCGGATTGTGAAGGAAATCCACTACTTCCTGGAGGGATTCCTTCGCCTCGTCTTCGCCGGCTACATCCTGAAATGTAACACCGGTTTCCTTTTCCATATACATCTTGGCATTGCTTTTTCCAATGCCCATCACGCCTCCGCCTTTCGTCATCTTCCGCATCAGCCATACAAGAATAACTGCCATCAGGCCTATGGGGAGGATCACCGTTATGAAAAGTTCAAGCAGCGTCTGCCCAACGGTATCGGCCGGTTCACTTCCAAATTTGACTCCTGCTTCCTCAAGCTTATCTGCAAGTGTATAATCATTGACATACCCGGTATAGTAGTCCGGATTCCGTTCTGCCTCCTCTCCGGTACTGCCGTCACTGCTGCCCGACTGCATCTGTTCCTGCAGCTGGCTCAGAATATTTGCCGGACTGCCGGTCCGTCCGCTTTTCCTAAATTCCTCCTGACGCGCTTCATCCGTCAGCGTAATATAAATCCGGCTGCTGTTCAGGCTTACTTCCTGAACCTTCTTATTGTCGAGGAGTGAGAGGAACTTGTCGTAACTGATCTCCTCCGGCCCGGATCCCCGCATCATAGAGTACAATCCCATCACCATAAAAGTGACCAGCAGGGTTGTTACGAGGATGATCCCCCAGCCCTGCCGGTTATGATTCGGGTCTTTATTTCTATTATTATTGTCCATTCTATTCCTCCTAAAAACAGCTATTATTATTATAAAGACAGGTTTTGCATAAATCAACAAAAACATTATGAAAATATTGTAAATCCATGACTTTTTATAGTATACTGGGTACGATAATACAAAGGAAAGGGGAAACTATGAAAATAGGTTTTGACAATGAAAAATACCTGAAAATGCAGTCGGAACATATCCGGGAACGGATCAGCAAATTCGACAACAAATTATATCTGGAATTCGGCGGAAAGCTTTTCGATGACTATCACGCTTCCCGTGTGCTTCCCGGTTTCGCTCCCGACAGCAAATTACGGCTTCTCAAAGAGCTGAGCAGTCAAGCGGAAATCGTCATCGTCATCAGCGCAAAAGACATTGAGAAAAACAAAGTCCGGGGCGATCTGGGCATCACATATGACACAGACGTGCTTCGACTGATCCAGACCTACAGGGATCAGGGGCTCTATGTAGGCAGTGTAACAATCACACAGTTTTCCGGTCAGGAGAGTGCCCTTCTGTTCAAGAACAGACTGGAAAGCATGAATATTCCTGTATATCTTCATTATATAATTCCGGGCTACCCGTCCAATATCCCGCTTATAATCAGCGATAACGGCTATGGAAAGAACGATTATATCGAGACGACACGCCCCCTCGTCATCGTAACGGCCCCGGGACCGGGAAGCGGGAAAATGGCCACATGCCTTTCCCAGCTTTATCACGAACACAAGAGAGGCATTCATGCAGGATACGCCAAATTTGAGACATTCCCGATCTGGAACCTGCCGCTTAAACATCCTGTCAATCTGGCATATGAGGCGGCGACAGCCGACTTAAACGATGTAAATATGATCGACCCGTTCCATCTGGAAGCTTACGGTGAAACAACCGTCAACTATAACCGGGATGTGGAGATTTTCCCTGTGCTTAATACAATATTTGAAAAGATCTATGGGGAAAGCCCTTACAAATCTCCTACAGATATGGGAGTTAATATGGCAGGCAGCTGTATCTGCGATGATGAAGTCTGCCGCGAAGCATCGAAACAGGAGATCATCCGCCGCTACTACGCTGCACTGAACGCATTGGTAAAGGGCGACGCATCCGAAAAAGAAGCAGACAAAATCGAACTTCTTATGAATATGGCAGGGATTACAGCTGCAGACCGCAAAGTTGCCGTCGAAGCGCAGAAACGCGCCAAGGAGACCGGCGGACCTGCCGCTGCGCTTGAACTTGACGACGGCCGTATTGTAACCGGCAAGACAACGAATCTCCTTGGAGCCTCCGCAGCCCTGCTTCTGAATGTCCTGAAAGTTCTCGCCGGGATCGGCCATGAGGAACATATTATTTCCCCTGAGTCCATCGAACCGATCCAGAAACTGAAGGTGGATTATCTGAAGAGCAGAAATCCCCGCCTTCACACAGACGAAGTGCTGATCGCACTCTCCGCGAGCGCCGCTTCGAATCCGGAAGCGCGTCTTGCACTTTCCCAGCTTCCGAAACTGAACGGCTGTCAGGCGCATACTTCCGTCATGCTCTCGGATGTGGATATTAAGATCTTTAAAAAACTTGGTGTACAGCTTACCTGTGAGGCAGTGTACGAACATATACTTCTTTCGTAAAAAACACTGTACTTTCTGCCCCGTCTGTTGTATACTATATAGGTATTTTTTTCAGACAGTCTGACTACATGTATGGATCCGGTCACAATGATGCGACTTTCCATCCATGGTCAGACTGTACTCTTTTTTAAGAACCGCTTACCATTCACCAGATATTTTCAATTACAGGAGGGCACTATTATGGCAGTAAAATATGTATTTGTAACCGGCGGCGTCGTTTCCGGACTCGGAAAAGGCATCACGGCCGCTTCCCTTGGACGATTGTTAAAAGCCCGGGGATATACCGTGACCATGCAGAAATTTGATCCCTATATCAATATCGATCCGGGAACCATGAATCCGGTACAGCACGGCGAAGTCTTCGTCACGGACGATGGCGCCGAGACCGATCTGGATCTGGGACACTATGAACGTTTTATCGATGAGAGCCTGACCAAGAACTCCAATGTCACGACCGGAAAGATTTACTGGTCTGTTCTTCAGAAAGAACGACGCGGCGATTTCGGCGGAGGCACCGTTCAGGTCATCCCCCATATCACAAATGAAATCAAGAGCAGATTCTACCGCAATCCCGCTGCAACCGATACAGAAATCGCTATCATTGAAGTGGGCGGCACAGTCGGAGACATCGAGAGCCAGCCTTTCCTTGAATCTATCCGTCAGTTCCAGCATGAGAAAGGTTCAGAAAATGTTATCCTCATCCATGTAACACTGATTCCTTATCTGCGGGCTTCTCAGGAGATGAAGACCAAGCCGACACAGGCCAGCGTAAAAGAACTGCAGGGGATGGGCATTCAGCCGGATATCATCGTATGCCGTTCCGAGTATCCTCTTGATTCGGGCATGAAAGACAAAATTTCTCTGTTCTGCAATCTTCCGGCAAGCCACGTACTCCAGAATCTGGATGTTGAATATCTCTACGAGGCGCCTCTGGCAATGGAAAAGGAACATCTTGCACAGGTTGTCTGCGAATGTCTCCATCTGGACTGTCCGGAACCGGATCTCAAAGACTGGACCGAAATGGTGGAAAATCTGCGCCACCCGACTCAGGAAGTAACCATCGCCCTTGTCGGAAAATACATCCAGCTGCACGACGCCTACATCAGTGTCGTAGAGGCACTGAAACACGGAGGCATCTATTCCCATACTACGGTAAATATTAAATGGGTTGACTCCGAGACAGTTACAGAAGAAAATGCGGAAGAAATATTCTCTGATGTAAGCGGCATCCTTGTTCCCGGCGGCTTCGGCCACAGGGGAATCGAAGGCAAAATCACAGCCATCAAATATGCCCGCACACACGGTATCCCGTTCCTCGGCCTCTGCCTTGGAATGCAGCTTGCCATTGTAGAATTTGCAAGAAATGTAGTCGGATATCATGACGCACACAGCATGGAACTCAAGCCCGATACCACTCATCCGGTGATCCACATCATGCCGGACCAGATCGGCGTGGAAGATATCGGCGGCACACTCCGTCTGGGCGCATACCCTTGCGTGCTCAAAGAAGGCTCTCTTGCCGAGAAACTTTACGGCACAAAAGAAATCAGCGAACGCCACCGCCATCGCTACGAAGTAAACAATGATTACCGTGATGTTCTGGAAGAACACGGAATGTCTCTGTGCGGTCTCTCCCCGGACAGCCGCATTGTCGAGATGATCGAAATCCCATCTCATCCGTGGTTCATCGCGACACAGGCACATCCCGAACTCAAATCCAGACCCAACCGTCCTCATCCGCTGTTCAAAGGGTTCGTGGAGGCAGCACTCAAAAGACAGAACGAAACATCACAGAACTAGAATCCGCATAATATAGAAAAGAGATCATCATATCCCGCACTTCAGGACATGATGATCTCTTCTTTTTCAAACAGCTCTTCTACGACTTTTTCATATACTGCACATTTCTCGGACTTTTTTATCTTCTTTGCATATTTTTTATAATTAGTAAATACCGGGGCAAGATACGTCCACAGCTCTTTCATTTTGTAAAGAATCGTTCTGTCTCCGGACATTTCCCTGCAGTATCCTGCGTACAGAAGATCATGGAAGCGCCTCAGTTCCGCAGCACTAAGCCCTGCGCCTCCCCTGATTTTCCGGGCCAGTGCAGGATCGGCAAGCACGCCTCTGCCTATCATGATACAATCAACATCCGGCTGCATATGCGTGAAACGTCCGTAATCCGCCATGGTAAAAATATCCCCGTTATAACACACCGGATTGCTGCTCTTTTTTAATGCCCCGGCAAACGCTTCCATATCGGGTGTATTCTTATAAAAATCCTTCTGTACCCGCGGGTGAATAATCAATTCTTCCAGCGGATATTTATTATATATGGCGAGAATCCGGTGAAATTCTTCCGGTTCATCCATCCCCAGTCTGGTTTTAACAGAGATGCGGATCTCGCACTTTTCAAATATCTCGTACAAGAAATTGTCCAGTCTGTCCGGATATGCAAGGAAGCCGGCTCCGCGCCCTTTCGTCACAACTGTTTTAGACGGGCAGCCCAGATTCAGATTGATTTCTCCGTATCCGTATTCCTTCAGCTTTGACGCAGTACGTATAAAATCCTCCGGTCTGTTTGTCAAAATCTGCGGGACTGTATACATCCCCTTATTATGCTCCGGAAAAATATCTTTCTTCTCTCTCGCACTGAAATGCCCCATCTGATTCGGTCTGATAAACGGCACAAAATATTTATCAAATCCTCCGAAGCATTCATGGAGAGCACTGCGGAATATCCACCCTGTAATCCCCTCAAGAGGAGCCAGATAAAGTCTCATATCGTATTTCCCTTCTGATAATATTATTGAAGACATACATTCATACGTTATTACAGGAGGGAGCTTCTTGTCAAGCAGAAAATGATATGCTAAGATGTTCAGCGGGATAAAATTGTAACAAGGAGTGATACTATGCACACAATCAGAAAATTTATAGATTATTATGCGCCGTACAGAACCGTCTTCTTTATTGATCTGATCTGCGCGGCATTTATCAGTATTGTGGATCTTGCCTACCCTCAGATCCTGCGCACTATGACCAATACTCTGTTCACAAAAGACAGCAGCACTATTCTCGGCACACTGCCCTTAATAGGCGCTGCTCTGCTGGCCATGTATATCATCCAAAGCCTCTGCAAATATTATGTAAGCTATCAAGGCCACATGATGGGAGCCAATATGGAACGGGATATGCGTCAGCAGCTCTTTGATCATTATGAAAAGCTTTCCTTTTCCTACTACAGCCGGAACAATTCCGGACAAATGATGAGCAAACTCGTCTCCGATCTGTTCGACATTGCAGAATTCGCACACCACGGCCCGGAAAACCTGTTTATCTCCGTCGTAAAGATCATTGGCTCATTCATCTTCCTGTTCCTTATTAACTGGAGGCTGGCTCTGCCTCTTGTTGTTCTCGTCCTGTGTATGTTCATCTTTTCATTCCGCCAGAACCAGCGTATGCAGGAGACATTTATGGAAAACCGAAGAAAGATCGGTGACGTCAACTCAAGCCTTCAGGATACACTGGCCGGCATCCGTGTCGTCCAGTCCTTTGCGAACGAGGATATAGAGCGGGAAAAATTCAAAAAAAGCAACCACGCATTCCTCATATCTAAACGAAACAACTATAACTGTATGGGAAATTTCATGGGATGGAATCTTTTCTTTCAGGGGATGATGTATCTCGTAACACTTGTATTCGGAGGATATCTTATTGCCCGCGGTCTCATGAACGTTACGGATCTTGCAATGTATGCACTGTACATCGGCATTTTCATCAGCCCGATCCAGATTCTGGTAGAACTGATTGAAATGATGCAGAAAGGTCTGGCAGGTTTCCGCCGTTTTCTGGATGTAATGGAGACCGAACCCGAGATTGTTGACGCCCCGGATGCCAAACCTCTCACCGATGTAAAGGGGCGGGTATGTTATGAAGATGTGTCCTTCCATTACAGTGATGACGACACTCCGGTCCTCTCCCATGTCTCTTTCGAGATCCCGGCGGGAAAATCCATCGCCCTTGTCGGGCCTTCAGGCAGCGGGAAAACAACCATCTGTTCCCTCCTGCCAAGATTCTATGATGTAACAGGCGGACGGGTCACCATCGACGGCAGGGATGTGCGTACGCTCACACTGAAGAGCCTGAGAACCCAGATCGGTATGGTGCAGCAAGATGTCTATCTCTTCTCAGGTACAATCCGGGAAAATATTGCTTACGGAAAACCCGGTGCTTCTATGGATGAAATCATCGAAGCAGCAAAACGTGCCAATATACACGATTTTATCCAAGAACTTCCGGATGGCTACGACACCTTTGTGGGCGAGCGCGGCGCCCGTCTATCCGGAGGGCAGAAACAGCGTATCTCCATCGCCCGCGTATTCCTGAAAAATCCGCCAATCCTTGTCCTTGACGAAGCCACCAGCGCGCTGGACAATGAAAGCGAGCGCTGGATCCAGCAGAGTCTGGAAGAACTCTCCGCCGGCAGGACAACCATCACCATCGCCCACCGGCTCTCCACTATCCGAAACGCCGATGAAATCATCGTCATCACTGAGGACGGCATTGCAGAGAGAGGAACACACGAAACACTGTTGCAGCAAAACGGAATCTATGCACACTACTACAATATGTAGATGTATTTCGATTGTTCGAACTGATAAAACATTCGCCGGGAGGCGGATATTTTATCAGTCCGTAAAATCGAAATTTATCTATTCATATCTCACCATTTCCCGCTTTAGTCTTTTCATGATTTTTTTCTCCAGACGCGAAATATATGACTGTGAAATGCCAAGCATATCCGCTACTTCTTTCTGGGTTTTTTCTCTTCCCTCCGGGTTATCCAGACCGAAACGCATTTTTACGATCATTTTTTCTCTCCCGGACAGTTTGTTGAGAGCGCGTACGAGAAGTTTTCTCTCTGCCTCATTCTCCAGATCCCGGTATATTGTATCCTCCTCTGTCCCCAGTATATCCGACAGAAGCAGTTCATTTCCGTCCCAGTCCACATTGAGAGGCTCATCAATAGATACTTCCAGTTTTGTCTTACTGTTCCGGCGCAGATACATTAAAATCTCATTTTCAATACATCTCGACGCATATGTGGCCAATTTAATCTTTTTTGCGGGATTAAAAGTATTAATTGCTTTAATAAGTCCGATTGTTCCAATTGAAATCAGATCTTCCACTCCTACTCCGGTATTATCAAATTTCTTTGCAATATAGACGACAAGACGGAGATTATGTTCTATAAGCGCCTTTTTGGCTGTCTCATCGTTGTCCGTACCCAGACGGCTGATCATCTCCTTCTCCTGTACGCCTTCCAGCGGAGGCGGCAGAATTTCCGTCCCTCCTATGTAATGAATTTCCTTTCCATTTCCAAATATCAGGCTTCTGATATCCGGCATAATCCGCATCCTGAACTGATGCGGAACCGCTGCATTAACTAACATCCAGTCTCCTCCCAAATTTATATTTTGATTTCATCCGGAAAAAATCGCCGGATTCAGGATCATCTCATATTCTCTGTTACCGGACAGATATGCTTCCCCGATTCCCACCAGAGGATTGTCTATCCATCTGTCTTCTTCCATATGAATACATATCTTTTTCAGCCGGAACACCTTCATAATTGATTCGCCTCCCACACAACGGTACGGGATCAGACGAAATCCTTTTTCCGGTTCCCCGCAGCTCCAGATTTCTGCCGCTGTCTCCGGATCGATAACACTCACCGGATCCCCCGTATAGCAGTCTCGCAGCTCGTTTCCCGTATCCAGAAGCGCTTTTATGGACTTTTGTCCATATTCTGTATATAGAGTCACTTTCAGAATTTTTCCCTGCTGCCTGCAAATATGAGAAACAATCTTCCATAATTGCAGAAGCACTGCTCCGCTTAATACGGCAGCCGCGTAAAAAAGACTGGCATACCGCATATAAGGACGCATAACCTGCAAGATGCCGCCCATAAAGAATGCTGACACATACAGGAACAGAAGTGCGCGGATAAACTGAGGCAGTCCGGTAATCCGAAGGCCCGCAAACAGCATTGCACTGTCCACCAGCGTGTGAAACAGGATCAGGCGCAGCACGGACGGAAAAGGAAGTACAATAACCAGACAGGTTAAAAGGCTTCCTGCCGCGCCTCCCAAAAGGAGGCGTCCATATGACCGTCCGTTGTTTATTATACGGTTTACAATCAGGAGAAGAAGACTGTCAAGCATGAAGTTTTCCAGAAAAAACACATCTATGTACAATTCATAGTACATACCTCACCTTCTTTCCTCCGGTAACGATCCGGAAATTATTATATCTCCCGGCCGGGAAAAAAATTTGTCAGATAATGACGGAAACACAGAAATATCTTTCGACAGCAGAAAGTGCCGGTATGGAACAAAACAGTAAGTATCAAAAAAAGCCCTGTACGGTATCCCGTACAGAGCTTTTAATCATTTTACATAAACTATATTTTTATTTTCTATTTCTTGAAGAAATCCGGAATCTTAATAGACTGCTCTTTTACAGTGCTGGACGGAGTCCTCGGCTGAAGTGTCGGCATTGTTCCGCCCTGCGGTCTTGATGAAGCTGTGCTTGCTGCAGTTCTCTTATTTTCACTGTCAAGACGGCTTCTTACCGGTGACTCGCCATTAGGCAGGATAGAGCCCACCTTCTGCTGTCCTTCCAGTCTTGCCTTTAACTTGGAAGCGCTTCCGCCTACATTATGTAAGCCTGTGGCAATAACAGTGATTGTACACTCATCAGACTTCGTATCATCATACATAGCACCGAAGATAATACTTGCACTCTCTCCTGCAAGCTCCTGTACATAATCAGCTGCATCAGATGCATCCATAAGAGTAATATCACCAGATACATTGACAATGACGTTGGATGCTCCCTGAATTGTTGTCTCAAGCAGCGGGCTTGCAACCGCTTCTTTCACAGCCTCGAGAGCCTTATCGTCACCGCGTCCGGAACCGATACCGATATGTGCAATACCCTTGTCCTTCATAACTGTCTGGATATCTGCGAAATCCAGATTGATCAGAGACGGCACATTGATCAGGTCTGTAATACCCTGAATACCCTGCTGAAGCACTTCATCCGCTTTCTTAAGAGCTTCAGGCATTGTCGTGCGTCTGTCAACGACTTCAAGAAGTTTATCATTCGGAATCACGATAATCGTGTCAACATTCTCTTTTAATTTATCAATACCGTTCAGCGCATTCTGCATTCTTGTTTTGGATTCAAAACGGAACGGCTTTGTTACTACACCTACGGTCAGAGCCCCCTGCTCTTTTGCAATACGTGCAATGACCGGAGCTGCTCCGGTACCTGTTCCGCCGCCCATACCGCAGGTAACGAATACCATATCCGCACCTTTCAGAGCTGCTGAAATTTCTTCTGAACTTTCCTCTGCTGCTTTCTCTCCTACCTCAGGCTGTGCACCGGCGCCAAGCCCCTTTGTAAGTTTCTCACCGATCTGCATAAGAGTCGGTGCCTTGCAGAGCTGCAGAGCCTGCTTATCTGTATTTACTGCGATAAATTCCACACCCGCAATCTGCTCGTCGATCATGCGGTTCACAGCGTTATTTCCGCCGCCGCCTACTCCGACAACAATTATTCTTGCGGCCGCTTCCGATTCGTTGGTTTTAATTTCTAACAAGAGTATTTCCTCCTTTGTCGTCTTATTAATTTCTTATACATCCCTTTTTATTATTGAACCTTACAATCCAATAAGTATATAATAAAGTCTTTTCCGTAAATAATCAATAGATTTTTTCCTATTTTTCTGATTTTTTATACTATTTCAATACTATCCAGCCTGCATGGCATGCGCCGGTTATCCGGCCGGCACGAACGAGATCGACTCGGAATCAGAATCATAATTTTCCAGATGCAGTGTTCCTGCCGTATCCGGATACAATTCTGACAGTTTCTGCAGTATCGGAGGCACCTGCTGAAGTTTCAGGTCATAATCTCCGCTTCCGAGAAGCACTTCCACGACTCCGAAATACACACGGATATCCCCATCCGCACAGGACATCTTGTCAGGAGTAAGGCTGTATTTTTTCAGATTATCCGATACCTCCGTGATACGGCCGAAAATAGTCTCGTCCTCCACCGGAAGAGTTTTCCCTATTTCTGCCGCAGTCTCATCAAAGGCCAGTCCTTCTATATACGGCACACCCTCCATCAGCTTTTTGGTCTTCAGGACAGCCGTTCCATCCCGGTCAAAATAAAGATACGCTCCGTCGTAATCTACATATCCGGCCATCTCTTTTTCTTCCACATTCACGCGGACAGTCCATGGATTTTTCAGGGAGACCCTGAGCCGTTCCACACCGGCCGGGAGTTCCGCGTCCGCAATATCATAGCGAAATAGAATATACAATGTATTGAAAGAAAGATCATCTCTCTGCACCCATGTTGCAATCGTATTGTCGCTGTAATAGGAGTTGCCTTCCACTTCCACCGAACGCGTGCGGAACAGCAGCACAGCCGCTGCCGCCAGTATAATCAGAGCCAGCAGTACAACGAGTATGATGCGCCACACCTTCCTGCGCTTTTTCTTCTTTTTCATGTATCTATGCCTCCTTAGTATTCTGACGGCCAGCCGCCGTTTTCAATTCTTTCCGCTCAGATCAGGACCGCACCGTGCGGTTTATCTGTTTATTCTACCAGACGCGACACGCTCAGCACAAGCCCCATTTCCAGCAGAAGAAACACAACGGAGGTTCCGCCGTAGCTGATAAAGGGAAGAGTGATCCCTGTATTGGGAATGGAATTCGTGACAACTGCAATGTTCAATATCACCTGTATCATCATATGCGCCATCGCCCCGGAGGCAATAAGAGCTCCCAAAAGATCCGGCGCTTTCACAGCAATCACAAAAAACCGCCATATCAGCAGAAGGAACAGGAAGATAATAATCCCGGCGCCCGCCAGCCCCAGTTCTTCGCAGATAATTGAAAAAATCATATCGTTCTGTGCCTCCGGGAGAAATCCCAGTTTCTGCACACTATTTCCCAGTCCCCTTCCAAAAAGACCGCCGCTTCCGATTGCATACAGCCCCTGCAGTGTCTGATATCCCTTCTCATACTGTTCCGGATTACGCCAGATAGCAAGCCGTTCAAGCCTGTAGCTCTCCATAGCGAGGAATACTGCCATAAAAGCTATTCCCGCTGTTCCCATCCAGATAAACTGGGAATATTTCGGACTGGCCACAAAGACCAGTACTACGGCAATTCCCAGAATGATAATCGCAGTGCTTAAGTTGCTCGCGCCAACAAGCGCCACAATAGGAAGAACCGGAAGCATCATAAGAACCAGTGTTCTGAATTTATCCATTTTCTTCGAATATCTGGTTACAAGGCAGGCAAGGAACAATATTACAGCTGCCTTCGCGAATTCCGAGGGCTGAAAAGAAACAGGGCCCAAAGACAGCCATCTTTTGGACCCGTTATATTCATCTCCGAAGAGCATAACCGCTACTGACAGGGCAATTGCGGCCAGATATCCCGGTACGGCAAGCTTCGCCCACCGGTGATAGTCTATCCTCGATACGATCACCATACCCAGAATACCGATAAAAGTGGCAAATCCCTGTTTTTTCAAATAGTAGAAAGGATCGTGAAACTTCACTTCACCATTATAGGCACTGGTGCTGTACAGCATAACCAATCCGATTACTACAAGTATAATCACCACGGTCAGCAGCGTTTCGTCATAATGTCTCCTCTTTTCGGAACGCTCCAATCAAAATTCACCCCTTATAGCTGTTCTACAAGTTCTTTGAATTTATCTCCGCGTTCTTCATAATTTTTAAACATTCCCCAGCTCGCACATGCAGGAGAAAGAAGCACTGCATCACCGGGCTGCGCATATTCCACACATTTTTCAAAGGCTTCCTCAAAAGTATCCGCCATGACAATATCCGTAAAGCCGAGCCTCTTTGCTGTCTCAGCGATTTTCTCGCGGGTCGCGCCGATCAGCACAAGCTTTTTCACCTTGCCGTCAAATGCATTGATCCACTCATCATAAGAAGATTCCTTGTCATATCCACCGCCGATCAGTACAGTCGGACGGTTCATCGCCTGAATACCCCTGATCGCTGCATCAGGATTCGTTCCCTTGGAATCATTATAATAGGCAACACCATTCTTCTCAGCCACAAACTCAATCCGGTGTTCCACACCGCGGAATTCCTTCAGCGTCTTTCTGATCACATCCATGGGCACGCCGTATGCGTATGCCATCGCTATGGCTGCCATTGCGTTTTCATAGTTGTGTGTACCAAGGATCTGCAGTTCATCCGTACCGCACACAGCGATCGGCTCATCTATACAGCAGACTATTGTGCTGCCGTCTAAATATACGCCTCTGTTAAGTTTACGCCGGCTGCTGAAATATAGAACCTGAGCATTCAGGCTTTCTCCGAATTTACGGAGAACTTCATCTTCATAATTAAGTACACAAAAATCATCCGGAGTCTGGTTAGAGGCGATCCGTTCTTTTGCCTCGATATACGCCTCCATCGTATGGTGACGGTTCAGATGATCCGGAGTAATATTAAGAATCGCACTGACTTTTGGACGGAAACTGTGCACCGTCTCGAGCTGGAAACTGCTTATCTCCGCAACAATGACGGAGTCTTCCTTTGTCTGCGGAACAATGCTTGTATACGGATTTCCGATATTACCTACAACAAATACACTCTCTCTGGCATTTTTCATGATCTCGCCCAGCAGAGAGGTAGTCGTCGTCTTACCGTTTGTGCCTGTAATAGCAAGCACATCGCCTTTTCCGCAGGCATAAGCCAGCTCAATCTCGCCCCAGATCGGAATATTTTTTTCTCTCATTTTTTCCACCACCGGAAGATCGGTCGGAACGCCCGGACTCATCACGGTGAGGTCCAGTTCATCCAGCATCTGTTCCGGGAACTTTCCGAGTACTACACTGACAGTTCCCGGCAGTTTTTCATGCTCTTTAGTCTGTGCCTGTTCCAGTATCTCGCTTTTGATTCTGTCCGCATCCAGTTTTTCATTTCCGTCATAAAGAACGATATCAGAACCTTCGCGCATCAGCAGACCTGCTGCCGCTTCTCCGCTGATTCCGGATCCGAACACAAGTACTTTACTGTCTTTTAAATTCATCGTACTATACCCCCATAAGAGCGATCAGGCAGAGAAGTGCTGTAATAACCGAGAACACAGCTACCACTCTCGTCTCCGACCATCCGCAGAGCTCAAAATGGTGGTGGATCGGAGCCATCTTAAAGATACGCTTTCCGCCTGTCTTTTTAAAATAAGTAACCTGAATAATAACTGATGCCACTTCCACCAGATAGATGAATCCCACGATAATTATAAACAAGGGCATCTGAAGCATATATGCCGTACCGGCGACAAAACCGCCCAGTGCAAGCGACCCTGTATCTCCCATAAACACACTTGCAGGATATACATTAAACAAGAGAAATCCAAGCAGCGCACCTACAACAGCGCAGGTAATCGGCTCAATTCCACTCTTCGTCCCGATTGCAACAACTGTAAAAAATGTAGCGACAAGCACCGTAACACTGGACGCCAGACCGTCAAGTCCGTCTGTAAAATTAGTCCCGTTTACAGTTCCGATCACCGCAAAGAAAAGAACCGGAACAGCCAGCCAGCCGATATCCCAGTAATATCCTCCGGAAAACGGTACAAGCATCGTCAGCGGTATTTTTGCCACCTTCACAAGATAGAATGCGAATACAGCGGTAACAACAATCTGCAGAGCCATCTTCTGCATCGGCATCAGCCCGTCTGAACGCTTCAGGACAACTTTAAGATAATCATCAAGGAAACCGATCAGGCCGAACGCAACCGTCAGAAACAGGACCGGTATAATTCTCGGGTAATCCCGTACATAAAAAAGGGAGGTCACGATCACTGCTATCAGGATAATAATCCCGCCCATCGTAGGCGTACCTGCTTTCTTAAGATGGGACTGCACACCGTCCACACGTTCCGTCTGTTTCATCTTCAGTTTTCTTAAAAAAGGAATGACAACCGGCCCCAGTACAAGGCTCACGGCAAAGGAAACCAGCACCGGAATCACTACATGACTACTCATAAATCCACCTCTTCATCTCTTTCGTTTCATACAGGGGCCTCCCCCTTTTCTGAACATCTCATTTAGTATATACCATCGTCTGATTTTTTTCAATCCCGAGATAGGGAAGCACATTGTCGTAAATATCCCTGAGGACCGGTGCGGCGATTGTCCCTCCGTAGTACACCCCCTTGGGATCATGGATGATAACCATTCCGAGAATCTGCGGATCGTCCGCCGGAGCGAACCCGATAAATGAGGATATATACTTATTGGCACTTCTGGGCAGAGTCTGCGATGTAGCCGTCTTCCCGCCGATAGAATACCCCTCTATATATGCATTCTTTCCCGAGCCCTCCGAGACCACACTCTCAAGCAGCATCCGCATTGTCTCCGATGTCTCTTCTGATACAATCCCCTTCTCACTGTCATAGTCGAATGTTTCGATCTTCTCTCCGTTTTCATCGAGCACGGCAGCCGCTACATGAGGCGTTACCCTTGTACCGCCGTTTATAATGGAGCTCACAGTAACAGCCATCTGAATCGGAGTCACTTGAAAAGACTGCCCGAACGTCATAGTAGCAAGTTCCACAGTGCCGATATCCTCTTTCTTGTGCATGATAGTACCCGCCTCGCCCGGGAGATCGACATTTGTCAGCTTCAGAAGCCCGAACTTCTCAAAATAGTCATAAAACCTGTCTGCCCCCAGTCTGAGTCCGATATCCATAAACACCGGATTGCAGGAATTCTGTATTCCCTGTACAAACGTTTCCTGTCCATGACCTCCCACTTTATGGCACCGGATCTTCCGATCTTCCACTATGCGGTAGCCCGGACATACAAACGTGTCATCGAGAGATACAACTCCCTCTTCCAGACAGGCGGAGGCGGTAATGATCTTAAACGTGGAGCCCGGTTCGTAAGTATCGTTAATGCACCGGTTTCTCCACATCTGATTCAGCTGATCCTGAAGTTCTTCATCCGACAGGGAATTCTCATCTACGCCCGTGTTCAGCTCATAAGGATTATTCAGATCAAACTCCGGAACGTTTACCATGGCATAGATCTCTCCGTTCTGCGGATTCATCAGGAGAATGGAAACAGCTTCCGCCTGCTTTTCCTCCATCACATTTTCCGCCACCTGCTGGCAGTATGCCTGCATATTATAATCAAGGCTTACCTGCAGGGTCTCTCCGGCAACAGGCTCGATGCGGTCTTCGGCTACGCCGTCAAGCTCTACGCCCCTTGCATCCGTCACAGTCAGGATCGTTCCGTTGGTTCCTTTCAGGTAATCCTCATATTTTACTTCCAGACCGATAATCCCCTGATTATCACCCCCGGTAAACCCCAGCAC
This sequence comes from uncultured Lachnoclostridium sp., assembly GCA_930986645.1. Classification (GTDB taxonomy): domain Bacteria; phylum Bacillota; class Clostridia; order Lachnospirales; family Lachnospiraceae; genus Mediterraneibacter. The sequence goes on from CAKNJS010000006.1 coordinate 87,589, forward strand.
TCTTGAGGCCAGATCATCAAACGGATAATAACGTTTATAATCTTCATCCACCTTCACCCCCGCCAGATCATATTTCCGGATCCTGTCGCCGGTTTCCTTGTCCACATTGGTCTGAATCTTCTCCATGGATGATACTTTCTCTACTTTTTTCCTCACTTCGGACTCTTCCAGCCCCAGCTCTGAACAGAGCACCTCCGTTACAAGATCCTCATCTTCAATCTGGCTGTGGATCACGGATATGGTACACACGGTCCGATTCGCAGCAAGAACAACACCGTTACGGTCAACGATCTCCCCTCTTGCGGCCTTAATCTCACGCTCCCGTTCATGCAGATCCTGTGCCAGTTCCTGATAATACTCTGCATCAAATACCATCAGCCAGACAAGTCTGCCGATAAGTCCGAACAGGATCAGCGCGGCGCAGATAAATACTACAAGGATTTTCTTCTTATTATATGTTCTGTTTTTCATAGACAAATAACCCTGCAAAAGATGTTGTTAAAACATATTACATCTTTCGCAGGGTTATTCCTTATTCTGCCGGATCAAAACAATCCGCAGGCTTCTATTCTGTTGTTTCGCCGGTCGCCCAGTCATCCAGATCCGGGTCATAGTCTTCATCTATATAGGATCCGTCCGGATTATTGTAAGTCTCCTCATAATTTTCATCGTAATCCGTATACCCGGCATCCGCAATATCCTCTCCGTCTGTCTGGATCGTACTCTCACTCTCTGCGATCGTAGTGATGCCCAGATACGGGAACGCCTCCTCCATAATCGCTTTGGACAGTCCCAGCACAAGTGAACTGTCCGCCTGAACTTCCGCATTCGGCTCATCGATCACCACATAGATTACCACTTCAGGATTGCTGGCCGGGGCGCACGCAATATAGGAGAGCAGATATTTTCCGTTTCCCCGCGGGAGCTTTTCCGCTGTACCCGTCTTGGCGCCGATCTCATATCCGTCCACCTGAGCGCTTTTTCCCGTACCATAGTCCATTGTCGCTTTAAGGTACTGTCTGATAGTCTGTGACGTTTCAGATGAAACAGTTTTCCGCAGCAGTACAGGATCTTTCGTCTCAATTACATTTCCGTCTTCATCCTGAATCTGTTTTACCACATGAGGTTCATAGTAATACCCTCCGTTCACCAGAGAACAGAAAGCTGACATAAGCTGCGTCATCGTAACATTGAAGTTTTGCCCGAAAGAGTTCGTCGCAAGATCGATATCCGACATGTTATCCGCACTGTACAAAAGTCCTGCCGTCTCAGCCTCTCCCGGAAGATCTATGCCGGTATATTCACCAAAACCGAATATATGCTGATATCTTGTAAAATCATCCGCTCCGATCGTAAGCGCCATATCCATCAGTGCCACATTACAGGAATATGCCAAAGCATCCTGCACGGTCTCCGTACCGTGTCCTTCTTTGTGCGCACAGCTGATATCTGTTCCGAGAACGTTTTTAGAGCCGTCACAGTAATATGTCTCATCACCTTTCAATTTGCCCGTCTCAAGACCGGCCGCTATGGTAAAAGGCTTCGCCGTAGATCCCGGCTCGTAGGCATCACTGACGCAGAAGTTTCTCCACAGATCGTTCATCGCATTGACCTGATCTTCTTCCGTCATTTTGTCCCACTCTTCATCCGTATAGATACCGAACAGATCCCGCGGAGAGTTCAGATTAAAATTGGGATAGGATGCCTCCGCCAGAATTTCTCCGGTATTTGGATTCATGATCATCACTGCTGTATTCTTACTTCCAAGTTTTCCGTCCTCAGCATGCTCCTGATTAAAGTCAAGGATACACTTTTCGACAATGCTCTGGAGTGTCACGTCTATAGTCGAAACAACTGTATCTCCGTTTTTCGCCGGCTTTACCGTACGTTCCAGAGACGACTCGGTATCAAAATACCCATACTCTCTGCCGTCTGTCCCGTTGAGGATATCGTTATATGCACTCTCGATTCCGATCGCCCCTGCATTGCCCGAATAAGTGAATCCGATCACATCGCTGGCGAGGCTGTCATAAGGATAAGTTCTCGTGTAATCCTCCTCCAGCCAGACTCCTTTGACATTGGGATAGTTTTTATCGTCGTCATCGATTGCATTGAACTTCTGCGCCGTCTCATAATCAACGCCGGTTTTCAGAATCTCATACTGGCTTTTCGGCTTGTCTTCTATCAGCTTGTCAATAACGCTTCCTTCAATCCCGAAACATTCCTCCAGCACTTCTTTTGTCGGTTCGATGTAATCATCTTTCTCTCCGCTGTCAGTAAGGACCATAACATCAAGTATTACATTGTAGACACGCTCACTTGTCGCAACTTTCGTGCCGTTCCGGTCTACTATGTCTCCCCTCTTATATGCGATCACTCTGCTGTTATAATTCTGCTGATCCAGAACCACCTTTGTATAACTGCTTCCTTTAGATGCATTAATCCATGTAATCCTTCCTATAAGAACAACAAAAGCCAGTATCACTGCCATAAATAGCATTACCAGCTTTCGTTGCATTCTTAGGGGGAATTTTTTTGTCAAAAATCCAAATCTGTTTTTTCTTCTCTTTCTTCCAGCCATATTACTTATTCCTTATCAAATACCGCTGCAGTCTCACCGTTTCAGCGGGAAGCTTCGCTGGACTGCGCCAGCACGCCGCTTTTGGGAATATCGCTGTACTGCTTTACATAATCTCCGGAAGGACTGTCATACTCAATCACTGTTCCTTCGGATGCATACACCATTCCCATCTCATTTACCGCTTTATCTTTCACAGTCTGAAGATTAACGGAATCTGCCGCTGCATTATATCTCGTATCATTTGCCTCCGTAAGATCAGCCAGCTCTTCCTGAAGAGCCGTAATATGCTCAGATCTGCTCACGACATCCGACTGCAGATTCAAATACAGTACACAGACCATAACTGCGCACACAGCCGCTGCTGCAAGAAATACAGCATATGCCGGACTGATGCTCATAGCCCTGTTTCTGTTTCTTGCAACCTGACGGCTTGTCCGCCGTGGCTGCGCCGGACGCGTTTTCGGCGCCCGTGCCGGAACAGGCTCCGCCTGGCGCACGGTATTTCCATACACATAGAACTGCCTCTGACTTCTTCCCCTGTGATCAGATCTTCTATTATTATATGTGCTGTACCCTGCTGCCATAGCGAACTGCCCCTTTCCTGTTTTTTGTTTCTCCGGGCTCTCCCCTTCCCGTCAAAACATATATCTTAACTACTCCCTGTTATTTACGCACGTTCAAATATTCGAAGCTTTGCGCTCTTTGAACGACTGTTGGACTCCATTTCCTCCGTTGTCGGGAGGATCGGCTTCCTTGTTATCACTTTCCCTTTTGATACTTTTCCGCACACACATACGGGAAAGTGGCTCGGACAGGTACATGGATTCTCGTTCTTTCGAAACGCACTCTTCACGATTCTGTCCTCCAGCGAATGAAATGTTATGATGCAGATCCGGCCTCCCGGATTTAACATATCGATCATGTCATCCAGTGAACTCTTCAGCACATCCAGCTCGTGATTCAGTTCAATCCTGATCGCCTGAAATGTCCGTTTTGACGGATGTCCTGATGTCTTCTGAATTTTCATTGGAATGGCATGCCGTATAATCTCATTCAGCTGTCCTGTTGTCTCGATCGGTCCTTTCCTGCGTTCCGCTGCGATATGCTTTGCAATATTCTTAGCAAATCTGTCTTCTCCATAATCACGGATCACCCGATAAAGTTCCGATTCACTGTAGTCATTGACAATATCACGCGCCGTCATCCTCTGCCGCTGATCCATCCTCATATCAAGAGGCGCATCCACCCGGTATGAAAATCCCCTCTCGGCCGTATCCAGCTGATAGGATGATACTCCGAGGTCAATGACGATCCCGTCGACTTTATCAATGCCTATTTTGTGGAGCTGCGGCTTCATATCACGGTAATTGCTCCGTATTATCGTGACCTTCTCCCCGAAGCCTTCCAGTCGTTTGCCCGCCGCCTCAATGGCGTCGGCATCCTGGTCTATTCCTATAAATCTCCCCTTGTCATTTAACCTGCTGCACACCTCATATGCGTGACCTCCGCCCCCCAGCGTAGCGTCCACATAAATGCCGTCCGGTTTGACATTAAGCCCGTCCACAGTCTCTTTGAGCAGGACGGATGTGTGATTGAATGCCATAGTCTCCTCCTAAATCAGATCCTGATTCCTATTGCTTCCATACGCTCTGCAATGGCATCCAGATCTTCTTCGCTAACCTGACTGCGCTCTTCCCACAGAGCCTTGTCCCAGATTTCCACGCGGTCCTGAACTCCCACAAGGACAACGTCTTTCTCCAGATGCGCTGCCTTTCTAAGTGACGGCGGTACAAGAACTCTCCCCTGCTTGTCGAAACTGCCCTCAGACGCGCTTCCGAAGAAATAGCGTTTAAAGATTCTGGCATCCTTATTCATACGTGGTAAGGTTTCAAGCTCGGCGACGAATTTATTCCATTCTTCCTGAGAGTATACAAAGAGGCAGCCTTCCAGTCCGTTACAGATGACAAAACTGTCACCAAGGTCATCCCTCAGTTTTGCCGGGATGATGAGTCTTCCCTTTTCATCAATGCTATGGTTAAACTCTCCTAATAACATCTGGAATCCTTTCTCTTATTGTGAGCCTCCACATCGCTCCCCACTTTATACCACTAGCCACCACTCTTTACCACTTGTCACCATTCTAAACCACCACACTCCCTTTTTCAACCCCTTTTTTTGATTTTTTTGTGTGCCCGGAAGTTCAAAAAGAGCAGAAAAACCTGCTGTTTTCGGGCAAAAAAAGAACATGTAGGTGATGGGATTTGACCTGTCACCTACATGTTGTGTTTTAGTTCGATATCTTGTTTTTAAGTGGATTTTTTATTCTGCAGTGTCCTGAGCAGAAAGACCATTCAGATAATTTGTCACTGCATCATAATTGACCTCAGCAACCACTCTCTCTTTTCCCGAATCATATATATCATAAGCAGAATACCCGAGCCATGCCACAAGAGCAATCGCTGCCAGAGCAAGCACGCCCTTTCTGACAATATTCATCACTTTCTGCTTACGCATGATCTTCTTTCTGTTCGCCTTTTCCTGTTTATATCTGTCAACCTTCTCCTGGCTCATCTGTACCGGCTCCTTTCACTAACGGCCGCCTGTTGTCTGCTGCAGCCACATAATGTCAGTTTACCACAATCATCTTCAGAGTACAACTATTATTCCTCCGTCATTGGCATACATCGTGCTGATTCCCGCAGTATCGACAATAAAACTGTCCCTTACGCGGATCTTTTCAAGAAGCATCCGTTCTACTTCTCTGGCCCGTTCCGGGCAATTACAGTGGGCAATCGCCAGCAGTTTGTCTTTCGTCGCTTTTCCTTCCCGTGCAATCTGGTCCGTCATCTTAACAAGAGCTCGTTTCATGCCTCTTGCCTGTCCGAGCTGGCAGATCGTGCCTTCAGGTGTAGATCCCATAACCGGTTTAATATTAAGGGCGCTGGCCACAAATGATTTAATACCTGTGAGACGGCCATTCTTGCGCAGCGTATCCAGATTTTCAAGCACGAAATACGTGTGCTGGCTCTCTATATATTCTTCCACTGTGCTGACTGTCTCATCAAAACCAAGTCCCTGTTCCTCACACTCCTGTATCTTAAGTCCGATAAGAGTCTCACCCACCGAAGCAGACCGGGAATTAAACACGTAAATCTGCTTTTCGTCCTCTCCGTGCTCCTCGATCCAGAGCTTTTTCCCAAGCTGCGCACTATTGTATGAACCGCTCAATTCCGAAGAAAGGGTCACTGCATACACTCTCTTCTCGCTGCCCGCATACAGCTCCATGTATTCCTCCGGAGAAGGGCAGGAAGACTTTGGACATTCCGGACTTGCCGCCACGCGGCGCAGGAAATCCGCCTGATCAAAAGACGTATCATCCACGATAATATCTCCGTCCACTTCCATACTGAGCGAAGCCGTCTCGTAGATTCCGCTCGCTTTCATTCTGTGAGTCAGCTCTCCGCAGCTGTCTACAATAATCTTATAATCCACAATGATCCCTCCCGAACTGCAATGTATATCTCGCGCCCTCATAACAAGTAGTTTTCAATACCACATACCACTATACCATACATTACCATAGAAAGAAAGGGGAATCTTGTGAATTTTTTCTATATAACAGCTCAGTCTTCGAGCCTGATCCTTCTCGAAATCCCCAGCGCTACTCCCATCTCTGCCATCAGGAACAGAATGGCCGTACCTCCGTAACTGATAAACGGCAGCGTAATACCTGTAGTGGGAAACAGTCCCGTGACAACCGCTATATTAAAAATAACCTGAATAGCGATATGTGCAAAAATTCCGGCAGCGATCAGAGAGCCATACAGATCCGGCGCATTCTGAGCTATAAACATCAGCCTGTACAGCAGGACCCCGAACAGAATCAGGATCAGAAGCGCCCCGAACACTCCCAGTTCTTCACAGATTACCACAAGGATCATATCATTCTGCGCTTCCGGGATCACACCGAGCTTCTGGGTGCTGTTTCCAAGACCTTTTCCGAAGAAACCGCCGCTTCCGATGGCATAAAGCCCCTGCATTACCTGATAACTTCCGTCAGACGCTGTTGCCTCCGGATTCAGCCATGAAATAATACGCTGAATTCTGAAATTATCACTGTTTGCCGCAATCACCGACAAAACAGCAATCCCGATTACAGCTATGATCACCGCAGCTATAATAATCGCCACAAAAGGCTTTGTCTTCGGATGTATGAGAAAAATCAGAATACAGGTAATTGCCATTACAATGATGGCCGTACTCAGATTATCCGTCAGGAAAAGGACGCCTCCCGAAGCTATCGCTCCGAACGCCAATACCCTGACAATTCCTGCCAGTGTATAAGCTTTCCTTCCCAAACGGCACAACTCGTACGAAATAAACAGTATGACCGCAATCTTCGTAATCTCGGCAGGCTGGAGAGTCTGACCGCCGGGAAGCTTTATCCACCTTCTGGCACCGTTCAGCGTAAGCCCCAAAGGCGTACGGACCAGAGCCATCATAAACATTGCAAATATATAGATCTCTGTTGCAAATGCGCCGTAAATATGATAATCGATCTTAGAGACAAGAAACATCACCACAAATCCCGCCGCGCCGATCAGAGCCTGTCTGGTAAAATAATACAGATCATTTCCGAAATCCGCATCCGCCTCATAGGAACTTACGCTGTACAGCATGACAAGTCCGAAACACATAAGAAAAATAATGACAAGCAGCAGATCATAATCAAAATACATCTCTCCGGCAGCTGCCCCGTTTCTGCGCTTCCTGCCTGCAAGCAGCCTGCTTACGCTGCCTCTCTTTGCTTTTGCCGCCGGACGTTTCCGCCTGTTTTCAGTCTGCGGCTGCGGAGTCCGAAGCATCTCTCTTCTTCGGTCAATCGACTGTCTGTATGCATTCGTATATGTACTGTATCCCGAGCGTGAACTCACAGGCCGGACAGGCTGCGTATCTCCATACCTGCTCTGCCTGACATTCTGCCCGACAGGCCTCATCGGCTGTGTATCTCCTGAGACGCTTCCTTTCTTTCTTCTGTTGCCGCTGTTCTGTCCCCGCCGGTTGACCGGACGTACAATCCTGCTCTTCATACTACCATCGCTTTCCGCTGAAATCTCGCTTATAACAGATAAGGAACCAGTTTCGGTATGAAGCCTTCGCCCGATCTGATCCCTTATGATAATTCATTAACGTGTAATAATTTTAATTCATCGGGGTGACAGGATTCGAACCTGCGACCTCACGGCCCCCAGCCGTGCGC
>CAKNJS010000007.1 GCA_930986645.1 uncultured Lachnoclostridium sp.
TATCCTGCCAATATCCCTCCATCATCCCTTTTGCATCGAAAAAGCCTTGCCAAAGACAAATTCTTGATTTATACTGAGTTTGCAAGAAATTTATTAGTCAGGCTTTTTCGAGCCGGTAAAAAATCCCCATTTTTCGGGACTCTAGGTTCCATTTCGTACCAAATCATTCTGGAAAAATCGGTTGGCACAAAATGACTTAAAATCCCGTGGGTAGTAATACCCGTGCCGGTTCGACCCCGGCCTGCGGCATTGGAAAAAGACTAAAGCAGCCTGCTTTGGTCTTTTCTTTTTGAGAGAAATCGAGGGTGATGGGAAAATTTTCAATAGATAACTGACATGGAACAGAACAGACGGAAATTGCTTTTTCTGTCCATTTGGTATATGATGTAGCTGTGAGTAATTTAAGATACATATTTGTTTTGAAAGGAGACAGAAAAGATGAGTACAGGAATGATTTGTAATTGCAAGCAGGTATCTTATGCAGATGTGGAGAATGCACTGCATCAGATGGATAAATTCGATGATGTTCTCTCTGCATTTGACGAAGTACAGAAAATCACACATTGTTCTACAGGATGCGGCGGATGTCATGACAAGATCATGGACGCTATTTCAGAGATCATGATGGGATAATCAGCCGGATATGAGTATCAGACATATTTTATTCGATCTCGATGGGACATTGCTCCCCATGGTGCAGGATGAATTTGTAAAATATTATATGCCGCTGCTCGCCAAATCCTATATAAACGAGGGTGTGTCTGTCAATCCGAAGAAATTTATCGGCGCTGTGTGGGCAGGATATGAGGCAATGGTGAAAAATGACGGGAGCCGGACAAACCGGGAAGCTTTTTGGAGCTATATGGAGCCGGAATTGCCATTGCCGGTGGAAGAGTCGGAAAGGATTGCCTTGAAGTTTTATGAAAATGACTTTAATAAGGCAGTATGCACGACGAAGCCTGATCCTGTATCTGATCGGATCGTAAAGAGAGCGAAAGAGAGAGGATTCGAGACGTATCTTGCCACTAATCCGGTATTTCCGCGTTGTGCTACGCTCAATCGTATCCGGTGGGCTGGATTGGACGCACAGGATTTTAAAGTGATTACTACATATGAGACATGTACATATTGTAAGCCCAATCCGGAGTATTTCAGAAATATTCTTGAACAATTCCGGCTTGATCCGGCGGAATGCCTGATGGTGGGCAATGATGTGGGAGAAGACCTCTCCATCAGAACGCTCGGTGTGAAGACATATCTTGTAACAGATACGATGGAAAATAAAAAGAACCTGCCGATTGAATCGGAATATACAGGATCTCTGAATGATCTGCTTGGATTTATTGAAACCTTATAATAATATAGAGATACGGGAAGTCTACTCAACAGACTTCCCGTATTTTTTACAGGCTTCCATAAATGATTTCATATTATCCGTCAGAAATTTGCTTTTATGATAAATAATATTCAGGTTTCGCCGAATCGGCCGATTGAGAGGAATCTGACGGACTGTTTCCTCCTCGATGTCTTTTTTTACAAGCAGATAAGGAAGCACCGCCACACCCAGCCCTTCGGCAACTGCTTTAACAATTGCCTGCGTGCTTGTACTCTCCCATCTTGGATGGACAGAAATCTGTTGAAGGGAAAAACTGGCGTCAAGCAATTCCCGTCCGGCGCTGCCTTTTTCTCTCATAAGGAAAGGAAAACGGGAGAGCTCTGCGAGAGAGATTGATGATGCTGAAACAAGCGGATGATCGGGCGGGACAATGGCGCACATACTGTCCTGCATAAAAGTTTCAGCGCGCAGATCAGGATGGGAGGGCTGCGTTTCGATAAGCCCCAGATCGATGTCGCTGCGGATAAGTGCGTCTTCAATGGATGCTGATTTGCCGACTTTGGCCTCAAGTGTCAGAGACGGAAATTGTTCCTGATATCCGCGGATCAGTATCGGGAGAATGTGTGTACCGATAGTAATGCTGGCTCCAATCCTGAGAGTGCCGAAAGTATCCCAGTTCCGCATCTTTTTTTCCATTTCGTCGAAAAGAGAGACGATGTGGATGGCATATTTATAGAATTCTTTCCCGCATTCCGTGGGAGCAATATGTCTGCCGATCCGGTCAAACAGGCGTATGCCATAATATTCTTCCAGTTCCCGTACGGCAAGGCTGACGGAGGGCTGTGCAAGGTGCAGTTCCTCTGCAGCTTTTGTAATACTATTATTATGGAATACAGCTGCGAATATTTTTATATGCCGGAGTGTCATGTCGGATTTCCTTTCCGCACGCCGTCTGACTCAATGAGCCATGGTGGAGATGCGTGCCTGTGCCAATTCATAATCAAAATGTTATATATTATATAGAATAATACTATTTTACTTATGAATCAACCAAGGATATACTTAGGTGCGGAGAATGGAGATGAGTTTAGTACATGGAAAATAGGAAACAAGTTTTAGTGAAGCTTTTTGTATCGACAATATATCTGAGTGCATTTACATTCGGCGGAGGGTATGTGATCGTGACGCTGATGAAGAAGAAATTTGTAGACGAGTGTCATTGGATCGAGGAAGATGAGATGCTGGATCTGGTTGCAATCGCACAATCCTCCCCGGGTGCTGTTGCGGTAAATGGCGCGATTGTGGTGGGATACAAATTGGCGGGAGTGATCGGCGCACTTACAGCTATTGCGGGGACGGTTATTCCGCCCTTCCTTACTATTTCTCTGATCTCGGTGTTCTATAATGCATTCCGGGAGAATTACATTATTGCACAGCTTCTTGAAGGGATGCAGGCAGGAGTGGGAGCGGTTATCGCGGCAGTTGTGTTTGAGATGGGCGAGGGGATCATAAAGGGGAAAAATGCAGGATCGATCATTATTATGCTGGGAGCATTTGCAGCGTCATGTATATTCGGTATCAATGTTATTTATATCGTGACAGTATGCCTGCTGATCGGTGTGGTGAGAACACTGCTGAGAGAGAGGAGGACTGCAAAATGATTTATCTGCAGCTGTTTTACAGTTTCCTGAAGATCGGATTGTTCAGTTTTGGCGGGGGATATGCAGCAATGCCTCTGATCAGGGAGCAGGTCGTCACTTCCCATAACTGGCTTGATATGGCAGAGTTTACGGACCTGATTACGATTTCCCAGATGACGCCGGGGCCGATTGCAATCAATTCCGCAACATTTGTAGGAATTAAGATTGCAGGAATCCCGGGAGCGCTTGCGGCGACAGCGGGATGTATACTGCCTTCATGCATTATTGTAATGCTCATTGCGAAACTGTACCTTAAGTACCGTAATATGAGTATGCTGCAGAGCGTGCTCAATTCTCTACGTCCCGCTGTAGTGGCAATGATCGCTTCGGCCGGAATCTCAGTACTGATCACCGCGTTCTGGGGGAGCGCGGAGCTGATTTCACTTGCGGGGATAAACTGGACGCTGGTTGTTATTTTTGTAATATGTGTTGTGCTGTTACAGAAGTTCAAGATGAATCCGATTCTTGTCATGGTGCTTGCCGGCGCGGTGAAAGCCGGAGTATCTGCAGCGGGATTGTGAAATAAATATACTGGGTATGTGCAAGGTGTTCACGTCTCTTATCAATAAGAGGCTTGAACACCTTTTTTAGAGATAAATTAAGTTAATTATTGTTACATAATTATTACAAAACTATATTGACAAATAGGTTCAGTGTGATATACTTTGAGAGTCAAAGTATTTAAAACTCAAAGTAAATTTGAGAGATTTGGAGAAAAGAAATGGTTGGAAAAATATGTGGAACCGGCTCTTACGTACCTCCGCACGTGATGGACAATGACGATCTGTCTAAAATCGTGGACACGAACGACGAGTGGATACGGGAGAGAACCGGAATCGGAAAGCGTCACATTATCGGTGAAGAGACAACCTCCTACATGGCGGGACAGGCTGCGCTGCGTGCCGTGGAACAGAGCGGGATCAATCCGGAGGAGATTGATATGATCCTTGTAGCAACTTCATCATCGGAGACTGTTTTTCCATGTGCCGCATGTGAGGTTCAGAAGACGATCGGTGCGTCGCATGCAGTGGGATATGACCTGAACGCGGCATGTACGGGATTTGTACTTGCCTTCAATACTGCACAGGCATACATAAGCGCGGGACTGTGCCGGACAGTTATGGTGATCGGCGCGGACAGTATGAGCAACATGATCGACTGGACAGACAGAAGTACATGTATTCTGTTCGGTGACGGCGCAGGAGCAGCTCTTCTGAGAGCAGAAGAGGGAAGTCCGGTACACATGGTAGCCCATTCGGACGGTGTGAAAGGTCCGGCGCTGACAGGGTTAAGCAGACACAGGAAGAACTGGGAAAAAGAGCTGGAGCCCGGCGCAGTAAAAGAATCTTATATCCATATGGACGGGCAGGGAGTGTTTAAGTTTGCTGTCCGTAAAGTTCCCGAAATTATAGAAGAAGTTCTGGAAGAGTCGGGAAATTCACTGGATGAGATTGATTATTTTGTCCTCCATCAGGCAAACCGGAGAATCATAGAAGCAGTAGCTAAGAGACTGAAGACAGATATCTCAAAGTTTCCTATGGATCTTGAGGAGTATGCAAATACTTCTGCGGCGACAGTGCCGATCCTCATCGATGAGATGAACCGTAAAGGAATGTTAAAAAAAGGACAGAAGATCATGATGGCAGGATTCGGCGCAGGGCTTACTTGGGCGGCAAGCCTGTTTGAATGGTAATCACCGGCATCAGCCGGATTACAATACATTCTCTCCGCATGGCGGAGCGATATAATATCCCCCTGAAGGGAAAATATTTTCAAGAAAGAAAGGAAAAGAGAAACCATGTTAGAGAAGATCAAAGAAATCGTAGCAGACTCATTAAATGCAGACGTTGACACACTTACAGAGGAGACATCTTTCAAAGATGACCTTGGAGCTGATTCCTTAGACCTGTTTGAAATGGTAATGGCATTTGAGGAAGAGTTCGATGTAGAGATCCCGTCTGAGGATCTGGAGCAGATCAATACGATCGGCGATGTAGTAAAATATCTTGAGGCACACAAATAAGACTGATTCATTTTAAGAGAAAGAAAGGTTGTAGAGTATGAAAACAAAAGTAACCGAATTATTAGGAATTGAATATCCGATCATTCAGGGAGGAATGGCCTGGGTTGCTGAGTATCATCTCGCAGCCGCCGTATCCGAAGCCGGCGGCTTGGGACTGATCGGTGCTGCGAGTGCGCCGGCTGACTGGGTGCGTGAACAGGTCAGAGAAGCAAAGAAGCTCACTGACAAGCCATTTGGAGTGAATATTATGCTGATGAGTCCGTATGCGGACGATGTGGCAAAGGTTATCGTGGAGGAAGGCGTAAAAGTTGTTACAACAGGCGCGGGTTCTCCGGAGAAATATATGAAGATGTGGAAAGAAGCCGGAGTCAAGGTAATCCCGGTTATCGCATCCGTAGCGCTTGCAAAGCGTATGGAGAGATGCGGAGCTGACGCTCTTGTTGCAGAGGGAACCGAGGCCGGCGGACATATTGGTGAGAATACGACAATGGTACTTGTACCGCAGGTCGTAGATGCAGTGAATATCCCGGTCATCGCCGCGGGCGGTATTGCTGACGGAAGAGGAATCGCGGCAGCGTTTATGCTTGGCGCCCAGGGCGTGCAGATGGGAACTCACTTTGTGGTTACGAATGAATCTCAGGTTCATGAAAATTATAAAGACATGATCATCAAGGCAAGAGATATCGACTCAAGAGTAACAGGACGTTCGACAGGACATCCGGTACGTGCCCTGAGAAACCAGATGACAAAAGAATACTTGAAGAAAGAACAGGAAGGCGCTCCGTTTGAGGAGCTGGAGCTTTTGACACTGGGCGGATTAAGACGTGCAGTCGTAGACGGCGATGTGAAGACAGGAAGTGTGATGGCAGGACAGATTGCCGGCATGGTCAAAGAAAAGATGTCATGCCATGACCTGATCCAGAAACTTGTAAAAGAGACAGATGATCTGATCGGAGGCAAAGGTTTCTATGAGTAAGATCGCATTTATGTTCCCGGGACAGGGAGCACAGAAAGCCGGAATGGGCAAAGATTTTTATGAACAGAGTGAAACAGCAAGAAAAGTCATCGACAAGGCGACGGAACTGCTGGATATAGATATGAAAGCGTTATGCTTTGAAGAAAATGATAAGCTGGACCAGACAGAGTATACGCAGGCAGCGCTTGTGACTGTCTGTCTGGCAATGGAACATGTGTTGAGAGAGCGGGGCTTGAAGGCTGACGTGACAGCAGGATTAAGTCTCGGTGAGTACTGCGCGATCGTATCGGCAGGCGGGATGAGCACAGAGGATGCGATCACGACAGTGAGAAAGCGCGGTATCCTTATGCAGAACGCGGTGCCGGGCGGAAAAGGAACGATGGCGGCAGTGCTGGGCATGAAAGGTGAGGATATCGAGAAGGTCGTTGATCCGATCGAAGGTGTGACCATCGCCAACTATAACTGTCCGGGACAGATCGTTATCACAGGATGGAAAGAGAGCGTGGAGAAAGCTTCCGAGGAGCTGAAAGCTGCCGGAGCAAAGAGGGTGCTGCCGTTGAATGTAAGCGGGCCGTTCCACTCTCCGATGCTGGAAGAGGCCGGAAGAGAGCTGGGACAGGTGCTCGCAGGCATACAGCTTTCCCCGCTTGAGATCCCTTACGTGACAAATGTAACAGCAGAATACGTGACGGATATTTCCGAGACAAAAGCGCTTCTGGCAAAACAGGTGGCTTCATCTGTGCGCTGGCAGCAGAGTGTGGAGAATATGATCGCTGATGGAGTGGATACATTTGTAGAGATCGGGCCGGGAAGAACACTGGCAGGATTCATGCGCAAGATCAACCGTGACGTGAAAGTATACAATGTCGGCACATGGGAAGATGTAGACAAGGTGGTAAGTGAATTATGTTAAATGGAAAAGTTGCTGTAGTAACAGGCGCTTCCAGAGGAATCGGAAGAGCAATCGCCATAAAGCTTGCATCCGAGGGCGCTGTGGTAGTGATCAACTACAACGGCTCTAAAGAGCGCGCAGAAGAAGTAAAAAAAGAGATTGAGGACAACGGCGGAACTGCCGAGATCAGACAGTGCAACGTATCTGATTTCCACGCCTGCGAAGAGATGTTTAAAGAGATTATCGCGACATTCGGAAGAGTGGATATTCTTGTAAATAATGCAGGTATCACAAGAGACGGTCTCCTTATGAAGATGACAGAGGAAGACTATGACGCGGTTCTCGACACAAACCTGAAAGGAACATTTAACTGCATCCGCTTCACAGCGCGTCAGATGATCAAACAGCGCGGCGGACGCATCATCAATATGGCGTCTGTATCCGGAGTGCTTGGAAATGCAGGACAGGCAAACTATTCTGCGTCAAAGGCGGGCGTGATCGGACTTACAAAGTCTGCGGCAAGAGAACTTGCAAGCCGCGGAATTACAGTAAACGCGATCGCACCGGGATTCATCAATACAGAGATGACAGAAGTGCTTTCAGATAAAGTAAAAGAGGGCGCTGTGGCACAGATCCCGCTTGGTAAATTCGGTGAGACAGAAGATATTGCAAATGCAGCGGCATTTCTGGCAGGCGACGGAGCACGGTATATAACAGGACAGGTGCTCAACGTAGACGGCGGAATGGCCATGTAAAACCAGATGGCTGACAAATAACATCTGACATAGTTTGGTTTAGAGGAGACGGGCGTTTGGCCTGTCCCGGAAAGGGATAGATTTAGATATGGAAAAGAGAAGAGTTGTAGTGACCGGGCTTGGGGCTGTGACGCCGATCGGAAATACGGTGGATGAGTTCTGGGCTGGTATTAAGGAAGGCAAGGTCGGAATCGGACCGATCACAAAGTTTGATGCTTCTGATTTCAAAGTTAAAATTGCGGCAGAGGTAAAGGGGTTTGTCGCAAAAGAGCGGATGGACTTTAAGGCTGCAAAGAGAATGGAGCCTTTTTCGCAGTATGCGGTTGCTGCTGCAAAAGAGGCGTTCGCAGATTCCGGCATTGATATGGAGAAAGAAGATCCGTACAGAGTGGGAGTTATCGTCGGCTCCGGTATCGGAAGTCTGCAGTGTGTGGAGACCAATTATGAGAAAATCATCACAAAAGGGCCGAACAAGGTGAATCCGCTTATGGTTCCGCTTATGATCTCCAACATGGCAGCAGGCAATATTTCCATCCAGCTCGGACTGAAAGGCAAATGTACAAACGTTGTTACAGCATGTGCATCCGGAACGCACTGCATCGGAGACGCGCTCCGCGCGATCCAGTATGGAGATGCGGACGTGATGGTCGCAGGAGGCACAGAAGCTTCTGTATGCCCGACAGGAATTGCAGGATTTACAGCACTGACTGCTCTGTCTACTACAAATGATCCGGAGCATGCTTCCCGTCCGTTTGACAAGGACAGAGACGGATTTGTTCTCGGAGAGGGGTCTGGTATTGTAGTGCTCGAGGAACTGGAGCATGCAAAGGCAAGAGGCGCCAAAATCTATGCGGAGCTTGTCGGATACGGAGCTACCGGCGATGCATATCATATCACATCCCCGGCCGAGGATGGAGAAGGCGCCGGAATGGCTATGAAACTTGCCATGAAAGAGGCAGGCGTGGCTCCGGAGCAGATTGATTACATTAATGCTCATGGAACAAGTACGCACCACAATGATCTGTTTGAGACAAGGGCGATCAAATATGCCCTTGGCGATGCGGCAAAGAATGTTTCCATTAACTCTACAAAATCCATGATCGGACATCTGCTCGGCGCAGCAGGCGGTGTTGAATTCGTAGTCTGCGTAAAGAGCATCCAGAACGGATTTATCCATCAGACTGTAGGTACCGAGAATGTAGATCCGGAGTGCGATCTGGACTATACAGTAGGCGCACCGGTAGAGAAAGATGTAAATTATGTTCTGACGAATTCTCTTGGATTTGGCGGACACAATGCGACACTGTTGTTGAAAAAATATGAAGGGTAAGAGGTGCGTGTAATGAAAGTTGAACAGGTATTGGAATTAGTAAAAGCTGTTTCAGATTCTGAACTTACAGAATTTAAATATGAGGAAGACGGGGTAAAACTTTCTCTTAAGAAAACAAGTGACAAGATTGTTCAGGTACCGGCACCTGCAGCTCCGGTGGCAGCTCCTGTGATTGCACCGGCAGTAATGCCAGCAGCACCGGTTCAGGCAGCACCGCCGGCTGCTCCGGCAAATGCGCCGGCAGAGGCTCCAGCAGCTCCGGAGACAGGAGATGACATGCCGCCAGGCAATGTAGTGAAATCTCCGCTTGTCGGCACATTTTATGCAGCGCCTGCAGAGGACGCAGAGCCTTTCGTAAAAGTAGGAGACAGCGTAAAAGAAGGCCAGGTGCTGGCAATCGTAGAAGCAATGAAGCTTATGAATGAGATCGAAAGCGACTTTACAGGAACTGTAAAAGAGATACTCGTAGAAAACGGCCAAGGCGTAGAATTCGGCCAGCCGCTCTTTGTAATAGGCTAGTCCGCATGCGCTGCGGAGCAGAACGCTGCGGCAGGCTTGTCTGCCGACAGCGTTTTGACCTGCAGCATATGGCGACAGCCCTGCAGCGAGATGGAGCCGTGAACGGCGGAAACGAGCTGGAGGAATGCGGACGGAAAAAAGAAGCATGCGCCGGGCCCGCAGGGAGCAGCATATGGCGACAGAAAGGAAGCAGAATCATGAACAGTTTAAATGTAGAACAGATCCAGGAGATCATCCCCCACAGACACCCGTTTCTCCTTCTTGACAAGATCGAGGACTACGAGCCGGGACAGTATGCAGTGGGATATAAAGCAGTGACATACAGAGAAGACTTCTTCCGCGGACATTTCCCGCAGAAAGCGGTAATGCCGGGCGTACTCATTCTCGAGGCGCTGGCCCAGACGGGCGCGGTCGCAATCTTAAGCATGCCGGAGAACAAGGGTAAGATCGCATTCTTCGGCGGTGTGCAGAAATGCCGTTTCAAGGGAATGGTATTTCCGGGAGATACACTGAAGCTTGAGACAAAGATCATTAAGAGCAAAGGACCTGTCGGAGTAGGACAGGCAACGGCATATGTAGACGGAAAGGTAGTTGTCAGTGCAGAGCTGACATTTATGGTAGGAGAGTAAATAAGAGATGATTGGAAAAGTATTGATCGCAAATCGCGGAGAAATTGCTGTACGTATTATCCGTGCCTGCAGAGAGATGGGAATTGAGACTGTTGCAGTTTATTCGGAAGCGGACCGCGACGCTCTCCATACACAGCTTGCTGACGAGGCTGTGTGTATCGGGCCGGCTCCGTCTTCTGAGAGCTATCTGAACATGCAGAATATTATCAGTGCGACACTGATTTCCGGAGCAGACGCTATCCATCCGGGATTCGGTTTCCTTTCTGAGAACAGCAGGTTTGCAGAGCTGTGTGAACAGTGCAGCATTACATTTATCGGACCGAAATCTCAGGTCATCCAGAGTCTCGGAAATAAATCCGAGGCAAGAAATACAATGATCAACGCAGGCGTTCCGGTTATTCCGGGAAGCAAAGACCCGATCTATGATGCGGAAGAAGGCGCAAAGATCGCGGCAGAGATCGGCTACCCGGTTATTGTAAAGGCTGCGCTTGGCGGCGGCGGAAAGGGCATGCGTGTTGCCCAGACGCCGGAGGAGTTTGAGAACAGCTTTAATACGGCTCAGAAAGAGGCGCAGATGGCATTTGGAGATAACACGATGTATATTGAACATTTTGTTCAGCATCCCCGTCATATCGAATTCCAGATCCTCGCAGATGAGCACGGCAATGTGATCCACCTTGGAGAGCGTGACTGCTCGATTCAGAGAAATCACCAGAAAATGATCGAGGAGTCACCGTCTATCGCCCTTACTCCGGAACTCCGTGAGAAGATGGGAGAGGCAGCAGTAAAAGCGGCGAAAGCGGCTCATTACACAAATGCGGGAACGATCGAGTTTCTTCTGGAGAAGAACAATAACTTCTACTTCATGGAAATGAATACAAGAATTCAGGTAGAGCATCCGGTTACGGAGTGGGTGACCGGCATCGATCTGGTCAAAGAGCAGATCCGTATTGCAGACGGAAAGCCTCTGAGTTATAAACAGGAAGATGTCCATATCACAGGACATGCCATTGAGTGCCGTATTAACGCGGAGAATCCGGCGAAGAATTTCCGCCCGTCTCCGGGAACGATCACGGATATGTATCTGCCGGGCGGCAAAGGAGTCCGTATTGATTCCGCAATCTACAGCGGGTATACAGTCCCGCCGTATTACGACTCTATGCTGGCTAAACTGATCGTACATGCGAAGAACAGGAACGAGGCCATCCGTAAGATGCGAAGCGCTCTCGGTGAAGTGATCATAGAGGGGATTGATACCAACGTAGATTATCAGTATGAGATATTAAATCATCCGGATTTTATATCAGGTAATATTGATATTGAGTTTATTGAGAATTTGGGATAACAGTTCAGCCATCTGATGTCAGGGGACGGTTTTATGCTTGCATAAGAATCCTCGGACTGACAATCAGATGAGCCGGGCGCGTGCTGAACTGTTATCATCTGTCAGAGTAACCAGACAATATCAGGAGGTATGCTCAGATGAATCTGAAAGATATGTTTAAGAAGACAAGCGGCAGATCTCATTATATTTCTCTGCGGAATTCCCGTCCGGAAGTTCCGACAGGGCTTCTGCGCAAATGTAATAAGTGCGGGGCGGCCATCATTGCTGAAGATGTAAAGAACGGTTATTATATCTGCCCGAAATGCCACGGCTATTTCCGTGTGCATGCTTACAGACGAATTGAGATGATCGCGGACGAGGGATCATTTGAAGAGTGGGACAAGGAGATGGATTTTGTCAATCCTTTGGATTTTAAAGGATATGAAGACAAGATCAATCATCTGAAAGAGCGCACAAAGCTGAATGAAGCGGTTGTGACGGGAAAGGTTATGATCAATGGAAATCCTGCGGTAGTCGGTGTCTGTGACGGCAGATTTATGATGGCAAGTATGGGATGGATCGTGGGAGAGAAGATCACACGGGCTGTGGAGAGAGCCACAGAGGAGAAACTTCCCGTGATCATCTTTACCTGTTCCGGCGGTGCGCGCATGCAGGAGGGAATTGTGTCACTGATGCAGATGGCCAAGACTTCGGCGGCGCTTAAGAAACACAGCGATGCAGGCCAGCTCTATGTTTCCGTGCTGACGGATCCTACGACAGGCGGAGTGACGGCAAGTTTTGCTATGCTGGGAGATATTATTCTTGCAGAGCCGAAAGCACTGATCGGCTTCGCAGGTCCCCGTGTCATTGAGCAGACTATCGGCCAGAAACTGCCGAAAGGATTCCAGCGTTCCGAGTTCCTTCTGGATCACGGTTTTGTGGACCGCATTGTAGAAAGAGAAGAGCTGAAAGATGTGCTCGCTCAGATCCTTGAGATGCATCACTCGGCGGATGCAGCAAAAGTGAAGGAAGTTCTCAAGGATGCTGCCAAGCAGAATGCAGATGAAGAAAAGGAAACTGTGAAAGAACAGATTAAAAGCTCGCTGGATGCATGGGAGCGTGTACAGATCTCAAGAAAGAAGGACCGTCCTGTAGGAACAGATTATATTGATGCGCTGTTTACGGATTTTATGGAGTTCCATGGAGACCGTTATTTTAAAGATGACCATGCAATTGTCGGAGGAATTGCATATTTCCACGGGATTCCCGTGACTGTGATTGCTCAGGCAAAAGGAAAGACGACAAAAGAGAATCTGGACCGGAACTTCTCTATGCCGTCTCCGGACGGATACCGCAAGGCACTCCGGCTCATGAAGCAGGCTGAAAAATTCGGACGTCCGGTCATCTGCTTTGTAGACACGCCGGGAGCGTTCTGCGGGCTGGAGGCAGAAGAACGGGGCCAGGGCGAGGCAATCGCCAGAAATCTGTTTGAACTTTCCGGACTGAAAGTTCCGGTGCTCTCTGTCGTGATCGGAGAAGGCGGAAGCGGCGGCGCCCTTGCGATGGCTGTTGCGGATGAGGTATGGATGCTTGAAAATGCAGTTTACTCTGTACTTTCACCGGAGGGATTTGCAAGTATTCTGTGGAAAGACAGCAAGAGAGCAAGCGAAGCGGCGGAAGTTATGAAA
This sequence comes from uncultured Lachnoclostridium sp., assembly GCA_930986645.1. Taxonomy (GTDB): domain Bacteria; phylum Bacillota; class Clostridia; order Lachnospirales; family Lachnospiraceae; genus Mediterraneibacter. The sequence continues at coordinate 13,173 of CAKNJS010000007.1, forward strand.
CTTACGGCAGGAGATCTGAAACGTCTCGGTATTATAGAACAGGTAATTCCGGAGCCGGAAGAGTTCACAGATGAAAATATGGAAGGCGTGTGTGGGGATCTGGACGGACGGATTGCTGCATTTCTGGAGAATTATACAGAGTACAGCGCAGATGAGCTGACCGCAAGGCGTTATGACAGATTCCGCAAGATGTGAGTAACAGTTCAGCCGCAGTGAGCACGCTGGTGCGGCTATGCAAATGGCGCGGACTGAACTGCTGCAGAAGAGAGGTTTAATATGAAGAATCTGAAGATTGGTGAAAAACTGACCCGTATCCCGCTGATTCAGGGCGGTATGGGCGTGGGCATAAGCCTCGGCAGGCTGGCAGGAACGGTTGCAAAGGAAGGCGGTATCGGAATTATTTCCACGGCCCAGATCGGATACCGGGAAGCGGATTTTGATGCGGATCCCGCCGGTGCTAATTTAAGGGCAATCGAGAGTGAGATGAAGAAAGCGCGTGCAATTTCTCCAGACGGAATCATAGGATATAATGTAATGACCGCATTGAAAGAGCATGCTGCTCACATAAAGGCGGCTGTCAAAGCAGGCGCGGATATTATCATATCGGGAGCCGGCCTGCCCACAGATCTTCCGGCACTTACTGAGGGAAGCAATACGAAGATTGCTCCGATCGTATCTACTGATAAGTCGGCCAATGTGATCCTGAAATACTGGGACAGAAAATATAAAAGAACGGCAGATCTCGTAGTGATCGAAGGCCCTCAGGCAGGAGGACATCTGGGATTCAAAAAAGAGGAACTCTCTGAATATACACCGGAAACTTATGGCGGAGAAATACAGCGCATTATCCGGACTGTGAAAAAATACGGAGAGAAGTACGGTGTAGAGATTCCGGTTGTTGTTGCAGGCGGTATTTATGACAGCACCGACGTAAAACATGTTATGGATCTGGGAGCCGACGGCGTGCAGGTGGCAACCCGTTTTGTCACGACAGAAGAGTGCGATGCGGATATCCGTTATAAAGAAGCATATATCCATGCATCTGCGAAGGATATCGCTATTGTAAAAAGTCCGGTGGGAATGCCCGGGCGTGCCATTATTAATCCTTTGATGAAACGTGTGGCAGAAGGAGAAAAGATCCCCCATAGTCCGTGCCACAGATGCCTCGCAAAATGCAGTCCCGCCGATATTCCGTATTGTATTACGGACGGTCTGATCAACGCAGTGAAGGGTAACATTGAAGAAGGCCTGATCTTTTGCGGCGCTAAAGCGTGGAAAGCGCAGAAGATAGATACTGTAAGAGAAGCGGTTCAGGAATTATTTGCCTGACGGATAAAATACTGCAGGTGTATACCATATGCCGTGAGAAATAATACGGCAGATTCGATGAAAGGAGAAACCGGATGGATCTATGCGAAACCATCAATGATATTCTGGTAAGTCTGTTTAATGACATATTAAAACTGGAAGAAGAGGCGATCATTACAGATGGATTTAAGGACATCACGAATAATGATATGCACATCATAGAGGCGGTCGGATTATCCGGTAAAAATACCATGTCTGTGGTGGCAAAAAAACTGGGTATAACAGCGGGCTCTCTTACGACATCTGTGAACAGTCTTGTTAATAAAAAGTATGTGACAAGGCAGAGAAGTGAAGAAGACAGACGCGTCGTATTCCTAAAGCTGACGGAAAAAGGAAAACGTGCGTATGAACATCACCGTGAATATCACCGGCAGATGACGGAAGCGGTGATCAACAGGCTGGACGAAAGTGAAGTGCCTGTCTTGATCAAGACGCTTACCGGATTGTCAGACTTTTTCAAGGGATATAATGATCAGATAAATAATTGATGTAAAAGAAACAAAAAAATTTGACCTTTTTAAAAAAATGAGGTACAATCCCTATGGAACATGAGGATTGAGTTGAATGTTTATGGACACGACCGGGACGAGGCCGTAGTCGGAAATACTTGGTAAGTTATTTTAGGAGGGACAAGTATTATGGCAGTAAAGAAAACAACTGGGACAGCAAAGACAACAGCTAAAACAGTAAAGGCTGAACCTGTAAAAAACGAGACGAAGACAGTGAAAGCAGAACCGGCGAAAGAAGCAGCCAAGACAGTGAAAGAAGAACCGGCAAAAGCATCGGCCAAGACTGTAAAAACAGAGAGTGCAAAAGCGATCGAGACAAAGAAAGATACAACGAAAAAGCTTGAGACAAAAGCAGGAGTTTTAGTAGATACACCGGCAGCAGAGGAAAAGAAAACAGCTGCGAAGGCAACGGCAAAGAAGATCGCTGCAAAGAAGACAACAACGGCAAAGAAAACAACAGCGAAGAAGACAACAACGGCGAAGAAGGCAGCAGCTAAGAAAGCCGAGATCAAGACAGAGATGTATCTGCAGTTCTCCGGCAAAGAATACTCTCAGGAGGAAATTCTTCAGAAGGTAAAAGATATTTGGACATATGACCTGCATCAGAATGTAGATGATATCAAAGATGTTCAGCTTTATCTGAAACCGGAAGAGTCCGCCGCATATTATGTCGTAAACGGCGTAGAGAGCGGAAAGGTAGTTCTGTAAACGGAAAAATAGAAAAGAAAAATGGAACAGGCTGTTACAATGTTGCTATCCAAAAGATATAAACATTGTAACAGCTTTTTTCTTCCGGACATGATAAAATATGATATAGAGTGAGAAGAAACGGAGATGACAGAGATGGAAGAAAAAAAACAGAATCATATTCAGGAAAGAGAAAGACTTGAGCAGCAGATCAGATTTATCATCGAAGTGGATAAGGTGAAAAATATTTTCCGCCAGACTTATCTGGCAGACGGGCAGCGCAAAGAAAATGATGCTGAACATTCATGGCATCTTGCGCTGTCCGCCGTGCTTTTAAAGGAGCACATGAAAGAAGATGTGGATCTGACGAAAGTGATGGTCATGGTATTGATCCATGATCTGGTCGAGATTGACGCCGGCGATACTTATGCATATGATGCGGCAGGCGCTGCCACAAAGAGAGAGCGGGAAATGAAAGCTGCCGACCGTATTTTCGGACTTCTCCCCGAAGATCAGGGCGCATATTTCCGCGGGCTTTGGGATGAATTCGAAGAGTATGCAAGTGCGGACGCAAAATTCGCCCACCTTCTGGATAATTTCCAACCGCTGCTGTTAAACGACGCATCGGACGGCAGAAGCTGGGCAGAGCACGGAGTCCACAAATCTCAAGTGTGCAGGAGAAACGAAAGAATTCCTGAGACTTCGGAGATTGTGTGGGAGAAGATGCTGGAAATCATGGATAAACATATTGAGAAAGGACATCTGAAAGCAGACTGAAAATATAGCGGTTTATCAATTGGGAAAGGGGCAGATCATCATGTATGAGAAGGAAATCGAACAGCTTCAGAAAATTATAGATGACAGTGAGAAAATCGTGTTTTTCGGCGGGGCCGGAGTATCCACGGAGAGCGGGATACCGGATTTCCGCAGTGCAGACGGAATTTACCACCAGAAATATAAGTACTCCCCGGAGCAGGTGGTGAGCCACAGTTTCTTTCTGAAATACCCGGAAGTATTTTATGATTTCTATAAGGATAAAATGATGGCTCTGGATGCAAAGCCGAATCCTGCACATTTGAAATTGGCAGAACTTGAAAAAGCGGGAAAGCTTATCGCAGTAGTTACTCAGAATATTGACGGACTTCATCAGGCGGCTGGGAGCAGGAAAGTTTACGAGCTGCACGGAAGTATTCACAGAAATTATTGTATGAAGTGCGGAAAATTCTATGACGCGCGTTACGTGAAAGAATCAGAAGGTGTGCCGCGCTGCGAGTGCGGAGGTATTATAAAGCCGGATGTAGTTCTCTATGAAGAGGGACTTGACCAGAATGTAATACGGGGAGCTGTCGAGGCGATCATGTCTGCCGATACGCTTATTATTGGAGGTACATCTCTGGTGGTATACCCGGCAGCAGGATTTATTGACTATTTCCGCGGAAAACATCTTGTCGTGATCAACAAGTCGTCTACGGGAAGGACAGTCCGAGCGGAGCTTTCTATCTCCGCGCCGATCGGAGAGATCATGGAACATATTGAGGTGCGGTAACCAGCGGAAGACGGCGGAAAATACATCAAAAAAAGCTCGGAAAGTCACAGGACTTTACCGGGCTCTTTTTGTTAAAAACAGTATGTATAAATAATGTCTGCAATAAATACGATCAATAGAATCAGGCTGACAGTATATAATGTGCGGTCGGACATTTTTCCGGTCAGCTTTTTGAACAGCGGCTGAAGCAGATACAGGAATATCATTCCTCCGATGCCGAAGCGGATGCTCGGATTCAGTGCGATCCTTCCTTCAAAATTAAAAGAAAAACGGGTGTAATCCCACAGCCATCCGCCCTGAGTGAACTCCATGATGTAGCTGGCGATCAGTTCCAGAATGGTTGTGATGACTACGATGCCGATAAAAACGAGAGCCGGTGTGATCAGTACCTTCCCCGCATACAGACGTTTCTTCTGGAGCCTGCCGAGAGAAAAGATCAGAATAAGAGCGCCCGCTCCGTAGATGATGCAGTACGGGCCGAACAGGACGCCGCGGTTTGAGAATCCCCAGCGGTATACGATGACTTCCAGAAATACTTCATAAATCCATCCAAGGATGGAGTACATCATAAAATAAAGATAGTATTCAGCAAAATTCTTTTGTATATTCCGTTTCATTTTTCCCCCTTCAGTAAAATAGTATTTTTTAACAAAGTTGTGCGGGAAGAGCGGAAATAGGTCAGCGTTCCCAGCGTCCGGATGCGCCGCATGGAAGTACCAGCCCTGATTCGGTTACCGGCAGGCCGATTTCCTGTGATTCCACATGCCCGTTCCATGGTTTTAATTCAGTGGCTATCATATAAGTTAACACTGCCGGAGCAAGCCCGGTTGTATATGAATTGACGAGAAAGAACAGTGCGTCCTTTGAAAGGATTTTTGTACATAATTTAATGAGCGGGTGAATCATATCTTCGATTTTCCAGATTTCACCTTTCGGACCCCTCCCGTATGACGGAGGATCCATGATGATGGCGTCGTAAGTGTTTCCGCGCCGTATTTCGCGTTCTACGAATTTCACACAGTCATCCACAAGCCAGCGGACAGGGGCGTCTTTCAGCCCGGAAGACACAGCGTTTTCCTTTGCCCATGTCACCATCCCCTTTGATGCATCTACGTGTGTGACCTGAGCGCCTGCAGCAGCTGCGGCAAGAGTAGCGCCGCCTGTGTAGGCAAACAGGTTCAGCACTTTGACTGGACGGCCTGCACGGCGGATTTTCTCAGAAAACCAGTCCCAGTTTGTTGCCTGTTCGGGAAAGAGGCCGGTATGCTTAAAACTGAACGGCTTCAGATTAAAAGTAAGAGAGCCGTAATGGATCTGCCACTGTTTGGGCAGGCTGAAGAATTCCCATTCACCGCCGCCTTTTTTGCTGCGGTGGTAATGTCCGTTCATGTGTTTCCATCCTCTGGCATTTCTCGGGGTATCCCAGATAACCTGGGGATCCGGCCGTACAAGGATATAATCTCCCCAGCGTTCCAGTTTCTCTCCTTTTGAACAGTCAATGACTTCATAATCTTTCCAGTTGTCAGCTATCCACATAAAATGATTCCTTTCTGAAGCGGCTTCCGCATAAACGGACAGCCAGAGCCATAATATCTGTACCGGCGTAATGCTGCCGGCGCAGACTGTAATCCTCAGTGATTATAGCATGACAGTTTACAAAGAGCAATGTGAAAACAGAAAAGAGCCAATAGAAATGCAGATGAAGAGGAATACGTACGAAAGCAAATAAAAGCCACAGAATGTATGTTGGATTGTGTGGAAAAAACAGTGATCTGAAGTGAAAATGCCGTTGATTCGCGTTGACTTAATATATGCTATGAAGTATAATTAATTTAATTGCAGGATTAGATAAATCCAGATTGGAGTGAGGTTGAAATGGTTCAGGAACATAAGCCGGAACGTATCGTACAGGAACTTGTTCCCGGCAAAGAAATTACCATCGCCCACCTGATCGCAAGTCCCGATATTACGCTTTATGAGAAGCTCGGTCTTGATCCGAGGGTAGAATACAGCAAGTCCGCGATCGGCGTGTTGACAATCAGCCCGGCGGAGACGGCTATCATTGCCGGAGATATTGCTATTAAAGCAGCAGGTATTGAGCTTGGATTTGTGGACAGGTTCAGCGGCACACTGATCGTGACCGGTACGATCTCGGAGACAGAGGCGGCAATCCGGGCAGTCCTCGAATATGTGAAGGATAAGATGGGCTTTTCCGTATGCGAGATAACGAGGACGTAATATAATGAAGAAAATAGTACTGGTAGGCAGGAGCGAATGCGGAAAGACTACACTGACGCAGGCTCTGAAGGGTGAAACAATACACTATCACAAGACCCAGTACGTGAACAATTTCGATGTGATCATCGATACTCCCGGTGAATATGCGCAGACCAAGCATCTGGGATACGCACTGGCGCTGTATACATATGAGGCAGATGTAGTGGGAATGCTTTTGTCGGCAACAGAACCCTATTCCCTATATCCGCCATGCAGTACCTCAATGTGCAATCGGGAAGTGATCGGTATCGTCACCAAGATCCACGATGAACGCGCGGATGTTGCGAGGGCGGAAAGGTGGCTTCGTCTTGCAGGATGCAGGAAAATTTTCTATGTGGATTCCAAGAGTTATGAAGGAATTCCCGAGATACTGGAGTACCTGAAAGAAGACGGAGACGTGCTTCCGTGGGAAAAAGATGAAAACCAATAAAAACCAACATTGAAATGTGTTGACGACTGTGGGATTGTGTGGTAATATTCAAAAAAAAACAACGCAAAACAAAATGTTTTGTAGGATCCAAGGAGGAGAAGAGATGCAAAACGAATACGAAATCAAAAAAGAAATGTGTGAAATCGGTAAACGAGTTTACAATCGTGGAATGGTTGCTGCAAACGATGGTAACTTTTCTGTAAAACTCAATGACCATGAGTTTTTATGTACACCGACAGGTGTCAGCAAAGGGTTCATGACACCGGAGTACATCTGCAAAGTTGACGAGAATGGTAATGTCCTTCAGGCAAACAAAGGATTCAGACCTTCATCAGAGATCAAGATGCATATGCGTGTATATCAGAAAAGACCGGATGTAAAATCAGTTGTACATGCTCACCCGCTGTACGCTACAACATTCGCGATCGCAGGCATTCCGCTGACACAGCCGATCATGCCTGAGGCAGTTATCGCACTTGGATGCGTACCGATCGCTCCGTACGGAACACCGTCTACAATGGAGATTCCGGATGCAGTTGAGCCTTATCTTCAGCACTTTGATGCAGTTCTCCTTGAGAACCACGGCGCGCTGACATATTCTGACAGCCTTCTTGCTGCATACATGAAGATGGAATCTGTAGAGTTCTATGCACAGCTGTTATGGCAGACAATGCAGATCGGCGGACCGCAGGAGTTCAGCAAAGAGCAGGTTGAGAGACTGTACGAGATCAGAAGACAGATGGGACTTCCGGGCAAACATCCGGCTAACCTCTGCCCGAACGCACAGGCAGGCAAACCGAGCTGCCATTCATGCAGCGGTTCATGCGGAAGTGCAGCAGCTTCTTCTACAGCTGGAAACACAGACGCTGATCTGGTTGCTTCTATTACAAAGAAAGTTATGGAACAGCTTGGCATGTAGGAGTTCAGCTTATGAATGAACAGGATATTACCAATGCGGTAAAATCCGTGTTGGATCAGATGAAAGGGACAGTACCCGCCGCAGAGAAGCCGCATGTCTGCAAATGCAAGAAACATCAGATGACACTGGCTCTTGCAAATGCCCTGATTGAAAAGGTAAAGGCAAAAGCTTCAGAGATGGGGGTGGACGTTGTCATTGCTGTCTCGGACAAGGCCGGAAGGCCGGTAGCCATCCAGTGTATGGACGGCGCATACATAGCTAGTTTCGACATTGCATTAAATAAGACTTATACATCCGCAAGCCTGAAAATGTCTACTGCACAGCTGGCAGAGTTGAGCCAGCCCGGGCAGGATCTTTACGGAATCCAGTTTACGAATAACGGAAAGATCGTGATCTTCGGAGGAGGCGAGGTTCTCGAATATGACGGACGTATCGTCGGAGCTCTTGGAGTGAGCGGAGGCTCGGCGGCGGAAGATACAGCTATAGCGGCTTACGGGAAAGAAGTTTTTAAGGAGGTATTAGAGTGTCTGTAAATGAACAGATGGTTCAGGACATCGTACAGGAAGTTATGGCGAAGATGCAGATTGCATCAGATGTCTCAGGAGACAGAGGTGTCTTTAAAGATATGAACGAGGCAATCGAGGCTGCTAAGAAGTCTCAGAAGATTGTAGCCAGAATGTCACTGGACCACAGAGAAAAAGTTATCTCCAACATCCGCAAAAAGATTAAGGAGAATGCAGAAATTCTTGCACGCATGGGCGTACAGGAAACCGGCATGGGAAATGTCGGACATAAGATCCTGAAACATCAGCTCGTTGCTGAGAAAACTCCGGGAACTGAGGATATCACAACGACAGCATGGTCAGGGGACAGAGGACTTACTCTCATTGAGATGGGGCCTTTCGGAGTTATCGGCGCGATCACACCGTGTACGAACCCCAGTGAGACAGTTCTCTGCAATACGATCGGAATGTTTGCAGCAGGAAATACAGTTGTATTTAACCCGCATCCGGCGGCAATAAAGACATCAATCTACGCGATAAATCTTGTGAACGAGGCATCCGTAGAGGCCGGCGGTCCGGACAACATTGCATGCACAGTAGAGCATCCGACGCTTGAGACAAGCAATATCATGATGAAACATCCGGCAATCCAGCTTATCGCTGCAACTGGCGGTCCGGGCGTTGTTACTGCAGTTCTTTCTTCCGGAAGAAGAGGAATCGGAGCAGGAGCAGGAAACCCGCCGGCTGTTGTCGATGAAACAGCAGATCTGAGAAAGGCAGCTGAAGATATCGTAAACGGATGTACATTTGACAACAACCTTCCGTGTATTGCTGAAAAAGAGATCGTTGCAGTTGATTCAGTGGTAGATGAACTGATGAACTATATGATCACAGAGCAGGGCTGCTATCTGGCTTCCAAAGAGGAGCAGGACGCACTTACCGCAGTTGTTCTTAAAGATGGAAAACTGAACAGAAAATGTGTGGGACGTGATGCGAAGACTCTGCTCAGCATGATCGGTGTTACAGTTCCGGACAATATCAGATGTATTACGTTTGAAGGTCCGAAGGAGCATCCGCTGATCACAACGGAGCTTATGATGCCGATCCTCGGTGTGGTAAGGGCAAAAGACTTTGACGATGCTGTTGAGCAGGCTGTATGGCTTGAACATGGAAACCGCCATTCTGCACATATCCACTCAAAGAACATCGACAATATCACAAAATATGCGAAAGCAATTGATACAGCAATCCTCGTAAAGAATGGACCGTCTTATGCGGCACTTGGATTCGGCGGCGAAGGATTCTGTACATTTACAATTGCCAGCAGAACAGGCGAGGGCCTGACAAGCGCAAGCACATTCACAAAGAAAAGACGCTGCGTAATGACCGACAGTCTGTGCATACGTTAAGCCGTGCGCTTACGGCGTGAAATATGTACGCAGGCTTGCCTGCAGATACATATTTTACGGCGGAAGCATATGGCGTATGCCGACAGCGAGAACAGAAAAAATAGTAGCAGGAGGTAAATAACATGGAAATGAATTCCGCTAATGTGGAAGCCGTCGTAAAACAGGTACTCGAGAGTATGCTCGACAAGAAGATCCCTTCACAGTCAGCACCGGCAGCAAGCCAGGCTATCCCGAAGACAGCTCATGTAGCTATGCTGACATCACTTGGGCATTATGATATTAAAGAATTTCCGATTCCGGAAGTGGGAGACGGAGATATTCTTGTAAAAGTAGAAGGATGCGGTATCTGCGGTACAGACGCACACGAATTCAAAAAAGACCCGTTCGGCCTGATCCCGGTGGCACTCGGACATGAGGGAACCGGTGAGATCGTCAAGATGGGTAAAAATGTAAAAGTTGACAGTGCCGGCAAACCGTTGAAGGTCGGCGACAAAGTTGTTACATGTATGATCTTCAAAGATGACCCGGAGATCGAGATGTTCGACCTGAACAAGAAGAATGTAGGAGGCGCAGATGTTTACGGACTTCTTCCGGATGATGACATTCATCTGAACGGATGGTTTTCGGACTACATCTTTATCCGTGAAGGATCTTCCGTATTCAATGTAAGCGATCTCGACCTCGACTCAAGAATCCTCATCGAGCCATGTGCAGTTCTCGTACATGCAGTAGAGAGAGCTAAGACAACAGGCATCTTAAGATTCAACAGCAGAGTTGTTGTACAGGGATGCGGACCGATCGGTCTGATCTGTATCGCAGTTCTCCGCACACTTGGTGTTGAAAATATCGTCGCAGTAGACGGTAATCCGCAGAGACTTGAGTTTGCTAAGAAAATGGGTGCTGACAAGTCTGTAAACTTTATGGAATACAAAGGAATCGAGGCCCTTTCAGGAGCAGTGAAAGACGCATTTGGCGGACACCTTGCAGATTTCGCATTCCAGTGTACCGGATCACCGGCAGCACATTCGAACATCTACAAATTTATCCGCAACGGCGGCGGACTTTGCGAGCTTGGATTCTTTATCAACGGCGGAGATGCTACGATCAATCCGCATTTTGACCTCTGCTCCAAAGAGATCAATCTGGTCGGCTCATGGGTATATACACTGAGAGATTATGCAACGACCTTTGATTTCCTGAAGAGAGCACAGGCAATCGGGCTTCCGATGAAGGAACTGATCACTCACAGATTCCCGCTGGAGGAGATCAATGAGGCTCATGAAACAAATCTTGCACAGAAAGGCCTTAAGATCGCTATCGTTAATAAATAAGGTGGATCATTATGGGAGAAGCAGTAGGTATGTTGGAGGTCTTCGGGCTGGCAACGGCATTTGCGGCGGCTGACGCCGGATGCAAGGCCGGCGATGTATGGCTCGAGAAATTCGACAAAAATAAACCGGCGAATGCAGATGAATTACCTGTACCGCTGATCGTCATGGTCAAATTCCGTGGAAGCGTATCCGATGTCACGGCAGCGCTTGAAGCGGCAAAGGCGAGAGCCGAAGAGCTTGCGGGCGTTGTAAACGAATATAAGATCGCAAGACCGACAGAGGATACAGAGAAGATGCTGAAGCTTACCGGATTAGATAAAGGTGAACCACATATCATCAATGAAAAAGATATTGAAGAGATTTAGGAGGAAATGAACAATGGCAATGGCACAGCAGGCATTAGGAATGGTTGAAACAAGAGGACTTACAGCAGCGATCGAGGCTGCAGATGCAATGACAAAGGCAGCAGAGGTTACTCTGATCGGAACAGAGAAGATCGGAAGCGGACTCGTAACAGTTATGGTACGCGGAGACGTAGGAGCTGTTAAAGCTGCAGTAGAGACAGGCGCAGACGCAGCAGGAAGACTTGGAGAGCTGGTCGCTACACACGTAATCCCGAGACCGCACAACGATGTTGAGAAGATCCTTCCTACTGTATAGTCATACTGCTTGCGGGAGGTCCTTACATTAAAGCAAAGGAGCAGTCTCATGGGAAACGCGTATGGATTTTTTGAGATCCCGAGTGTTACAGCGGCGGTAGTCGCAGTTGATATTATGTGCAAGACGGCAGATGTGCAGTTTGTCACATGGGAGAAAAAATTGGGCGGACGATTGGTTACGATCATCATCCGCGGCGATGTATCCGCTGTAAAACAGGCTGTCGAAGCTGCTGAAGCAGGAGGAATTAAAAAGCCTGTGTGCGCTGTTGTGATCCCGAACCCCCATGAGGAGGTACTCAAGATCGTTAACGGCAGTGCTAACAGAGTAAATTAGGAGGCAGTTTAAGATGGCAGAAGAAAAGAAAACTACAACAGCCAAAGCGCCGGCAAAAACTGTACGAAGAGTAAGAAAGACGGCGCAGAAGGCGGAAACGGTTCAGGAACAACCTATAATTCAGAAGGAGGAACGAAAAATGTCACAGGAAGCATTAGGAATGGTTGAAACAAGAGGTCTGGTAGCATCAATTGAAGCAGCAGATACAATGTTAAAAGCTGCAAACGTAGTTCTGGTCGGAACAGAGAAGATCGGAAGCGGACTTGTAACAGTTATGGTACGCGGTGATGTAGGAGCTGTTAAATCAGCAGTTGAGTCCGGAGCAGAGGCTGCAGGAAGACTTGGCGAATTAGTAGCTACACACGTAATCCCGAGACCGCACAGCGATGTGGAGAAGATTCTTCCGGTTCTTAAATAATCTGGGATTATTGAAAAGTCAGTAATCACGCATTATCGACGAATCAACGATGGGAACTGATCAGGAAACTGTATCAGTTCCCTGAAAATACAAGGAGAATTGAGATATGGATAACAGTAATGTGGCATTAATTACAAAGCTGGTTCTGGAAGCAGTTGAAAAACAGAAATCATCCGATGATGCAGGATATCTTGTACCCATCGGAGTGTCCGCAAGACATATCCATCTTACACAGGAACACGTTGAAGTGCTGTTCGGAAAAGGCTATCAGCTCACGAAGAAAAAAGAGCTGATGGGCGGACAGTTCGCATCAAATGAGACCGTGACGATCGTGGGAATCAAACTCAGAGCAATCGAGAATGTCAGAGTTTTAGGACCTGTCAGAAAACAGACACAGGTTGAGATTTCTGCGACAGACGCGATTAAACTCGGCGTCAAAGCTCCGATCAGAGAGTCGGGAAATGTTGCAGGAAGCGCACCGATCGCTGTAGTCGGACCGAAAGGTGCTCTTTACCTTAAAGAAGGATGCATCATTGCAATGAGACATATACATATGTCACCGAGGGATGCCATGGCAGCCGGTGTGCATGACGGAGATATCGTATCGGTAAAAGCGGACAATGAAAGAGGAACAATATTCAACCACGTAAAGATTCGTGTAGACGACAGCTTCACACTTGAGATGCACATCGATACGGATGAAGCAAATGCTGCCAAGATCGCAACCGGTGATACGGTGAGGATTATATCATGCTGATAGGGAAAGTTGTCGGAAGTGTTGTTTCAACACGCAAATGTGAAAATTTGGTCGGAAATAAATTTATGATCGTGGATATACTGGAGCATATGCATTCCGGCGCAGACCAGCTTATCGCGATCGATAAGATCGGAGCGGGAATCGGCGAATATGTGCTTGTGGCACAGGGCAGCGCGGCAAGAATCGGAAGCGGTATGCCGGATGCGCCGATCGACGCGGCGATTGTGGGAATTATTGACGACGGATCAGGACTGGAGTAGTGGAATTATGGATATGAAAGAATTAAGCAGCATATTGCAGCAGAACGGTATCGTTGGTGCAGGTGGTGCAGGATTTCCGACATATGCAAAGCTGGATGAGCGTGCAGATACGATCATCCTGAACTGTGCGGAATGTGAACCGCTCCTGAGGCTGCACAGACAGCTTCTTGAAAAGCATGCTGCCGAAATCGCAGATATGTTCCATACGATTGCTGAGACCGTTGGAGCAAAAGAAGCAATTATCGGTATTAAGAAAGCATACAAGAAAACGATCGAAGCAGTAAATGCTGTTATTGACAAATATCCGGAAATGAGACTTGGATTGCTGGATGAAGTCTATCCTGCCGGCGATGAAGTAGTTCTTATCTACGAAGTAACAGGAAAAGTTGTACGCCCCGGCGGACTTCCGATCGAGAGCGGCGTTGCAGTATTCAATGTAGAGACTGTATATAATGCATACAGAGCTCTGCATGAAAATACACCTGTAGAAGATAAGCTGGTGTCTGTTGTTGCAGAGGTAGAGAAGCCGATTACAGTTCGTGTTCCTATCGGTACGCCTCTTGACGAGGTTGTAGCGCTTGCAGGACACGTCACAACACCGAATCCGGTGTATTTTGTGGGCGGTCCTATGATGGGCAACATCGGAACAGGCGCCCAGCCGGTGACAAAGACGACGAATGCAATTCTCGTACTGCCGGAAGATCATTATATTGTTCAGAAGAAATTAAAGAAAAATTCAATCGATATGAAACGTGCAGCAGCATGCTGCTGTCAGTGTACGATGTGTACGGATCTGTGCCCGAGACATCTGCTCGGACATCCGATCGAGCCACACGCATTTATGCTTGCGGCGACTTGTAAGAATGTACAGGAGCCGAACATCTTCCTCAACACGATGTTCTGTTCTTCCTGTGGTGTCTGTGAGCTGTACTCCTGTTTTCAGGGACTTTCTCCGAGAAGCCTTATGGCTGAATACAAAGCCGGCCTGAGGGCAAATGGAATCCGGGCTCCCAAGGTTGAAGCAAAGCCGGTAGGACCGGAGAGAGAATACAGAAAAGTTCCGATGGAAAGACTGATGGCAAGAATTGATCTGACGAAATATAATAGAGAGGCGCCCCTCGATGAATCTGAGGTAGCCGTAAAGAAGGTTAAGATCATGATGAGCCAGCATATCGGTGCACCTGCATCACCGGTCGTTAAGAAAGGCGACAAGGTGACAAAAGGACAGATGATTGCTGAACCCGGTAAAGGATTAAGCGTAGGCATCCATGCATCAGTTACAGGTACAGTAACCGAAGTAAATGACAAATATGTTATCATAGAAACTTAGGAAGGACGTGCAGGCAATGAGTAAGGCAATTGGAATGGTAGAATATAAGACTGTTTCAGCAGGCATTACCGCAACAGATGCAATGGTAAAGACCTCTGAAGTCAGTATAATCGAAGCTCAGACAGTATGTCCGGGTAAGTATATTGCGATCATTACAGGTGACTTAAGTGCCGTAAAAGCAGCGGTAGACAATGCTAAAGAGCTGCACGGCTTCCACCTGATCGACAGTTTTGTACTCGGAAACCCGCATGAGTCTATTTTCCCGGCGATCTATGGAGCATCTAAGATTGAAGATGTATCAGCGCTCGGTATTTTTGAGACATATGATGCTGCATCAATTATTGTAGCGGCCGATGAGGCGGCTAAGACAGCAATTGTTGATCTGATCGAGCTGCGTATCGCAAGAGGTATGTGCGGAAAATCATATATGCTGCTGACAGGCGAAGTTGCTGCCGTAGAGGCGGCGATCGAACGGGCGAAAGAAGCAGTGAAAGACAGAGGAATGTTCCTCGATGCGTCTGTTATTGCTCATCCCGATGCCCAGATTCGCGACGCAATTTTATAACAGCTAAGAACAGACAGGCTCTCCCCTGCTATAACTGCAGTTTTACGGTATACGCCGGACAAGTGCAGAGCGGTCGGAGGGTCTGTTTTGGCATAAGCAGGAGGCAGTGAGATGCTTGCAATAGAAAGACGTAATGAGATCCTGGAAAAACTGCAGACAGACAGAAGAGTTGTTGTGAGCGAGTTAAGCCAGCTGTATGATGTCTCTGAAGAGACGATCCGAAGAGACCTTGAGAAGCTGGTAAATGACGGTTATGCCATTAAAAGTTACGGCGGTGCCGTTATTAATGAGAACGTTAATATTGAACTGCCATTTAATATTAGAAAAAATCGGAATATTCTAGGTAAACAGCACATAGCGGAATTGGTTGCCGGGCTGGTAAATGACGGCGACAGCATTATGCTGGACGCCAGTACCACTGCAGTGTATATTGCAAAAGCCCTGCAGGAGAAGGAACTTAAAAATCTGACCATCATTACCAATTCCATCGAGATTATTATCGAGCTGTTTGATGTGCAGGACTGGACAATTCTGTCAACCGGCGGTGCATCGCGGGAGGGATCATTTGCACTCGTGGGACCGCAGACAGACAGAATGCTCAGCAACTACCATGTTGATAAAGCGATTATCTCTTGTAAAGGCCTTGATGTATCGGCAGGATTTACGGATTCAGATGATCTGCATGCCAATAATAAAAGAACAATGCTCAAGTCGGCAAAAGACAGGATCCTTGCGATTGACAGCAGTAAATTTGACCGGATAGCATTTACAGAGATAGGAACTCTGGATGATCTCACAGTGGTGATAACTGATGAAAAACCAGAGGAAAAATGGCTCAAGGTATTTAAAGATTCGGGAGTTCAGTGTATCTATCCCCGATAAGGGATAGGAACGATGTATGAATACCGGATAAAGAGAGGACAGCTATGAAAAGCTTTGATATTAAAACAAAAATTTATTTTGGAGATCAGGCACTTGACCGTCTTGCAGAGATCCCCTATCAGAAAGTTCTGGTTGTGACTGATCCGTTTATTGCTCAGGGCGAGCTGATCAAACTGGTCACAGAGCCGCTTAAAAAGGGCAATAAACAGTTCGAGATTTTTAAAGATGTTGTGCCTGATCCGCCGATCGAGAAGATCAGCGAAGGCGTAAAGAAGATGCTTGAATACAGACCGGATGCTATTGTTGCAGTAGGAGGAGGCTCTGCTATCGACTCATCCAAATCAATCAGAGAATTTGCCCTGCGCGTAGACCATTACGCAGAAGTGGGGCTGATTGCGATACCGACAACAAGCGGGACAGGGTCCGAAGTAACCTCTTTTGCGGTGGTTACGGATCCGGCAGCAAAGGTAAAGTATCCGCTGGTATCTTATTCCATGATGCCTGATGAAGCAATTCTGGACGCCGAACTGGTGAAGAGCGTGCCTCCGTCAGTGACGGCTGATACAGGAATGGATGTGTTTACACATGCTCTGGAGGCGTGTGTCAGCATAAACCGCAGTGATTTCTCTAATGCACTGGCAGAAAAAGCAATTGAAATCTGCGGGGTATTCCTGCTCAGGGCATTTCTGGACGGAAATGATATGCATGCAAGACAGAAAATGCATTCGGCATCATGCCTTGCCGGACTTGCATTTAATACAGCATCACTCGGACTGAACCACGGGATGGCTCATCAGCTTGGGGCAACGTTCCATATTCCGCATGGACGTGCCAATGCTATGCTTCTTCCGCATATTATAGAGTTCAACAGTGATATTAACAAGCACAGTAAGAGCCGCAAAGAGTATCTTCCGGCAGTGAAGAGATACTCCACAGTAGCTCAGATACTGGGGTTAAGCAGTTATAATAAGATCATGACAGTGAGATCCCTTGTGAACTGGGTGCAGTTTATGTTAAAGGAAATGGATATTCCGTTGTCCATCTCCCAGATGGGTACGATATCGGAAGAAGAGTATTTCGGGGCGGTTGACCGTATGGCGGACGCAGCCCTTGAAGACGCATGTACAGCCACAAACCCGAGAGTGCCGACAAAGAATGATGTAATAAGGATATATAAAAATCTCTGGTAGAGATAAGGATTTTCAAATAAGTAAAAAATTTCCGCCGGGAGATATGTATTGTCAGCGTACACAATACATATCTTCTGGCGGACGTTTTTTTCTGCCAAATACGATCTGCAAAACCTTTCATGAGCTGTAACTGTTTTCTCACCTTACTGTATGCTATCATGAAACCATACTGCAAGGGAGGTGCTGAAAATGAATACAATTCTTGAAATTGACAGCTTAAAAAAATATTACGGGAAGCCGGGTAATCAGACGAAAGCTCTGAACGGAATCACATTTCAGGTGATGGAAGGAGAATTCCTCGGGATTATGGGAAGCAGCGGTTCAGGGAAATCGACGCTGCTAAACTGCATTGCCACGGTGATACAGCCGAGCAGCGGCAGGATCGTGATGAGGGGAACGCAGATCCAGTCACTGAAAGGAAAAAAGCTTGCACAGTACAGAGGAAGGGAGATCGGTTATCTGTTTCAGAATTTTGAGCTGATCGATAATCTGACCGGAAGGGAAAACATTATGCTTCCAATGTCTCTTCACAATGTGCCGGACAAAGAGAGCAGAGACAGACTGACACGTCTGGCATCTTATCTGGAGATTACAGACGTGCTTGATAAGTTTCCGTCACAGATGTCTGGAGGACAGAAACAGCGCGTTGCAGCGGCAAGGGCATTGATCATGGATCCGGGCATTATACTTGCGGACGAACCGACGGGAGCGCTTGATTCGAAAAACGCAAAAACACTTATGAAGAAGCTTTCAGGATTAAATGAGGAGGAAAATGCGACGATCCTTATGGTAACGCATGACTCTAATGCGGCAAGTTACTGCAAAAGGATCCTGTTCATTCAGGACGGACAGATCTTTCATGAACTGAGGAGGGATACTCCGGAAGAAACACGACTGGAATTTTATGAGAGGATATTGAAAGTGATGTCACAGATGGGAGGAGGAAGCGCCAATGTTCTTTGAGCTGATTGCACGCAACAGTAAAAGAAGCAGAAAAGAGAACGGGCTGTTTTTTACGACGCTTCTGGTCTCTGTCATAGCATTTTATATTATACTTTCCCTTTCGCGTCAGGATGTTATGCTGTTCCTTCAGAAAATGGAAAGTGATGCGGTATCCCGTCTCCTCGCGATGATTCCCGTATTTTACGCGCTGACGCTGGTCATTTTGTTTTTCCTGATCTATTTTGCCAGCAAGTTCCAGCTTGAACGGCGCAGACATGAGTTCGGGATGTATCTAATGATGGGAATGACGCGGAACAGGCTGTTTGTGCTTCTTCTGGCGGAAGACGTGCGGAGCAGTGTTATTGCCCTGCTGATCGGACTTCCTGCAGGAATCCTGCTGTCGGAGCTGATCAGTCTGGTGACTGCCCGGCTGGTGGGACTGGGAATTATCGGACACCGGTTCACACTGTCGCTTCATGCCATTCTGCTGACAGCAGCAGGGTTCTTTATTATTAAACTGGCGGCGTTCCTGATCTTGAGCGCGAAGATCAGCCGTCAGGAGATCGGATCACTTCTGGCGGAAAAACCGGAGGAAACAAAGAGGCAGTATCCGGCATTTGTTTATGGTCTGGCGCTTCTGGCAGGAATCCTCTGCCTTGGAACTGCATATTATCTGGCAATCCGGGGGATGTCGTGGAGCCAGATCCGGATGATGGGGGTTACGCTGCTGCTGGGATTTGCGGGAACATTGCTGTTTTTCTACGGGCTCAGATATATATTTAACCTGATTATAAAAGGCGGGAAGAGAGACCGGAAACTGCATATATTCAATGTGCGCCAGTTACAGGAAAATGTAGTCCGAAAGTCGGGCACCATGGCGGTCAGTTCTCTTCTGATACTCGGAGCACTCTGCTGCTTTGGCGCGGGAGCGGCCATCGCGGTCAACTATGGACAGTCAGATCCCCATGTGCTGGACTATACATTTATACCGGAATATACGGATGAACCAAATCAGGAGAAGGCTGCGGCGGATATATTTGATACGCTGCGTAAGGAAGGTCTGGACACAGAGTTTTCCAAATTGTTTGAAATGAAGATCGGCCGTATCCGCACAACAGATATCAGCACAGCAGATGATTTTGAAAATGCATATTCAATGGATAGTGTGATGGATCAGATAGCCGGATTTCCTGCTTCGGATGACAGAGACATACTTTTAAATAACCTGAGTTTTGCCGACTATCCTTATCTGATTTCCCTTTCCGGATATAATGAACTGCTCCGTACCGCGGGACTTCCTGAGATAGAGCTGGGCAAAGATGAAGGGGCTGTATATATGGACAGCAGTTTTGTCAATGCGAGCCGCCTTGAGATTATGGATGCTGTCCTTGCAAAACATCCGGAAGTGGAGCTTGACGGGAATCCACTGCAGCTGACCGGTAAGGTACAGACGACAGCAGTTGTGACGGATTATTCGATCACTATGTCTTTTGCGCTGATCCTGCCTGATGATGCATTTCAATATTACACACAGAATCAGTACGACGTCTATGTTAACGGAGTGCTGGACAGCGGTACCACAGAAAAGACCGGACTTATGCAGGCAATCTCCGGGATGAACGACAGATTAAATGAGACCGGACTAAATTATGAGAGCTATCTGCAGAATAGGGGACGGCAGCTTTTCTATATCGTGGCGGCAAGTTATATTACGATCTATCTGGCAATCATCTTTCTGATCGTTGCGAACACTGTAATCGGCGTCCAGTTCCTGATGAATCAGCAGCAGACAAACCGGAGATATAAGACGCTCATCAAGCTGGGAGCTGCGTATGAAATACTGTGCGGATCCGCAAAGAAACAGATCAACTGGTATTTCGGAATCCCGGTGCTTGCGGCAGCTGTAAGCAGCCTGTTCGCGGTGCGGGCGCTGTTTACGGGCATACTTTCTCCCAGAACTCAGGGAACGGCCGGAGAGCTGCTGGGCATTTCCGCGGCTATGATTCTTGTGCTTTGTGTGATAGAATGCATTTATATGACGGCGGTAAAACGTTCCAGCAGCAGGTATCTGCTGACGCTTATGGCGCCGGAGCGGGAAGAATAACAGATTGAACATAAAGCGGAGAATCGCAGGAGGTGCAGGAAAGGATGAAACGGATCGCAGTAGTTGAGGATGAACCTCTTATGCGTGAAGAACTGTCGCTGATGCTCAGTAAAGCGGGATACGAGACGATAGAGATCAGTGAATTTAATCATGTGACAAAGCAGCTGGAAGAAATTTCGCCTGATCTTGTAGTGCTGGATCTCAACCTGCCGGGTGTAAGCGGATTTCAGATCTGCCGGGAGATCAAAGGAAGAAGCCCGTTTCCGGTACTCGTGCTGACATCCCGGGACCAGATGAAAGATGAACTTCACGCCCTTGAACTCGGGGCGGACGAGTATCTGACCAAACCGTGCCGCAGGGAGAGACTTCTTGCCCGGGTCTCCAATGTCCTGAAACGCTATGAAGGACGGGCGAATCTGCTGGAGGGACCGGGATTTCTGCTGGACCGTCAGACCTATACACTGTATATCAACAACAGTTCAACTGTACTTCCGAAAAATCAGGGAAAACTGCTTGAGACATTTTTAGCCCGCGGCGACAGGACAGCTGCAAAAGATGAGCTGTGTACAGCACTGTGGGGCACGACAGAGTTTATTGATGAGAATGCGCTGCAGGTCAATCTGACAAGACTGAAAAAGACGATGGCAGGGCTTGGAATGAAGCAGAAGATCATACCGGTCCGCGGTGTGGGATATCGTCTGGAAAATGAAGGAGAACCGGATTGGGGAAAAGACATGTTTCGAAACAAGGAGGACCCGTGATGAGAAACAGACTGCTTTATTTATCGAGGTATTTGCCGTGGCTTCTTCTCCTGCTTGGACTTGATGCAGTCTCGGCGCTCCTGCTGTGGCTCTCCGAAGCGGAGGACTTTGGCGTACTGGTCCCTCTGATCCTGCTGGGAACTGTCCTTTTGTTCTTTGTGACAGCGTTTGTACTGATTCGTGTGGAGCAGAAGCGGGAAAATGCGTTTCGTGCATTTCTGAATAATCCCGACCTTATCAATGAAGAAAATCTGATCCGGACGGTCAGCGCGGCTAAACGGGAATCCATACGGCTGCTGGGAACTGTCCTGCGGGAAAAAGACCTCGCCTGCAGCAGAGCGAAAGCTGCGGCTGAGGATTATGAGGAATATGTTGAGGCGTGGGCGCATGAGACGAAAACCCCGCTGTCACTTCTGACAATGGTACTGGACAATCAGGGAGAGGAAATCCCCGCACCGGCTGCATTTAAGCTGGAATATGTCCGAAGCCGGCTTCAGGAGTATATCAGCCAGATTCTTTACTATGCACGTCTAAAGAGCGGAAGAAAAGATTATCTGTTCGAGTATGTAGATCTGAATGACTGCATCGGTGAGGTGCTGGATGATTACAGTCTGCTCCTGAAAGAGAAAAATTTCAGAATTACTGTACAGGTGCCTGAACTTTCAGTCTTTACTGACCGGAGAGGAATTGAATTCCTGCTTGGACAGATCGTGAGCAACACAGTGAAATACTGTACCGTAATGTCCGGGAACACTGCTGATGCGGCTGATACGGAGAAATATGATAGTGCTGACAGAGAAAAACGGCCGGAACTTAAAATTACTTTGGAGCAGTCGGAGACAGAAGATGTGCTGCGTATACAAGATAATGGGATCGGTGTGAAAGAATGTGACCTGCCCTATATCTTTGAAAAAGGTTTTACAGGAGATTCGGAGGATTCAGGAAAGAAAGCGACGGGAATGGGGCTCTATCTGTCAAAGAAGATGGCAGATGACCTGAAACTCGGACTGGAAGCCGCGTCCGAGCGGGGCGCGGGATTCGAGATGGCGATCCGGTTCCCGCGGGTCTGAGAAAGAAATTTCGATTTTTCATACCGGCTCAGGAAAGGGAAATTGTTTGAAAAGGGAGCAGATACGGAATGACCGACTCACGTATCCGCAGGCAGAGGAAAGGTTGATCCCGGCTCCGGTTACAGAGAATAACGCAAACTAATAAATCAGGAAATCAGCTAAAAGCAAAATGGGCACGCGAAGAACTCCTTACGTCATACAACTTCGCGTGCCCATTTAACGTTGCTCTCCTGATTTTAAGATTGCCTAATTCTCTTCCACAGTCGCCGTTATCAATCTTCCTCTGCCCGCGGATTATGCATCAGGTCAGACGTATTTGTTCGCTTTTCTTGGTTTTCCTATACTGAGCCGGAGCGATAAATACTCATACAAACTGGCAGAAGCCGGTACATAATTCCGAATAGCTGCGCTTTCTTCCAGCTTGTATGAGATTTTCCGTATCGGTCTGTTAATAGGTAAAACGTCTAAAATAGACAGTTACAGCCCCTTTGATGCACCTTCCGCAGATGGATTTCAAAATTGAGGGCAGTGACTGTGGAAGGAAATTACGAAAAGTTAAAAACAGGGAAATGGTGTCAGGCGAAAAAAGGCGGTTGTCCGAGCTTGCGAGTTCCGCATTTTTTCACCTGTATTCAGCCATTTTCCTGCTTTGTTACTTGAAGTTATTTCCTGTAACCGGAGCTGGTATCAATTTTGAAATCCATCTGCGGATACGTGAATCAAACAGTTGCAGATGAATGTATTTCAGACTTTGTACATAATATCAGACAGTACGAAAAATCGAAATTTATCCATTGTTCTCACTGTACACTTCAAATGATTTTTCCATTTTCTCCAGTATTTCCGAGTATTGGAGAAATGCGTTTTTCATCTCGATTTCATTAAACGGCTGGTTCTTATAGCAGATCCGGTGTTCCATTGCAGCCCAGAAGTCCATAGATATGGTGCGAAACTGGATTTCGACCGGATAATATTCCATACCATCCATATAATAGATCGGAACTCCGATGATCATATGATAGCTCCGATAGCCGTTTGGTTTTGGCGCAGATATGTAATCCTTCTCTTTGATCACAATAAGATCCGACTGTTTTCTTAAACATTCCACAAGATGTTTGATGTCTTTTTCAAAAAAGCAGATCACGCGCACTCCGGCAATGTCCTGCAGAAGCGCCTTGGCGTCCTGAACACTTGTGGAAGCGTTCTTTTTCCGTAATTTATTTTCAATACTCCCTTTTTCTTTGATGCGGTTCGTGATACTGTGGATCGGCTGGAAATCTTCGCTCTCATAGGTCGTATGGTTCAGTATTTTCAATCTGGTCAGGATCAGGTTCATTGCATCCTGATATGGATGGATCAGCGTGTAATATTGTTCATTAGTCATTCTGTTATACTCCCTTCAACAACGAATAGCTTATTGCGAAAATGTGACAAAAGTGTGACGATAAAATTATGATTTGATAATAAAATATTAAAAAATAAAGGCTGTAGATTTTTATCATCAATCGGAGAATAACTTTTTATAACGGATGTAAGTTTGTTGATAACCCCATTTTCCGTGTCATTTCTATTGAAAGATAAAAAATATCATGTTATGGTTTAATGCATCTGAAATGTGTTCCGTGACAGATGCATTTCAACTGTCCGTACGGTCTGAAATAATCATAATAAATTTGCAGATGTGCAATTCACCGGCGATATCGCCTAAAATTCCTGATACCCGAAAGTGGCTTTTTTCTTTTTAGAAAACGTGATAAGATGGATGAGAAATAAATATGGGTATAAACAACGACAATTTTATAATGCTTCCCACCGTGGATTTCTGTTTTAAAGAACTGATGAAGAATCCAAAAGTACGGAAGGGATTTGTAGGGGCAATCTTGGGAAAAGATCCGAAAATGCATTCATGTGAGTATACTGGATTTTGTTCATTTCCCGCAGGATCAGAGGTGTTACAGGAAGATAGTATTCTGTGATGCGGAGACAGGAGAACAGTATACGGATCTGCTGGAACTTCACATTCTGGAACTACGGAAACTGCCTGCGCAGGACCAAAATGAGGACGGCATCATCCGCTGGATGAGATTCCTCGGCGGCAAGAAGCGGGAGGAGTTTGAAGATATGGCAAAGAAAGACGAATATATTGAAGCAGCATACGATGAGCTGAAGAAACTTAGTCTGGACGAACAGAAGCGGCTGGAGTATGAACTGAGGGAGAAGGCAATCCGTGATCATAATTCTCTGATGAAGAGTGCCCAAAGGTTAGGCCAAAAGCGGGGAGAAGAAATCGGAGAAAAGCGAGGGGAACGTCTTGCGCTAAAGCGGCTTGTGGGAAAAAAGATGGAGAAGGGGATGCCTCAGGATGAGATCCCAGAACTTCTTGAACTGGAGCCGGATGTGGTAAAAGAGCTGGCTGATGAATGGGTGCGTGAACAATGAATAATGATTTATTTAAAAATGCTTTCCCCTTTTGGGAGAGCCTGACAGAAACTCAAAGAACGGAGATCGTAAATAATACGACAAGAAATCTATGTGAGAAAAAGACGCGGCTTCATTTCGGGGGAGGCGAATGTGCAGGTGTACAGATTATCGGCTCCGGCAGGGCGCGTGTATTTATCACATCACCGGGCGGCGGTGATATTACTCTGTTCCGGCTGCTGGACGGGGATGTGAGTATATTAAGCGCAGCGTGTATGCTCAACGGCATGGATATCGAGCTCGACATGGAGATGGAGACGGATTGCGAGATCTATACGATCCCAAAGAAAGTATACCGGAAGCTGTATGATGAGAGCGGAGCAGTGAAAGACTATACGATGGAGATGATCTCGGAGAAGTTTTCGGATATCATGTGGCTGTTCAACCAGTTCGTGTTCTCCAATGTGGCATCAAGGATTGCGGGAGCGCTGTTGGAGCACAGAGCTATAGAAGGAGGAGATGAGCTGAAGCTCACCCACGAGGATATTGCGAAAGACGCCGGGACTGCACGGGAAGTCGTCACAAGGATCCTGAAGCAGTTTCAGTCGGACGGACTCGTAAAGCTGACAAGAGGAAAGATTACCATTATTGACGCCAAAAAACTGGGCAAGATATAATAAATGTGATTTTGTCACTGAAAAATCACCGGATTGTGGTATACTAAGACCATGAAATGACAATAGATATAGATTTAGAGGATTTATAAGGAGGATATAAACATGGCAGTTGTAAAGTTGACAACAGAGAATTTTGATCAGGAAGTGCTTCAGGCAGGGCAGACAGTGCTCGTTGATTTCTATGCAGACTGGTGCGGACCGTGTAAGATGATGGGACCGGTTGTAGAGGAGATCGCAAATGAAGAGACAGGCGTAAAGGTGTGCAAGATCAATATTGATGAAGAGATGGCAGTCGCACAGAAATACGGCGTTATGAGTATCCCTACATTTATCGCGTTTAAGAATGGAGAGATTGCAGGAAAGCAGATCGGTGCAGTGCCGAAGAGTAAACTGCAGGATATGATCCGATAAAAATACAGGGATCAGATAAAGAAAATAA
This sequence comes from uncultured Lachnoclostridium sp., assembly GCA_930986645.1. GTDB lineage: Bacteria > Bacillota > Clostridia > Lachnospirales > Lachnospiraceae > Mediterraneibacter. The sequence continues at coordinate 38,958 of CAKNJS010000007.1, forward strand.
TTATTACAAAAAACTCTGTACAGATGGAAGAGACCGCCTGATACAGAGTTTTTATTTGTTTAATAGGAAACTTCGTCCTCTATTAAATAAAACGCCCCGCGGGATGCAAAGCAAGACGAAGTCCGGCTCTGACAGGAATCTTGGCGGCTGCTTACAGCTCGATGATTTCCGTCGCAATCTTTTTGCGGAATGTCCGGTCGTGCTCCACGAAGAGCATGGACGGCTGACAGGCAAGAAGCAGGTCTTCCAGCTGAATACGGGAAAATATATCAATATAATTCAGCGGTTCATCCCACACAAAGAGATGGGCCGGTTCACAGAGTGATTTTGCAAGCAGTACTTTTTTCTTCTGTCCTTCGCTGTAAGTTTCAATTCTCTTTTCAAACTGCGGGCGCTCCAGTCCCAGTTTGTTAAGTACGGTGAGAAGAAGAGAAGCGTCCACGCCGCAGTGCAGTGCGAATTCGGACAATGTGCCATGAAGCTGCGAGGTATCCTGAGAGACATAGGAGATACGCAGCCCTGACGCGGCGGATATTTCTCCGGTATGGGGAATGTTTTCTCCGAGGATCAGACGGATCAGGCTGGACTTGCCGCACCCGTTTTTCCCGGACAGGGCGATACGGCTGCCTGACCGGATCTCCATTGACAGACCGGAGAAAAGCGGTGTGTCAGAATCCGGATAGCGGACAGAGAGATCCTTAATTGTGACAAGGCTGCTGCTGTGATAATGAAGCATATTGATCTTCAGAGGCTCGGGGGATTCTATATCCTTTAAGAGTTTCTCTTTTTCCTGCACGGCATTTTCACGCCTGCGTTCCAGCATTTTAGAGCGCTTCATCATTTTGGCAGCCTGATGACCGACGAATCCGCGGTCTCCTATGTGGTTCCCGATCTTTGAAGCCTCCGTTTTATCCGACCAGCGTGCTGCCTGACGCGCGGCGTCTTTGAGTTTGCGGATGTCCTTTTTCAGCCGGGCATTCAGCCGGATCTCGGATTCATCCCGTGAAAGTTTGTTCTCATACCATGATGAAAAGCTCCCTCTTTGCACCTCGATGGATCTTCGGTTGAGAACAAGGACATGATCTGTGCAGCAGTCAAGAAAATCCCGGTCATGGGAGACAAGAATAAATCCTTTTTTGTGTGCAAGGTAGTCTGCAATTTTATCCCGTGCAGCTGCGTCCAGATGGTTCGTCGGCTCATCGATCAGGAGAAAGGCGTGCTCTTTAAGAAAAAGAGACGCCAGCAGTACTTTTGACTGTTCCCCGAAGCTGAGTGTGCAAAACGGACGGTACAGGATCTCTGCATCCGCGTCGAGGAGATTCAGTTCGCGCAGAAGCTCCCACTGTTCCATGGCGGGGTTGACGGATTCGGCAATCTCATAAGTGAGCTGCGCTTTATTTTCTACCTGATATGGAAAATATTCAAAATCAACAGAAGAGAGGATGGTGCCGGAGTATTCATATTCTCCGGTCAGCAGCTTCAGGAAAGTAGTCTTTCCCTTGCCGTTTCTGCCAATCAATCCCAGCTTCCAGTCCGTGTCGATCTGGAAAGAGACATTTTCAAAGACAGGGTCGAAACTGTCCTCATATGTGAAACTCAGATTATGAACCTGTATCAGTGACATTGTTGATCAGCCTCCTTTATAAAATGATACATTGCAGAAAAGGACCGCGGGAAAGTAAATTCCGCGGTCCTTCTGACATACTGATCCTGTTTCTGTATGAGTCGGGATGATGAGATTACTTTCCTGCGGTCACATGACAAAACAGATAGAATAAATATAACGGTTCAGCCCGCATCACGAAAAAACATACTGACGTGCTGAATGCGGCAATACAATCGCTTCTATGTTTATGTGTTCTGTCATGCAGTATAAAAATCAGCAGGAAGTAATAATCATCTTTTCAACTCCAATCTTACGAAAACAAAACGTGTTTTCTTTATTCTGCACAGAGGATAACAGAAACGAAAGGAAATGTCAATCACCGGCTTTTTATCCGGGGAAAATGACAGGAAACAGGCGGTGTGATATAATGATTGCGCAAAGCGCAATCCGAAGCGGAAGAATCGCTTCGCCCTGCTGCCTTCTCTGCGCACGCAGTATATTCACAGGTAAATGAATCCGGACGAATCCGTGACATCAGGGAGCAGATTTAATAAGGAGGAAATGTATGTCATTACAGTTTATATTCGGCAACTCGGGAAGCGGAAAATCCCACTGTCTGTATCAGAGTGTGATCGAGCAGTCCATCCGGCACCCGGAGAAGAATTATCTTGTCCTTGTGCCGGAGCAGTTTACGATGCAGACGCAGAAAGATCTGTGTCTGATGCATCCCAGAGGCGGGATCATGAATATCGATGTCCTGAGTTTCGGACGCCTTGCCCACCGGGTGTTTGAGGAGGTAGGGCAGGACGACCGGACGGTGCTTGATGATGAAGGCAAGAATCTGATCCTGAGAAAAATTGCTGGCAATTATGAAGATGAACTCACAGTGCTGAAAGGAAATCTGAAGAAACAGGGATACATCAGTGAGGTGAAGTCGGTCATATCAGAGTTTACCCAGTACGGGGTGGATTTTGAACGGCTGGATGAGTTTATGGAAAGCATCAATCCGGACAGCTGTCTCTATTATAAATTGAAAGATATCCGGAAGGTGTATGAAGGATTTGAAGATTATCTGAGTGAAAAATATATTACAAAAGAAGAAATGCTGGATGTGCTGAGTGACGCTGTGCCGCGGTCGAACATCTTAAAAGGCAGCGTTGTGGCATTGGACGGATTTACCGGTTTCACGCCGGTTCAGGACCGGCTGCTGGGAGAACTTCTGAAGGTGTGCGGCAAGGTCATGATCACTGTGGAGATGGATGAGAGGGAAGATCCTTTTGTATACCGTCATCCGTATCAGCTTTTTGCATTGAGCAAGAAGATGACGGCTTCTCTTGTGGAGATCGCACGAGATACGAAGACAGAGGTGGAAGATCCGGTGTATCTGTATCAGAAACCGCTGAAACGCTTTGAACACAATCCAGAGCTGGCGTTTCTTGAGTCGGAATTGTTCCGGTATTCCGGAAAGCAGTACCGCCAGAAAGATGAGCCGGGAAAAGATGGACCGGGAAAAGATGGACCGGAAGGAAAACAAAACGGCTGTGCAGGGGCGGTCTCTCTTCACGAGGCGCGCAATCCCCGGGCAGAAGCGCAGTATGCAGCGGAGGGCATCCGGTATCTGGTGAGAGAGAAGGGATACCGTTACCGCGATATTGCGGTTATCACGGCGGACATGAATGTGTATGCGGATGCGTTGGAAAAGGCGTGCAGCCTGTTTGATATTCCTGTATTTATGGATCACAAGAAGAGCATTCTGCTCAACGCGTTTGTGGAGTATTTAAGAAGTCTCCTTGCCATGGCGGAAGAAAATTTTACCTATGACAGTGTGTTCCGCTTCTTGCGGACCGGACTGTGCGGGTTCACGGATGAAGAGGTGGACCGGATGGAAAATTACTGTCTGGCGCTGGGCATTAAAGGATATAAAAAATGGCAGCAGGCGTGGGTTAGACAGACTTCGGAAGCCGGTGAAGCAGAACTTCAGGAGCTGAACCATCTGAGAGTCCGCTTCGTAGAGAAAATCCAGAGCCTTATGTTTGTGATGAAGCAGAGAAAGAAGACTGTGCGTGATGTAACGCTGGCAGTCTATGAGTTTATCTCTAAGGAGAAAATGCAGGAACAGCTTGGAGAAATGGAGCGGGAATTTCAGGAAAAGGGAGAACTTGCACTGGCTAAAGAGTATGCCCAGATCTACCGGATCGTGCTGGAATTGTTCGATAAGTTTGTTGAACTTCTTGGAGATGAACAGATTTCGCTGAAAGAGTACTGTGATCTGCTGGATGCCGGTCTGGAAGAGGCTAAAGTAGGCGTGATCCCGCCCAGTCTGGATCAGGTTGTCATCGGTGATGTAGAGAGAACGAGGATCAAAAATATAAAAGCTCTGTTCTTTGTAGGCGCGAATGATACTCTGCTTCCCGGAAATGCAGGAGCGGGAGGCCTTCTTTCCGAGCGGGACAGAGAGCAGTTTTTAAGCGGGGATATTGCGCTGTCGCCCGGGCCGAAAGAGGAGGCATATATACAGAAATTTTATCTCTATATGAATCTGACGAAGCCATCGGAGTATCTGTACCTTTCATGGTCCAAGGTATCCGGGGACGGAAAAAGCCTGCGGCCGGCTTACCTTATATCTGATGTCAGAAGGCTGTTTCCCGGACTCAGGACTGTTGATGAAGAAAAACGGACAATGGAAGAGACCGAGCTCACCAGAAAGACCGGGATCCTGAAAGTGGCAGAGGGAGTCAGGGACCGCAGATCCGGCGTGGACAGCAGCTGGAAAGAGCTTTATACATGGTTTCAGCGGGATGAGAAGAGCAGAGATGCGCTGAAAGAAATTCTGGAAGCAGGATTCCTGCGGCGGGAGTATCCGGAGCTGGGACCGGAACGTGCCAGACAGCTGTATCCGGAGCCGGACCGCGTCAGTGTGACACGGATGGAGCAGTTCACCTCCTGTGCATACGCACATTTCCTGAGCTATGGACTGCGCCTTTCCGATCGGCAGGAATACAGTTTTGAGGCTGTGGATCTGGGAAATATCGCTCACCAGTCGTTGGAGCGTTTTTCACGGAAAGCGGACCGGGAAAAGATGCGCTGGGAAGAAATGCCGGAGGAACTGAGGGATGAGCTGATCGATGAGAGCGTGGAGGAGAGCGTGATCGATTACGGAAATACAGTGCTCTTCAGTTCCGCAAGAAATGAATACATGATCGCAAGGATCAAGCGCCTGATCCGCAGATCGGTGTGGGCACTTACAAAGCAGCTGGAAAAAGGAGACTTCGTGCCCGGGGGATATGAGCTGAAATTCGGAAGCGGAAAGATCGACCGGATCGATATATGCGAAGACGACGAGAGTGTATACGTAAAGGTGACAGATTATAAGACAGGGATGAAGAGTTTTGACATTACTGCTCTTTATCACGGACTGCAGATGCAGCTCCCTGTCTATCTGAATGCGGCGCTCGATGTGGAGAAGAGAAAGTACCCGGACAAAGAGATCATTCCGGCGGGCATCTTCTATTACCGGATTCAGGATCCGGTGGTGGACAGGAAAGACAATGATGAAGATGTGGAGAAGAGTATTCTCAAAGAACTCCGGCTGGATGGTCTTGTAAACGGGGATGAGAAAGTAATCTCCCATCTTGAGAGAGACCTGACGGGCAGTTCTCTGCTGATCCCCGTTGGGCGGAACAAGGACGGATCACTGAGCAAAAATTCCCGGGCGCTTCCGGGAGATACATTCCGTGCGGTCCTGAAATATGCACAGGAGAAAGAAATGAAGATCCGGGATGAGATCAGTTCGGGGGAAGTGTCTGCCGCGCCGTATGAAATGGGGGGAGATACCGGGTGCGATTACTGTCCGTACCGGGATATCTGCGGCTTTGATATCCGGATTGATGGATGCGTATACCGGAGACTTGAAAAATATTCTATGGAAGAAGCTGTGGCAAAAATGATGCTGGAGACAGAACGGAATGACGGAGGTGCGGAAAGTTGAGCGTGAAATGGACAAGTGAACAGCAGAAAGTCATTGATCTGAGGAATCGGAATATCCTTGTCTCCGCAGCGGCGGGATCCGGGAAGACTGCGGTGCTTGTGGAGCGTATTATCAGACGGCTGACCGAGGATGACACGCCGACAGATGTGGACCGTCTGCTGATTGTGACATTCACAGAGGCGGCAGCTGCTGAGATGAAAGAGAGGATCAGTGCTGCCATAGAGAAGAAGCTGGAAGAACGGCCGGGAGATATAAGGCTGGAGCGGCAGGCAACTCTGATCCACAGCGCCCAGATCACCACGATCCACAGCTTTTGTCTTGTGGTCATCCGGGATCATTTCCATGTGATCGGGATCGATCCGGGATTCCGCATCGCGGAAGAAGGAGAGCTGAAGCTTTTAAAGCAGGATGTGCTGGAGGAACTTCTGGAAGAGTGCTATGCAGAAGCCAAAGAAGAGTTCCTTGATTTTACAGAGCGGTTCGGGAGCGGAAAGAGTGATAAGAAGATCGAGGAGATTATTCTGAAGATGTATGAGTATTCCCGCAGCTATCCCCGGCCTGACCGGTGGCTGGATCAATGTGTGAAGGCTTATGCGTCAGAGGATCTGGAAGTGCGTGCGGAAGAAAGAGTCCGTATGAGGGCGGCGGATATCGAGAGAGTGCTGAAGCGCGGGCTTAAGATCTGTGAGGAGCCGGACGGCCCATACATGTACGGCGATATGCTGGACTCCGATCTGCAAGAACTGGAGGGGCTGCAGCAGGCGGAAAACTTTGATGCAATGTACAGTGCGGCTGCCGGCTTTAAATGGAAGCGTCTCTCTTCCAAGAAAGATGATACGGTATCTCCGGACAAGAAAGAGAAGGTCAAAAAACTCCGGGAACAGGCAAAGAGCCTTTTAAAAGGGATGCAGGAAGATTATTTCTATGCTCCCCGCGAGGTATGGCAGCAGGATATGCAGGATGCCCTGCCGTCCGTCGTCACACTGACAGAGCTTGTGAAACGGTTTGCGCATATGCTGGATGAGAAGAAACGTCTCAGAAATATGATCGATTTCAATGATATGGAGCAGTTCGCCCTTGCGATCCTGACTGAAGAAAAGGACGGGGAGCTTGTGCCGTCTGCCGTTTCCGGAGAATATCAGGACCGGTTCGATGAGGTGATGATTGACGAGTATCAGGACAGCAATCTTGTTCAGGAGACGATCCTTACCAGCGTGTCGAGAGTATCCAGAGGAGAATATAACATTTTCATGGTGGGCGATGTAAAGCAGAGTATCTACAGCTTCCGCTTGTCCAGACCGGAACTCTTTATGGAGAAATATAATACTTACAGTCTGAAAGACAGCGTAACGCAGAGAATCGATCTGCATAAAAACTTCCGCAGCCGAGAGGAAGTCCTTGACAGTGTAAATGATATCTTCCGCCAGATCATGAAGAAAGAGCTGGGCGGGATTGAATATGATGACAGTGCCGCACTCTATCCGGGAGCAGAATTCCCGCCTCTCCCATCCGGAAAGGAAGATTTCTGCAAGAGTGAACTTCTCCTTCTCGATAAGGAGGATACAGGAGACGGGGATGAGCGTCAGGAGGAGGCGAGGATGATCGCGCGCCGTATCCGGGAGCTGATCCGGGACGGTGTGGTGCTGGACAAGGAGACCCGGGAATACCGCAGAGTACAGTACAGGGATATTGTGATCCTGACCCGGAGCATCAGAGGCTGGGCCGAAGTCTTTTCTTCGGTGCTGGGAGAAGAAGGAATACCGGCTTATTCCGTGAGCCGGGAGGGATATTTTGAGACTTACGAAGTGAGTGTGCTGCTGGATTATCTGAAGATACTGGACAATGCCAGACAGGATCTGCCCCTTGCGGCTGTGCTGACATCGGTCTTTGGAGGACTTAATACAAGAGAATTGGCGGAAATCAGGATTGCATATCCCAATGTGCCTTTTTACGAGGCGGCAGCAATGTGCGCTGAGAGTGACGAGGCGGGAGATGCATATATGGAAGAGCTGAGAGGGAAACTCCGGAGATTTTACGATCAAGTCCGTTATTTCAGAGAAAAGGTGCCTTATACGCCGATCCATGAGCTCTTAGAGGAAATCATCGACAAGACCGGATACGGACTGTACATTGCCGCCATGCCGGGCGGTGCCCAGCGTATGGCTAATGTGGAGATGCTGACAGAGAGGGCGACGGCATTTGAGGGGACGAGCTATAAAGGACTGTTTAACTTTGTCCGCTATATTGCCCAACTGAAAAAGTATGATGTGGATTACGGAGAGGCCGGAATCATGGATGAGCAGGCGGATACGGTGCGCATCATGAGTATCCATAAGAGCAAAGGTCTGGAGTTCCCTATCGTATTTGCTGCGGGAATGGGAAAGAAATTCAATACTCAGGACACGAAAGGAAGCGTGCTCCTTCATCCTGACTGGGGCGCCGGAGTGGATCTGATCGACCTGAAAAGGAGAACAAAGACGCCTACATTTCTAAAGAAGATGATCCGTGAGGAAACTGCTCTGGAAAATCTTGCAGAGGAAATGCGTATCCTTTATGTAGCGCTGACCCGTGCAAAAGAAAAACTGATCATGACAGGAGCGGCAAAGATCACAGAAGACGGCGCTGTCTCAGATATTCCCAGTGTATTTAGGGCAGAAGGGGCTAAATGTTATCTGGACTGGGTGCTGCCGTGTATTTTATCCGATGAGACGGGAAAGGTAAAACAGGAGTCGCCTGTGGAAGTCTCGGTGTTCAGAGCAGAAGATCTTACCCCTCAGCAGGAAGAAGCTCAGGCAGAAGTCATGGCAGAGGATGTTCTGAGAAATTGGGATGCTTCACAGGTTTACGAGCCTGAATTGAGAGAACGTCTGGATGCGCAGATCGATTATGTGTATCCGTTTGAAGATGAAGGGAAGATGAAACTGAAATTCACAGTATCTGAGCTGAAGAAATGGGCGTCTCTTGCAGAAGAAGCCGGGGAAGAAATGTACGAGGAACCTGTTGTGGTGCCGCTTATCCCGGAGTTCCTGAAAGAAGAGGAGATCCTGACCGGAGCACCGAGGGGAAGCGCATATCATAAACTGCTGGAGCTTTTGGATTTTACGGTTGATTATGACGTGGAAAATCTGACTGCGGCAGTGCAGCAGCTGCGTCAGGAAGGCAGACTGACAGATGAGATGGCGGAGTGCATCCGTTCGAAGGACATCCTGCGTTTTCTCGGATGCAGAAGCGGCAGGCGTATGACTGATGCTGCCCGCAATGGAAAGCTGTATAAGGAGCAGCCTTTTGTCCTCAGTGTAGATGCGTCGGAAATCTATCCGGAGGACCGTTCCGGTGAAAAGATTCTTGTACAGGGGATCATAGATGTGTATTTCGAAGAACCGAACGGCCTTGTGGTCCTCGATTATAAGACAGACAAAGTGAGGAATGGAAACGAACTGAAAGAAAAATATCATGCACAGCTCGATTATTACGCACAGGCGCTTGAACAGCTTACGGAAAAACCGGTGAAAGAGAAGATCATTTATTCATTTACACTGGGAGAGGAGATCGAAGTATGAGTATTCTTGTATGGTATCTGGCAGTGATCAATTTTACAACATGGGCTGCGTACGGGCTGGATAAAGGCAGGGCAAAGTCCGGGAAATGGCGCATTCCGGAGCGGACCCTTCTGCTGCTGGCTCTGGCCGGCGGCTCCTTGGGCGCGCTGGCAGGCATGATCATGTTCCGTCATAAAACGAGAAAGCCGAAGTTTTATATCAGCGTACCGGTTATGTTCGTCGCGCACTGCGTCATTGTAACGGTGCTGGCGTTGAGGCTGAGATAAATTTCGATTTCCCCACATTTTTGCTTTGACCACTTTTAAAATCCGCTCTTTTCTGCTAATATAGTGATGCAGATCATAAGAGCGGGTCTCTGAGTCCTGTCCTGCCGCAATGGGGCGGCATGCCGGAACCATCCCGCTTTTTTGTGGTGGCGGCGAGCCAGAGTCAAGGCTTGCCCGAGACCTTGGCGGCCGCTTGCAATCCCGGAATGTGCCTTTTGGCCCTTCTGGTGATTCTGATGTAAAGATCGGCGCAGAAATGGGATTAAGGAAGCGCCAGATTATATGGAAAGGAAGAGAACAATGCCAAAATTAAATGAAAATTATCTGAATGTACAGGACAGCTATCTTTTTGCAGAGATTGCACGCAGAGTAAAGGTATATGAAGAAAATCATCCTGATAAAGCGGGAAATATCATCCGCCTCGGAATCGGAGACGTGACACGTCCGCTCACAAAGAGCGCGATCGAGGCACTCCACAAAGCAGTGGATGAGCAGGCTGTGTCCGAGACTTTTAAAGGATACGGACCGGAGCAGGGATATGAATTCGTGCGTAAGGCTGTTGCAGATTATTATGCGAGAAACGGTGTGGAGGTTGACGCGGACGATGTGTTCATCTCTGACGGAGCAAAGAGCGACACCGGTAATATTACAGAGCTTTTCGCAAAGGACAATGTGATCCTTGTGCCGGATCCGGTATATCCGGTTTATGTGGATACAAACACAATGGATGGAAAACAGATCATCTATATGAACGGTACAGAGGAGAATGATTTCCTGCCGATGCCGGATGATAATGTAAAGGCAGATATTATCTATCTGTGCTCCCCGAACAATCCGACCGGAGCATGTTATAACAAAGAGCAGTTAAAAGCGTGGGTAGATTATGCTCTTGCAAATGAAGCGGTGATCCTTTTTGACTCTGCTTATGAGGCGTTTGTATCCGAGCCGGAACTGCCGCGCAGCATATATGCGGTAGAGGGGGCGGAGAAGTGCGCGATCGAGTTCTGCTCACTGTCCAAGACAGCCGGATTTACGGGAACACGTTTCTCCTATACAGTTGTGCCGAAAGAGCTTGTATTTGGAACTTCGGACGGCAGAGAGCTCAGCCTGCATGATATGTGGAACAGAAGACAGTCTACAAAGTTCAACGGCACACCGTATATTATCCAGTATGCGGCTGCGCAGGTGTTTACAGAGCAGGGCATGGACGAGTGCATGGAAAATATTTCCTATTATATGGAAAATGCCCGTGTGATCGCAGAGACTCTGAGGAAGAAAAATATTCCGTTCACAGGCGGAGTAAACTCCCCTTATATCTGGTTCAAGTGTCCGAACGGCATGGAGTCATGGGAACTCTTTGATTACCTCCTTGAAAATATTCAGGTAGTGGGAACACCGGGAGCAGGGTTCGGTGTGAATGGAAAGAATCATTTCCGTCTGACGTCATTCGGAACCCATGAGAAGACGAAAGAAGCAATGGAGAGATTTGACAAACTGTTCTAGTCATAAGTCAAAATCTGATATTTCAAAGCAGAACAATCTGTGTTTACAAAAAGAGGCACAGCGGATTTTGGAAAACTGTTTTGTATAAGAATATGGCGGATAGCCGAGAGCATATGGATTAAGCGTATGCAGAGCGGTTATCCGCCATTTTTCTTGAGAAAATCTTTAGAATTTATTCCATATAATTTAAGTAATATTATATTGACACATAATATTATATAAAATATAATATAGAAAACGACACAGTATTATGGGATAAAGAAAAGAGCAGAGGCGTGATAGTGAGATCAGCCCTGTTACAGAAAGGGTGATTGCATGGTATTTAATACAGGTGCAGCACTTCTGGACGCAATCGTGCTGGCCGTTGTCTCCCGGGAGGATGAAGGAACATACGGTTACAAGATCACTCAGGATGTACGCAGAGTCATAGACGTGTCAGAATCGACATTGTATCCGGTTCTGCGGCGCCTGCAGAAAGATGAGTGTCTGGAAGTGTATGACAGACAGTTTGACGGCAGAAACAGAAGATATTACAAGGTGACATCCAGAGGGATGGCACAGCTTGGTCTGTACAAGTCAGAGTGGAAGATTTATATCCAGAAGATCAACGAGATATTTGAGGGAGGTGTGACTGCATGAACCGTATTGAATTTATGGCTGAGCTGGAGCGGCTGCTGGCCGATATGCCGGAAGAGGAACGGCAGGCGGCGGTTCAGTATTATGCAGATTATTTTGCGGATGCCGGAGAGGCAAATGAGGCAGAGGTAATCCGGGAATTGGGAAGTCCGGAGAAGGCGGCCCAGTCGATCAAGGCGGATTATTACGGAACAGAATTCAATGAGTCCGAGTATGAACATAAGGATTATATGGAAAAATACGGACAGCGCTCTTCTAATGAAAGGGCCGGCGGCAGGACGGATTCCGGGACGGGATCCGGACAGGGCGGAACAGAAAATGGTGCCGGGAGTGCGGCGGGCGGAAAAGAAAATGACAGGCCGTGGACCAGCAATACCCTTAAGCTTATTCTGATCATTGCTATTGCTGTTGTTCTGTGGCCGGTGACTCTGGGAATTGCCATTACGGTCTTTGGGATTGCCGCAGCTGTGGTATGCTTCTTTGCAGTTCTTGTGATCGCGGCGGTATCGATTATGATCGCCGGAGGCGTTACGGTTATCGTCGGGCTTGCCTTTGCGATCGCGGTTCCTCCGGCGGCGCTTGTGACAGCCGGGATCGGAATCCTTCTGTTCGTGCTGGGGCTCATTGCAACGGTCGGAACAGTGAAGCTCTGTATCATAGTGTATCCGGCGATGCTCAGGGGATTTGTGAATCTGTGCAGAAGACCGTTTTACGGAAAGGCGGTGTAAAGGATGAAAAAAGGATGGAAAGTGTTCTGGATTGTATGTGCGGTCATGGCAGCAGCCGGTATTGTGATGACAGCGGGCGGTATCGCGCTGGGCGGACTTACAATGTTAAGCAGCGCGGATGAATCGGGACCAGTGCATGATTGGCTGCAGCGGACCGGCAGGATTGTGAGAGAAAATACAGCTTCGGATGAACTGGATGATCTGTCCGATATTACAATGGACAGTGGAGATTATGACGGCGGATATGTACCGGGGGAACCGGACGGAAATATGATCACGGCTTATGACGGGATTACTGAAATATCACTGGATCTATCCTATTTGAGCGTGATCGTATCACCTTCCGATAGTGACGCGGTCATTGTGGATACATCACAGCTTAGTTCTGAGATCCGGGGAGATATCGTGATTTCTCAGGATGGAGGAGAGCTGGAGCTGGAGACAGAAGGCCATCGGGGCTTGAAGTGGAATACAGCTGGTACAGAAATGTTATATATCAGTATTCCTCAGGGAACACATTACAATTCCTTTTCCGCTGACGTGGGAGCAGGACTTCTAGAGCTGGAAGGTATTTCAGCAGGAGAGATTTCTCTTGAAGCAGGAGCCGGGCAGATCATTGCGGAAGGTTTCTATACAGATGTGCTTGAGGCGGACTGCGGAGCCGGACAGGTCACGCTGCAGGGGGAGGTAGTGCAGAACGCAGATCTTAACTGCGATATCGGGGAAGTTCTCTTTACTCTGCCGGGAGAGAGGGAAGCTTATAATTATGAACTGTCCTGTTCAGCAGGAGAACTTATTGTAGGCGATGAAGCTTACAGCGGTATCCGTAATCAGATGAAGATAGATAACGGCAGCAGCTGTCTGATAGAGGCAGAATGCAGGATAGGCAGGATGGAGCTTATGTTTGAATAATGACGAGCATGAAAAAAAGAAGTAATTAAATCAGAGAAAGTGAGGAATCAGATCATGACGGGAAAAAGATTATATCGTTCGAGAAAAAACAGGATGTTATGCGGAGTGTGCGGAGGAGTCGCAGAGTATTTTAATATCGATCCTACGCTGATCCGGCTGTTGTTTGTACTGTTTGGGTTGTCGGGCAGCGGAATACTGGCGTATATTATAGCGGCAATCATCATACCGGATAGTCCGATGATGTAGTTCGAACAGAAAATATAAGTATTAGGTACCGGGCATGTTTTAAAAGTGCCCGGTATTTTACTGTGAATATTCCGGTACATTTTCGTCAATACTCTGGGAAAACGGAAAGAAGGGGTATTGTGTCTAAGAAAAAAGAGAAAAAAATCGATCTTAACAATTTGGAGCCGGAAGAAAAAATGAAATATGAAGTGGCGGAAGAACTGGGGCTCCTTGACAGAGTTCTGGCGGACGGCTGGAAATCTCTTACATCAAAAGAAACAGGCAGAATCGGAGGAATGGTGACGAAAAAGAAAAGAGAAAAACGATAAAAAAAGAATAAACAAAATTTCTAAAACTTTACAAAAAACTACAGATTTGATAAAATTGTACGACTGGGGAGAATATAGGTGATGTATTTATGGAAGATAAGATAGAAGTTCTGGGAACAAGCATGGACTGCCTGACAGCAAAAGAGACGATGCTGAGAACTATGCAGTTTATGGAAAATGACTCAGTTGATACAATTGAAATAATGACAATGGATTCGCTGATGAATAATCGGGACGATGAGATCTGGAGAGAACAGATAAAAGAGTTTAAACTCACGCTCCCCGGAGAGCCTGAAATACTTAAGGTGGCGGATGTTCACGACAAAATAAAGCTTAAAGAGACAGAAAACAGAGTGTTTCTGAAAATGTTTATGAAATACCTTCAGAAAAATCAAAAAAGAATTTACCTTCTGGCTGATACGGAAGAGGAAATAATCCGGGCAGAAAATGCAATACGCCGTTACAACAGAGGTATTCGTCTTAGCGGACACGCCTGTCTGCATCCGGATGATAATCGGGAGGAAGAAGTGGTAAATGACATTAACGGAACTGAGACAGATTGTGTGCTTTCGGTTCTTTCTTCTCCTTATCAGGAAAGCTTTATAAGCAGATACAGAACTCTGCTTAATACAAAGCTTTGGTTTGGATGCGGACCGATGCTTTCAAGAAGTTATGATGATCGTATGCTTTTGCATCAGATAAAACATTTTTTTAGAAAAACAATGTTCCGCAGGCAGGTGGAGAAGCAGCAAAAAGAAAAATAATATGAACTTTTTGTAAAACATTTGAGGAAATGCATAAAAATAGTGGATTTCCTCTTTATTTTTTTGGTGTTTTGCATTAATATAATACGTGAATATGTGAATTTGAATATTTTTTTTGCTGTAAATTTGTGAAAAGTGTACATGGTTTTCTGGAGGAGTGGAGGAAGAGGAATGATTTCAAATCAGATACTACAAAATACGATTGATGGCCTGAAAGGAATTGCGAGAGTAGATTTCTGTGTTTTGGATACAGAAGGAAAAGAACTTGCAGCTACGTTTGAGAGTGAGCAGGACCGCAGTGAAGCGGTGCTCTCGTTTGTGGAATCCCCCGCAGACAGCCAGGTGATTCAGGGATGTCAGTTTTTCAAGATATTTGATGAACAGCGCCTTGAATATGTACTTCTGGCCGACGGGGACAGCGAAGATGTCTATATGCTCGGCAAGATTGCCGCATTCCAGATACAGAGCCTTCTGGTAGCGTACAAAGAGCGGTTTGACAAGGATAACTTTATTAAAAATCTTCTGCTCGATAATCTTCTCCTTGTCGATATTTATAACCGTGCGAAAAAATTACATATTGACACAGAAGTAAAACGTGTTATCTTTATTATTGAGACATCGCACGAGAGGGACAATGCCGCACTTGAGAATGTAAGAAGCCTGCTTGGCGGTAAGTCTAAGGACTTTGTAACTGCGGTTGATGAGAAAAATATTATCGTAGTGAAAGAACTTACAGACAAGGACGGTAATAAGGAACTTGAGAAGATGGCCCAGGAAATGCTGGATACGCTCCGCAATGAGGGAGGAGAGGAGCAGATCCGCATTGCATATGGAACCATTGTGGGTGATATTAAGGAAGTGTCCAAGTCCTATAAAGAGGCAAAAATGGCTCTGGACGTTGGCAAAATCTTTTTTGACGAGAAGGATATTGTCGCTTTCACGACCCTTGGTATCGGCAGATTGATCTATCAGCTTCCTATTCCGCTCTGCAAGATGTTTATCAAAGAGATTTTCGAGGGGAAATCTCCGGACGATTTTGATGAGGAGACATTGACGACAATCAATAAATTCTTTGAAAACAGCCTCAATGTGTCAGAAACGTCCAGGCAGCTTTATATTCACAGAAATACTCTTGTATACAGGCTGGATAAGCTTCAGAAGAGCACCGGTCTGGATCTTCGCGTTTTCGAGGATGCAATCACATTCAAGATCGCGCTGATGGTCGTAAAATACATGAATTATATGGAGTCTTTAGAGTATTGATACCTGTCTAGCCATGCGCAGAACACAGAGAAGAGACATGCGGACGAAGTCCGGCATGGAGCTGAGATGTGTGATGCATAGGGCGTTCAGCCCAAGTGAGATGAAGGGCAAAGCCCGGAATCGAACTTGCATGGCGGAAAGAAGGAGAAGCAGAACACAGAGAAGAGACATGCGGACGAAGTCCGGCATGGAGCTGGGATGTGTGATGCATAGGGCGTTCAGCCCAAGTGAGATGAAGGGCAGGAAGCAAAATCCATATAAGATACAAGCAGGGGTATGAATAATTAGGAGGAACATATGATTGAATTAAGAAAGGTGACAAAGGAGTATTCCAAAGGGAACGCAGCTCTGAACGGAAT
Organism: uncultured Lachnoclostridium sp.; assembly: GCA_930986645.1. Classification (GTDB taxonomy): domain Bacteria; phylum Bacillota; class Clostridia; order Lachnospirales; family Lachnospiraceae; genus Mediterraneibacter. The sequence continues at coordinate 55,097 of CAKNJS010000007.1, forward strand.
ATCCGTCAAGATCGAACGCGGTGAATTTGTATTTATCGTGGGCGATAGTGGATCCGGAAAGTCTACTCTGATCAAACTGATCATGAAGGAGCTGAACCCGACCGAAGGAACAATCATCGTGAACGGGCAGAACCTGAACAGGATGAAACACCGTAACATTGCAAAATACAGAAGAGGTCTCGGCGTTGTTTTTCAGGATTTCCGTCTTCTGAAAGACAGAAATATTTATGAAAATATTGCATTTGCGCTGCGCGTGACGGAGACACCGACAAGAATTATCAAGAAGAAAGTGCCTGCTGCGCTTTCTCTGGTCGGCCTTGCACAGAAGTATAAGTCTTTCCCGAGAGAACTTTCGGGAGGAGAGCAGCAGCGTGTCGCTATTGCGAGAGCTCTCGTAAATGAACCTGCCATATTGCTGGCTGACGAGCCTACAGGAAATCTGGATCCGACGAACTCATGGGAAATTATGAGTATTCTGAAGGAGGCGAATGAGCGTGGTACGACAGTGCTTGTCGTTACGCACAATCAGGAAATCGTAAACGAGATGAATGAGCGGGTGATCACGATGAAACAGGGCGTGATCGTCAGTGATGAACAAAAAGGTGGGTATATAAATGAGGATTAGTACAATTGGATACGTTGGAAAACAGGGTATCAAGAATATCTGGAGGAACAAGATGTTTTCACTCGCATCCATTGCGACGATGTCAGCTTGTATCTTCCTGTTTGGATTATTTTTCTCGATTCTCGTAAACTTTCAGTACATCATAAGAACTGCCGAGGAAGGGGTTGCCATCACGGTATTCTTTGATGAGGATGCAACAGATGAGCAGAAAGAAGAAATCGGCGAACAGCTGCAGAATCACGAAGGCGTAGCGAAAGTAAAGTATGTCTCTGCTGATGAGGCGTGGGAAGAGTTCCAGAAAGAATATTTTGGAGATAATCCGGAGCTTGCAGAGGGATTCAAGGATGACAATCCGCTGGCAAGTTCAGACAACTATGAAGTGTATATGGAGACAATGGACAATGACGATCAGAGTCTTATTGCGAGAAGCAGATCACTTTCAGAGACGCAGAACAATCTGGTGAAGTTTGCTCAGGGGCTGGACGGAGTCAGGGAAGTCAATAAATCAGACGTTGTTGCCAATACACTTTCCAGTGTAAATACACTGGTAGCGATTGTGTCAATCGCGATTATTGTTATACTGCTTGGTGTGTCGATCTTCCTGATCAGTAATACAGTTACAATGGGTATTACAGTCCGCAAGGAAGAAATTGCGATTATGAAGTATATCGGTGCAAAGGATTTTGTGGTACGGTCGCCGTTCGTGATCGAGGGTCTGATCATCGGTGTATTCGGCGCAGCAATCCCGTTGACGCTGCTGTACTTCCTGTATGACAAGGCGGTTGAATTTATTATGACGAGATTCAGCATTCTGCAGAATATTATTGATTTCCTGCCGGTGGGTACGGTATATCAGATTCTGCTGCCGATCGGTCTTGTCATGGGTATCGGAATCGGTTTCTTAGGAAGTTTCTTTACCGTGCGCAAGCACTTGAAGGTATAATGCCGGCAGTGTTGTATGACTGCATGGATTGAAGTATGCAGATTGTGATATAAAAACAAGGGAGGACAAAGTGGAGAAAAGTTCCGCTTTGTCTTCTTTTTTCGGAGGCGAAAAAATGAAGGACTGGAATATGGAAAATAAGCAGGAAGACCGACACGTTCCTGAAAAGGGGACCGGGATCGAACGAGGAGAAAAAATTCCGGCACCGCAGAACGGCAGGACAAACGGAAGATTCGGCGCGGGGGTACTGACGGGAGTGTTGATCTCTGTTGTATTTATCTGCGGAATCTGGGGAGTATGGAGAGCGGTTTCCGGGATGGCAGGCGGAGACTATACTTCAGCTGACGTATCAGAATCAGATGTGGAAGAAAAGCTCGATCAGATCAGCAGCCTGATTGACAGATACTATCTGTATGACGATGAAGTAGACAAAGATGATCTGATCAGCGGGATTTATTCGGGGTATGCATCGGCGCTTGGTGATCCGTATACAGAATATTATGACGAGGAAGAGACGAAAGCTCTCTATGAGTCTACGAGCGGAGAATTCTCTGGGATCGGTGCCACAATGTCAAAAAGTGTGGATAGTGATGAGATTACCGTGAGTAATGTATATAAGGATTCCCCGGCAGAGAGAGCAGGAATAAAAGAAGGGGATATTCTGGTACGCGTGGATGACCGCACGGTCTCCGGACAGGATCTTGAGACGGTAGTGTCGTGGATTAAAGGTGCACAGGGAACAGATGTGTCTGTCAGCGTACTAAGGGATGGAGAAGAGCTGACGCTTACTGCCACCAGAGATGTCATTGAGGTCCAGACTGTTAATTATGAAATGAAAGACAGCCAGATCGGTTATGTTGCGGTAAGTGAGTTTGACAGTGTGACATATGACCAGTTTAAAGAAGCACTCGATGATCTGGAAACACAGGGGATGCAGGGGCTGGTTATTGATCTGAGAGGAAATCCGGGCGGCAGCCTGACAACGGTGACGGATATGTTGAAGCTGCTTCTGCCGGAGGGAACAATCGTATCTACAAAAGATAAGAACGGCAATACCGAAGAAATCACCTGTGACGGGAAACATGAATTTACAAAACCTCTGGCTGTTCTTGTGAACCAGTACAGTGCAAGTGCTTCGGAAATCTTCAGCGGAGCGATACAGGATTACGGCACGGGAACGATTGTCGGCATGACAACATATGGGAAAGGTGTTGTACAGCAGCTCATGGATCTGGGGGACGGAACATGTCTGAAAGTCACCATTGCAGAGTATTATACGCCCAGCGGCAGAAGCATCAACGGAACAGGCGTGGAGCCGGATGTGGAAGTGGAGTACGAATATGACGAAAATAATCCTAAAGCCGATAACCAGCTTGACAAGGCGCTGGATGTCGTGCGGGGAGAACTGAAACAGGAGTAATGTCTCTGATTGAATTTGATGAAAGAATCATCTCTTTGTCAATGCGAAATCAGAAGGAAATAGTGGATTGTACTCTGATAAATGCAAGATTGGAATATTAAACCTGCAAAAAAGGGCTTGCAATTTAAAATATGATGTGATATTATTGAAAACATATTTTAACAGACTAAAGTGTTAAAATTGAGAAAGGCAATGAACAAGACTCTGGTTTTCAGAAACTGACAGGAAGCAGGCGTCACCGACTGAGAGCGCCGGACAGCGGAGAAAATCAAGGGAACACTTGGGAGCTGACCGTCTGAACAGATGCAGCAGCACAGAGTAGGGCGGTACGTGGAGCATACGTTACATGCAAAGAGTGGAACCCTGATCACATGGTGAGGGTTCAATGCGGGTGGTACCGCGGATTTTATCTTGATAATTTCCGTCCCGGGATACTTAAGTATCCCGGGGCTTTTTTATTTTTCCGGGATACAGCATCTGAAAGGAGAAATAAAAATGGAACTGGTAAAAGGAGTAAAGAAAACAGAAACTTTGGAACTTGCAGATCTGCTTAAGGAAGACGTGAAAGGACAGACAGTTAAGGTAAACGGAGCTGTCCACACAATCCGCGACATGGGTACGGTGGCTTTTGTGATCCTCAGAAAACGCGGCGGCCTTGTACAGTGTGTGTATGAGAAAGGTGTGTCAGGTTTTGATATCAAGGATGTAAAAGAAGCTGCCACAGTAGAAGTTACAGGTGTTGTGGCGGAATCAGAGAAAGCTCCTCACGGTATTGAAATACGTCTCAGAGGAATCCGCATCTTAAGCGAACCTGCGGCTCCTATGCCTCTGCCGATCGCAAAATGGAAGCTGAATACTTCACTTGAGGCAAAGCTGAACTATCGTCCGATCTCTCTGAGAAACTTAAGAGAGAGGGCAAGATTCCGGATTCAGGAAGGACTTGTAAGAGGATTCCGCGATTTCCTTTACAGCGAGGGATTTACAGAAATCCATACGCCGAAGATCGGTGCTAAGAGTGCAGAGGGCGGCGCAAACCTCTTCCGTCTGGAGTATTTCCACCGGCCGGCGATCCTGCAGCAGAGCCCCCAGTTCTACAAACAGATGATGGTCGGGGTATTTGACAGAGTATTTGAGACAGCCCCGGTATTCCGTGCGGAGAAACATAATACAAAGCGCCATCTGAACGAATATACGAGCCTTGACTTTGAGATGGGATACATCGACGGGTTTGAAGATGTGATGGCGATGGAGGCCGGATATCTTCAGTATACGATGAAACTTCTTGAAAAAGAGTATGCGGACGAGATCAGGATACTCGGGATTGAAATCCCAAAGACAGAAGATATCCCTGCAGTGCGTTTCGATGAGATCAAGAAACTGGTGTCAGAGGAGTACGGACGGAAGATCAGAAGTCCGTATGATCTGGAACCGGAAGAGGAAGTGCTGATCAGCAGATACGCAAAGGAAAAATGGGATGCGGATTTCGTGTTCGTCACACATTATCCGTCAAGAAAGCGTCCGTTCTATGCGATGGACGATCCGGAAGATCCGACATATACGCTGAGTTTTGACCTTCTGTTCAGAGGGATGGAGATCACGACAGGAGGACAGCGTATCCATGATTACGAGAGTCTGCTTGCCAAGATGGAGCAGCGCGGCATGACAGAAGAAGGAATGGAGCAGTATCTGAGCACATTCAAATACGGCATGCCGCCTCACGGCGGACTGGGAATCGGACTGGAACGTCTGACAATGAAACTGACAGGGGATGACAATGTCCGTGAGACGACATTGTTCCCGAGAGATATGAGCAGACTGGAACCATAAGGCAGTAAGTACACAGATCGGAGAAAGGAGAGACGGTCATGGCAAACAAGATATCAGACGAAACCATCGAGTATGTCGGAATTTTGGCGAAGCTCGAGTTATCAGATACAGAAAAAGAAGCTGCGAAAGCTGACATGGAGAAGATGCTGGACTATATTGATACACTGAATGAACTGGATACATCGGGAATCGAGCCGATGTCCCATGTATTTCCGGTAAATAATGTATTTCGTGAGGATGTGGTGACAAACGGTGACGGCAGGGAAGAGACTCTGGCGAACGCACCGCAGAGAAAAGAGGATACCTTTGAAGTGCCGAGAACAATCGGCTGAGATAGAGCGGATCATGACAGAAAGGCGGCATAGATTATGGAAATATTAGAACTTACAGCCTTAGAGCTGGGGAAAAAGATAAAAGCCGGCGAGATCACGGTGAAAGAAGCCGTTCAGGCAGCGATTGACCGTGCAAAGGAAGCTGAGCCGGTGATCAACAGTTACGTGACACTGGACGAGGCAGGAGCATTTGCGCAGGCGGAAGAGATCCAGAAAAAGATCGATGCAGGCGAACTGACCGGACCGCTGGCAGGCGTACCTGTTGCAATAAAGGATAATATGTGTATCAAAGGACAGCTTACGACATGCAGTTCTAAGATTCTTTCAAATTTCAAACCTGCGTATACTGCCGAAGCGGTGGAAAATTTAAAGAAAGCCGGTGTAGTGATTATCGGAAAGACGAACATGGATGAATTTGCCATGGGAAGCACTACCGAGACGTCCTATTACGGACCGACCAGAAACCCGCACAATACAGCGCATGTGCCCGGCGGTTCCTCCGGCGGCTCCTGCGCGGCTGTAGCGGCGGGTGAATGTTTCGGCGCACTCGGGTCGGATACGGGCGGTTCCATCAGACAGCCCAGTTCCTTCTGCGGTGTGGTCGGTCTGAAGCCGACCTACGGAACAGTTTCCAGATACGGACTGGTCGCTTACGGATCGTCGCTGGATCAGATCGGGCCGATTACAAAAGATGTGTCTGACTGCGCGGCATTTCTCGAGGCGATCGCATCCCACGATCCGAAAGACAGTACATCTATAGACCGGGATGACTATGATTTTACAAGCGCTCTTGAGAATAATGTAAAAGGCCTGAAGATCGGTATACCGAAAGACTATATGGGAGACGGCCTTGATCCGGAAGTAAGAAAGGCAGTCCTGCGGGCGGCAAAAGTACTGGAAGAAAATGGAGCAGTTGTTGAGACATTTAATCTGGGACTTGTGAAATATGCGATCCCGGCATATTATACGATCGCTTCCGCGGAGGCAAGCTCCAATCTGGAACGCTTTGACGGCGTGAAATACGGCTATCGGACAGAGGAATACGAGGGACTTCACAATATGTATAAGAAGACCCGTTCCGAGGGATTCGGCCCGGAAGTAAAACGCCGTATCATGCTCGGCTCATTTGTGCTCAGCTCCGGATATTATGATGCATATTATCTGAAAGCTCTCCGCACAAAAGCGCTGATCAAAAAAGAATTTGATAAAGCATTTGAGTATTATGATATTATTCTGGGACCGGCAGCGCCGACGACAGCTCCCGAGCTGGGAAAAAGTCTGAGCGATCCGCTGAAGATGTATCTTGGAGATATTTATACGATTTCGGTGAATCTTGCAGGTCTCCCGGGAATGACAGTACCGGCAGGAAAGGATGAAAACGGCCTTCCTATCGGAATGCAGCTGATCGGAAATGCATTTGAGGAGAAAACACTGATCCGGGCGGCATACACTTATGAATGCGCGACAGGGAAACAGTATGAGACAATGGCGGATATCAGTAAAGCAGCGGAAAAGGAGGTGCGCTAGTCATGTCAAAACAGTATGAGACAGTCATCGGACTTGAGGTCCATATCGAGCTGGCAACGAAGACAAAGATCTTCTGCGGATGCAGCACGGAGTTCGGAAGCGCGCCCAATACCCATACCTGTCCGGTGTGCACGGGTATGCCCGGATCACTTCCGGTGCTTAATAAACAGGTGGTAGAATATGCCATGGCGCTCGGACTTGCGGCAAATTGTAAGATCACACAGGTGTGTAAGTTCGACCGGAAGAATTACTTTTATCCGGATAACCCGCAGAACTACCAGATCTCCCAGCTCTATCTTCCGATCGCGAGAGACGGATATGTGGAGATTGATACACAGACGGGAAAGAAAAAAGTCCGCATTCATGAGATGCATATGGAAGAGGATGCGGGAAAACTGGTCCACGATGAGTGGGATGATACTTCCCTTGTAGATTACAACCGCAGCGGTGTGCCTCTTGTGGAAATCGTCTCTGAACCGGATATGCGCTCTGCTGACGAGGTGATCGCGTATCTGGAGAAGCTGCGTATGATCGCGCAGTATCTGGGTGTGTCAGACTGTAAGCTTCAGGAAGGTTCTATGAGGGCGGATGTGAACCTGTCTGTCCGTGAAGCCGGATCGGAAACCTTTGGTACGAGAACCGAGATGAAAAACCTGAACTCATTCAAGGCTATCGCACATGCCATTGAGGGTGAACGGCAGAGACAGATCGAACTTCTTGAAGAAGGAAAAGAAGTTATTCAGGAGACAAGAAGATGGGATGACAATAAGGAACATTCCTATGCAATGCGTTCCAAGGAGGACGCGCAGGATTATCGTTATTTCCCGGAACCGGATCTTGTGCCGATCGTGATAAGCGACGAGTGGATCGCAAAGATCAAAGCGCGCCAGCCGGAACTTCGTCCCGAGAAGCTGGAGCGGTACAAGAAGGAATTCGATATTCCGGAATACGATGCTGAGCTTATCACAGAGTCAAAGAAAGTGGCGGATCTATTCGAGGCGACGGTTGAACTGTGCGGGAAGCCGAAGAAAGCGGCAAACTGGATCATGGGAGATACGTTCCGTCTGATGAAAGAAAAGGGCATGGAACCGGAAGATCTGAAATTTTCTCCGGAACATCTGGCGAAGCTCATTGATATGACTGATGCGGGAACCATCAGTGCCGCTGTTGCGAGAAAAGTTTTCGAACAGATTTTTACGGATGATGTGGATCCGGAGAAATATGTGGAAGAAAACGGGCTTAAGACAGTGAACGACGAGGGCGCTATCAAAGAAGCAGTCGAGAAAGTCCTTGCAGATAATCCGCAGGCAGTTGCAGATTATAAGGGCGGCAAGCAGAAAGCTTTCGGAGCGCTTATGGGACAGAGCATGCGGGCGCTGAAAGGAAAAGCCGATCCGGCGGCTGTGACAAAGATGATAAAAGAGATGCTGGAACAGTAAAAGTTCCAGCGGCACAAATAAAGGTCTGCCATACCATTTAACGGTGTGGCAGACCTTAACTTTTTTATTCAAGAATTTCATTTACAACTGCTGTTTATAGTAACTGAAGAAATCAGCAATCTTCCCTGCTGCCTCTTTCAGCACCTCGATCCGGGGCAGATAAACCACGCGGAAATGATCCGGCTGTTCCCAGTTGAAACCGCCGCCGTGGATCAGGAGAATCTTTTTATCGCGGAGAAGATCAAGGGCAAACTGCTCGTCGTTCGTAATATTGAATCTTTTCACATCGATCTTCGGGAAGATGTAGAAGGCGGCTTTTGGTTTCACAGCGCTGATGCCGGGAATATCGGTCAGTGCCTTATAAATGTAATCTCTCTGCTCGCGGATACGTCCGCCCGGTTCGATATAGCCGCGCACGCTCTGGTGGCCGCCCAGTGCTGTCTGGACGATGGACTGCGCCGGGACGTTGGAGCAGAGCCGCATATTTGAGAGCATTTTAAGGCCTTCGATGTAATCTTTTGCGGCTTTCTTGTTCCCGCTTAAGATCATCCAGCCGATGCGGAATCCCGCGATCATATGTGACTTGGACAGACCGCTGAAGGTGATGCAGAAGAGATCCGGAGCAAGGGAAGCAATGGAAATGTGTTCTTCATCATCCATTACCAGCCTGTCATAAATCTCATCAGAAAAGATGATAAGCTGATGTTCTCTTGCCACATCGACGATTTTCTGAAGCACTTCTTTCGGATACAGCGCTCCGGTCGGATTGTTCGGGTTGATGATAACAATGGCTTTCGTCCGGTCGGTGATCTTTCTGCGGATGTCGTCAATATCAGGATACCATTCCGACTGTTCATCACAAATATAATGTACAGCCTTTCCGCCGGCAAGTGTCGCACAGGCGGTCCACAGCGGATAATCCGGAGAGGGGATCAGGATTTCATCCCCGTCATCCAGAAGTGCTGACATACAGATGTTGATCAGTTCGCTGACACCGTTCCCGGTGTAGATGTCCTCGATTGCGATATTCGGGATGCCTTTCAGCTGTGCGTACTGCATGATTGCTTTTCTTGCAGAAAAAAGACCCTGCGCATTGGAATAGCCCTCACATTCTGTCAATTGCTGCCGCATATCGTAGATGACTTCGTCCGGTGTGCGGAAACCGAACGGAGCTGGATTGCCGATGTTCAATTTCAGGATCTGCGTGCCGGATTCTTCCATCCGTGCAGCTTCATCGACAACCGGACCTCTTACATCGTATAAGACATTGTCGAGTTTTGAAGATTTTTTAAAAGTTCTCATTTTTCTGTCCCCCGTAACAGTATTATTTCTATGAATTGTGTGGATGCTGTTGGCCGAATCGCCGGCAGCGGCCTGTACGCCTGAGGGTTCATCGCCCCGCAGCCAGTCTGCATCGACCTGAAGTGTATCTGCAAGAAAATGCAGGATATCAGGTCTTGGAATAGTCTTGCCGCTTACATACTGGCTGATGTGGCTTTTACCCAGTTTGACACCATGTTCAGAAGCCGCACGGATCAGATCCACCTGCTTTTTCCCCTTCTGCGCCATAGAAGTTCTGAGGCGCTCTGCGAAAATTTCTTTAGACATTATCTTTATCTCCTTGAATTCAAAAATAAGAAGTTCAATTTGCACTGATGGTACTATAACATGAAGAACAAAAAAGTTCAATATAATTGGCGAAAGTTCAAAAAAATTTTCGGTACATACTAAAAGTTCAATTTTTTGTGATTTGAATGCCGGGCAAGAAACGAACATTTATAAATAAAAAATAAATTAGCACTCATATCTTGACGTGGCTAACAACTTTTGCTATATTACTACTAGAACACGAAAACAAAGTAGTGTCTGCTGATCTGCCCGCCGCAATAGGACAGAGTTATGAATCCGGGCGGTATCGGGCAGACTTCATTGAAGGAGGGAACAGCCATGAATATTAATAAATTTACACAGAATTCATTACAGGCTGTACAGAACTGCGAGAAGATCGCCGCAGATAACGGCAATCAGGAACTGGCTCAGGAGCATCTGCTCTATGCGCTGCTGACGCAGGACGACAGTCTGATTTTAAAATTACTTGAAAAAATGAGTATCCAGGGACAGCTCTTCATCAACAGTGTGGAGCAGATGATCGGTAAGCGGCCGAAAGTTCAGGGCGGTCAGGCTTACGTGGGACAGGATCTCAACAATGTCCTCATCCATGCAGAGGATGAGGCGAAACAGATGGGAGACGAGTATGTGTCCGTCGAGCATCTGTTTCTTGCCCTGTTAAAATATGCAAGCAAAGATATGAAACAGCTTTTCCGTGAGTATGGTATCAGCCGTGAGGGATTCCTGCACGCACTTTCTACGGTGCGGGGAAACCAGCGGGTGACCAGTGATAATCCGGAGGCTACCTATGATACTTTAAATAAATACGGGCAGGATCTTGTAGAGCGTGCAAGAGAGCAGAAGCTTGATCCGGTCATCGGCCGTGATGAGGAGATACGTAATGTAATTCGTATCCTTTCCCGTAAGACGAAGAACAATCCGGTACTTATCGGCGAGCCCGGTGTCGGAAAAACGGCAGTCGTAGAAGGGCTGGCGCAGCGTATCGTCAGTGGAGATGTACCGGAAGGACTGAAAGAAAAGACGATCTTTTCTCTTGATATGGGAGCTCTTGTCGCCGGTGCAAAATACCGGGGCGAGTTTGAGGAACGTCTGAAAGCAGTACTCGAGGAAGTGAAGAACAGTGACGGCAAGATCATCCTGTTTATCGATGAGCTGCACACGATCGTCGGTGCGGGCAAGACAGACGGCGCCATGGACGCCGGCAATATGTTAAAGCCTATGCTGGCGAGAGGCGAGCTGCACTGTATCGGCGCCACAACGCTGGATGAATACCGTGAATATATTGAGAAAGACGCGGCTCTGGAACGTCGTTTCCAGCCGGTCATGGTAGACGAGCCGACAGTGGAAGATGCGATTTCCATCCTGCGTGGTCTGAAAGAGCGCTATGAAGTATTCCATGGCGTAAAGATCACGGACAGCGCGCTTGTTGCGGCAGCGACTCTTTCAAATCGTTATATCTCTGACCGTTTCCTGCCGGATAAGGCTATCGACCTTGTAGATGAGGCATGTGCCCTGATCAAGACAGAGCTTGACTCCATGCCGACGGAACTGGATGAGCTGAGACGTAAGGTTATGCAGCTCGAGATTGAAGAGTCGGCACTTAAGAAAGAGGAAGACCGTCTGAGCAAAGAGCGTCTGGAGCATCTGCAGGAAGAACTGGCTGACTTGAAAGAACAGTACGCGGGTAAGAAAGTACAGTGGGAGAATGAAAAGAAATCTGTTGAGCGGGTTCAGAAGATCCGTGAGGAGATCGAGCAGGTCAACAAAGACATCCAGAAAGCCCAGAGAGAGTATGATCTGAACAAAGCTGCCGAATTACAGTACGGCAGACTGCCTCAGCTCCAGAAACAACTGGAAGAAGAGGAAGAGAAGGTAAAAGCAAAGGATCTTTCCCTTGTACATGAGGCTGTTACGGACGATGAGATCGCGCGTATCGTTTCACGCTGGACAGGAATACCGGTGGCGAAATTAAACGAGAGTGAGAGAAACAAGACCCTTCATCTTGCAGATGAGCTGCACAAACGTGTTATCGGACAGGATGAAGGTGTAGAACTTGTGACAGAAGCGATCATCCGTTCCAAAGCGGGAATCAAAGATCCGAGCAAACCGATCGGTTCGTTCCTGTTCTTAGGACCTACCGGAGTCGGTAAGACAGAGCTCGCTAAAGCATTGGCACAGAGCCTGTTCGATGATGAGAACAATATGGTGCGTATCGATATGAGTGAGTACATGGAGAAATATTCCGTGTCCCGTCTGATCGGAGCACCGCCGGGATATGTAGGATATGATGAAGGCGGACAGCTTACTGAGGCAGTCCGGAGGAAACCGTATTCTGTCGTTCTTTTCGATGAAGTTGAAAAAGCGCATCCGGACGTATTTAACGTACTGCTTCAAGTGCTTGACGACGGACGTATCACAGACTCTCAGGGAAGAACTGTGGACTTTAAGAATACGATCCTGATCATGACCTCGAATATCGGGGCAAGCTATCTGCTGGAAGGAATCCATGACGACGGCTCTATAGACGAACAGAGTCAGGAGATGGTCATGAACGACCTGAAAGCTCACTTCAGACCGGAATTCCTGAACCGTCTGGATGAAATAATTATGTTCAAGCCATTGACGAAACAGAATATCCGTGCCATTATTGACTTACTGATAGCAGATGTCAACAAACGGCTGGCAGAGAAAGAGCTGACGATCGAACTGACAGATGCAGCAAAAGACTTCGTAGTAGAAGGCGGCTACGACCCGATGTACGGAGCAAGACCGCTGAAGAGATATCTGCAGAAGAATGTTGAGACGCTGGCGGCAAGACTGATCCTTGCCGGAAATGTTGGCAGGGAAGATACGATCCTGATCGATGCGAAAGATGGAAAACTGACAGCAGAAGTGAAAGGTCAGGTCGTTGCATCGGAGTCCGTTTCCTGATGCCGAAACCGGCGTGAAAGGACGATATTCGGATGGCACCCATCATCTTTCATATAGATGTAAATTCAGCATATTTAAGCTGGACTGCAGTAGAACAACTGAAAAACGGAGCCGCAGTGGATCTGCGCGAGATACCGGCGATTATCGGCGGGGATCAGAAATCCCGTCATGGCGTGGTGCTCGCCAAATCCCCTGCGGCGAAACGATATGGCATCCGCACGGGGGAACCTGTTGCGAATGCCTTTCGTAAGTGCCCGAATCTTGTAATGTATCCCCCGGATCACAAAATGTACCGGGAGAAGAGCAGGAGACTGATGGAGTATCTTCGGACATTTACGAAAGAGATCGAACAGGTCAGTGTAGACGAGTGTTACATGGATTTCACAGGGATTGCAGGCCGGTGGAATTCTCCTGTGGACGGGGCTGTGGAGATAAAAGATGGAATAAAAGAACGCTTCGGATTTACCGTGAATATCGGAATCTCTACAAACAAACTACTGGCGAAGATGGCTTCTGATTTTGAAAAACCGGACCGGATACATACACTTTATCCGGAGGAGATAAAGGAAAAGATGTGGCCGCTGTCTATCGGTGAACTCTACATGGCGGGGAAATCCAGCGTGGAGGTACTGAAAAAATTAGAAATCAATACAATAGGTGATCTGGCACAGTCGGACTTAAAGCTGATCATGCTCCATCTGAAGAGCCACGGGAAGATGCTGTGGGAATTTGCCAACGGCATCGGAACTTCGGTAGTCCAGTCAGAGCCGGATGAGGCGAAAGGAATCGGAAATTCCACAACTCTCAGTGAAGACGCAGCGACAATGGAGGAAATCCGGCCGGTATTTGAGCGGCTTGCGCAGAGTGTAGGAGGACGGCTTAAGAAAGCGGGAAAGAAAGCCGGAATGGTCAGCATGGAGATTAAATATTATGATTTTCGGACGGTTTCTCATCAGATACAGCTGGATAAGCCATCCAATGATCCGGAAGTGCTCAAAGAGACTGCCTGCAGTCTGTTCCTTGAAGTGTGGAGCGGGGAGCCGGTGCGTCTGCTGGGAATACGGACTTCCAAGCTTACCGATGAAGCAGCGCCGGAACAGCTCTCAATCTTTGATATTGAGATACCCAAAGAGCCGGATGAGAAACATAAACGGCTGAAGAAAGCCATGGACGAACTGAACCAGAGATTTGGAGAAGGGGCCGTCATGAAAGCAAGCCTGATGCCGAAAAAGCCGCATAACAAGTGAGGGGAACTGTTATTATGAAAGAAAAGAACTATAATCTGGAACTGGTCAGGATGATCTCGTTCATTCTGGTTATCGCGATTCATGTGAGCAATTATTTCTGCCGTGCTTACGGTAAGATTCCGCAGGGGGAATATCTTTTTTCTCTTGTGATCGACACAGCGGCAAGGCTCAGCGTACCCTGTTTTTTCATGATATCCGGAGCTCTGCTGCTGGGGAGAGACGAACCGGTTAAAAAGCATATACACCGGGTCGTGCGTTTTGTCATTGCGCTGGTTGTATGGAGCGCAGTTTACTATTTCTGGAATATCTATTACATGGGATCGTCATTTGACTTAAAGGAGATACTTTATGTTCCGGCGGAGGCGCATCTGTGGTATCTGTACGCTGTGATCCCCATTTATCTCGTGCTTCCGTTCTTTCAGGTGATGTGCAGAAATATGAGCCTGAAACTGGAAAAAGTATTTCTTATCGTGACGACGGGCGCGGTACTGTTTAACTACGTTCTGTGGCTCATGGGCGGAGAGGCATATTATGACCTGCCGCTGATAGGCGACAGGATCTACGCATGGTATGTATTTGTGGGATTTTATCTATATAAATACAGGCGTCATATACGGATCAGCCAGAGAGCACTGGCTGTGATCTGCGTGCTCAGCATGGCTGCAACATTCGGGATCACATGGGGCGTTACGGCGGTGACGGGCGACCATTACGAGGATGCACTGACTTATATCAGTCCCTTTGTTGCTATTGCGTCAGTGTGCTTTTTCCTGTTTATGCTGCGGCTTGGAAACGCCCATGTCAGACCGGGTGAGCGGGCAAGAAAAGTAATCGACCTGTTCTGCGGCTGTTCGTTCGGCATTTACCTGATCCATATCCTGTTCCTCGATAATTATAAGAAATACATGAAGCCGTGGGATCTGACAGCATGGATCGCGGTGCCGGGACTTATCGTGGTGATTGCACTGGCGTCGTTTGTGTGTGTTTGGGTGATACGGAAAATACCGGGAGGACGGAAGATAACATAAAGAAAATTTCGATTTTCCGGACTGAGTGCCGATGGGGATAAAGTCCGAAAACAGGCGGAGATGAGGCTCCGAAATACCTTTTTGAGATGACCGGCATGTGTATCAGGTTCCGCTCCGTAATTCAGGAAAAATTAAAGACCCCGAAAGCTGGCCGAAAATAAAGCCTGAAAATGAGAAACTCGTCTTCGACTCAGACATCCCATTTTCAGGCTTAACGTTATCATTCAGAGCCTCTAATTCAGCAGTCACTCCGGCAAATCGAATGTAAAAGGAACCGGTTGATGGGTAAATTAATGCGGTTCGAATTCGAACCGGCGGATTCACAAATCCTATATCGGCCGAAATATTATGTACAATGCCGGAATGCCTTATCTGTTATGATCCTTGCGGCGATCAGCCCCAGCGGCAGCGCCATGATGATCATCAGTGCGGACACAAGCCACGGAGCGGAGAGTGTCAGTGACATTTCCCCCATATTATAGACTGCCCGGTACAGATACAATCCGGGAACCATGATGACGATGGAAGGAACGGTCACAGAGATTCTCGGATATCCCAGTTTTTTCATCAGAAGAGAGGCAAGCAGGCCGGCTGTAAGAGCCCCGATAAATGCAGCGACTGCCGCGGGACATCCGGCAAGGTCTACAAGTTCCAGTCTCAGCGTATTTGCAAGTGACCCGATGACTGCTGCGGAGGCCGCGGTCGGTACAGGGCTGTTGAACATAATTGAGAATCCGAATACTCCTACAAAACTTGTAATGAGACGGAAGACAAGGAGCAGAGCCGGTGAAAGCCCCAGATCTGCAAATGCTCCCGGTGACAGATTCAGGATCAGTGCCATAACCCAAGCTGTAATTGTGGAAATGACGATAATGATCACGGCATAGGCAAGACGTTCCAGACCGGAACGCATGTCCAGCTTTGCAAGGTCGATGCCGCTCGTGATGAACGGAAAGCCCGGAATAATAAACAGCATAGCACATATGTATCCGACTTCGTGTCCTCCGGACACCGGGAATACCATTTCAATCAGCCGGAGGGATACCACATAGGCCAGACAGGCAAGCGCCACAGAGGATATCACACATAAATACAATGTAAAATGTTTCCCGATCAGTTTAGAGCGAAGAAAGTTGCCGGCTCCGGCGCCTATAAATGCGCACAGCATCTCGACCGGCCCTCCGCCCAGAAGAAAAGTGAAGGCGGCACAGGCGAAAGCCGCTGCAAGACCGAGTTTCACCGGTGTGTAGAGACCGCGGATCTTTTCAATCTCATCCAGTTCCTGATGGAGCTGCTCGCCGGACTTATGTACTCCGTCGGTCGGGAACTTTTTAACAAAGCGTTCCAGACGGTCCAGTTTGGAAGTATTTACACCGGTGTTGTTCAGACAAAGAGAGTTTGTAAAGGTCTTGTGTCCGTCAAAGCAGGTGTAGACTATGGTCATAAGACCAATGCTGGAAGTACATGTAACGCCGAGCTGTTCGGAGATCGCGTTCATGGAACTTCTGACACGCCAAGCCCCTGTTCCGCAGGATAACAGCATCAGGCCTACCCGGCCGATCAATGCAGCCTTAACGGGAACACTTGCCTCGGTAATTGGTTTATCCTTTACATGTCCGGTATAGTCATGCCAGTAGATATCCATATGATTGGGAATAATATTATCTTTTACCATGAGAGTTCCTTTCGATAACTAAGTATATATTGGTTTACTTCTTGCTACATTCAGTATAGAGGGATATGTAGAAAAGTCAAGAAAAACAAGTGAAATGAATGTTTTGAAAAAAGTGTGTAAACCATTAAAAAACAATAAAAAGTATTGACCGTAAAATCTGGTGTGGTATGGTTTTATATAGTGGGTTTTCAGCGGAAAACCGGGAACGAAAAGAGAAATAAGGAGAAGATGAAAATGAGCAGAGTGATCGGAATTGATCTTGGGACTACAAACAGCTGTGTATCTGTAGTCGAAAATGACAAGCCGGTGATTATACCGAGCGCTACAGGGGCGACGACAACGCCGAGTATTGTTGCCTTTACGAAGAATGGGGAGCGCTTGGTGGGGGAAGCGGCTGCAAGACAGGCCGTAACTAATCCGGAGAGGACGATCGAATCTGTGAAACGACATATGGGAAGCGAATGGTCGGCCCGCATCGATGGGAAAGAATATAAGCCGCAGACGATCAGTGCGATGATCCTTATGCAGCTGAAGAAAGATGCAGAGCAGTTCCTCGGAGAAGAAGTTACAGAGGCTGTTATTACGGTACCTGCATATTTTAATGATATCCAGAGACAGGCAACGAAAGATGCGGGCAGGATAGCGGGACTTAATGTCAAGCGTATCATTAATGAGCCGACGAGCGCCGCGCTTTCCTACGGCCTGAACCATGGCGAGCCGCAGAAAGTTATGGTCTATGATCTGGGCGGAGGTACATTCGATGTGTCTATTATCGAAATCGGCGAAGGAATCATAGAAGTTCTTGCTACATCGGGAAACAACCATCTGGGCGGCGATGACTTTGATGAGCGGCTTGTACAGGAAATTGTGCGGCGGTTCAAAGAAAAGACCCGTGTTGATCTGTCGAAAGACTTTGCTGCCATGCAGAGAATACGTGAAGCGGCGGAACGTGCGAAGAAAGAATTGTCTACCAGCGATACGACGCATATTATGCAGCCGTTTATCACACAGGTCAAAGGGGAAGCGCTGCATCTGGATATGGTGATCACACGGCAGGAATTTGAAGCCATGATCAGCGATCTGATCCAGAAGACAGAGGATCCGGTAAGAAATGCATTGAACGATGCGCATATCAGCCCGTCGCAGCTGGGGAGAGTTCTGCTCGTAGGCGGATCGACCAGAGTCCCGGCAGTCCAGAGAAAGGTGCGTGAGATGACGGGAAAAGAGCCGTCACGGAATATCAATCCGGATGAATGTGTGGCAAAAGGAGCAGCAATCTTGGGCAGTACGCTTCAGGGCAGAGGACTTGTCGCCGCGGGAACCGGTCAGGATCTGCTTCTGCTGGACGTGACGCCGCTGAGTCTTTCCATAGAGACAGTCGGCGGAGTGGCAACCCGCATCGTGCAGAGAAATACTACACTTCCGGCAAGGTATTCCCAGATATTTTCTACAGCTGCACCGTATCAGAGAAATGTGGATATCCATGTACTTCAGGGAGAGCGTCCGATGGCAAGAGATAATAAGACCATTGGAAAATTCCGCCTGAAAGGCATAAAGCCGGCGCCGGCGGGTGTGCCGCAGATCGAGGTTACATTTGACATTGATGCAAACGGTATACTGAAAGTATCTGCCCGGGATCTGGACACAGGAAGAGAACAGTCCATCACGATCACTGCCGATGACAGGATGTCGGACATGGAGATCCAGCAGGCAATGCAGGATGCACAGAACTATGCGTCTCAGGATAAGGTGAGAAAGGATGCGATAGAGATGCTCGGGGAGGCAAATAAACTGCTTGTCCGGACAGAACGCTGCGTGAAAAATGCGGGGAAACTGCTCGACAAAGCGGTGAAAAAACAGGTGAAGGCTGACACTGCAAAGCTTCAGAAGCTTGTGGCTAAATGCAGACTTGACCGTGTGGACGAGAATCAGCTGGCGGAGATCAGATCGGCAAAAGAACAGCTGGAGCGCAGCGCCGGAGATATCCTGACGCAGTACGACGGAGGACAGCAGTAACAATTCGGCGCGTGCCTTCTGCAAAACTGTTTGACAGACAGCCGGATGAGTTATATTGTAGAATATATAGTAAATGAACGAAAGCGAGGATGCTTTACCTTAGGGAAAAGTCTCCTCGCTTTTATTTTGCGTCAAAGGAGGTATAAGATGGGAGCGTTTGACAAGATAAAGAGCGGGCTGCCGGCGATGGACGAACTTTTAAATTATATCCGGATGGGGGATAACGTGGTCTGGAGCGTATCGGATCTGGAGGATTTTAAATTTTTTGCAGTACCATTTGCAGAGCAGGCGGTTAGGGACGGGAGGAATCTGATCTATATGCGTTTCGCCGACCATGAACCTATTCTCACACCGAGACCGGGACTTAAGATCTGCGAGTTTGATCCTGATAAGGGATTTGAGGCGTTTACTGTGGATATCCATGACAGGTTTTTCTCGCTTGCGAAGCTGGATTATCAGAGGGGGTTTTTCAGCGGTGAGACAGAGAGACAGATCATAGAGAGCACGCTGACAAAAGACCGGAGGCTGCAGGAAATGATCAGAAATATTTTGAACCCCATGATTCCTCTATATCGGATCGGATGTCTTTTATACGTATATTGTGTCCAACAACTGCTGGGAGACACGGATTGAGTAGCGCACGGAGGAAGGATATTTTACTAAGGCGGAGGCGCTGAAAGAGGCATTGATGTCAGGAACTTTTCCGCCTGATATCAGGGAGAAGTTCAAGACTCTGCTGGAATATTTCGGGCAGAGTCCGATCATTGTACGTTCCTCCAGTTTTTTGGAAGATGGGTTTGGAAATGCATTTGCCGGAAAGTACGAGTCGGTGTTCTGTGTGAATCAGGGATCTCCGGAGGAACGTCTGGAAGCCTTTGAATCGGCAGTGCGGACAGTCTATGCAAGTACTATGGACATCTCTGCACTTGAGTATCGGAAGCAGAGGGGGCTGCAGCACAGCGATGAACAGATGGCTGTTCTTGTCCAGAGAGTATCCGGTTCCTATCATGGAGATTTATTCTTTCCTGCGGCAGCAGGAGTGGGTTACAGTTACAGCTCTTACCGATGGAACAAATACATGGATCCGTCGGCAGGGCTGCTGCGGATCGTAGCCGGACTCGGAACAAGGGCTGTGGACCGTCCGGATCACGATTACCCGAGGCTGGCAAATCTTGACCGTCCGGCGGTTCCTATGCAGAACAATGCGGCAGACAGGCACCGTTTTTCCCAGCGTATTATGGATGTGCTAGATATAGGAACGAATAAGTTGACACAGATAGAAATCGATTCTCTGCTTGAGGATCTGCCCCTGTGGTATAAGAAAGCGGTCATGAAGCGTGATTATGAGGCGGAAGCGGCTCTGAAGCGGATGAACCGTCCGCGTCAGGTATGGTTTACTACCTGTCAGGGACTTCTGGAGAACAAGCAATTCACAGGACTGATGCAGAAGATGCTCAAAACTCTTGACCGGGTATACGGGAATCCTGTGGATATTGAGTATACTGTAAACATGGATGATAAGGGAGAGTTTGTCGTGAATCTGCTGCAGTGCCGGCCGCTCTATACCGGAGGAAGGGGAATGGTCACGGAAATTCCGGAACTGCCGGAGAAAAATGTGTTTTTCCGGCTGAAGGATTCGGCTATGGGAAGTTCGGTGAAGGAGAGGATCGATGTGGTCGTACAGATCGATGCAAGAGCTTATTATGAGTATCCGTATGCGCTGAAACCGCAGGTGGCGGAAACAACAGGAGCCATTAATGCGTATTATAAAGGAAAGAAAAAACGTATTCTGCTCATGACTCCGGGCCGTGTGGGCACATCATCACCGGAGCTCGGAGTGCCGGTCAGCTTTGCACAGATATCGGGATTCTGCGGAATCTGCGAGGTGTCAGATAACCGGGCGGGATATATGCCGGAATTGAGTTACGGAAGCCATATGTTCCAAGATCTGGTGGAAGCAGGGATGTTCTACTGCGCACTGTGGGGAGATGAGAGGACAGTACAGTATCTGCATCACCCTGATAACTTTCCCCGCTGAGGACCAGTATATCTCCTTCGCGTAATAGTACATCTCCACGGGGAATGATCGTCTCATCTCCGCGCTCAATCAGAACGGCAAGTACATCTCCAAGATTCAGCTCACACAGTCTCTTTCCGATATACCGGTGGCCGGGTTTCAGGCGGATCTGAATGAGCTGTATATCCTGTTCGTCCTGATAATCGCTGAAAGTTTTCATAACATTCTGGCTGTCGTCTATCATATCCAGCTTTTCCGCGACAACTGGAAGGAGAAGCCCCTGAAATGCCACAGAGATAATGGCGACGCAGAAGACGATATTGTATACATCGTATCCGCTGTATCCCGGACTGACTACAGCAATAATAGCAAACACAGCAGATGCGGCGCCCCTGAGACCAGAGAATGCGGTCAGCGCCTGCTGGCGCCACGAGGCACGGAACGGCGTCATCAGCAGGAATACCGCTGCCGGTCTTGCGATAAAAGTAAGTCCAAGGAATATGAGAAAAGCAATTCCAAGGATTGGCAGCAGTGTGGAAGGAAAGACAAGAAGTCCCAGCAGGAAAAAGATAAGTATCTGGGCCAGACGGTCAATACTGTCAAAGAACTGGAACAGCGTGATCTTCGCCTTGTAGCGGGCATTTCCTGCGATAAATCCGAAAAGATATACGCTTAGATAACCATTGCCCCCTGCAAGGACGGGAGCAGCGTAAGAAAACATGACGAAAGCGATCATCAGGATCGTGCTGATCCCTCCTGTTTCCAGATCAGTTTTCTTCAGAATCTTTACGGCAGCCCAGCCAAGCACGCAGCCGAAAATTAAGCCGAACCCGATCTCTTTTGCAATGAGAAGCAGGATATTTTCACCGCTGCCTGCCATCCAGTCAAGGATAATAATCGTCAGCATATAAGCAAAAGGATCATTGCTTCCGCTCTCTACTTCCAACAGAGAAGCCGTTCCTTCCTTCAGGTTGAGCTTTTTAGAACGAAGGATTGAAAAGACAGAAGCAGCATCGGTGGAACTTAAGACAGCGCCGACAAGGAGACTTTCTTGAAGCTTCATTCCTGCTGCATAGTGACAAAACAGCCCGGTCACTCCGGCTGTGATGAGAACTCCGCCGGTGGCGAGAAGAATTGATTGCGGGAGAATTGGGCGTGCTTCTTTAAAAGAAGTTCCGAATCCTCCGTAGAACATGATAAATACTAATGCAGTACAGCATATGGTTTCGGCCATTTCATAATTATCAAAGGGGATTTTTACGATTCCTTCACTTCCGAACAGCATTCCCAGAGCGATGAATATGAGAACTGCTGGGATGCCGAAACGTTTCAGAAAACGATTTGTGAGAATGCACAAAACGATTACCGATGAACATAACAAAAGACCTAACGCCATACATACTGCCTCCTCTAAAATGAAAAAGGGAATGGACACACCGGCGGCGGGCCCATTCCCTCTGTTTTTTAACTACTGATTAAAAGTATAACATGTTAAGTATGAAAATTTCAAGGACAGACTTCAGATCCGTTCGAACAGGCAGTTTCCTGAGCCTTTCCTTCAGTCAGTCCGGTACCGTCCAGTCCGTGCAGGATCAGGCGGGTGGCAAGCGGTATCATCTCCTCAATGGGAATCCGCTGTCCGTCTACTTCCCATTGACGGTATATTACGCCGAGACAGACGGAGAAATATGTGATGATAAGATTGCTTTCAAAATGATTATATTCCGGGAAACTGTGGTACTTTGCGAAAAAACATTCGCGGATCAGATCTGAAGGACTTTTAGCATCAGGGATCTTGCCTTTGATCGACAGGATTTTTTTATCGACAGGATCGAGGGCTGCCATAAACTGAAAGCTGTGCTGGATGATCTTCTCCGCGTCGTCCGGAAAGACCGTTTCAGCGATCATCTGCAGAGTGGGCTCCATAAGTTTGAGCTGACAGGCGACGACCAGATGATCCAGAGATGGATAATGCAGATAAAATGTTTTTCGATTAATCTGAGCTCTCTCTGTAAGCTCTTTGATCGAGATCCTTGAATATTCATTTTCCGCTATCATCTCTCGGAATGTTTTTTGTATCAGGTTTTCATTTTTTATAAATCGCAGGTCCTGTTTTGGTGTACGGTCCATTTTTTCTCCTTAGTAAAATGATTGAAAATAATACTCATATTTTACGAAATGTGTATTAAACCACATCGTGGAATATGTGGCTATTGTAGTTAAAACGTATTTTTATTATTATAATACCATAGAAAAAAACAATCAACGAGTGAATATTAATACACTCGTGTGAAATATTTGAAATGACTACTGGAGGTATGAAGATGAAATTTCGTTATATAACAATTGAAAGAGAATACGGAAGCGGAGGAACTAAAATTGCACGAAGACTGTCAGAGGTCAGCGGCGTGCCGTGCTATGGACATGAGATTCTTGAGGCTGTGGCAAAGAAGCAGGGAATCCCGGCAGAGAGGATCAACCAGTATGAGGAAAAAGCTGCCGGCAGTCTCATTTATGCGATGTTTGTAATGAGCCGTGTACAGGCAGGCGATCCTAATATGCTGACGGCAGAGGGCAAAGTATTTCTTGATGAGCAGTTGGAGATCCGCCGTCTTGCAATGGAGGGGCCGGCAATTTTCCTTGGACACTGTGCCTGTGACGCATTGAAAAATCAGAAGGGTGTCATAAAAGTGTTTATTCATTCTGAGGATGAGGAAGAGGTAAAGAACCGGATCACGAAAGACTACGGAATCGCTCCGGAAGAAGTGGAGTCGACCCGCAGATTTTATAATAAGAAGAGAGCGGGATACTTCCGTGCTAATACAGGAAATGACTGGAAAGACCTGAAAAACTATGATGTAGTTCTCGATTCTTCAAAACTGGGGATCGAAGGATGCGTAAACGTACTGAAAGGTATTTTCGAATAATAAGATGATATACATAAAGATCCGCAGGATCAGAGTGTTATACTGTCATTCTTTCGACAGGAAGCCTGATCCTGCGGATTTTCTCCGGGGCATCGGTTACGCCCATTTAAAGTAATCCGGTCCCGCGCCAATCTCGAAATGATATTTCACAATACCAAGATAGAGCTTTGAGCAGAAACCGGAGCCGGCAGCAGGAGGATGAAGGAAATGGCTGAAAACATACCTATGGAAGAAAAGATAATAAAGTTATATAAAAAGTGGAAAGGCGGGCGAATAAAAAATGCTTTATCCGCAGTTGTTTTTTATTTTTTGATGATGATAATTGTGAGCATTTTTTTTGGAAATCCTTTTTCACATAGAGAAACTCTTTTGTTCTTTGAGGTGCGGGAGCCCGGCTGGATAAGCACGCGCCCTTATCTGCTCGTACTGTGCGGGGCTGCGGCAATTTTTATTACTCTGTTTATGGTCTGTTATAAAATCCTGAAAAGTTTTAAGGAATTTGACGACATTCTGCAGCAGCACTGTGATCCGAAACAGTATCTTGCAGTTACAAGTTTTGGCGTATCATATGGAAAAGAGCTTCGGCTTAAAGGATATCAGAAGGAGATATTCCTCCTGATGCAGCAAAGATATGCATTAGCATTGATGGCAAATGCGCAATTAGAAGAAAGCAGAAGGTTCCTGAATGATGGGTGGATCGGAAAGAAGAAAAACGGAATTTATAAAAATATTGTATTCAATCTGGATCTTGTGGAAGCATACCAGCATCAGGACACAGAGAGATATAATAAACTATATGACCGGGCAGGAAGGTCATTCAAGAAGAACAGACTTTTTGGTGTACAGAAGCTGTTTCTTGAACATCAGTATAAGCAGGCTGCAGATGTTCTGGAGAGTTATAAGGTAAAGACCGTTTATAATAATGTGACCAGATCACAGCTCCTCGGCCTGTGCTATGATAATCTGGGAGACTGGAAAAGAGCGGAAGAATGTATGCGGTATGTACTGGAATACGGAAATACAATGCCTGCCAGAGCAAAGGCAGAGGAGTGGCTTACACACAACAGGGAACAGTTAGTCTGAGAATAAACGGGATGGGAGGAAATGGAATATGTGGCTTTTCTATGCTGCAGGCTCTGCATTTTTTGCCGGGGTGACTTCGATTCTGGCAAAATGCGGGATAAGAAAAACAGACTCTGCTGTGGCGACGGCGGTGCGCACGGTGGTAGTCCTTATCTTTTCGTGGATCATGGTGCTCATATCGGGATCCCTTGACCAGATTACTTCGATCAGCGGATATACGTTTCTGTTTCTGGTCCTGTCGGGCGCTGCTACGGGAGCATCATGGCTGTGTTATTTTAAGGCGCTTCAGACGGGAGATGTCAATAAAGTCGTGCCTATCGATAAATCAAGCACGGTCCTTACGATCATATTGGCGCTGATCTTTCTGCATGAGGGAATTTCTCTCCCGAAAGCAGCGGCTGTCATTGTTATTGCGGCGGGGATCATGCTGATGATCGAGCGGAAGGATGTGGAAGAGACGAAGAACACCGGAAAAGGCGGGTGGCTGCTCTATGCGGCGGGTTCGGCTTTCTTCGCCAGCCTGACAGCAATCCTCGGTAAGATCGGCATTTCCGGAGTGGAGTCCAATCTGGGAACAGCCATCCGCACGTGTGTTGTGCTCGTCATGGCTTGGGGGATGGTATTTGTCACCGGGAAACAGCGGGAAGTCACGCAGATTGGGAAAAAAGAGATGGGATTTATCTGCCTGTCCGGCGTTGCGACAGGGGCGTCATGGCTGTGCTATTATCGTGCGCTTCAGGAGGGACCTGCCAGCATTGTAGCTCCTGTCGATAAGCTGAGTGTATTGGTGACAGTCGTGTTCTCGTATTTTGTATTCGGAGAGAAGCTGGGAAAGAAAGAGGCGCTGGGGCTGGTGCTGCTCACCGGCGGTACAGCGGCGATGGCGCTGTTATGAACAGGCGGTCAGATTTTAAGATTCTATTTTTAACAATTCAGAAACAAAAGTCAAATAATATGGAAACATAATCCCCTTATAGTATGCTGAGATAAAATATAAAACAAGAGGTTATTATCGGATCCGGGCTTCTGTCAGCCGTGCGGAGAAAGAGAGGAAGATAGTGTGAAAGAAAGTAGAGGACAGCCTAAAAGTGGCGCACTGAAACAAGCT
>CAKNJS010000008.1 GCA_930986645.1 uncultured Lachnoclostridium sp.
ATTCCTTACTGGCTGTAAGGGGTATTAACCATAAATATATTGTAGTAGAAAGAAGGGACGGTATCCTATGGATCAGAAGGAATCTTTTGTTATCAACAAAAATATGCGGGATACTTTCGGAGAGTACCTGAAAGAAAGAGAAAATGCAGCGGCAACAATTGAAAAGTATTTGACTGATATCCGTACATTTTATCGGTATATAGAAAGAAAATATGGATTTTCAGAATCCGGACAAGAGCTGGAAAAGGGAATGCTGCTCGGCTATAAGGAGTGGCTCTCTGAGAGGTATGCTCTTACCAGCGCCAACTCTATGATTGCTGCACTGAACCAGATTCTGGAGTTTGCAGGTGCAGGTGCGTGGAAATTAAAACGGTTTCGTATACAGAATCAGTGCTTTCGGGCGGAGGAGAGAGAAATGTCGGAGCAGGAATACCATAAGCTTCGCGATACTGCACAGGCGGCAGGTAAACAGCGTCTCGCAATGCTGGTTGAGACGATCGCCTCTACCGGCATACGGGTGAGCTTATTATCAGGTAAGCTGCTCCATATGCTTCATTTTTTTCATTTCCCTTGCGATCAGACAGATCGTTACGATGAATGCGATGCTGTCCGCTGCCGGACCGGCAAAGAGAATGCCGTCAAGTCCGAAGAACAGAGGCAGGATGAGCACGAGCGGAATGAGAAAGATGACCTGCCGTGTCATGGAGAGCAGCAGTCCCTTTACCGGTTTCCCGATAGCGGCAAAGAAATTGGAAGAAATAAGCTGCACTCCGTTGAAAATAACCATAAAAAGGAAAATCCTCATAAATCTCACCGAAAATTCAAAGTAAGCCGCATCACCTGTGCCGAACAGGGAGATGATCTGATACGGAAAGAACTGGAAGAGGATAAATCCGATTGCGGAGACACACAGATTTGCTGTGATGGCAAGTTTATAAGTCTTCCGCACTCTGTCATACTGCCGGGCGCCGTAATTGAAACCGATGATCGGCTGGGAACCCTGAGAGATTCCGATAATGACAGCAAGCAGGATCGCGTTTGTTTTCATCACGATGCCGCAGGCGGCGAGAGGAATTTCTTTCCCGTATACAGACATTGCGCCGTAGCAGGTCAGTGAATTGTTCAGCACGATCTGCACAAATGTAATCGCAACCTGATTCAGGCTGTTGCTCATTCCGAGAGAAGCAGTCTGCAGGCATTCCTTTGCTGACAGGCCGATATCTTTTCTTGTCAGTGTTATATTCTTAAATTTTCTTATGTACAGCAGGGCGAAAATAAAGGAAAAGAACTGGCCGATGATGGTCGCCCATGCTGCTCCTGCTACTCCCAGATGAAAAATAAAGATAAATACGGGATCAAGGATCGTGTTGATGACGGCTCCGATCAGCATACATACCATGGAGTATTTCGGGCTGCCGTCAGCACGAGCCAGATTGCTCATACCGTTGGTGACGATAAGAAAGGGCATGCCGAGAGCTGCGATGCGGGAGTAAGTTTCTGCATAGGGCATGACATCCGGTGTGGCGCCGAAAGCGGTCAGCAGAGGCTGCATGAAAATCTCAATGAGCAGCGCATAGATAACACCGAATACTGCCATCATGCAGATCCCGTTTCCTGCAACTTTCTGTGCGATATCTTTTTCACCTGAGCCCAGATGGAGAGAAAATCTCGAGGCACTTCCGATCCCGATCAGGAGCGCGATGGCAAGACAGATTGTCGTAAGAGGATAAGCTACATTTGTAGCGGCGTTCCCGAGATAGCCGACACCCTGACCGATGAAAATCTGGTCTACAATATTATATAAAGAACTGACCAGCATTGCGATGATGCTGGGAATGGCAAAGCCTCTCAGGAGCGACGGGATGCTTTTGTATCCGAGGGGATTATCAGCTGTATTCTGTCTTGCACCTGCATTCTGATTTTGCAGTGTATTTGGATTTTTTGGTGTCTCTGTCAAATCGTTCACTTCTTTCTTATGAAATTTCGCCCATGTATTATAACGCAGATGTCAGGTCTGTGCCAGCATTTTGTGAATTGAGTTTTGAATATCCATATATGGATATATCTGATCTGAAAAAGCTGAAAAAAGAAGCGGGACTTACGAACGCGGAGATTGCAGAACTCTCAGGGATTCCGGTAAGCACTGTCAATAAGATATTCTCAGGTGCAACAAAGAATCCCCGCTATGCTGCAATGCTGGCGATCGAGCAGGTGCTTACGACAAAGGAAAAGATCCCGTTTACTTATGACAAACTGAAAGAAGAACCGGCTATAGTCAGGGATGCGGCAGTCCCCTATATGTATTCTGCCAGAGAGTATAGCGGAGAGGATATTGAAAAGCTGTCGGAATGGTCGCGGGCAGAGCTGATCAACGGGAGATTGTTTCAAAAAGTAATTCATCCCACGATTATGTCCGGAAACTGATACAGTATCAGAAAGCCGGTGAGAGAGAGTACTGGATTGCAGATCCGTTTCAGGAGGTGATCTCTGTATTCAATTTTGAAGATGCAAAGAAAAGCGGGGAATACAGCTATGGGGAAGCGGTGCCATCCGGTGTACTGGAGGGGCTTGAGATCCGGTTCGGGGAGGTGATGGAAGGGTACTGAAAGAGAAGCAGTTGAATATTGACAAATCTCCCAATTAAACTTATTGTATTAATAGAATGATACAAAATGAAAGGTGGTATTTCTATGCTGTCTGCGGTGTTGGGCGTTATGGCGGTTTTCCTTTTCCTGCTGGTCATATGGCTGATCTCATATTACAGTATGAAACGGAAAAGAAAAGCATATATTCACGAGAAGTTCGGAAAGATTCCGAAGATCAGGGAATGGAACGATGCAGTCAAGAATTACTACGATGTGGTAAATGACGGCACAGGTCTGGATGACATTACGTGGAATGACCTGTCTATGAATGATGTTTTTCAGAGAGCCGCTCAGTGCGACACATCTCCGGGAGAGGAAATCCTGTATTGGAGATTACGCCGGAACAGGATGTCACCGGAAGAGCAGAGGATCTTTGAGGACAGAGTGCGGACATGGGCAGATAATGAAAAAGAAAGAGAAAAGATTGAGGAACTGCTGTGTGATATCGGAAAGAGCGATTCCTCATATTATCTTCCCGCCTATCTGGACGGGATAGAGTCTTATGTATTCGGACATCAATGGGTATACCGGGTGCTGCAGATCCTGCTGGCGGCTTCGCTTGTTTTTATACCATTCTATCCGGTCGACTGGTCGCTGATGCCATTTGTGGGAATGTGCGCCGTGAACCTCGGTCTGTATTTCCGGATAAATATGAAGCATGACCTTGAGCTGTCCCTGATTGGAACAGCGGTAAGCCTTCTTGGAAATGCAAAGCAGATGGCAGCGAGAAAAGAAATCAGAGATTTGTTCCCGGAACTTCAGGATGCGCTGTCCGGACTGAAGGGTGTTATACGGGGAGAAAAGATACTCCGGATCAAGAGGGAGGGGGCTCGTACAGGAGATGCGCTGGGTACCTGCCTTGATTATCTGCTGGGTATTACTTTAATGCAGATCACCACATACAATAAAGTAATGAAACGTCTGATGAACAATGTGGAAAACTATCTGACAGTGTACCGCTGTATCGGCGAACTTGATGCGGCGATCAGTACGGCATCATTTCGGAAGTCTCTGCCATGGTGCTGTATTCCGGAGTATACAGACGAGAAGAGACTGGAAATGACCGAAGTATATCATCCGCTCATAAAAGAGCCGGTGGCAAATGACTTTGCTGTCGAAAAGAGCTGCCTGATCACCGGTTCTAATGCCTCGGGTAAATCTACATTTATAAAGGCTGCTGCTGTCAATGCAGTACTCGCACAGGCGATCAATACGTGTGCGGCAAAGCGCTTTGTAATGCCGCCGGCTGAAGTAATCACGTCTATGGCTGTGAGAGACGACCTGATGGCAGGCGAGAGCTATTTTATCCGTGAGATCAGATATCTGAAGCGTATTCTTGACAGTATTACAGAGGAGCGGGTAACTATCTGTGCTATTGATGAGATCCTGAGAGGAACAAATACCGGCGAGCGTATCCGGGCGTCAAGGGCAATCCTTGAATATCTCAGAGATAAGAACTGTATTGCGCTTGTGGCTACACATGATAAAGAACTGACGGAGCTTCTCGGCAGCGATTATCTGAATTATCATTTCAGTGAGGAAATTGGAGAAGATGATATCGCGTTCAGCTATAAGATCATGGAAGGGCCGGCGACATCGCAGAATGCAGTGAAGCTGCTGGAGTTCGCGGGATTCCCGAAAGAGATTATAGAAGCGGCGCAGGAATAAAAGTTATAAAAGGATATGATGCAGGAGCTGCTAAATCAGTTCAGGCATCATATCCTTTGTCAGTTTCAGGAATTTCAGAGCGGCCGGCGTCAGATCCTTTTTGGACTTCATAGCAACTCCAAGGGTTCGGGAGCAGAAAGGTTTCAGAGGATAAGCCGACACATGGGACTCAAAGTTGTGGCAGGTAAGACCCGGAAGAATACTGATCCCCAGCTTATTTTCAATCATGGAGATGATCGCATGGTCATCTTTTGATGTGAAGTCGATATTCGGTTTGACACCGGAACTGCTCAGCGCATGATGAACATCGTAATCCGTCCCCATGGCAGAGATGACAAAATGCTGCCCTTCAAACTTTTCTATGGGAAAGATTCCGCCTTCCGGAGCCGGATAATCGAGGGGAACAACTGCATAAAGAGGATCCTCATACAGAGATATCCAGTCAAGAGATTTCGTATTTCTTTTGCTGACGAACCCAAAATCGACAAGATCGGATTCAATCCAGTTTACAATATCGTCTGTGCCTCCTTCCATCAATTTGATCTTGATACTCGGATGGTTCTGCTGGAAGACATGTATGATTTTCGGGAGCCAGTGGATAGAAATACTGGAAAATGTTGCAATCACGAGCTGTCCTTTTTCGAGTCCGTTTATCTCGCTGATCATCTGTTCGAGATGTTCGGTCATGGCGAGGAGAGAACGTACGCCGGGAAGGATCATCTTCGCATTTCCGGTAAGCTTCACTCCCTGTTTAGATCGTATAAATAAAGAAAAACCTATTTCGTCCTCCAGTGATTTCAGAAGATGGCTTACGCCGGATTGAGTGTATCCCATACGGTCGCCTGTTTTTGTGAAATTTTCTGTTTCCGCCACATCTGCAAACAATAGAAGTTTCTTAATATCCATTGATCCTCCTCCTGTTCTTGTCCGCCCGCGACTATATTGTGTGCATTGTTTAAATAAAGAAAAAGACGTCGGGGACGGCCCTGACGTCTTTGTCATTTTTTAATAATAACTGATATCTATTAATATTTTATAAAGTATAGACATCGGAACCGGTTCTGTCAATAGATTCTATGATGAGAAACTGTCATGACAAAAGCAGTAAACGTCATTTTACTTTTGACGGAGACGCGCATATAATCAGAGGCAAACATACGGAAAGGAAGTGATCTGGTGAAGCGAATATTTCGCTTTCCTTTAAAACAGAATATCGGTGCAAAGGCTGCCCCAACAGTTGTCGAAGGTGACAAAATTGTTCGCGGGCAGCTTATTGCTTCTGTCGGAGAAAGTGAGCTTGGAGCAAATCTGTTTTCCAGTGTGAGCGGAAGTGTCACGGGGATTGATGAAAATGAAATCCGTGTGCAAGCCGACGAAGTGCAGCCTGCCGAATATAGAAAGCTGTCGGGAAGCGATCCTTTGGAACTGATCAGAGAAGCCGGGATCGTCGGCCTTGGCGGCGCAGGATTTCCTGCATACTATAAACTTAAAGCTCCATTTAAAACAGATGGAATTGTGATCGTCAATGCCGCGGAGTGTGAGCCGATCCTTGGACATAATATAGCGGCAATTGAAAAGAATCCGCAGAAACTGATACGGGGACTGCAGATTGTCATGGATATCGTACATTCATCAAAAGGCGTCGTAGCAATTAAAGAAGTGCATTCTCAGGCAGTTGAAAAACTGCGGGAAACACTGGACGATGACAGAATAAGGATCGCGCTTTTACCTGATATGTATCCGATGGGAGAAGAGAGAGCTGTTATAAGAGAAGTGACAGGTACGCTGCTCGGTGTAGATACACTTCCTCTTGATGCTGATGCGATCGTAGTTAATACTGAAACGGCCTGCCGGATAGAGGAAGCTGTAGATTCGAAAAAACCTCTTATTGAAAAGGATATGACTGTTGCGGGAAAGCTGAGAGGAAATACAGATCTGATCCGAATCTTTGAGAATGTTCCTATCGGGATGAGCGTACGTGACGTCTTTGATATGGCAGGAGGGCTTGCGGACGAATATGGTGAAATCATTATGGGCGGTCCTTTTACCGGAAAGCGTGTACAGCTCGATGATCCGGTCATAAAGACTACGGGCGGTCTGATCGCAGCGGAATGCTTTATGAAAGGGCCGGAGAAACTGGGGCTTCTGGTCTGTGCGTGCGGAGCAGGCAGGGAACGGCTGGAGGAGATTGCGAAGAGTATGGGATCCGAGGCTGCCGGCGTAGAGTACTGCAAGCAGGCACACAGGGTAAAGAACAGCCTGAAATGTGAAAATCCGGGAAAATGTCCGGGACAGGTACAGAAAGTCATGGCACTTAAAAAAGCAGGCGCGCAGGCTCTTCTGATCAGCAACTGTACAGATTGTACCAACACTGTGATGTCGTGTGCTCCGAAACTGGGATTACCGGTCTATCATTGTACGGACGGCGCACTCCGGGCAGTGAACCATAAACTGATCCGGAAGATCCACACATAGGTAAAATACCAGCGGTACGATCAGAAGAACAGCAGATACATATAACAGAAAGATAGAAAAGAAGAATGGAGGAAATGAGATGTCAATTACAAAGGAAACACTGAAACAGCATTTGAAAGATCCGGCGATCTTCTGCTGCAGGAGACAGAAAGGGCTGGTGATCAGCGCGGCAGATTTGGAAGATCCGTCACTGTTTGACGATATGGAGGAGGCCGGTCTTCTGAAACTGAGTGATGACGGCCTGAAGATCGAGCAGGTGATCGGTTCCACACTTGTATGCGATGTGGAAGCCCTGACCCCTATTACCAAAGATATGGTCGACAAAGTAAATGAAGTAACAGAAACAGCTTCAAAGGAGGCGGATAAAGTGGAAGAGGGATCTGCACCTGCAGAAGGGAAGACAGATGCTCCCGCAGGTCCGGTTCCGCAGGTCAAAGCAGTACAAGGAGGAAACGGCATGATACATATTGAGATCGGAAAAGCAGAAAAACTGGAACATTTGAGCATGGATATCCCTGTGTTTTCAGGCCCGGGTGCAGCGGCACCTGTATGTACAGGCGGAGAAACTGCGGGAGCAGCAGACTCTTCCGCAGTTCCGGATGAAGAAAAGGCCGGTGAAAAGAAAGTCATCCGTACCCTTATCAAGAAACATATCCGTATTACGGACGCGGAGATCGGGACAGAGACTTCCATTAAAGACGGAAAGATTACGATTGATAAAAATATTATCGAAAAAGCGCTTAAGGAAGATCCTCTGTGCAAGAAGATCGAACTCGATGTGATCAAACCGGATAACAGGCACATTTACACAGAGACCATCATGGATATCTGCCCGATCGCGACAAAAGTTGAAGGCGAACTTGGAAGCGGCGTGACAAAAGTGGCAGACGGCGTTGTATTCATGCTGACAGGCGTGGATGAGGATGGTGTACAGATCCATGAGTTCGGCTCCTCAGAAGGTTATCTGGACGAAAAAATGTATTTCGGTCATCCGGGATGCGCAGATGAGAATGATATTATCATCCGCTGCAATGTTGTGATCGAGAAGAAGACCGGAATGACACGGCCGGGTCCGTTTGCGGCACATAAGTGTCAGGATTATATTATTCAGGCAGTCCGCGACGAACTGAAGAAATATGACGGTGAAGTAGTGCGTGAGGAAGTGTGTGAAGACGTCCGCAGACCGGGTAACCCGAGAGTCGTGCTTGTAAAAGAGATTATGGGACAGGGAGCCATGCATGACAATGTGATCTGTCCGACAGAACCCTGCGGTATTCTGGGCGGGCAGAAAAACGTGGACTGCGGAAACGTGCCTATCATCCTGACTCCGAATCAGGTGCGTGACGGCTCTATCCATGCATTGACCTGCATCGGACCTGCCACCAAAGAGATGACCAGACACTATATCCGGGAACCTCTTGTAGAGGGGCTCGCGGCGGACAGTGAAATGGATCTTGTAGGAGTTGTTTTCGTCGGTTCGCCTCAGGTGAATGATGAGAAGATGTGGGTTTCCGAAAGGCTGGGATCTCTTCTGGAGTCTCTGGATATTGACGGCTGTATCATTACAACAGAAGGCTTCGGAAATAACCATATTGATTTTATCCAGCATATCGGACAGGCGGGAAAACGAGGCATTCCTGTGGTAGGCGTCTCATTCTGTGCTTATCAGGGCCAGCTTGTAGTAGGAAATAAATATGCTGACGCCATGATCGAAGAAAATATGGACAAAGGCGGTTTTGAGAACAATGTAGCTGGCTGTTCCTGTGTTACAAAAGAGGTGGCGGCAAGAGCGATCCAGATGCTGAAGAACAAGATGGCCGGAGTTGAGATCAAGCCCGCGCCGAAGAAGTGGGACAATGAAGTTGTTAACAATAACAACAGGCTGCTTGGACTTCCGGATACTGAGCTGTTAGACTCCGGGACAATGCACTGATATGGCCGGGGCAGAGTATATCATCAATCCTGTCCTGATGGGCGGACTGGTGAAAGAAGTAACCGGAGACATGGTAAAAGTGCATCTGCACGGCCGTCTGGGAGTTATTACGGTTCCCGCAGAATATATTTTAAGGGGAACAGAGGAAAACTCCGGCGGGGAAGAGCCTGCGGCTGGAACAGAGATGCAGTTTTACTTCAGCTATCTTCAGGTAAATGAAAATCCATATGATTATGATGCATGTGCGATAAAAAACGGCGAATTTGAACCATGCTTAATCGGTGGAACAATTACAGAAGTAAATGATACTGCCATTAAGGCGGAGATCATGGATGGTCTGGGTACGGCAGCAGTGCCCAGACGGTGGGTATTTACAGATGTAGAATTAAAAGAAGGGCAGAATGTGGAGTTCTATTTCAGCCCGATGAAAATATCCGGTAAAAGGGATATCCCTGTGGAATCCATATAAGAATGCAAGGAGGATGAATATGAAATTAACAACAGTAGAGGGTATGCAGTCCGAAATCTTTGTGCCGGTCACACCGGTCCCTGTATTTACAGAATTAAAGAAACCGCTTTCTGAATGTAAGGTGGCGTTTATTACGGCAGGAGGAATTCATAAAAAGAGCCAGACTCCGTTTAATACATCCGGTGATTATTCCTATCGGACGATTGAGTTCGATACACCGTCCTCAGAGCTGATGGTCACACACGGAGGTTTTGACAACTCGGACATTAATAAAGATGTGAACGCTATGTTTCCCATTGACCGTCTTCATGAGCTTGTGGCAGAGGGCTTTATCGGTTCTCTCCCGAAAGAGACGTATACGTTTATGGGCGGCGGCGGAAATGTAGAAAAATTCAAGGAGGAGACAGGACCTGAGATTGCCCGGAAATTAAAAGCTCAGGGAGTCGATATCGTACTGTGCACCGGCGGCTGCGGCACCTGCCACAGGTCTGCCACGATCGTTACGAGATGCTGCGAGGCGGCAGGAATGAGCTGCTGTGTGATCGCCGCACTCCCGCCTATCGCAAGACAGCAGGGAGCGCCGAGGATTACTGCTCCGCATGTGCCGATCGGTTCCAATGCGGGAGAGCCGAACAATATTCCGATGCAGACTGCCATTGTGAAAGAGTCACTGGAATGGGTACGCGACTGTCCGGGATATAATCAGGTGAAAGTACTGCCCTACGAGTACAGACATAATGTATAACTGCCGGAGACGGGGCACTGATGTCCTGCAGATATTCATTACAGATTCTCATGACAGTATGAAAAAAGTTAATTTTACAAATATAATGTTTTGTGCTTAAATAAGACGCATAATCGAAAGGGACAGACAACGGAGTCAAAAAAGACAGTTGCCTGTCCCTTTTGCTTATTTAATTTATAGAGGCATATGATTCTTAAAAGGAGGTAACTATTGTGAAAAAGAAAATAATTTCAATCTTGATGACGACAGCCATGGTGATGACACTTGCAGCGGGCTGTGGAAGTTCATCAGGAAGCAGCGCAGGCAGCGAAGATAAAAAATCTGCAGAGGACAGCAGTTCCTCTTCATCCTCCGGGACAGATGGTTCGGTTGAAGGTGCACTGAAAGGTGTAAAACTTTCCTTTGGAACGACAGCACTTTTTGCCCCGTTTACATACTATGACGAGGATGGAACTACACTGATCGGTTTTGATATTGATCTGGAGAAAGCACTTCAGGATTATCTTGGATTTGAGCTGGACGGAGATGTTCAGGTAATGGATTATTCAGCGCTGACCACTTCTCTTGCAGAGGGAAAACTTGATTTCGGAATGGCTGCCCTGTGTGCAACTGATGAGAGAAAAGCAGTTATGCAGTTCTCGGATACATACTGTGATTCCGGTCAGGTGGTTATGATCAACAAAGAGACGTCACCTAAGGAGATTACAGATATTGATACTCTGATAGACGGAGACTACACGATCGCTGTAGAAAAAGGAACGGCCTCACATCTGTACTGCCAGAATAACGGAGTGGACGATTCCCGTCTAGAGGTACATGACACGATCACCACTGCATATGAATCCCTTGAACAGGGCAAGGTTGATGCAGTGATTCAGGACTCACCGAATGCTTACTACTACATAAAAACAACAGACAATACAAAGCTTGAAGTCGTAGGAGATCAGTTCAATCAGGGACAGTCACCGTATGCGATTGCTATTTCCAATGATGCAGCGGAACGCAATGACGGCCTTGTGGATATTTTCAATCAGGCGCTTTCCGATCTGACCGATAACGGCACAATAGATGAGCTGACTTCAACATGGCTGGAGTAATCTGAAATAAGAAAGATGAAAAAGAGCAGGGATGCTTCAGCTGTTAAGCCGGAGCGTCACCTGCTTCTTTGATGAGTAACATAGAAAGAGAGGATTCATCTATGGATTTGAGCTTTTTAAACGTACTGCTCCCCATGCTGTTTCAGGGACTGAAAGTTACGCTGTATATCGCGGTAGTCGGTATTCTTCTCGGATTCCTGCTGGGCGCTGTGACAGGTTTCGTACTGCAGACAAACTGCAGGATCCTCAAAGCGATTGCCGGAGTATATATATGGATCATACGTGCGACACCTCTTATTGTTCAGGCGCTGTATGTGTACTATGTTGTTCCGAAACTCATTGGCGTGGATCTGAGCAGCAACACAGCCGGTATTATTGTAATTACAGTCAACTCGGGAGCCTTTATAGCAGAAATCGTAAGAGGCGCACTGGAAGGAATCGACCCGGGACAAAGAGAGGCGGGGCTTTCGCTGGGACTCACCCCTGCGCAGACAATGTTCCATATTATTATCCCGCCTGCGTTTCGTTCTATGCTCCCGGCGCTTTTTAACCAGTTTATTATTTCAGTAAAAGATACGGCTCTGCTGTCTGTGATCGTGGTAAATGAGATAACAAAACAGATCCAGAACTATGCAGCCATCAGTTTCAGAACGATTGAAGCTTATACCACAGGTGCTGTATTTTATCTTGTATTGATCTCGATTCTGATCATTCTGCAGAAGCTGGTAGAACATAAGATCAGGGGGTAAGTGATATGATGCTTAAAATCAGAAATCTACAGAAAAATTTTGACGATCTTGAGGTCCTCAAAGATATCAATATTGATGTGGACGAAGGCGAGGTAGTGTGCATCATCGGGCCTTCCGGTTCCGGAAAAAGCACTTTGCTGCGGTGTATCAACCAGCTTGAAATCCCCACGGCAGGAGATATCGAGTATAAAGGGAAAAGCGTTACGGGAGGAGAGATAAAGCTGAGAGATTTCCGCGAGGAAGTAGGCATGGTATTCCAGCGGTTCAACCTGTTTCCTATGAAAACGGTCCTTGGAAATGTGACGCTTGCTCCGGTACTGACAAAACATAAGAATAAGAAAGAAGCAGAGGAAAAGGCCATGGAGCTTCTGAGAAAAGTAGGGCTTGAAAACAAAGCTTCAGCGATGCCGGCAATGCTTTCCGGAGGACAGCAGCAGAGAGTCGCCATCGCAAGGGCGCTGGCCATGGAGCCTCAGGCGCTGCTTTTTGACGAGCCGACATCCGCATTGGACCCGGAGCTTGTCGGAGAGGTGCTCAACGTTATGAAAGATCTTGCAAAAGAAGGTATGACTATGGTTGTGGTCACCCATGAGATGGCATTTGCACGGGATGTCTCCGACAAAGTTATTTTTATGGACGACGGTTATGTGGTGGAAGAGGGGACGCCGCATGAAGTACTGGAAAACCCGAAGGAAGAGCGTACAAAAGCATTCCTTTCTCGTTTCCTGAATTCATAGATCAACTTATCATATCAGAACAGGGGGTAAGGCAATGCAGAAGTATGTTATTACAATAACAAGAGAGTTCGGCAGTCTGGGAAGACCGATCGCTAAGAGATTGTCCCAGCTGCTGGGCATTAATTACTATGACAGGGATATTGTGGAGGCGACGGCAAAGCGTATGAATCTGCCGGTATCGACTATGAGCGGCAAGGAAGAGAAAAGATCCAGTTTCTGGAAAATGCTGGTGCCGCTGGGAACGGATTCTCCGGAACAGCAGGAGCGGATTTTTGTTACGCAGACGCAGATCATCCATGAGCTGGCGGAGAAAGGTTCCTGTATCATTGTAGGCCGCTGTGCAGATTATGTACTGAAAGACGAGTTGAACGCTATTCATATTTATATCTATGCTCCGTATGCGGACCGGCTGGCAAACTGCGTGGGACCGCTGGGAATGGAGAAAAATGAAGCGAAGCGAATGATACGGGAAGTAGACCGGGCGAGATACGCATACCATAAACATTTTGCAAAATATGCTCCGGGAGATCCTCAGCACAAGCATATCATCATCAACAGCGCACTTCTGGAAGTGGAGGGAACTGCTCAGGCACTTGCCACCATTGCCCGGCAGAAATTCGGAGGCGAGGAAGAAACCGGATTTTTGACAGCACCCCGGAAGACGTCGGACGGCGCTCCGGAAAAGGAGGCGGAAGAATGAAATGTCCGAGGGTGCGGAAATATGCATATCATTTGAAAACCATTGATTCACATACAGAGGGCGAGGCGACCCGGATCGTTTATGACGGCTTCCCGGAATTACATGGTGAAACCATGATGGACAAGAAAAAATATCTGATGGATCATTATGATTTCCTGCGCACAGCGCTGATGCTGGAGCCCCGGGGGCACAGGGATATGTTTGGCGCTCTGCTCACGGAGCCGGTACACAAAGAGGCGGATTACGGCGTTATATTTATGGACAGCGGCGGCTGCCTCAATATGTGCGGACATGGCAGCATAGGGACAGCTTCTATGCTGGTAGAAACCGGGATGGTAGATGTAAGGGAGCCATATACAGAAGTGGTGCTGGATTCACCCAGCGGTCTGATCCGTGCAAAGGTGCATGTAGTGGACGGAGAGGCGGTAGAGGTCAGTATCCTGAACGTACCCTCATTCCTATTGAAAGAGGATGTCACGGTGCAGACATCTCGGTTTGGAAAAGTCCACTGTGATATCGCGTTCGGCGGTTCTTTTTTTGCCCTTGTAGATGCGGAGAAAATAAGTCTTTCACTGGAGACTGAGAATATTGATGAGATTACAGATCTGGGAATGGAACTGAGGGATAAGATTAACGCCACGGTGACGGTCAGACATCCGTATCTGGATATTACGAGCGTTGACCTTGTGGAATTTTACGCACACACGGACTGTAAAAATGCCGATATGAAAAACTGTGTGATATTCGGCAGTGCGCAGGCGGACCGCTCGCCCTGCGGTACAGGCACAAGCGCCAAATTAGCGTCACTGTATGCCAAAGGCGAACTGAAGCTGCACGAAAAATTTCTGTATGAAAGTATTACGGGCTCTATCTTTCGCGGGGAAGCGGTGAGTGAAGTGGATATCGCGGGAGGAAAGGGCATTATACCACAGATTACCGGAAGCGCCTATATTACCGGATTTAATGAATGGATCATTGACAGTCAGGATCCGCTTAGAAACGGTTTCCTTCTAGGAAGCCGGACACAGGAAGAGCAGGAAAACCCGCGCAGCCGTATCGTACAGGCTGCATGGAAACTGTTCCGTGAGAAAGGGTATGAGCAGACAGACACAGCAGATGTGATTGCTCTTGCAGAAGTGTCGGAAGACGAATTTTACCGCTTTTTCACCCGGAAGGATGATCTGGAACATACACTGGGCGATCTGTTCGACAGGAAATATGCAGAGCTCATGGTATCTATGAGCCCGAGACTGTCGGTCCGTGAAAAACTGATCTATCTTAATAAAGAACTGTTTACACTGATCGAGAAGGAAGTTCCTTTTGAGCTGGTGACACATATTTATGTCAATATGCCGGAAGAACGGCAGGAAATGCTGAATAAGGAGCGGTTTTATTATAAGCTGATTCCGCAGCTTATCGAGGAAGGACAGAAGAGCGGGGAGTTCCGGACTGATGAGACAGCAGAGGCGGCCGCTGAAACCTACGCCTCGCTGGAGAGGGGTATGATCTATGACTGGTGCGTGAAAGGCGGAACAGAAAGTCTTGTGGAGAAGGGTCAGAAGATTATACCGGTTTATCTCGGATCTATGCTGAGCGGAACATAATACCGAAATGCAATAGGAGGTGCCGTAAATTGAAAAAAATTGCACTGATGCTTATTCTGATTGCCGGAATGCTGTGGGGATGCATGGGACTTTTTGTCAGAAAACTGAATGGCATCGGGCTTGAATCAATGGATATCGTTGCTCTGCGTGCAATTGTGACGTTTATCGTACTGCTTTTATATATGGTACTTTTCCAGAGGCCGCTTCTGAAGATCCGTCTTCGTGACCTGTGGTGCTTTTTAGGTACGGGAATATGCAGTATCGTGTTTTTTAATCTGTGCTATTTTAAGGCCATAACGCTGACTTCCCTGTCTGTTGCGGCAGTTCTGCTCTATACGGCGCCGGCCATAGTAATGGTACTTTCGTATTTCCTTTTTGGTGAAAAAATGACCGGAAGAAAAATACTGTCGCTGGTTATGACAATAGCGGGATGCGTGCTTGTTACGGGAGTCATCTCCGATGCAGGCAGAATTTCAGGATTCGGGCTGCTTGCGGGACTTGGAGCTGGGTTAGGATATGCATTGTATTCTATTTTCAGCAGGTTTGCGCTGGAGAGAGGATACCATTCTTTAACGATAACATTTTATACCTTTTTTATTGCGGCGGCAGCTTCGTTTCTGTTGAGTGACGGGAAGCGTGTTATATCGACAGCTTTCCAGAGCGCGGATATGTTTGCGTTCAGCTGTGTATTCGGTATTCTCTGTACAGTCGTTCCTTATCTGACTTACACGATCGGCTTGAAATATACAGAAAACAGTAAAGCGTCGATCGTTGCATCGATAGAACCTGTGACAGCTACAGTACTCGGGATCGTATTTTTTCATGAAAGCATTACGCTGCCGGAAGCGGCGGGAATTGTACTTGTAATAAGTGCGCTGGCGATATGCAGCAGTGCAGATACATCGGAGGTAAAATATGAGACACACATATAATCCATATAAGAACGTGATTGATGTTATGGAAAAGGCCATGAAACTTGGAAATATTGATACATCTATGTTTGAGATACTGAAAAATCCGCAGAGGGAGACAAAAGTCTATCTTCCGGTTGAAATGGATGATGGAAGCGTCAGAGTATTCGAGGGCTACAGAGTACAGCATTCTAATATACGCGGTCCGTTCAAGGGCGGTATTCGGTTTCATCAGAACTGCGATCTTGATGAGGTCAAAGCTCTTGCTGCTTGGATGACATTGAAGTGTGCTGTGGCAGATCTTCCATATGGAGGCGCAAAAGGAGGAATTCAGGTAGATCCATCGACTCTCTCTGAACGCGAACTTCGCGCTCTTACACGCCGTTATACTTTTGCCATAGCGCCGATCATAGGAGCGGATACGGATATTCCGGCTCCGGATGTAAATACAAATTTTCAGACAATGGCGTGGGTGTTGGATACATACAGTCAGTTGAAAGGACATCCGTGTCCGGGCGTGGTAACAGGAAAACCGATTGAACTAGGCGGTTCCAAAGGCAGAAATTCCGCAACAGGGCGAGGAGTTGTTATCAGTACGAAACTGATTCTGGCGCTGGACGGCAGGCCGCTTGAGGGTACATCAGTTGCAATTCAGGGGATGGGAAATGTAGGCGCAAATGCAGCGCGTATATTTTATCACAGAAAAGCAAAGATAGTAGCACTCAGCGATATTTCGGGAGGTATCTATTGCGAGGGCGGACTGGACGCGGATGCCGTCTCAGCGTTTCTGGAGCAGGGAAATGTAATGATAAAAGATTATAATGCTGAAGGTGTTGTACACATTTCGAACGAAGAAGTGCTTACCTGTAAATGTGATGTCCTTGTCCCGGCAGCCCTTGAAAATCAGATAACCGCAGATAATGCGGCAAAGCTGAACTGCTCTTATGTGGTAGAGGCGGCAAACGGACCGACAACAGAGGAGGCAGACCAGATCCTTGATGCGAGAGGGATAACTCTTCTGCCGGATATATTTGCAAACAGCGGAGGGGTGATCGTCTCGTATTTTGAGTGGGTGCAGAATATACAGGAATTAACGTGGGACAGAGATCAGGTGAATGAGATGCTGGAGAAACTGATGTCAAGGTCTTTCCAGAATATTCTTGAAGAAAAAGAAGCCCATCATTGTTCTTATCGTATGGCGGCATATATTGTCGCGTTGAAAAAACTGGTATATGCGGAGAAATTAAAAGGTATTTTCCCGTGATAAAAGAGAATATATGATGAACATTACAGAGGAGACAGGAAAATGTGCCTGATCACAAATATACAAAGATACAGTATCCATGACGGGGACGGCATACGTACTACCGTATTTTTCAAAGGATGCCCGCTTCGATGTGTCTGGTGCCATAATCCGGAAGCCCAGAATAGAGGCAGAGAGCTTTTATGCAGCGGGGAGAAATGTACAGGCTGCGGTGCCTGTGCTGCGGTCTGTCCCCAAAAAGCTGTATCGATAAAAAACGGGACAGCGCGGACCGACAGAAAGCTTTGCACTGCCTGCGGCGCCTGTGCGGAAGTGTGTGTCCTGAATCTGCGTGAAATCGCCGGCAGGGAATATACCGTGAAAGAATTAACCGCCGAACTGTTGAAAGACCAGATATTTTATGAAGAGTCCGGCGGGGGAGTTACTTTTTCCGGCGGAGAGGTTATGGCCATGGATATGGATTTTATCCTTGAAGCTGCAAAGGAGTTGAAGCGACAGGGCATTCCGCTTGCAATAGACACCTGCGGTTATGTCCCCTATGAAAGATTTCAGAGGATTCTCCCGTATACGGATGTTTTTCTCTATGATGTAAAAGTGATGGATGAGGGACTCCATAAAAAGTATACGGGAGTGGATAACAGGCTGATCCTAGAAAATCTGGTCCGGCTTTCACATGACGGAGCCCG
This sequence comes from uncultured Lachnoclostridium sp., assembly GCA_930986645.1. Taxonomy (GTDB): domain Bacteria; phylum Bacillota; class Clostridia; order Lachnospirales; family Lachnospiraceae; genus Mediterraneibacter. The sequence goes on from CAKNJS010000008.1 coordinate 17,684, forward strand.
GATCTGTGTCCGGATCCCCACAGTGAAAGAAGTGAATGGGAACGAGCGGAGCATGAAGGAAATCATAGCGTTTCTTCAGGAACATGACATTCATCCGATCCAGATAAATCTGCTTCCTTACCATGATACAGGAAGCGGAAAGTACAGAAAACTGGATACAGCATATAAAGGTACAGACCTGCACGCTCCGGACAAAGAAGAGATGGAAGCGCTGACCGCTCTGTTTATCAATGCAGGATTTAAAAATACAAAAACAGGAGGCTGAAACGATGGGAAAATCACGGGGAATGAATGAAAGAATCCGGAAACTCAGAGAGATCAGTGTGAATACACCGGTTCACATTGATCTGGAAAGAGCGAAGATTGAGACGGATTTTTACAAATTAAATGACGGAAAATATTCCATTCCGGTTATGAGAGCTATGACTCTGAAAGAGTATTTCTCGAAAAAGACACTGTATCTCGGCGACGGCGAATTGATTGTCGGAGAGAAGGGAAAGGATCCTCAGGCTTCGCCTACATTCCCGGAACTTTGCTGCCACAGTGAAGAAGACATGGTTGTTATGAGCGAAAGAAAACTGGTGTCCTTCAAAACGACAGAGGAGGACCGCAGACTCCAGAAAGAGGAGATCATTCCCTACTGGAGGGGAAGAAGCATGAGGGAAAAACTGCTTTCCAGAATGACGCCCCAGTGGCATGACTGCTACGAGGCGGGAATGTTTACCGAGTTTATGGAGCAGAGAGGACCCGGTCACACATGCGGGGGCGAACAGGTATTTACCACCGGATATATGGAGTACAAAGAAAAGATCAAAAGGACAATGGATGAACTGGATTACCTCAATGATCCGGAGGCTCTGGATAAATGCGAGGAACTCAAAGCGATGGACATTGCCTGCGACGCTGTTATGATCCTCGGGGAACGTTATCATAAGCTGGCTCTTGAGATGGCGGAAAAAGAAACAGATGAGACAAGAAAGGCCGAGCTCTTTCAGATCGTGGCAAATCTGGAAGTGGTTCCGGCACACAGGCCTCAGACATACTGGCAGGCAATCCAGCTGTACTGGTTTACTCATCTTGCAGTCACAACGGAACTCAATCCGTGGGATGCATTCAGCCCGGGAAGACTGGATCAGCATCTGTATCCGTATTACAGGAAAGATGTGGAGGCAGGCATTCTGGATGACAGGAAAGCACTGGAACTTCTGGAGTGTCTGTGGGTGAAGTTCTACAACCAGCCGGCACCTGTTAAAGTGGGTATTACGCTGAAAGAAAGCGCGACCTACACAGATTTTGCAAATATCAATACAGGAGGTGTCACTCCGGACGGACGCAGCGGCGTAAATGAAGTAAGTTACTTGATTCTGGACTGCATGGATGATATGAGACTGGTTCAGCCGAATTCCAATGTAACAATCAGTAAAAAGACTCCTGCGAGATTCCTGAAGAGGGCATGTGAGATCTCCCGGGAGGGATGGGGACAGCCGGCTTTCTATAATACAGAAGCCCAGATCATGGAGCTGGTAAATGCCGGAAAGTCGCTGGCCGATGCAAGACGCGGAGGGTCATCCGGATGCGTGGAGACAGGCGCATGGGGAAGCGAAGCTTATATTCTGACCGGATATCTGAATATTCCGAAGATTTTTCAGCTGACGCTGTTCAACGGATATGACCAGTACAGCGGCAAGCAGATCGGTCTTAAGCTTGGAGAGGCAAAAGACTTTAAGTCATTTGATGAACTGTGGGCTGCATTTAAGAAACAGATGGAGTATTTCGCAGATGTTAAGATCCGGGGAAATAACGTGATAGAGAAACTGTATGCCGAGGATATGCCGGCTCCCTGCCTGTCTGTTGTGACAAATGACTGTATTTCCAACGCAAAAGACTACAATGCTGGAGGCGCAAGATATAACACCAGCTATATTCAGGGTGTGGGCATCGGAACGGTCACCGACTGTGTTGCCGCCGTGAAATACAATGTCTATGACAAAAAGAACTTTACCATGGAGGAACTGATCGAAGCCATGGAGCACAACTTTGAAGGGTACGATGCGATTTATCATATGGTCCATGATAAAAGCCCGAAATACGGCAATGATGACGACTACGCAGACGAGATCATGCAGGATATCTTTGAGCTGTACAGAAGCACGATCACAGGCCGTCCGAATATGAGGGGAGGAGAGTACCGGATTGATATGCTGCCGACCACCTGTCATGTATATTTTGGAGACGTTATCCTTGCAACGGCAAATGGAAGAAAGGCACATAAGCCGGTATCGGAAGGGATTTCTCCCGAAAAATCAGCAGATACGCACGGCCCGACAGCGGTGATCAAATCCTGTGCCAAAATGGATCATCTGGCGACAGGCGGAACACTTTTGAACCAGAAATTTACTCCTGATGTTGTAGCAGGAGAAACGGGACTGAACAACATGGCAAGCTTGATCCGTTCCTATTTTGCAATGGACGGGCATCACATCCAGTTTAATGTTGTAGACCGTCAGACTCTGATCGATGCACAGCAGCATCCGGAGGACTACAAAGACCTGATCGTCCGCGTGGCAGGGTACAGCGACTTTTTCCGAAATCTGGATAAACCGCTTCAGGACGAAATCATAGAGAGGACGGAGCAGAGCTTCAGCTGACGGTTCAGGTATTTAAGGGAGGCGTGGATATGAAGATTGGATTTATCGGTACAGGAAACATGGCAGGCGCTATTATGAGCGGTCTCATTAATAAAGGAATTTTTCAACCGGATGAGATCATCGGTTCTGATATCAGCGGACAGGGCAGACAGAACGCGAAAGACAATTACGGTATCTGCGTGACGGCGGATAACAGAGAGGCAGCATCGGCGGAAGTGCTTGTTCTCTCTGTAAAGCCCCAGTTTTACGCTGATACGATCGCAGAGATCCGGGATAGTATGACAGAAAAGCAGCTCGTCATTACAATCGCTCCGGGCAAAACGCTGAAATGGCTGGGAGAACAGTTCGGAAAGGAGATGAAGATCATCCGTACTATGCCTAATACTCCGGCTATGGTCGGGGAAGGCATGACAGCAGCATGCCCTAATGAATTCGTCACGGACGAAGAGCTGGGATACGCTCTGAAGATTCTGGGAGCATTCGGAAAAGTTGAGATTGTTCCCGAGAGGATCATGGATGCCGTCGTAGCTGTGAGCGGAAGCTCCCCTGCGTATGTGTTTATGCTGATCGAGGCGATGGCGGATGCCGCAGTCATGGAGGGAATGCCGAGAACACAGGCCTATAAATTCGCCGCACAGGCTGTATACGGAAGCGCCAAAATGGTGCTGGAGACGGGAAAACATCCCGGCGAATTAAAGGATATGGTCTGTTCTCCGGCAGGCACGACCATCGGGGCGGTAAGGATACTGGAAGAAAAAGGCTTCCGAAGCGCGGTTATTGAGGCAATGAAAGCGTGTGCGGATATCTCCGGAAAGATTTGAGCCGGGGAATATATTTATCATTCAGGAGGAGATTAACATGAGATTAAAAGACACAGGACTGACAGTGCAGGACATTAAGGACAAAGTAAACAAATATATGATCGAGACATATGAGCGTTTTGATTTCCTTGCAGAGACAGCAAAGGGAATGTACCTCTATGATGAGGAAGGAACTCCATATCTGGATTTTTACGGGGGAATTGCCGTGAATTCCGCAGGAAACTGCAATGAGAAAGTTGTGGCTGCCATCAAGGATCAGGCAGATGATATTATGCACACGTTTAATTACCCATATACGATCCCTCAGGCGCTGCTGGCAGAGAAAATCTGTACGACGCTTGGCATGGACAAGATATTTTTCCAGAATTCCGGAACAGAGGCAAACGAAGCCATGATCAAGATGGCAAGAAAGTACGGCGTGGAAAAATACGGACCGCACAGATATAATATTGTTACTGCTTCTCAGTCGTTCCATGGAAGGACGTTCGGCTCCATGAGTGCTACCGGCCAGCCGGATAATGCCTGTCAGATCGGATTCGGAGATATGACGCCCGGATTTACTTATGCTCCTTTCAATGATCTCAAGGCATTTGAAGATGCCTGTACAGAGGATACGATCGCAGTGATGATAGAGCCGGTACAGGGCGAAGGCGGAGTACATCCCGCTTCGGAAGAATTTATGAAAGGCCTGCGAAAATTATGCGATGAGCGGGGAATGCTCCTGCTGCTGGATGAAGTGCAGACCGGATGGTGCAGAACCGGAGCCGTCATGTCCTATATGAATTACGGCGTAAAACCGGATATCATATCTATGGCAAAGGCCATGGGAGGCGGTGTGCCGATCGGCGCTGTCTGTGCAACAGAAGAGGCTGCAAAAGCATTTACCATGGGATCTCACGGAACCACATTCGGCGGAAACCCGCTGTGCTGCGCTGCAGCACTGGCTGAGATCGGAGAGCTTCTGGACAGAGATCTTGCCGGAAATGCAAAGGTCATGGGTGAGTATTTTATGAAAGAATTAGAGAGGCTTCCACATGTGAAAGAAGTCAGGGGACAGGGCCTGCTTGTAGGCGTAGAATTTGACGATACAGTTAACGCTGTTGATATCAAGCATGGATGTTTTGACCGGAAGCTTCTTGTAACAGCAATCGGAAACAGTGTGATCCGTATGGTGCCTCCGCTGATCCTGACAAAGGAAGATTGCGACAAAGCATTTGATATCTTGAGAGATACGGTGGAAACACTGGAGACTGAAAATAAATAAAATATTCTATCTAATAACAGGAGGAAATACAATGTCGGATGAAAAAACAGAAAGATTGGATTTTTCCTATTATCTTCCGGTAAATATCATTTTTGGATGTGGAAAGGCAGATCTTGCCGGGAGTCTGGCAAAGAAGTACGGAGAGAGGGCGCTGATCGTTACAGGGCATAGCAGCGCAAAAAAATCCGGGCTGTATGACAGAGTCGCATCCAGTCTGGAACAGTCCGGAATGTCCCATCTGCTTTTTGACAAAGTTACACAGAATCCTCTGACGACAACTGCGGAAGAGGGAGCTTCTCTTGCCAGAGAAAATAACTGTGACGTAATTATCGGGATCGGCGGGGGAAGTATTATGGACTGCGCGAAGGCCATCGCGTTCCTTGCAGTGAATAAAGGAGATATCAATGACTACATATATAACCGGCAGAAAAGTGAGAATGCACTGCCTCTGCTTCTGATTCCAACTACATGCGGGACAGGATCAGAGGGAAATGGTTTCGCGGTGCTGACAAATCCGGAAAACGGAGATAAAAAATCTCTCCGCTGCAATGCGATCATACCGAAAGTCTCCATTGCAGATCCGGAATGTATGATGACAATGCCGAAGAAAGTGCTCGCTTCTGTAGGTTTTGATGCCTTATGCCACTGTATGGAAGCGTATACCTCAAAGAATGCCCAGCCCTTTACGGACGCACTGTGCGAATATGCAATGCGGCTGACGGCGGAAAATCTGGTAAGAGTCTATCATGGACAGGGTGATACGTCAGCGTGGGAAAAGCTGACGCTTGCAAGCACGATCGGCGGCATGGTGATCAATACAGCGGGAGTTACGCTTGCCCACGGAATGGAACATCCTGCAAGCGGATTGAAAAATATCGTACACGGACAGGGACTTGCGGCTCTTACACCGTCTGTGATCGAGGCATCACAGGAAGGCAATCCGGTAAAATTCAGAAAAATATCAGAAATCCTGAGCGGCGGTACAGACACCGGGTGTGCTTCTGCAGTGCGAAAATTGCTGAAGGATCTGGAACTTGACTGTACGCTTTCGGACCTTGGGATACGGAAAGAAGATATTCCGTGGATGGCGGAAAACTGCATGAAAGTCTCGGCAGCTTCGGTTGCGGCGAATCCGGTCGTATTTACGGAGGAGGAGATTGCCGGGATCTATGAGAAGGCACTGTAACTGACATTATTCCAATTTATTTTCTGTGTTCAATAAAACAGGGAGAACCATACTTCATACAGTACGGTTCTCCCTGTGCAGTTTATCGCATATCTTTTAAAATATTCCTCACAACCTGATCCTGTATCCCGTCTGTTTTTTCATTCTGCACACGGTAATCAGCATACCGTGCACACATATACAGATAGTCAGACAGCCGGTTGATATACTGGATTGCTTTGGCGTCCGCCCCATAGTTCTGTTCTACTTTGCGGAAACGTCTCTCGGCGCGTCTGGTAACAGATCTCGCAACGTCGAGCCTTGCGGACAGCTCACAGCCTCCATACAGGACAAAGTCTTTGATGCGGGGGAAGGAATTCTCAATCCGGTCGATCTCTTCCTCAAGGGTCTTCGTTTCATCGTGTGAGAAACGGTAATCAAGATTTCTCGGATCAGCCACACCTGCCATGATCTGCATCAGATTTCTCTGGATGTGGGACAGGTTCTCTTTCAGAGCGGCGTCTGCGAGAACTTTTGCCAGTCCGATGAAACTGTTCAGTTCGTCAATTGTTCCCACAAGTTCGATCCGGTCGTCAGACTTTGAAACACTGATGCCGTTCATTAGGGAAGTGGTGCCCCGGTCCCCGTTTCTGGTATAGATATTCATGATCTGTATTCCTCCTTAAACGGCAGTTTCTTGATCGCCCGAGCACTGTTTGCGCCGATATTGCGGCACTGTGCACGGCTTGGCGTAAGATAGCTCTCGATATTGCGGCCTTTCTCCAGCCCGCGCATTTTCAGGCACACTGCGGTGCCGAAGATTCCGACTCCGGAACCGAGCATAGAATCCCGCGCCGCCTTGTATGCCAGCTTTTCCATGCATTCGTCCGGCATTTCGGTGGTGTCATAGAAGACGCCTTCCTCCTCGATTCCGGCGCAGACTTCCTTCAAAACAGCGGGGTCAGCCTCATGTGTGTAAATAAATATAGAAGGTCTTTTAATAATCAAAGTCAGCCCTCCATTTCTCCGATATAGGAGAGCACCAGTCCGGTGGCAACGGCGTTTCGCGGACCTTCGGTACCGCGGATATTCCCGCGCCCGCAGACGATGCGGTAATCCGTAAATGCCTCCATCAGCATCTCAGGTATCTCGAAATCCTCTGCCGATCCTCCTACGAGGACAACAGTGGAAATATTTCTCAGATTATGATCCGGGGCAACTTTTTTAAGTGCCCGGAATGCATTTGTCACAAAGACTTTGCGTTTTGCCTCACGGCGTACCTGAACGATCTTCTCCATGGGGATCTCCTCCTCGATACGGATGAGCCCGTTCTCGGTGAGCAGGACGACACGCCCGAAAAATCTGGGATCAATGGATTCGTCCACAAAAGTCATCTGTCCGTTTTCCATGCGCATATGGAAGAGGCTTTCCACCTTGGCAAGCGGATATTTCTTGATCTCCTCTGCAATATGGCGGTCACTTAAGCCAAGCTCGGTCTGGATCAGCATTGATACCAATTCTCCGGCCCCTGCCTGATGGGTCAGGTTAACATTGCCGTTTTCGTCTATGATAGCGGCATCCGTGGAGCCGCCTCCCATGTCAAGGATAGCAAGAGGCAGTTTTGTGCCCGGTGTAGTCAAGGCTCCGAGACTGGCCATAACAGCTTCTACACCTGCGACTTTTACATCGGTTCCCAGCTCTGTCACAAGTCTTGAGGCAATCTCCTGCATGGGAAGTTTCTGTGTCTTGACCATGGCTGCAATGCCCACTGCTTTTTCGAGGCAAGTCTCGCCTGCAAGGGCGCCTGAGATCAGGACCGGCGCCAGTGTATCGACGGCAAGGATATCGGTGATACGGATATCTGCTTCATCGCTTTTATCCAGCTCGCTCATGCCGGTGCGGATGCGGGAAAGCATATTTCCTACATTAGTATCGGGCTGACCGCTGATATCCCGGATGTCACCTGCATCCTCTGCGGCTGCCATGATCTTTTCCGCGCCTTCGTCAAGGCTGATCGTAACATTTTTATCTCCGTAAAAATAAATCTCTCCTGCCGGGAGTACATTTTCATGAATATTTCCGCCCGGCGTCTTCAGTACAACGGCACTGCGCTTGCCGATCAGGCTCTTGGCGATCGGTGTGATAGTACGCGTCTCATCTGCGGTGAGTCCCAGAAGAGTGGCAATGCCGTAAGGATTGGAGAGCATGCGGATCGTCTGTCCCGGAAGCGCCACTTCAATAGCAGCAGGAACACCGTCCGGAAGCCGGTCGATCCGCCGCACTTCATCGATGATCGGTATCTCCTTGTGGATACGGTTTTCTACAAGAACAGCCTCGTCCGCCTGCAGAATAATGCCGACAATATCGATCTCATTATGCTGGTTCACGACTGCAGCCACTTCCTCGTAGCTGTGCTCTGACGATGCGGCAAGGATGTATGCGGTACCCGATACGGCCCGGGAGATATTTTCAATCAGGAGAATCTCACCGACTGCCTGCCCTGCTCCTGCCGGAGTGGACGGATTATGCCCGATCATGGATGAGTCCGTGATCACGGTCTCGGTCAGTGTTTCCATGGCAGTGTCTCCGATGACCGGTGCGGCTTCGTTGAGCCGTACAAGATCGATATCGGAAGTCTCGCGCCCGATCCGGCTCATTGCCAGCTTGAGCGCATTCTTTACGGAATAGACATTCTCGATGGTCCCTTTTGTGCCTGTGGTCGGACAGGAAGCACTGGTGAGAAATGTGACATTTCCTCTGTCAGTTACTTCGCCCACGCAGACTTCAGTTGTGGAATTTCCTATATCAACTCCTGCGATATAACTCAAAGTAATATTCCTCTCTTTTCATACACTTCTGCCGCTTCCATGACAAGGCGCGCGCAGTTCTTTGCGTTGTATTTTTCAAGAAGCTCCTGCGCCATCATGACCAGTTCCAGTTTTGTGGAGCGGTTCGGGCGCAGTTTGTCGTACATTTTCAGGATCACATCATCCGGCACGTCTACAAGTTCGGCGGCGCGTTCAAAATTTTTCTCCATGGGGGCGTTGTCCGCTTCCATTGCCACCTGTCCCTGCGCTTTCAGAATTTCCTTTGAAATCTTGATATCGTCCGGTGCTACATGGTCTTTCATTACTTCATCCAGTGTAATATCAGTAAATTTCTTGCCGGTCTTGGATGTAATATTATCTTTTTCGTGTTCTGCTAAAGGATATCTCATTTATCTGCCCTCCCATTCAACTGCTCCGACTTCCGGATCAAGCTGCTCGGTCTCTGCGATGTGCATGATCGCCGCCTTCACCTGATAGCGCGGTCTGGACATCGGATCGTTTGTACAGGGAATCGGAACGACCTGCTCGCCTTTCACATATTTCGCCGCGTTCTGTCCGATCTGGCGGTATGTCTCAAGCGTCATGAGCGGCGCCTGCGGGAACAGTTCCAGATTGGAGAGCGGGTAGAGGTCTTTCTGGTGGATGACCGTCGTTCCTTTGGACTGGATGCCGATGCCGATTCCGGACCCGGACAGTTTCGCTGCCTCCAGTGCCATGAAACATACATCCGATGTATCGAGGATCTTTACGACTCGCGGGATCATTCCCTCCTCTTCGATGCCTGCCTTTACATTGCGGAGCACGTCATCCAGCGGGATGCCGCAGATGGTCTTTTTGATCTCCTTCTGGAAGGCTGCGCCGACTCCGATAACAACCTCTTTCGGATCTGTTCCTTTCTTTGCGCGGGGATAAGAAGCATAAGAAGTCTTTTCCTCGTTGATGCGTTCTCTTCCTGCGAGGGAAGGCATCTTCCCGGCAGAAGGAACTGATGCAGTGTCTCCTGCTGAAGAGGAGACGCCGGACTGTGACATCTGGCTTAAAACTGCGTTGGTGATCTGTTTTACTAATTCTTCGCTGATCTGCATGATTTTGTCTCCTCCCTTCTATATGTCATACGGATTGATGATATGCGGAATCTGCTTGATCTCTTCCCAGCGGTCGCCGTCTACGCGGTAGCCGGTTCCCGGTCCCATATAGTCGTTCGGAGTGTTGACTCCGGACATTACATGGAAGTCTTTGTCAAGGATCGCTGCTGTCTGCATATAATCGCCTGCAACACGCTGTTTCAGCATATTCAGTACGCTTGCGGCTACATCTTCGAATCCGGTCTCTGCCAGTGCTTTTACTACATCGATGCCGGTGATGCCGCGTTTGAGCACGTCTTCGGCTGCTGCAAGATCTGCGGTAACATCGCGGGGCAGCGTGTCCTTGCTGCCGTGGGCATAAGTTACAGCTTCCACCTGCTCGTCCGTTACCGGAGAGAGGTTCAGGTTGCGGAATACAGCCTGCACAGCACGTGCAGCTTTGTTTCTCACATGGATCACCTGTTCTTCTGTGACAGGTTTGAGTCCGCCGTCTACCTGCATATCTCTCTGAAGTACGTTATAGTCGTCAAAGTCCTCTGCATCAAAGTTGGAACCGGCAAACATGTTATCGTAGTTCGGCTCTGCCGCATATCCCGAGAAGATGAAGTCTGTTCCCGGAAGGAATTCAAGCATCGTCCTTGCGGTACGTCTCATATCCGAGTTGGAGAAGCTCTGGTCATTGGAAGAAGCACATTCCAGACCGAGGAGTGCTGCCACAAGGTTCTCTGAGAGAACTTCACGGATACCTGCCGGTACGGATCCGGTCACACCGATACAGCTTACGGAACCGTTCTGGATTCCCTGACTTCCCGCGCCCTTTGTCACGAACAGGCAGCGGCATTCCAGATAGAGCATGGATTTCTTCTCGCTGCTTCCCATGAGCACTTCGGAGCCGGAGCCTGAAGTGAAACGGACCTTCAGTCCGCGGGAGGCATATGCGGAGTTCAAAAATGCTTTGGAATACGGGGTATCATCCCCATCGATAAATACTTTTTCTGTTCCATATACAGAGAGTGTCTCTGCATAAGTGGTCAGTCCGCGGATACCAAGTTCAAGCTCTGTAGCCTCCTCTGCGGAACACTGTGTAAGTACGCCCGGACGTCCTGCCTGTGAACCGATCAGAAGAGCCATGGCGCTTAAAGGAGCGTAGCGCGCAACACCCATAGTCGTCTCTTCTTCGGCGAATCCTCTCAGCGCGCCCTCAGCGGCGTCTGCGGCAATCTGTACCGGATCGTCTTTCAGGTTTGTAATGTGAGCTTGATTGCCGGGGGTTCTTCTGGCGCGGATCTTCTGCATTCCCATCATAAGTTCTACTACATTCAGATGGTTCATGACCTCTGTCATCTTTGCAGGTGTAATGCCTGAGATGAGTTCAAGGATTTCTTTTCTGGATACGTTGATGTCTACGATCATCCTCGCGATCTCAAGAGAAGATACTGCCATTGATTTCTCGGCCCGGTCGATGTTGACAGCATAATCGGCGATGAACTGGTCGATAAAGTCGAAATCTTCACGGCTTTTACCGTCCAGTTCTACGATCTTTCCATCCTCAACTTTAATAGAGGGTTTCGGATCGTAGGGACTGCTCATCGCAACAAAGCCCATCTCCGGCCACTCGTTGATGTAGCCGTCCAGATTGACTGGACGGGCATCCAGTGCTTCAATTCGTTTTGAACGTTTCATATTGCTTTCTCTCCTTGCGGTTTGGTCTGCACATATATCTGAAAGATGCGTGTGCATAATATCCCATATATTGGTGTTTTCGCAGGTCCGCCTGCTAAATATGCGCAAACGGGCATTTCTAATACTGATTATACTATAACCACAGGCAAATGGCAACATGATAATGTTGAAATATGGCAGAAAACCACAACAAAGAAAAAGGAAAACCACATAAAACCACAAAAAACAGCATCGGCTTTACATTCCCGAATAAAATGATAAAATCTAAATGATGCTATCAAAAGTAAAAGGGATGTGATATTTGTGAGAGAAGAAATAAAAAGAAAAATGAAAGACACTGCGGAGTATATTTTTCATAATCCGGAATTGTCTTTACAAGAATACAAATCTTCCCGCAGGCTGGCGGAATTTCTGGAAAGTGAAGGATTTAGGATCAGATGGGGCATCGCAGGTTTTGAGACTGCGTTTGCGGCAGAATGGAGCAGCAGGCGGCACGGAAACGAACCGGGAGAAAATGCACAGGCAGAGAACGGACCGGCCGAATCAACCGAACCAATCGAACCGGTCATCGGTTTTCTGGCGGAGTATGACGCCCTGCCGGGACTGGGGCAGGAGTGTGTGCCGAGGCAGCAGCAGGACGGAGGCCCGGGGCACGGGTGCGGACACAATCTGCTGGGAACCGCCTGTGCAGGAGCGGCGTGCGGGCTGAAAGACAGGATGCAGGCTGAAAACCTGCAGGGAACGATCCGTGTGTACGGCTGTCCGGCGGAGGAGATCGTGGTCGGAAAGATCCGGATGAATGAGCAGGGAGTGTTTGATGATCTGTCTGCAGCTGTTACGTGGCATCCTTTTGACCGGAACCGCGTCAGCTATGATATCTGGCAGGCGCAGGATATCAAGAACTACAAGTTTTACGGGACGGCGGCACATGCGTCAAAACACCCCGAGATGGGCAGAAGCGCATTGGATGCGGCGGAACTGATGAATGTGGGTGTTAATTATCTGAGAGAACATGTGACGGACGATGTGCGGATGCATTATACCTATACGAATACGGATGGTCCGGCAAATATCGTGCCGGCCTATGCGTCCACCAATTATTTTATCCGTTCCAATAAGTGGGAGAGGACAGCTGACGCCTCGGAGCGGGTAGACAACTGTGCCAGAGGGGCGGCGCTCATGACAGGGACAAAGGTCGAGATCGAACGGGTGACCTGCAATAAGGAAATGAAAGTGAACCGGACTCTGGCGGAGATCTTTTACGAAGAGATGGCAAAGATCCCGGCGCCGTCCTATACAGAAGAAGAGTTAAAGTTTGCGGAAGAGATATCAGAAGCGGCAGGATTTGATAACAAAGGGGAGTACTTTACAGGATTGGAGCCTCTTGAGGACAAACCGGTGCCGCTATCTATCGGGACAGATGTGTCGGATGTGAGCCACACGGTTCCTGCGATCATGCTGAGTGCGGCTGCTATGTGTAAGGGAACCCCGCTGCATCACTGGGCGGCAACAGCGCAGGCAGGCATGAGTATCGGACAGAAAGGAATGTTTTATGCGGCTGAGTGTATGGCTGCAGGAGCATACCGGCTGGTGAAGGAACCGGAATTGATCCGGAAGGCATGGCAGGAGATGGATTGACGGTTATGAAATGTGGAAAGTGATGATATCAAGATGAAAGAAAACGATAAGATAGAGCTCTTTGAAAAAGCGCCGATCCCCGGGGCAGTAGCCAAACTGGCTGTTCCGATGATCTTCAGCTCTCTTGTTATGGTGCTCTACAATATGGCGGACACTTATTTTGTGGGGATGATGAATGATCCGGTGGAGAATGCCGCGGTATCGCTGGCGGCACCGGTACTGCTGGCATTTAATGCGGTGAACAATCTGTTCGGCGTGGGAACATCCAGTATGATGAGCAGGGCGCTTGGAAGAAAAGATTATGAAACGGTATCGGAAAGTTCGGCTTTCGGCTTTTACTGTTCCCTTATATGCGGTGTGATTTTCGGACTTCTCTGCGGTCTTCTTCACACTCCCCTTCTGACGCTTATCGGGGCGGATACGACTACCCGGGCGGCAACGCAGGGATATATGTTCTGGACTGTATATCTGGGGGCGGCGCCGGCCATCCTTAATGTAGTTATGGCATATCTGGTGCGGTCAGAGGGAGCGGCTCTGCACGCCAGCATCGGAACGATGAGCGGATGTACTGATCAGCCTGTTTATGAAGAATGAGGCCATCATTGCCTATGGTTCGTCATTCCTGAGGGGCTTCTGTCTGGGAATTGTATTTCTCAGCATTGACTTTCTGGCAGTCGGTGTATTTCAGGCGCTGGGACTCGGAAGGTATGCGCTCGTATTTGCTATTATGAGAAAGGTTGTACTGGAGATTCCTGTCCTGATCATACTGAACCGTCTGTTCCCGCTGTATGGTCTTGCCTATGCGCAGTTCGCTGCAGAACTGATCTTAAGCATCTGCGCTGTGGTGATGCTGGGACACATATTCAGAAAGTATGGGAAGCAGCGGCCTGCTGCAGTACGGCGGACGGATTGAGATAAAAAGCAGCACAGCGCTGCAGGATAAGGAGAATAAATAATATGAAGAAACGTATCATTCTCGCCTCGGCTTCTCCGCGCAGGAGAGAACTTCTCGCACAGATCGGTGTAGAATTTGAGGTCAGAGTCAGCGATAAGGAAGAGGTATATAAGAGCAGTATCCCGGAAGAGATCGTAAAAGAGCTCTCTCTCATGAAAGCGGAGAATGCCGCTTCAGAACTTGACGGGGATCCTGAAAATACGGTGATCATCGGCGCAGATACTATAGTCGTGCTGGACGATGAAATACTGGGAAAACCGTCGGACGAAGAAGATGCAGTCCGCATGCTCACACGTCTGCAGGGACGGGAACACCGGGTATATACCGGTGTTGCTGTTCTGGATTTCAGGCCGGACGGAGAGAAGAAAGTGATCAATTATCCGGTGGGGACGAAAGTGTATGTCAATGCCATGACGGAAGATGAGATACGCGCCTATGCGGCGACAAAAGATCCGCTGGACAAGGCGGGCGCTTACGGCATACAGGGAAGGTTTGCCGCGTATATCGACCGGATCGAAGGAGACTATTATAATGTAGTGGGGCTTCCGGTGTCGCGGGTGTATCAGACGCTCAAAGAGATTGGTATAAAATAATCGTTAAGTGAATCAAATAAGAAAATAGTCTGTTTACACCATCTCCCACAGCATCTGTCCGTTATCCCGCAACCATTTCCGCGCTGCCCGGTAATCCGGCAGCACGGATTCCACGATGGCATAAAATGCCTTTGAGTGGTTCATCTCCCTGCGGTGGGCGAGCTCGTGTACGACGACATAGTCCAGAACTTCTTCCGGGGCGAGGATGAGCCGCCAGTTGAAATTTAAGCTGCCCTTACTGCTGCAGCTTCCCCAGCGGGTCTTCTGTTCCCGGATGGAAATGCGGTTGTAAGAGACGCCCATAATGCGGGCATAGTATTCTGTCTTCCGGGTGAAGATATCCCTTGCAATTTCGATGCAGCGGCTGCGGTCTTTTGCAGAGAGCGGCGGACGAGCGGAAGAAGCGGCTTTTTTATGCTCTTCCAGTTCTTTTGCGCGGGCAAGATGTTTCAGTACCCAGTCTTCATTTTTAGAGACAAAAGAATCAATATAGGAACGGGAACAGTGTCTGGGAGAGCGCACGAGGACACGGCCGTCGCGGGTTACCTGGATTGCGATGGTCTTCCGGCTGCTGTATATGATTTCGTAATCAAACGGATGGTTCATGATATTACCTCGGAATTCTGTTAAGTGGTAACAATTTATAGTGTATAGTGCAGCAGGAAACGCGATACGCTCCCCTCTTTTGCATGGTTTATATGTCTGGCAGATCGCTGCATCCTAGTTATTTACAGAATGATGCGCCGGATAGGAATCGATGGTCAGCGCCTCAAAAGCATATCCCTGACTGCGGTAATATTTGATGATATCCGGCAGGGCGTCCACAGTGGTGCCTTTTGCGTCGGTATCATGCATCAGGATGTTGATGTGCTGGGCGCTGCTGGAAGTTGCATTTTTCACAAGTGTTTCGGCCGGGACATTGTTCCCGCTGGCGTCCGTGGAATCACAGTTCCAGTCAAAATACTGGTATCCTTTTTCCTGCACGTCTTTGGTCAGTTTTGTCATAAGACCGGGGCAGTACTGTGCGCTGACAGTGTTGCTGGATCCGCCGGGAAAACGGATCAGTTTTGATTCGACCCCGGCAGCCTCTTTTACCATATCTGAGATCTTCTGCAGATCATCGAAATATGCCTCTTCAGATGCGTAGACTTTTGCGTAATCGTGTGTATATGTATGAAGGGCTACAACACTGCCCTGGTCGACGATGCGCTTGAGTACATCATTATGCTTCTGGTTGTTCCCCGTTACGAAAAAAGTGGCCTTCGCATTGTATTTATTCAAGATTTCAAGAATCTTGTCTGTGTGTGCGGACGGACCGTCATCGAATGTAAGATAGACGACTTTCCGGTTATAGTCCCGATCCTTTTTGACTGTGACTTTGCGGATGGTGGTCTCTTCATTTCCAGAACGATCTTTTGTTGTATATGTGACTTCATAGGTGCCCGGAGTGGCAAAATCCACCTGATCGGAATTAACGGATAATTGCGGGTCCGGATCCATATCATCGGTTACCGTGATGCCTTCAGAGAAATCTACCGTTCTTCCCTGAAGTACTTCCACGTTTTCGACACCCTGTACTACAGGCGGAGTAACGTCCTTTTTGCGGATCAGTTCTGCTGTTTTCACCGTCTCGTTCCCGGAGGTATCTGCGGCGTCGATCTGAACCTCATATGTGCCTTCTTTATCCCATGTTCCGGGGTTTTTGAAACTCAGGGTTACTTCTGTCAGATCAGTAGCCTCTTCCACAAATTTTTCCGGTGTGATTTCTTCAGTCAGATCTGTTGTGTATGGACGGACTTTAAGAACAGGCGGTGTTGTATCTTTGACTTTGACCGTTGCTTTGTACACATGGCCCCTGCAGATATATGAGACAGGGTAGTCCCCGAGTTTGGTGATATCAGCTTCTGATTTAATTGTGACGTCCTGCCTGTCGGCAAAAAACAGCTGCTTTACATTTTCCCACGGATCAAAAGGTTCCATTAATTCATGGGTGATCACGGTATCTTTCAGTACGACAGGATGTGTGTATAGATAAGTCAGGATTCCTGATGCGGCCAGAAGCGGCACGAGCAGTGCGATTACTGCGGTACGAATCAGAAACGCGCGGTGTCTTTTCCTTCTGAAATTTCTTTTCTTCTTTCGTCTTTTTGTCATAGTCCCCTCTTTTGTAAATATAATTTTGTTATCTCGTCTGTGTCCTTACTATATACAGGAATATAAAAAGAATCAAGTAAGTTATGTAAAACCTAAATAAAACTACAGAAATTATTAAGAAAAAGAGCAGGAAAGGAAAAGAGTTTTACCGGCGGATCCCGATTTGATATGGACACCGGCAGGCTGTAAGTGCTACAATAATGCTCAACTATGCGGAGTTATATCGGACAGGAGTTATATCTATGAAGAAAAACAGCCATGATGCGAAAGAACAGACAACAGAACAAAGGGGCAGGAAAGGGAGCCGCATGCGCGGCTTAAGGGAAGCGCTTTACATGGAACTGCGGGAACACAGGAGTTCATTTATTGTGTATTTTACGCTTCGTGCTCTGGTGATTGTTATGATGGTTCTGCAGCTTCTGAACCGGAATTATGAAAATGTATTTCTCTGTGTGCTTACACTGCTTCTTCTGGTAATGCCAAGCCTTATTCAGGTAACCTTTAAAGTTGAACTGCCTACAACTTTGGAGATTATAATTCTGGTCTTTATTTTTGCGGCAGAGATTCTGGGAGAAATCAGCGAATTTTATCTGGTGTTTCCTTTCTGGGATTCCGTACTGCATACTCTGAATGGTTTTCTGGCGGCGGCCATCGGCTTCTCTATGGTGGATCTTTTGAATCGGAGCGAGAAGACGATATTCAACTTGTCACCTATTTTTACGGCGATTGCGGCATTTTGTTTTTCGATGACGATCGGGGTGGTCTGGGAGTTCTTTGAATTTGGGATGGATCAGATTGCGGGCTATGATATGCAGAAAGATACGGTGATCCATACGATCCGCTCCGTGACACTTGATCCGGCGGGGAGAAATGTACCGTATGTGATCGGTAATATTACGGAGACAGTTGTAAACGGACAGGAGTTAGGGCTGGGAGGTTATCTGGATATAGGTCTGATTGATACTATGCAGGATCTGATCGTCAACTTTATCGGAGCAGTTGTATTTTCGATAATCGGTTTCTTCTATGTTAAAAACAGGGGGAAGGGTGGAATTGCGGGACGGTTTATTCCGAGAAGAAAGGCAAAAGACAGAGATTTTCTGAAGATTGCCAGAGAGATCACAGAGAATGGCGAGGATGTCAGGAATGTGATGCGAAGGAAAAACGGAGGCGGTAAATCAGTTTCCAGATCAGAAAAAAGATAAAAGCGCCGAGAATCGTTGCAGCGATATAAAGTGCGATGGCGCCGTTGTTTCCCAGAATCGGGATAAAATCCCTGAATATGATCTGCTGCATTTTGTAATCGGGGTTGATGTAGAACATGTTGATGGTGCCGTATCTGTCCAGCCATAGGTCAAGGAGTACTGCGGCAAGGCAGCAGACAAGATATAATAATGTACTATACAGGAAAGGACGCAGTGGGAACGCGGCGGCAAGTCTGCGGGAAAACAGCGTCTTTTTTTGATCTGAAAAGAGCTGCCGTATATATACAAGCCCTGCTGTGATGCCTAATATAATAAGAAGAATATGCCACAGGTAAGAATGGATGGTAAGTGCTTTCAGCGGATAGTGAAGGCCGGTCGTATCTGCGAATACGGCAATACCGCCCAGAAGGCAGTAGGACATGAGGAACGCCAGCAGAGACAGTCTTGCATTCCTTTTGCGCAGCCAAGGGTAGACCAGAAGGATATACATGGGAATACTGCAGAGCTGAAATGGAAAATACCACCAGATATAGCTGCCGCCTCCTATGGCGAAAGTGAGAGTAAACTGTTTCCATATCTCGCTGCAGAGCATGAGTACACCGCATACAAAGAAAAAAATATCGGATTTATAAGAAAAATATATGGATATTAATTGCTTTTTACTGTTCATTTATGCACCTCTCCTATATTATAGCGCAAACGCCGGAATGTTTATACCGGATTGCTGTTTTTATAGATGAACATTCCTGAAAAAGATGTGATATTGTATGAAACATACAAATAATCAATGTTTTTTCGGTGGATTTAGACAAAATGATACAGAAACTCTGCGAAGTGCCGGATAATTGCAAAAATCACGTGAAAATTCAATAAAAGTTCATTTCAAGCATATTGGAAAAAAAGACAAAATGAAGTAAAAAATGACCGTTTGGAAGAGATGAGGGTTACTCTGTGAAAATGTTGACAAATTTCGATTCGGGGCGTAATATTTAGTCAGCTTTCCGGAGTTGCCATTTAATAAGAAGGAACGGAGGGAAAGCAGGTGTCTGAGAAAGGATGAAATATTCTTTTTCCGGCTCCGATGAGCTGGAACTGAAAAGTGAAAAAGGATTTAGGGGGTTCAAAGGGGAACAGCTCTTTTTTTTATGCCCAAATCCGGCACATATGCAGTCCCGGCGCCAATTTAATATAGATAAAGTAAACAGACAAAGGAGGGAGCAATACGGGAAATCTGACAGAAACATTGATGGAAGAACTGAACTGTGAAACAGTATTCACTCTTCCGGTCGTGGGAGGTATCTCCGAATCCGTGGTGGTTACATGGATCATCATGGCGGTTCTTGTTCTGCTGTCAATTATCCTGACGAGAAACCTCAGGGTGGAGAATCCCGGCAAAATTCAGCTCGCACTGGAAGCGGGCATAAGCTGGGCGCAGGACTTTTTTGAAGGGGTTATCGGAAAAGAAAGCCGAAGATACAGCCCTTATCTGATCACGGTACTTCTCTATCTGGCTGCAGCGAACACGCTTGCGCCGCTGTGCGGTTTCAAACCGCCTACAAAAGATCTGAACGTGACGGCAGCTCTGGCAATTATGAGCATGTGCCTGATCGAATTTTCGGGCATCCGCAAGAACGGGGTAGTTCACTGGATGAAACATTTTGCCCAGCCTATTCCGGTGGTAGCGCCGATCACAGTACTGGAGATCGTTATCCGGCCGCTGTCGCTCTGTATGCGACTCTTCGGAAATATGCTGGCCGGCTTTGTGGTACTGGAACTTCTCAAGTTTTTCGTGCCGCTGATCGTACCGATTCCGGTAAGTTTTTATTTTGACATTTTCGACGGTCTGCTTCAGGCATATGTATTCGTATTCCTGACAGCGCTGTTTATGACCGAGGAGATGGAATAATCATCAAAAAACAATCAGAAAAAGGAGATTAAAATTATGGAAACACTTATTGCTATTGGAGCAGGTATTGCAGTATTAACAGGTATTGGAGCAGGTGTAGGTATCGGTATCGCAACAGGTAAAGCAGCAGAAGCGATCGCAAGACAGCCTGAGGCAGAGGGAAAAATCAGTAAGAACCTGATCCTCGGATGTGCGCTTGCAGAGGCAACAGCTATCTACGGTTTCATTATCGGACTTCTGATCATCATTCTTCTGTAAGAGTATGGCAGAATTTAGAGACGATAACATGAAAGGTGGGCTTAAAAGGTGATTTCAATAGATTTGAACCTTGTCTGGACCATAATCAACCTTGTTGTTCTTTATCTTTTGCTGAGACATTTCCTTATCGGACCTGTGATGAATATCATGGATCAGAGAAAGCAGATGATCGAGGACGGCTTTAAAAATGCACAGGCGGCGCAGGACGACGCCAACAGGCTGAAACAGGAATATGAGACGGCATTAAGCGGGGCAAAACAGGAATCTGTACAGCTGATCGAGGATGCCAGAAAAAATGCGAAAGCAGAGTATGACCGCATCGTAAATGAAGCGGGCGAGAAAGCAGATACAATGCTTGAATCTGCGAAAGAGAATGTGCGCGCCGAGCGTGAGCAGACGATGAAGGAACTGAAGTCACAGATCGCAGGACTTGCGGCTGCTTCAGCAGCAAAAGTAATCGGCAGAAATGCAGACGAGAAAGAGAGCCGTGACCTGTACGATCAGTTTTTGAAAGAAGCAGGTGAGGGAGATGACGATGCAGACAGATAAGGAGATACGTTGTTCGTCTCCGGCAGTCTCATACGGGAAAGTTCTCTTTGAACTTCAGATCCCTGAGGAGTATGTACAGGAGACGCGGGAAATCTTCAAAGCAGTCCCGGATCTGGCAGAGCTGTTCATGAATCCTACAGTTCCCATGAAGAAGAAACTTAAAGTGATCGACAGGGTTTTTCCGGAAGAAATGCATAACTTCCTGAAAACAGCGTGCAGGAATCACAGAATGGATCTGATAGAGGAAATCTTTGCAGCTTACGACATCTGCAGAGACCAGAGAGATAAGGTAATAAACGCTGTGCTGACCTGTACCGCGGCTCCCAGCGAGGAGCAGAAAAAAGGAATGGAAAAATTCCTGTGCAGGAAATACGGCGCTGATAAAGCACAGATTGATGTGCGGTTTGATGAGGATCTGCTTGGGGGATTTATTCTCCGCGCGGGCAGCGATGAGTATGACTGGAGTGTGAAAGGCC
This sequence comes from uncultured Lachnoclostridium sp., assembly GCA_930986645.1. Classification (GTDB taxonomy): domain Bacteria; phylum Bacillota; class Clostridia; order Lachnospirales; family Lachnospiraceae; genus Mediterraneibacter. The sequence goes on from CAKNJS010000008.1 coordinate 38,912, forward strand.
GTCTGGACAGGCTTGCGCAGACTCTGGGCGCGCAATGACAGCAGGAATGGATCAGAAGTCATACTCTTAAATAAACCTGGAGGTGAACAAGGTGAGTTCAATCAACTCAGATGAGATTATCTCTATTCTCCGAGAAGAGATAGAGAATTTTGATACAATGAGCAAAGACAGTGAAGTCGGAACTGTCGTATCAGTAGGTGACGGGATCGCTACGATCTACGGGATCGACCATGCCATGTACGGAGAGATTATCACATTCGAGACAGGTCTTAAGGGAATGGTACAGGATATCCGCAAGGATGAGATCGGATGTATCCTCTTCGGAAGTGACAGCGGGATCCGCGAAGGTACAAAAGTATCCCGTACAGGCAAGAAAGCCGGCGTACCTGTCGGCGATAAGTATATAGGAAGAGTTGTCAACGCGCTGGGCGAGGCAATCGACGGGCGCGGAGACATTGAGGCGGACGATTACCGCCCGATCGAGCAGGAAGCTCCCGGAATCGTGGACAGAAAGTCAGTCAGTGTTCCGCTGGAGACAGGTATCCTTTCTATCGATGCCATGTTCCCGATCGGACGCGGTCAGCGTGAGCTGATCATCGGCGACCGTCAGACAGGAAAGACATCCATTGCTATGGATACTATCCTGAATCAGAAAGGCAAAGACGTGATCTGCGTCTATGTAGCTATTGGACAGAAAGCGTCTACAGTGGCAAAGGTTGTCAATACTCTGAAAGAGCATGGCGCAATGAATTATACGATCGTAGTATCATCTACAGCCAGCGACTGTGCTCCGCTGCAGTATATTGCCCCGTATGCGGGAACTGCCATGGCAGAGTATTTCATGTATCAGGGCAAAGATGTCCTGATCGTATATGATGATCTGTCCAAGCACGCGGTAGCATACCGTGCACTGTCGCTTCTCCTCGGACGTTCTCCGGGACGTGAGGCATATCCGGGAGATGTATTCTATCTTCATTCAAGACTGCTGGAACGTTCCAGCCGCTTAAGTGAGGAGAAAGGCGGCGGTTCCATCACTGCGCTGCCGATCATTGAGACACAGGCGGGAGATGTATCTGCATATATCCCGACAAACGTAATTTCTATTACAGACGGACAGATCTTTCTGGAGAGCGGACTTTTCGCATCGGGAATGAGACCTGCAGTCAATGTAGGACTTTCTGTATCCCGTGTGGGCGGAGCTGCGCAGACAAAAGCGATGAAGAAGGCTTCAGGAAGTATCCGTATCGATCTGGCACAGTACAGAGAGATGGAAGTGTTTACACAGTTCAGCTCAGATCTGGATGCAGCCACAAAGGAGCAGCTGGAATACGGAAGCGGACTGATGGAGCTGTTAAAACAGCCTCTGTATCATCCGCTGTCACTGCACGAGAAAGTTATCACTCTCTGTGCGGCAACACATAAAGTGCTTCTCGGAATCGATAAGAAAGAGATCAAGAAGTTCCAGGCAGATATGCTTACATATTTCGATACCGCACATCCGGAGATCGGCAGGGAAATCGAAGAAAAGAAAGTGCTGTCTGACGAGCTTATCGAGAAGATCGTGGAGACTGCAAAAGAGTACAAGAAGAGCAGGTGATAAGATGGCAAATATCAGAGAGATACAGAGCCGTATCAACAGTGTCAAAGACACGATGAAAATCACAAATGCGATGTATATGATCTCTTCTTCCAAGATGACACAGGCGAAGAAAAAACTGCAGGATACAGAGCCTTATTTCTACGCACTGCAGGGAGAAATATCGAGAATTCTCCGACACCTTCCCGAACTTGAGCATAACTATTTTGTGAAGAGGGAGGATATCCCGCCGGAAGAGAGAAAAATCGGTTCTATCGTTGTCACTGCCGACAAAGGACTTGCAGGGGCATACAATCATAATATTGTCAAGCTGGAAGAAGAAATTCTGTCAAGACCGGGAATACACAAACTTTTTATTGTAGGTGAACTGGGACGGCATTATTTTGCAAAGCACGGCGTGGAAATAGATACGAATTTTCAGTATACAGTTCAGAAGCCGACCATGCACCGGGCAAGAGATATCTCGGGCGTACTGCTGGATCAGTTTGAAAAGGGAGAACTGGATGAAATCTATATCGTATATACAAGGATGGAGAATTCGGTCCAGTCGGAAGCAGAAGTAATTAAGCTTCTGCCCCTTGAGAGAAGTTCTTTCAATGAGATGAAGATGCCTCTTAATGTACATCGCGAGTCGATCGAACTGTATCCTTCCGCTGAGGCGGTTATGGACAGTATCGTTCCGAACTATGTGACCGGTATGATTTACGGCTGTCTTGTAGAGGCGTGTGCAAGTGAGCATAACGCCCGTATGATGGCGATGAAATCCGCAACAGACAGTGCGCAGGATCTGATCCGTGATCTGTCTATTGTATATAACAGGGCACGTCAGGCGGCGATCACACAGGAGATCACTGAGGTTTGTGCCGGCGCAAGGGCGCAGAAGAAGTAGAAGGATACTTTTGGAAAGAAAGTGAGAATGATTATGAATAAAGGAAGAATCACACAGGTCATGGGACCTGTCGTTGACGTAGTATTTGAAGACGGCGAGCTTCCCTTTATCAAAGATGCGCTTGAAGTTGAAAATAACGGCAAGAAATGCATTATGGAAGTTGCCTCCCACCTCGGCAACAATGAGGTGCGCTGTCTTATGCTGGCAGCGAGTGAAGGCCTTCACAAGGATATGGAAGTTACAGCTACAGGAGCCGGCATTAAAGTTCCTGTCGGAGAGAAGACTCTCGGCAGACTTTTCAATGTGCTCGGCGAGACGATTGACGACGGAGACGAGATCACGGATTCCGAGAAATGGGTAATCCACAGAGACCCGCCTTCATTCGAGGATCAGAGTCCGGTTGTCGAGATTCTGGAGACCGGAATTAAGGTTATCGACCTTCTGGCTCCGTATGCAAAGGGCGGTAAGATCGGACTCTTCGGAGGTGCTGGAGTAGGTAAAACAGTACTTATTCAGGAACTGATCCGCAACATTGCAACAGAGCATGGCGGATATTCGATCTTCACAGGAGTAGGAGAGCGTTCCCGTGAGGGAAACGACCTCTGGTCCGAGATGAAAGAGTCCGGAGTACTGGCTAAAACAGCCTTAGTGTTCGGACAGATGAACGAGCCCCCCGGAGCACGTATGCGTGTTGCGGAGACAGGACTGACAATGGCAGAATATTTCCGTGATGAAGAACACAGAAACGTGCTTCTGTTTATCGATAATATTTTCCGTTTTACACAGGCAGGTTCCGAGGTGTCCGCACTGCTCGGACGTATGCCTTCAGCCGTAGGTTACCAGCCTACTCTGGCAACTGAAATGGGTGAGCTTCAGGAGCGTATTGCTTCCACGAAGAACGGTTCTGTTACCTCCGTACAGGCAGTCTATGTGCCGGCGGATGACCTGACAGACCCGGCTCCGGCGACAACGTTTGCTCATCTGGATGCAACGACCGTGCTTTCCAGAAAGATCGTAGAGCAGGGTATTTATCCGGCCGTAGATCCTCTTGAGTCCAGTTCACGTATTCTGGAAGCTGAAATTGTGGGCGAAGAGCACTATGAAGTAGCGAATAAGGTTATCGCGATTCTCCAGAAATATAAAGAACTGCAGGATATCATCGCAATTCTCGGTATGGAAGAGCTTTCCGATGAGGATAAGGCGACTGTTATGCGTGCAAGAAAAATTCAGAGATTCCTGTCACAGCCGTTCTTTGTAGCTGAGACATTTACTGGAATCCCGGGTAAATACGTACCATTGAAAGAGACGATCCGCGGCTTTAAGATGATTATCGATGGAGAGATGGATGAGTATCCGGAATCCGCATTCTTTAATGTGGGAACTATCGATGATGTGATTGAGAAAGCAAAAGCGGAAGCGGCAGAAGCAGCAGAAGCATAAGACTGCAGAATAGAACAGGAGTGTATGCATAATGGATACATTTGGTCTGAAGATCATAGCAAGCGATAAAGTCTTTTATGAAGGCCGCTGCAGAAAACTTATCATTCCCGCTCCGGACGGACAGAAGGGAATCCTGCCCAACCATGAAAATATGGTTATTGCCATTGTTGTGGGAACTGCAAAAGTGCAGCTCGCAGGCGAGGACGACTGGCGGGATCTTGCAGTCGGAACAGGGTTTGCAGAAATCGTGAATAACCGTGTCACGCTGCTGGTGGATACTGCCGAAAGACCGGAGGATATCGACGTCCGCCGCGCACAGGAACAGCAGGAACGCGCAGAAGAACAGATGCGGCAGAAACAGAGCATACAGGAGTACTATCACACACAGGCATCCCTTGCCCGTGCAATGAACAGACTCCGTGTAGCTCAAGATAAAAAGTGGAACTTATAGTAACAGTTCAGCCATGAAAAAACCGTGTAGAAAACCATGCTTGCATGAGTTTTTACACGGTTTTTTTCATGGAGTGAGCGCCTGTATATGAGCAAAGAAGCGGCGGAAGCCGCGAAAAGCACGCAGTGCGGCTTTGCGAATGGCGCGCCTGAACTGTGGACGGAGTGCAAAGAAGCGGCGGAAGCCGCGAAAAGCACGCAGTGCGGCTTTGCGAATGGCGCGCCTGAACTGTGAAGGCGCGTGCTATTTTTTTGCTAAGAAATAATTCGGCCGTTGACACTTCAGCGGCCGAATGTTATATTTAAGTTAATTTTGCGTAAAATATCCGGCACCGGCATGCCGGTCTTTTTATGCAAAACAGGATATCCGTGAGGATGTCCGGCCAAAATTAAATATAAGCAAAGAGGGAGAAATTATGGACGTTTCTTTTGCGGGATTTTGTCAGCAGGTATTTTCCAATCCTGTGCTGATGGTGACGGTACTGCTCACGCTGGGCGTTATATTCGTAAACGGATGGACAGATGCCCCAAACGCAATTGCTACATGTATTGCGACGCGATGCCTGAAAGTCAGGACCGCAATCATGATGAGCGCGGTATTTAATTTCCTTGGAGTACTTGTAATGACGCATATTAACAGCTCGGTTGCGTCAACGATCAGTAATATGGTCGATTTCGGCGGACAGACAGATGAAGCACTGATCGCTCTGTGTGCGGCGCTGTTTTCAATCGTAGTCTACAGTGTGGCGGCTTCTGTATTCGGAATACCGACCAGTGAGAGCCACAGCCTTATTGCGGGACTTACAGGAGCTGCAATCGCTATACACAACGGTGTGGGCGGTGTTAATTTCGATGAGTGGGTCAAAGTGCTTTACGGACTGGTTTTAAGTCTTGCGCTCGGCTTTTTTATGGGCTGGGTGATCTGCAGGATTATCACAGTAATCTGCGCAGCCATGGACCGCAGGAAGACCAACGGGTTCTTTACCGTGGCGCAGATCTTCGGCGCGGCATTTATGAGCTTTATGCACGGAGCTCAGGACGGACAGAAATTTATCGGCGTACTGTTTCTGGGCGTTGCGTTCTGTAACGGACAGAGCAGTGTGGAAGGTATGCTCATACCGGTCTGGCTGATGCTGCTGTGCAGTACGGTCATGGGTGTCGGCACGAGTGTAGGCGGCGAGAAGATTATTAAATCAGTGGGCATGGATATGGTAAAGCTGGAGAAATTTCAGGGCTTTTCCGCCGATCTGGCGGGCGCGGTGTGTCTGCTGCTTTCCAGCGTATTCGGTATTCCGGTATCAACCACACACACGAAGACGAGCGCGATCATGGGTGTGGGGGCTGTAAAGAGGCTTTCTGCAATTAATTTCGGCGTTGTAAAGGATATGATGCTGACATGGATCTTTACATTTCCGGGTTGCGGGCTTATCAGTTTTGTGGTAGCAAAAATATTTATTATGGTATTCTGACACCGGACAAAGCCGGAAGAAGGATGCTTTCCGGGGAATACTTCCCAGAGAGAAGGCAATAGGAGGAAAGAAAAATGGCAAAGAAACAGGATTCGTTTTACTTTGATAATTTTGTGGCGTGTGCAGAGGATTCCTGCCGTGCCGCGCAGATGTTAAAAGCGGCACTTGAGAATTTTAAGCCGGAGAATTTAAAAGAACAGCTTGACATGATTCACGAGGTAGAGCACAGCGCGGATGCAAAGAAGCATGATATGCTGGATCATCTGGCAAAGGAATTCCTGCCGCCCATCGAGCGCGAGGATATTGTTTCCCTGAGCCAGAATATTGATAATGTGACAGATAAGGTAGAGGATGTCATGCTCAGGGTCTATATGAACAATGTGCAGGATATAGAGCCCAACGCTCTGAAAATGACGGATATTATTATTCAGTGCTGCGATGCACTGAAGGAGCTCCTTCAGGAATTCAGAAATTTCAAGAGATCGAAAAGTATCAAGCAGCTTGTGATCCGGATCAATGATCTTGAGGAAGCAGCGGATAAAATGTTTATGCAGAGTGTAAGAGGGCTGTATACCGAGTCTGACGATCCGCTGAAGATCATTGCGTGGAGAGATATCTATATTTATCTGGAGAGATGTGCTGATGCCTGCGAGCATGTGGCGGACGTAGTCGAGAGCGTCATTATGAAGAATTCATAAAATATCTGATTCCTGCGAAAAAAAGGATAAGAATGAGAGACAGGGGGAACCGGCGGCAGTGAGTCCGTCCGGTTCTCCCTAGTTTTATCTTGCATTTTCAGGTTGCCTATACTACAATAAAAATGCCTTTGTAAATGCAGAAAATGCATTTTTTGCTATATTTTGTCGAAACATGACAGGGGAGAGAAAAAGATGAGTGAAAGCTATAAACCACGTTCTCTTGCAGAGATCATGAACGATGTCCTGAGCACTGTTCGTGATTACTACGATTCAGAGTACGCTTATTATATTGAGAAAGAACAGGGAGACATCGAGACAATCTATGAGTGGTGTGCAGAGAATGTCGAGTGGCAGCGGGATCGTCTGAAGCTGCTTCCCGAAGACCAGCAGCCTAAGTGGATGAAAACGGAGATTACGGATACCACATCAGACTGTTACAGTGTATTCAGACAGATCAGTGATGATACAACGGCGATTCTGGCTGTTGCCGGCGTGCACAGGGGCGGGTGCACCCTTGACCTTATGAGGGCGCTCCTTCCATATATTCCGCAGGCGATTGCACTTCAGAAGATGCAGAAACAGCAGGAATATCTCAGCTATCACGATGACCTGACGGGTCTTCTCAACCGGAACAGTCTGGTCGATTATCTGGAAAATGTCAAAAGCAGCGAGCTTAAATCTCTGGGAGCTCTTTCCATTGATATCAACGGCCTGAAGAATTTTAACAAAGAGTTCGGAAGAGACTACGGTGATGAGGTCATAATCCGTGTTGGAGAAGTACTGCAGGAGTATTTCCACAGCGGCGAGGTATATAGAATGACAGGCGACCAGTATCTTGTACTGGTCGAAAATACAACATATGAAGATTTTACAAAACAGGTCTATGCCGCACATACCAAGCTTGACAATATCAGCCTCGGCCTTGTATCTATCGGATACGCGTGGGAGAAAGTTGACATTGATGTTGAAAAACTGGTGAATAATGCAGAAGTCATAATGCGCGAGGAAAAGAAGAAATATTATAAAAACCTCAAGAAAGGACATCATGAGCCGATTATCAAACAGGATCTTCTGGAAGATCTGGAACACGGCAATTTTATTGTCTGTCTTGTACCGAAAATAGATACAATGACGGAAAATGTTGCCGAGGCAGAGGCTGTAGTGAGATATCACCATAAGGATCTGGGTATTGTCAATCCGGGAAGATATATTAATCTTCTGGAAGAAACAAAATTGTCGCATTATCTTGATCTGTATGTGTTTGAGGAAGTGTGTAAGACTCTTCACAGGTGGGAGGTGGAAGGCATTCCGCTGATTCCGATAGCAGTGAATTTTGCAGGTGCTACCCTGAAGCAGGAGAGCATTGCAGATAAGATGCTGCATCTGATAGAGAAATATCATGTCAGATGCGAGTATCTGGAAGTGGAAGTCTCTGAGTCCGGAAGCGATATGAATCAGGAGATGCTTGCTGAGACGAGCAGTAAGATCCGCAAGGCGAATGTCCGTGTTATACTGGATCATTTCGGGGCGAAAGATTCCAGTTTCTCCATCCTTTCTCTGATGGAATTTGACGGCTTGAAACTGGATAAAAGCCTGATCACGAATATTGTCGGCAATACGCGCAGCCGTATTGTTGCTCAGGCGGTAATAGACATCTGCAGACAGCTTGGAGCGTTTGTACAGGCATCAGGAGTGGAGACTCAGGATCAGTTAAATGTTCTGAAAGAGCTGGGCTGTGATTATGCTCAGGGAACTTTGTTCAACAAACCGATCACGATCGAGACTTTTGAAGTCAGATATATGAAAGGATAAAAGATGGTTAGAGCATGGATCGCGGATGTCACGCCGCTTCTGGAACAGGAATGTTATGAAAGATATTACAGGAATGTTCCGGAGTCCCGGCAGAAAAAGGCTGACGCGCTCCGGCTTGTCCAGATGAAGGCGCAGAGTATAGGCGTGTGGGCGTTGTGGCAGAAAATCTGTGAAAAATACGGGCTGCCGGAAGAAGCCGCCCATAACTTCTCACATTCGGGAACCTGTGTTATGTGTGCAGTCTGCACAGACGGGAAGGCGGTGCAGGTCGGATGTGATGTAGAGAAACTCGGAAAACTCAGAATGAATGTTGCCGCACGCGCTTTCTGCAGGGAAGAGTATGAAACGATTGCGGGAGCAGGTACGGAAGATGCCCGCCGGGAACTTTTCTTCCGGTACTGGGTGCTTAAAGAGAGTTTTATGAAAGCGACCGGAAAAGGCATGGCCCTTCCGGTAAACTCATTTTGTATACGGATGGGAGAACCGCCGGTGCTCATCCGGCAGCCGGAGGAATTTAAGGAAGTCTACCGCTGCAGGGAATACTGTATGCCGGATTTCCCGTACAGAATGGCAGTCTGTACTACAGACGAGGAAATTGATACGGAATTACACACAGAGTTGACATTATGATAAATTTTAATTTTGATATACACAAGTTAAAGAAAGCGGGAATGGGTGCTGCGCTGGGGCTTGCGGCGGGTGTGCTGATCACATCTCTGGCGGCGTACCGGGTCGTTTCGGAGGAACGAGCAGAAGCAGCGGCGTCGGAGGCAGAGCTGACCGCGGAAAATGAAGATCTGAGAGAGCAGATTAAGAAAGAAAAAGCCGTAGAAGAAAATACGGAAACACTGGCTTCAGATGCGGACGGCTGGCAGCTGATCCTTGTGAACGAGGATCATCCGCTGGATCCGGCCTATACTCCTGAAAAACTGACGGAGATATCACCGGGCTATCCGGTGGATGACAGGATTATTGCAGATCTGAAGCAGATGCTTGATGACGGAGCGGCTCAGGGGCTGAGTATGTATGTTACTTCGGCCTATCGTTCTTATGATCAGCAGATCGAGACATTCAATGCATCTATGCAGAACAGACTGAATCAGAAAATGACTCCGCTTCAGGCGTATCAGGAGACAAGTACTTCGGTTGCGCTGCCGGGAACAAGCGAGCACGCGACCGGTCTTGCCGTAGATATTATTTCCACATCATACGGTGAGCTGGATGACCGGCAGGGGGATACGGCAGAGCAGAAGTGGCTGATGGAACATTGCTGGGAATACGGATTTATACTTCGGTATCCGCCGGAAAAATCCGATGTAACCGGTATTATCTACGAACCATGGCATTATCGGTATGTGGGAAAAGATGCGGCAAAAGAAATCACAGAGCGGGGAATCACGCTGGAGGAGTATCTCGGGCAATAGGAAACAGGAAAACATACCATTGGGGAATATAAAGAATACATAAGGAGGAAAACCATGGAAGATTTAACATTTGGTGAACAGGTCAAGATCATTCTGGGGAGAAAAGGAATGACAATTAAACAGCTGGCAGAGCTGATCGAAGTCCGGACTGGCAAAAAGATGTCAAGGCAGAACCTGACCCAGCGTCTCGGGAGAGATAATTTTCAGGAACAGGATATGCGCATGATTGCGCGGATCCTCGACTGTCCTTTTCACTTAAGCATTATGTCTGAAGCTCCGGTACAGCCAAGAAGCACGGCGGCGCTTGAGATGGCTGCGATCGCGCGTACTGATGCGGTGGAAAAGAAACAGGCGGAGAAAACAGCACGTGCGGAAGCGGAAACTGTGCGGCCGGAAGAACAGCCTGCAGAAACAGGAGAGGCTGTACAGGAGAGTGAGACGGAAGAAAATACAGTTCCAGAGACAGAAGCACTTCCGGATACGGATGCAGCTGCTCCGGATGAAAGAGATATGACGATTGGAGAGCTTTATGAGATGCATCAGGAACTCTCTGAGCTGGAAGAAAATGCAAAAGCCGGAGAACCGGTGGAGGAAATTAAAAAAGAGCTGGAGAAGCCGAAAAAAGAGCGCTTTGGAGGAATTTTCCTGCGAAGAAAACACCGTGAAGAAGAAGCGCGTAAGGAGGAGACTGCCCGGGCGGCTCAGGAGCAGCCGCAATATGAGGAAGAACATATTTCAGAAGAAGAGCCGGAAGTGACTCAGGAGCCGGAGGCGGAAGCAGAGGACAGAACTGATTTTGAACCGGTTATTTCGCATGAGGATGCAGATGAAGATCGAGAAGCCGGAGAGGTTAATCCGTATACGGGACGAGAATATCAGTCTAACAGTGTCCGGATGCATCCCACAAGGATCGGATATGTGCAGGTATACGACCGTACGATCCATAAATGGACGGATATGACAGAGTGGGCGTTCCTTGGGCTTCAGGAGCGTAAAAAGGCGCTGTTGGGCAAGGCGTATGAGCCGCCGATCTATCTCGACTGATCGAGAACTCTGAGCTGTCACTACAGATGGGAAAGGGGAGACGCAAGATGGAGTGGAGAACGCTTCTGTCCCCGAAACGGGAGCGGGAAGGTTCGGGAAGATCGAAATCCACGGATCTGAGAAGTGAGTTTGAAAAGGATTACCACAGAATTATCGGCAGCGCGTCATTCCGCCGCCTGCAGGATAAGACACAGGTATTCCCTCTTGACCAGAGTGATTTTATCAGGACAAGATTGACCCACTCTCTGGAAGTGTCTTCTCTTGGAAAATCACTTGGACAGAATATCGGGGAAAATATTTTGAAATTTCGCAGAAATTCCGGATTTGCGCCGCATATGAAGGAAGATATTTCACATATACTTGAGTGCGCGGGCCTGATCCATGATATAGGGAATCCGCCTTTCGGTCATTTCGGCGAGGTGGCGATCCGTGAATGGTTTGCCAGAAATCTGCCTAAGCTGTCTTTTAGGGGGCAGGCTGCAGAAGATATGCTGAGCGAACAGATGAAGCAGGATTTCTATCATTTTGAAGGAAATGCTCAGGCGCTCCGGCTTGTAACAAAACTGCATTATCTGGTAGACGAGCACGGAATGAATCTGACATATGCACTGCTCAATACCATTATCAAATATCCAGTTCCGTCTACCGGGATCTGCGGAGACAGCGGAAATATCAAGGATAAGAAAATGGGATATTACCTTGCGGATGAAGAGGTTTTCCGCCGTGTGACCGAAGCGACGGGAGCGGGCGGCAACAGACATCCGCTGACTTATATTCTGGAAGCGGCTGATGATCTGGCATATAAGACAGCCGATATAGAAGATGCATTTGTAAAAGGATTTATTTCATATCACACATTGGAGAGAGAACTGGCACCGCTGGAGCGTGCCTGTCCGGAGTCTTCGTTCAAACCGTTGGAAAAGCTGCGCCGGTTTTATGAGCGGGGGCAGAAGAAAGAAGTCAGCAATCCGGAATCTTATGCGGTAAAGAACTGGATCATAAGCGCTCAGGGCTTCCTGATCAGCTGTGCTACATATGGATTTACTTCGAACTATGACAGTATCATGGCCGGAACATTCGGACAGGATCTGTTTTACGGAACTTATGGGGAGAAACTGATGGATCTGCTGGGAGATATGGCTTACCGGTATGTGTTTTCTTCCATGGAGATCTACAAGATGGAAGTGGCGGAGTCTGCTATTCTTGACAACCTTATGGATAAACTGGTCAGGGCTGTGCTCTATTACGATACAGACGTCAGACAGGATACGATCGACAGACGCGTGGTTTCCTTCATCTCTGACAACTACAAAAATGCTTACAGACTGCAGGCGGAAGGAAAGAATGAAGCGGAGAAATTGTATCTCCGCCTCCTCCTTGTGACAGATTATGTGTGCGGTATGACTGACAGCTATGCAAAGCGTCTGTATCAGGAGATGAACGGGATTATATAGTTTCTCATATAGTTCCCACGCACCGGCACCAGTGGCCGAAGTCTGCCGTATCATTGCGTTCCTCATCTGTCAGCTCCAATACTGAGACATATGCGCGCGTGAACCGAGGAAAGCCGAACAGATCGGCTGCCCGGGCCTCGCGCGTATCGTATATACCGGGGACGCCGAGCCATCTTCTGCCGTTTTCTTCGACGAGCGCAAGGTGGTTATAATTATGGTAACCGTGCAGCAGAAAGCTGTTGCTGGCCAGCGGCCAGAATTTCCGCGGCAGCAGGGTAAGATCTTCACGACTGATCTTTTTGACCTGAGGCAGATCCTTCGCCTCGGCGGACTGCAGGGCGGGTTCGGATGTGATGTCATCCGTCTGACCGGAAGATGTTTCTGTTTCGATGACAGGGGCTTCTTCAGATACGGCCTCAGGCTGTAATGCGGTCTCTGGTTCAGCCGGGCGCATCATTTCAGGATTGATATCAAAAAAGAATGAGGAAGCCATCCAGAAGAGAGGCGGCGCGTCTCTGTCAGTATTCTGCAGGAGAAATCCGTCAATCTGCTGGAGAGACCTCCTTTCCGGAAAATGTGTCTCTAATACAGACAGGCGGACTGATATATTTCTGCCGCACGGGGGCAGGTCCGCCACCGGTGAAATAAGCAGGGTATTCTCTTCGCAGCAGAAGGCAGAGAGGCTGAGCGAACTGCCGTTTCTTACAGGGATGCCTCTGGCATTAATCTGAAGGATACAGGACTGATAATGATGAGAGACTTTGATAAAGCCTACATTACGTCTGCGTTTGTAATTTTCATATTCATACAGATAAAAAATTCCGGGATTCATAAAATATAATAACCTCTGGTCTTGTCTCTTTTCATTCCAGTTTATTCAGGAAGAGAGAAAAAAAGAACGAAGCGTGAAAGGAAAATTATGTCTATAGAAAATACTGATTTCAGTACAGAGCAGAGAAAAATCGATGAAAAATATATGAGAGAAGCGATCCGGCAGGCAAAGAAAGCCTATAAGCTGGATGAAACGCCCATCGGCTGTGTGATCGTCCATGACGGGAAAATCATAGGCCGGGGCTATAACCGCAGGAACACGGACAAGAGTCCTCTCGCCCATGCAGAAATCTCAGCGATCCGGAAGGCCAGCAGAAAGCTTGGCGACTGGAGGCTTGAAGAGTGTACGCTGTATGTGACGCTGGAGCCCTGCCAGATGTGCGCGGGGGCCATTATACAGTCGCGCGTGACACGGGTGGTAGTAGGATGCATGAACCCCAAGGCAGGATGCGCGGGGTCTGTTTTGAATCTGCTGGATGTCAAGGCGTTTAACCATCAGGCTGAACTTACCACAGGCGTGCTTGAAGAAGAGTGCAGCGCTCTTATGACAGGCTTTTTCCGGGAACTGCGGGAGCGGAAGAAGATGCAGAAAAAGTCAATATAGAAAAACCTCTCCAAATCAGGAGAGGCTTTTTTCTGCTGCAGGAGCTTTTTCTCTTTCGCGGAATAACTGTCTGAACAGAAAGCGGACGAACGGTCCGGCATATAACATCTGCCAGAAGAACGCCATCGGGAAGTTCAGCGCGATAGTCTGCAGCCATACTGCGATAAACTGGCTTCCGGCATCTTTGAATAAAATTGTCGCTGCAAGGCTCATAAGCGGACACATCCATGCGACAGAGACAACGGAAATCGCAATAACCAGATGAAACGGGTTTTCCTTTTCCGGATTCACGATACGGAAAGCTGTTCTCTTTGCAATATGTCCTACAAAAAAGAAATCAAGTATGAATGCGACCGGTGCCATGATCACAAATTCATGAAATGCCGACAGAAAAACACTGTTGTTCAGACCGCCTGTATTTAGTGCGATATTATAGCAGATCATTGCATAGACCATGACAAAAACCATCATAATGGTAAAAATTACTTCTTGAAACTTAGTTTTTGGCATAAAAAATCCTCCTTAATGATAATAAACAGAAAAATGTGTTGTTCGTTATCATTCCGGAGAATGTGCGTTTCCAATATGGTTACTGTAAACAGTAACTCAAAGACCAAAAATCCGTTATTCTTTTTTAACGTGCATTGCGCTTCGAACATGATCCACAGGCGTTACCCCGGCAGTTAACTCAGCCCAGGCACCCTCACGGCACCCGGGAGCTCCTGCTTAGTGCTGCTCCGTTCCCGGCCTGACACGGTTCACAGGTTCCCGTCGCGTGAGACCCAGACATCAACGTCACTTACCGGGGGCAGCCCTGCAGACTGCCGCCCTCTGCGCAATATCACCCCTGCTATAGCGGATTGCAGGTACAAGGTACCGCTAACACCCCGGCTGCACGAGCCTTAATTTTACATGATATTTATGGAAAAGTCAATAGTTCGTTGCTGAAAGCGGGAATAGGTGTTAGAATAATTCAGATAGTCTATGAAGAAAGGTTGCATCCAGATGAATATTCTTTTAGCAGCGGTCAACGCGAAATACATCCATTCAAACCTTGCGGTGTACAGCCTGAGAGCTTATGCCCGCAGTTATATAGAAGAAATCAGGATTGCAGAGTATACGATCAACCAGACGGCAGATGAGATCCTTATGGATATCTACACACGTCATCCGGATATTCTCTGCTTTTCCTGCTATCTGTGGAATATTGATTATGTGGAACAGCTCCTCCGGGAGATCCCGAAGATCCTGCCGGAGACAAAGATCTGGCTGGGCGGCCCGGAAGTCTCCTACAATGCCCGGGAGATGCTGGAGCAGTATTCAGGTCTGGCGGGGATTATGTGCGGGGAAGGCGAGGAAACGTTTCGGGAACTTATGGATCACTATCACTCGGGAATGAGTCTGGAGGAGATCCGCGGGATTGTATACCGTGAAAGTGAAGGAAATATCACAGAGACACAGCCCCGCCCGGTTCTGGATCTGAGCACGATTCCGTTTGCGTATGAGCATATCGAGGATTTCCGAAACCGGATCATTTATTATGAATCCAGCAGAGGCTGTCCCTTCTCATGCAGTTACTGCCTTTCTTCTATTGATAAATGCCTCAGGTTCCGCAATCTTGAACTTGTGAAGCGGGAACTTCAGTTTTTTATCGACCATGAGGTTCCGCAGGTAAAATTTGTGGATCGGACTTTTAACTGCAGGCATGACCACGCTGCGGCAGTGTGGGAATATATCAAAGAGCATGACAAAGGCATTACGAACTTTCATTTTGAGATAGCAGCGGATCTTCTCAATGAGGAAGAAATCGCATTGATCCGGAGTATGCGGCCGGGGCTGATTCAGCTTGAGATCGGTATCCAGTCCGCAAACAGCAGGACCATATCTGAGATCAAAAGAAAGATGGATCTGGGAAAAGTGGAGCGCACTGTGGCACAGATACGGGAGAACAGGAATGTACACCAGCATCTGGATCTGATTGCAGGACTTCCATATGAGGATTATGACAGTTTTAAGGAGTCTTTTGACCGTGTGTACGCGATGCGTCCTGATCAGCTTCAGCTGGGATTTTTAAAAGTGCTGAAGGGATCACTGATGCACGGGAAGACGAAGGAATATGCGCTTACATATCAGGATCGTCCGCCTTATGAAGTCCTCTCCACAAAGTGGCTGTCTTATGCCGATGTGATCCGGCTCAAAAAAATTGAAGAGATGGCAGAGGTCTATTACAACAGCGGACAGTTCAGGCACACAATGGAACACGCAGAAAGAGAATTTTCCGGCCCATTTGCCATGTACAGCTCTCTGGCAGACTATTATGACAGAAACGGACTGTTTAAGGTCAGTCATTCCCGGATCGCGAGATATGAGATTTTGTTTCATTTTCTGGAAGAACATATGGAAATGCAGGCGGATGGATCTGAAATGGCGAGGCTGTCTGCAGACGGTACATCCGAAAACAGGATGAATGAGTATGCAGCATGGTTGACATTGGACTTGTATTTGAGGGATAATGTGAAAAACCGGCCTTCGTTTCTTCCGGAGAATAAAGTGAGTCCGGACGAAGCGGCGGCTTTCTATAAAGCAGAGGAAGAAGAGCGCCGGTATCTGAAAAAATATGCGGGATATGACAGGCGGCAGATGCGCAAAATGACGCATCTGGAACGGCTTTTCGGAAGAATGGTTCTGTTTGATTACCGAGAGAGAGATCCGCTAAGCGGAGACGCAAAAGTATATGAAATAGAAGAAAGGACTGTTGGAAATGAATTTTCACGATAAAAAATTCAGACGTGTTGTGTCGATAATCATACTCGTTTTAATAGCGGCAATGGTGTTGACCATGGTACTGCCGTATGTTGTATGACGAAGAAACAGGAATGAATTAATAAGACAGGAGAACATCAGGAGATGTCCGAAAAAGAGATTATGAGGATCGGAAGGATCACACAGACCGCATGGAGCCGGTCTGTCAGAAGACAGCTGCATACAGGGAATGATAATATGCTTTTTGCGCCGTCTCCGTGGGAGACGTGCTCTGGTTTTCAGACGGAAACAGGAGGCGGATTCGTGTGGGCGGATGCCCATACTGTGGGAGATGATGTGAGGACAGGGTATTATGCCGTATATCATGCGGCCGGCGAGCTTGCCGCCCGCAATGTGCGCGCCCGGGGCGCGGCCGTGTATGTTATGTTCCCGCAGGGGAGCCGGGAAGAACAGCTCGCGGAGCTCGCGGCCGGTGTGGAATGCGCGTGCAGAGAACTGAAGATTCAGGTGACAAGTTTTCAGGGCGGAGTGTCAGGCGCAGTCGTACATACAGTCGTATCTGTAAGTGCCGCGGGGGTGCTGCATGACCTGAAGCCCCCTCAGGAAAAATCCGGGAAGAACAGGGAAAAAGCATCTGCGGTGAAGGCTCCGGTTCACAGGGAGATCATTATGTGCGGATATGCCGGGCTCGAAGGAACCCTGCGTATTCTCGATGAGGCACAGCCGGAGCTGGAGACTCGGTTTGTATCTGCATTTCTTGAACAGACAAAAAAGCTGACAGGAGAATTGATACGGCCGGACCAGATACTGAGAGTATATGAATGCGGCAAGAACACTGCGGTGCGCCAGATCGGAAGCGGCGGGATCCTGTCTGCTTTGTGGGAACTATCAGATACGGAAGACATTGGTTTTGAGATCAATATGCCGCAGATCGCACTGAAACAGGAGACAGTGGAAATATGCGAGTTCTACCGGCTGAATCCGTATCTGATGACATCCGCCGGCAGTTATCTCATCCTGACCGATGAGGCGGAAGAGGTAATCCGGGTGCTTGAAGAGACGGGTGCACGGCCGGTACGTCTGGGTATGGCGTCAGACCAGAAGGCACGGATGATCCGGAATGGTGAAGAAATCAGATATCTGGACAGACCTGCGCCGGATGAGCTGGAAATATGGAGGAGTAAAAGATGAATGAAAATAAGGAAGCACTGAGAATCGAGATACTGAAATATCTGGAAAAGCACAGCAGGGTGGATCTTAGGGAACTCGCTGTGCTCATGGGAGTGGAAGAAGCAGAGGCTGCCAATGAGATGGCAGAGATGGAGAAAGAAAAGATCATCTGCGGTTATCATACGCTGATCGATTGGGATAAAACCGGAGTTGAGATGGTAACGGCTCTGATCGAAGTGCGCGTGACTCCGCAGAGGGACAGAGGGTTTGACCGTATCGCAGAGCGGATCTACAACTATCCGGAAGTCTATGCAGTTTATCTGATTTCCGGCAGTTATGACCTGCTGGTGACTCTGGAAGGAAAAAGCCTGAAGGAGGTTTCCCGGTTTGTGTCTGAGAAACTTTCTCCCATCGAGGGCGTGCTCAATACTGCAACTCATTTTATTTTAAAGAAATATAAAGACCACGGCACCATCATGATACCGAAAAAAGAGTCGGAAAGGATGCTGGTGACACCGTAATGAGAAATCCATTGTCAAAGAAGATCATAGATATACAGCCTTCGGGGATACGCAGGTTCTTCGATGTGGCAAATGAAATGGAAGATGCCATTTCTCTGGGAGTCGGCGAGCCGGACTTTGATACGCCGTGGCGTATCCGAGATGAGGGAATCTTCAGTCTTGAAAAAGGAAGAACTTTTTATACATCTAATGCAGGTCTCAAAGAGCTGAGAAAGGAAATATGCAAATATCTGGAGCGCAAGATCGGTGTAACTTACGATCCGCTGAAAGAAACACTGGTAACTGTGGGAGGGAGCGAAGCCATCGATGTTGGCCTGCGCTGTATGCTCGATCCCGGAGATGAAGTGCTGATCCCGCAGCCGAGCTATGTGTCCTATCTGCCCTGTACGGTCATGGCGGACGGAGTGCCGGTGGTGGTTCCGCTGCAATATGAAAATAATTTCAAACTGACGGTGGAAGATCTCGAGAAATATACAACGCCGAAGACAAAAGTGCTGATCATGCCGTTTCCCAATAATCCTACGGGATCTATTATGACAAGAGAAGATCTGGAACCGGTGGCAGACTTTGTAAAAGAACATGACCTGTATGTAATGTCGGATGAGATCTACTCGGAGCTTACTTATCAGACAAAGCATGTTTCTATAGCGAGTCTTCCGGGGATGCGGGAGAGAACGCTGGTGATCAATGGATTTTCCAAAGGATTTGCCATGACCGGATGGCGGCTCGGCTACTGCTGCGGCCCTGAAATGATCATCGAACAGATGACAAAGCTTCACCAGTTTGCAATCATGTGCGCACCTACGACCAGTCAGTACGCTGCGGTAGAAGGACTTAAAAACTGTGAAGATGAAGTGGAAGAGATGAGGCAGTCCTACAACCAGAGACGCCGGTTTCTTATGCATGAATTTAAACGGATGGGACTGGAGTGCTTTGAACCGTTCGGGGCGTTCTACGTATTTCCTAGTATAAAAGAGTTCAAAATGAGCTCGGAGGAATTTGCCACAAGGCTCCTTCGGGAAGAGAAGGTGGCAGTTGTTCCGGGAACTGCTTTCGGAGAGTGCGGGGAGGGATTCCTGCGTATCTCCTATGCATATTCGCTGGATGATTTAAAAGAAGCTCTGGGACGCGTGGAGAGATTTATCAACAGGCTGAGAGAGGCACAGCTGTAAGAGACAGATTTTTTTGTTTCAGAGAGCAGAATTATTACAGAAAAACAGCAGGAGATAATATTATGCTTAATATCGTACTTCTTGAGCCGGAGATTCCGGCAAACACAGGCAATATAGGGAGGACGTGCGCTGCATCCGGCACACGTCTCCATCTGATCGAACCTTTGGGATTCAGCCTCAGTGAAAAGGCGTTAAAACGCGCGGGGATGGATTACTGGAAAGATCTGGACGTCACTACATATATTGATTATCAGGATTTCCTCGATAAGAATCCGGGCGCGAAGATTTATATGGCGACAACTAAGGCACAGAAACTATATACGGAAGTTTCTTATGAAGACGACTGTTATATCATGTTCGGGAAAGAGAGCGCGGGTATACCCGAAGAGATTCTCGTACAGAATCAGGAAAACTGTATCCGTATTCCGATGATGGAGAAGATCCGATCGCTGAATCTCGGAAATTCGGCCGCGATCGTGCTGTATGAAGCATTGAGGCA
The DNA here is from genome assembly GCA_930986645.1 of uncultured Lachnoclostridium sp. Taxonomy (GTDB): domain Bacteria; phylum Bacillota; class Clostridia; order Lachnospirales; family Lachnospiraceae; genus Mediterraneibacter. The sequence continues at coordinate 58,749 of CAKNJS010000008.1, forward strand.
GAATGGATTTGCCGGAATGGAGCGGGAAGGACATCTGCATTATCTGAATTGGAACTAAAGTTTTATGGAAGAAAGAAATTCCTGCATAAATCAAGAAAAAGATTTATGCAGGAATTTTTTTATATTAATGAATAATTATCGAATCTGCTAATATATACTTTGAATAATCGGCAACTTCATGTATAATATTACCAAATACTGTGCAAAAACATATGATATTCTATTTTCTGCATGAAGCAGGAAGGAATGGAAAAACTAAGAAAACGGAAATGATCCGGAAAGGTGGTGGATAAAATATGGTAGAAGAGACAATCCGGACAATCCGCGAGACCGAGAAACAGGCGCAGGAGATCGTGGAGAATGCCCGCAGGGAGAGTGAACGCATCAGAAAAGAGGCAGAAGAGCGTTCCGGCCAGATCCGGGAGGAGATTATCAGAAATGCCCGTGAAGAGGCAGAAACAGTGATGGAACAGGCACATGTATCCGGCGATGAATCGGTGCGGGGGGCGGAAGCTGTTATCAGGAACGATACAGACAGACTTAAAACTTCCGCCAAAGAGAAGGAAAAAGAGGCAGTGGAGACGGTGATTTCCATGCTGGCCTGAGCAGTGGAAGACGTAATCACGGTAACAGACTGTAAAACAGAAAGAGTAAGCGGCACGCAGGTGCCGCACGGTAAAGGAGGGAGAGATGAATGGCGGTACTTAAGATGCAGAGAATCAGCATCTGCGCCTTAAAGAAAGACCGTAAAGCGATCCTTGAAAAACTTCAGAGTATGGGAGTCCTTGAAGTGAATCATATCCTCGAAGAGGATGAGGATTTTCATAAAATGGATACGGTGGGAAAGAAACAGGGATTTGAAAAGGCGGCATCGTCGATTGACCAGTCGCTGGATATTCTGGAAAGATATGCGCCGGAAGATAAATCCATGTTCGCGGCTCTGGAGGGAAAGAAACTGATCTCCTCCGAGGAGGCGGTGAAAGTTCAGGAAGAACGCCGGGAGCTGTTGAAAACGGCGAAACAGATCTATGATCTGGACCGGGAACATGCGGAGCGGCTGGCGTCCGCAGCGAAGCTTACGAACAGTATCGAGAGCCTGACGCCGTGGCTTGCGCTGGACGTTCCGCTGAAGGTCATGAAGACAGATCGGACCGTATTCTTCCCGGGGACAATGCCCGGAGGTACTACGGCGGAGAAAGTATATGAGATACTGGCCGAGAAAGCTCCGGAAGCTGAAAGTGCCGACGTGCATATCATTTCACAGGAACAGAGCACGGTCTATCTGGCAGTGATCTGTCTGAGAGAAGAAGCGGGCGCGGTGGAAGACGCGCTCAGAAGCGAAGGATTTGCCAGACCATCTCAGTCGTGGGAGGAAGCGCCTGCCCGGGAGAAAGAGATACTGGAACAGAAGATTGCAGCGTGTCAGGATAACATATCAGAGATTGAAGAAAAGATAAAGGCGCTTGCATCAGAGCGGGAGAGACTGAAGATCGCTGCGGACTACTACAGAGTCCGCGCCGATAAGTATGAAGTGCTCGGAACACTGCCCCAGTCGGAGAGGACATTTGTCATCAGCGGCTATATACCGGCGGCTGCGGCAGACAAGACAGCAGACTATCTGATGAAAAAATATGACTGTATGGCAGATGTGGAGGAGCTGCAAGAAGACGAGGAACCACCGGTCATCTTAAAGAATAATCCATTTTCCGCCAATATGGAGGGCGTTGTGGAGTCTTATGGACTCCCGGTCAAAGGAGAGATCGATCCGACCACGATCATGTCATTTTTCTATGTATTTTTCTTCGGCATGATGCTCTCGGATGCGGCATACGGAGTGATCGTATCCATTGTGTGCGGAATACTGGTGCTGAAATTCCCGAGGATGTCCGCGGGGATGAAGAAGTCGCTGAAACTGTTCTTCTACTGCGGACTCTCGACCATTGTGTGGGGTGTTCTCTTCGGCGGATATTTCGGAAATATTGTGGACATCGTGACAGGGAAATTTTTCGGTACGACGATCACGCCGCCGGCGCTGTGGTTTGTGCCTCTTAACGAGCCCATGAAACTGCTGCTGTATTCCCTGCTCTTCGGAGTGATCCACCTGTTCACAGGACTTGCGATTAAAGGATACCTGTGTATCAGGGATGGAAAGATCATGGACTTCTTCTGTGATGTTGTGCTCTGGTTCATGCTCCTGATCGGACTGATCCTGATGCTGCTTCCGAGTGATCTGTTCGCATCGATCGCTCAGATGGAGATCGTATTTCCGGGATGGCTGGACACTCTCGCTAAGGTGCTCGCAATTGCCGGAGCTGCGGGGATTGTCCTCATGTCAGGGCGCTCGAACAAGAATCCGGCGCTGAGGATCGCGCTTGGCGCATATGATCTTTACAATATTACCGGATGGCTCAGCGATGTGCTGTCTTACTCGCGTCTGCTGGCGCTGGGACTTGCGACAGGTGTCATCGCTTCGGTCATCAACCAGATGGGCAGCATGCTGCCGAACAACGTGATCGGGATTATTTTCTTTATTCTGATCTTCATCGTCGGACACTCTATGAATCTGGCGATCAACCTGCTGGGTGCGTATGTACACACAAACCGCCTGCAGTTTGTAGAATTTTTTGGAAAGTTTTATGAGGGCGGCGGACGGCCGTTCCACCCGTTTAGAGAAAATACAAAATATGCAGAGATTAAGGAGGAAACTTTATCATGAGTGAATTAGGAATTGTGTATGCATTACTTGGAGCGGCTGTCGCTGTTCTTCTGTCAGGTGCAGGTTCTGCCATCGGCGTCGGCATCGCAGGTCAGGCGGCTTCGGGAGTCGTGACCGAAGATCCCAGCAAATTTGCAAAGGTGCTGATCATCCAGCTGCTTCCGGGTACACAGGGACTGTACGGACTTCTGATCGGATTTATTACACTGTCCAAGATCGGTGTGCTCGGCGGAGGTCTTGCAGATCTTTCTGTTCAGACAGGACTGCTCATTCTGGCGGCGTGTCTGCCGATCGGTGTGGTAGGACTTCTCTCGGCGATCGCCCAGGGCAAGACAGCTGCGGCTGCCATCGGCATTGTTGCCAAGAAACCGGATCAGTTCGGTAAGGCGATGCTCTTCCCGGCGATGGTAGAGACGTATGCGATCCTTGCACTTCTGATCTCATTCCTGGCTGTCAGCGGTATTCAGGTATAAAAGACATTCAGGTATAAGATAAGAAGGAGAGCGAGAAAATGAGTGGACTGGATAAAATGAAAGCCCGGATTCTCGAAGAGGCGCAGAGCACCGCGCAGGAGATCATTGATAAGGCGAAGTCAGATGCAGACGCAGCTGTTCAGGCTGCAAGAGAGTCAGCTGAAGCTGAGGCTGCAAAGATCATGGAACGTGCGAAGCGCAATGCTGCAGATTATGGGGTGCGTGTAGATTCCTCTATGGATATGCAGAGAAAACAGGCCATTCTTGCCACGAAGCAGGAAGTGATCAGCGGCGTGCTGAAAGCGGCGTACGACGCTGTGATGAATCTGGACGATGAAAAATATTTTGAAATGCTGGAGAAGCTGCTTGAGAAAAACGTTCTGCCTGAGACGGGAGAGATCCGCTTCTCGGCAAAAGATCTGGGGCGGATGCCCGCGGGATTCCCGGACAAGATAAAGAATATTGCCGCATCAAAAGGCGGAAGCCTGACAGTTTCCGATAAACCGGAGAAGATGGACGGAGGCTTTCAGCTTGTCTACGGAGGTATTGAGGAAAACTGTACGATCAGCGCTGTATTTGCTTCAAAGAGGGAAGAATTATCAGATCAGGTGAACAGGCTGCTGTTCGGATAAAGCGCAGATGTTAGGAGGGTTAACTTGAGTAATACAAAATATACTTATGCGGCAGCGCGCATCCGCGCACTGGAAGTATCCCTGTTTTCAGATGCATTTATCGAGCAGCTGCTGGCGTGCAAAAGCGCGGATCAGGTCCTTCAGTCTGTGATGGAAAAAGGCTGGGGAAATATGGACTCCGGAACAGATGCCGAAGCTGTGCTGAAGTGCGAGGAAGAGAAGGCATGGGCAGTGATCCGGGATGTGGCTCCGGATATGAGTGTTTTCGATGTGCTCTCTTACCCGAAGCTGTACCATAATCTGAAGGCAGCGGTTAAAGAGGTGAGCACAGGCGTGAAAAATCCTGCTATGTTCTACGACGACTGTCCCATCCCCGGTGAAGAGATGTACCGGATCATAGAGAACAGAGAATTTTCAAGGCTCCCGGGCAATATGTCCCGGACAGCGCAGGAAGCGCTGGATACACTGCTCCACACCGGAGACGGACAGCTCTGCGATATTATTGTAGACAGGGCGGCGCTGGACGCGATTGAAGCAGCCGGAAAAAAATCGGGAGAACCGATCATCGAGAACTATGCGGATACGACGGTTGCCATCGCAGACATCAAAATCGCAGTGCGTTCCCAGAAGACGGGAAAGAGCGCTGATTTCATGAGAAGCGCTATGGCAGAGTGTGAAAGCCTGAGCATTGATCAGCTGATCCGGGCAGCGCTCTCCGGAATGGAAGAGATCGCACAGTATCTGGAGGGCACGTCTTACGCCGGCGGTGCGGATGCCCTTCGGGAGTCGCCGTCAGCCTTTGAACGCTGGTGTGACAACCGCATGATCGAGACGTTGAAATCTCAGAAATATGAGGCATTTTCTGTCGGGCCTCTTCTTGGGTATCTGATCGCAAGAGAGAATGAGATCAAGACAGTCCGGATCATTCTGACCGGGAAACAAAATGGTTTTACGGATGACGCGATCCGGGAAAGGATAAGGGAGATGTATGTATAAGATTGCAGTGGTCGGCGATTATGACAGTATCTACGGTTTCGCCACATTGGGGCTTAGCATCTGCCCTGTGAGGAACCGGGAGGAAATACGTGAAAAGCTCCGCAGTCTTGCGGAAGAAGAATATGGGATCATCTATATCACGGAAGCGGCGGCGGCCGAAGTGGGAGATGAGCTGGAAAAGTATCGTGAGAAGACTCTGCCGGCGATCATCCAGATACCGGGAGTATCCGGCAATACCGGAGCAGGCGTCGAGGGTGTGAAGAAGACGGTGGAACAGGCGGTCGGATCAGATATTCTGTTTGGAGGAGTAAGCTAATGAGCACAGGAGTGATTAAGAAAGTCGCAGGCCCTCTTGTCATCGCAGAGGGAATGCGCGATGCAAATATGTTCGATGTGGTCCGTGTGTCGAATCAGCGTCTGATCGGCGAGATCATCGAGATGCACGGGGACGAGGCGTCGATACAGGTCTATGAAGAAACGTCGGGACTGGGACCGGGAGAGCCGGTGGAATCTATGGAAGTGCCTATGTCCGTTGAGCTGGGACCGGGACTGATCACAAGTATCTATGACGGGATCCAGAGACCTCTCGACGATATCATGAAGATTTCGGGAAATAACTTAAAGCGCGGTGTGGAAGTACCGTCATTGAAGAGAGATCTGAAGTGGGAGTTTGTTCCCACAGTGAAAGCTGGCGATGAGGTGGAAGCCGGAGACGTGATCGGCACGGTGCAGGAGACCGTTCTGGTACAGCAGAAGATCATGGTTCCATACGGCATGAAGGGAACCATAAAAGAGATCAAAGCGGGCGAGTTTACTGTAGAAGAAGTGGTGGCTGTCCTTAAGACGGAGGAGGGCGACAAAGAGCTGACGCTCATGCAGAAATGGCCGGTCCGCCGGGGACGCCCGTATAAAAAGAAACTTCCGCCGGAGATGCCTCTTGTCACTGGCCAGAGGGTCATCGACACATTCTTCCCTCTTGCAAAAGGCGGTGTGGCAGCAGTGCCGGGGCCGTTCGGAAGCGGCAAGACCGTGATCCAGCACCAGCTTGCAAAATGGGCTGAGGCGGATATCGTGGTCTATATCGGGTGCGGCGAGCGCGGCAATGAGATGACGGACGTTCTGAATGAATTTCCGGAGCTGAAAGATCCGAAGACGGGACAGCCTCTGATGCAGAGAACCGTCCTGATTGCGAATACTTCGGATATGCCTGTGGCCGCCCGTGAGGCGTCTATTTATACAGGAATTACGATCGCGGAATATTTCCGCGACATGGGATATTCGGTGGCGCTGATGGCAGACTCCACATCCCGCTGGGCGGAAGCGCTCAGAGAGATGTCCGGACGTCTGGAAGAGATGCCCGGTGAGGAAGGCTACCCGGCATATCTGGGAAGCCGTCTGGCACAGTTCTACGAGCGCGCCGGACATGTGATCTCTCTCGGAAAAGAAGGACGCGAGGGAGCTCTTTCTGTTATCGGTGCGGTATCCCCGCCGGGCGGTGATACGTCCGAGCCTGTATCTCAGGCGACACTCCGTATCGTGAAAGTGTTCTGGGGACTGGATTCGGCTCTCGCGTATAAGAGACATTTCCCGGCCATCAACTGGCTGAACAGCTATTCCCTGTATCTGGATGATATGGAGAAATGGTTTAACTCAAATGTGGCTTCAGACTGGATGGAAGGACGCCAGAAGATGATGACGCTCCTTCAGGAAGAGGCAGAACTGGAAGAGATCGTGAAGATGGTAGGTATGGATGCTCTTTCACCGGGCGACCGCCTGAAGATGGAAGCTGCACGGTCCATCCGCGAGGATTTCCTGCATCAGAATTCTTTCCATGAGATCGACACATATACGTCGCTCAAGAAACAGCACATGATGATGCTCCTTGTAAACGCATTCTATGACAGGGCAGTGAAGGCTCTCTCTGAAGGGGCGTCTCTGCAGAAACTGATTTCCATGCCGGTGAGGGAGCAGATCGGACGATTCAAATATGTGCACGAGGATGCACTGGATGAGGAATATAAGAAAGTAGATGAAGAGCTGACCGCTCAGATCGCGGACGCTTTTGTAAAGGAGGGCCGCTAAATGCCAAAAGAGTACAGAACCATACAGGAAGTAGCCGGACCGCTGATGCTCGTGCGCGGCGTGGAAGGCGTGACATACGATGAATTGGGTGAGATCGAGCTCGCAAACGGTGAGACGAGACGATGTAAAGTGCTCGAGGTAAACGGAAGCGACGTGCTCGTACAGCTCTTCGAGAGTTCTACGGGAATCAACCTGTCCAACAGTAAAGTCCGTTTCCTCGGACGGAGTATGGAGCTGGGCGTATCCGAGGACATGCTGGGACGTGTCTTCGACGGCCTTGGACGTCCGATTGACGAAGGACCGGAGATCCTGCCGGAAGCCCGCATGGACATCAATGGACTTCCCATGAACCCGGCGGCAAGAAGCTACCCGGAAGAATTTATCCAGACCGGAGTGTCCGCCATCGACGGGCTGAATACACTGGTCCGCGGACAGAAGCTGCCGATCTTCTCGGCATCCGGTCTTCCACACGCACAGCTTGCCGCGCAGATCGCAAGGCAGGCAAAGGTGCTCGGAAAGGACGAGAATTTTGCTGTTGTATTTGCGGCAATGGGTATAACTTTTGAGGAATCCAACTTCTTCGTGGAAAGTTTCCGGGAGACAGGAGCCCTCGACCGAACAGTGCTGTTCGTCAATCTTGCAAACGACCCGGCCATCGAGCGTATCGCTACGCCGAAGATGGCGCTGACAGCAGCAGAGTATCTTGCGTTTGAAAAGGATATGCACGTGCTTGTTATCCTGACAGATATCACAAACTACGCGGACGCTCTCCGCGAAGTGTCCGCCGCACGAAAAGAAGTGCCCGGGCGCCGCGGCTATCCGGGATATATGTACACGGATCTTGCATCCATCTATGAGAGAGCGGGAAGGCAGAGAGGCAAGAAGGGAAGTATTACCATGATCCCGATCCTGACCATGCCTGAGGATGACAAGACGCATCCGATCCCCGATCTGACCGGATATATCACGGAGGGACAGATCATCTTAAGCCGTGAGCTTTACCGCAAGGGAGTCACGCCGCCTATCGATGTACTGCCGTCCCTGTCCCGTCTGAAAGACAAGGGAATCGGTGAGGGCAAGACACGCGCGGATCACTCCAACACTATGAACCAGCTCTTCGCCGCGTATGCCCGCGGAAAAGACGCAAAAGAGCTCATGGTCATCCTCGGAGAGGCAGCCCTGACCGAGATAGACCTGATGTACGCAAAATTCGCGGATGCATTTGAAAAGGAATATGTCTCACAGGGATATAACACCGACCGCAGCATCGAAGAAACACTGGATATCGGATGGAAACTGCTTCGGATGCTGCCACGCACCGAATTAAAACGAATCGACGACAAATATTTAGATGAATACTATGACGACTAGCAGTTCCGCGGTGCGCGGGTGTTGGAAAAGCGGCGTGCAAGTTTTGCTTGCAAAAGGCGCTTTTCCAACACCCGCATAGGGCGGTCAGCCCGCAGTGAGATGAAGAGGAGCGGAATCGAACTGCCGCGGAACGGAAGTACAGGTGCCTGTCCCGGAAGCCGGAGGCAGCCCCGGTATTCAGGCAGATTAATTAAGGAGGTGGCGTTTTGGCGGCAAAACAGGTAAATCCGACCAGAATGGAGCTGACGCGGCTCAAGAAGAAGCGGCTTACCGCGATCCGCGGTCACAAGCTTTTGAAAGACAAGCGTGATGAACTGATGCGTCAGTATCTTGATCTGGTCCGTGAAAATATGGAAGTGCGCAAGAAAGTGGAATCCGGCATCAAGTCTGCGAACCGCAATTTTGTCATTGCCAAGGCGGGAATGTCAGAAGCGGCGCTTAATACGGCGCTCATGGCTCCAAAACAGGAGATATATCTTGAGGCGGGGGAGAAGAACGTCATGAGCGTGGATATCCCCGCTTTTGAGTATAAGACAAGGACTGCGGACGAGAATGATATCTATTCCTACGGTTTTGCTTTCACATCCAGTGATCTGGACGGAGCGGTAAAATCTCTGGCGGATATTCTGCCCGACATGATCCGTCTCGCAGAATGTGAGAAGGCGTGTCAGCTGATGGCGGCTGAGATCGAGAAGACGAGACGCCGTGTCAACGCGCTGGAGCACGTGATCATACCGGAGACAGAGGAGAGCATTAAGTATATTACAATGAAGCTGGATGAAAATGAGAGAAGCACCCAGATCCGGCTGATGAAGGTAAAGGATATGATGCTTGAAGAAGCGCATCATTATAAAGAAAAAGAATAATCATCGTTATCACGATTACCGAAAGTGTTAAAAGACACATTTCGGGTTCGCAAGCTGCAGTAACAAAAAGGCGCCTGCCGGCTGAAAACCGGCGGGCGCCTTCATATTAATTACATTTTTAAAAATTGTACGCTGTAAGCAGGCATTGTGATCTGGCCGTTCAGCGTGACCGTATCGGCAGAGGCCGTTTCCTGATTTCCGCACATATCGGCCTTGTTGTCCGGCTGAATATTATCAGCTGTGCCGTTGGTTTTTTCCGTGTCTTTCTCCGCAGCATTTTCCAGTGTAAGTGCCTCAAACCGGCCCGGATATGTCAGTATACGGCTGAATGTGCCGTTCAGCTCGTGGCTGCCGGCCGTGTATTCGGAGTCAGACGCGTTGATTGCCACAAGGACACGTTCGGTATCGGTTCGGCGTTCAAAGACAAGCTGATGGTTTGTGATCACTACATTATGATATGTTCCGTTGCAGAGTGCTTCGCTCTCTCTGCGAAGTGAGATCAGTGCTTTGATGAAGGCGGTCAGCTCATTCGGCTTCGGCTCTTCAAAGCACGGACGGAGCGCATAATCGTTGTCCGGCGCTTTTGCTCCTTCCTCACCCCATTCACTTCCGTAATAGATACAGGGAATACCGGGCATTCCGAAGAGGAGACCGTATGCGAGCGGAATGTGGTTTTTGTTTGTCAGGATCGTGGCGAGCCTTGATACGTCATGATTGTCCACGAAGGTCATGAGATGCTTCCCTCTATAGATGCACCACTGCTCCGGGCCGTACTGGCGGTTCAGCGAATGTGCGATCTCAAACATATTCATGCTGTTAAAGCTGGAGTAAATCCCCTTGTAGCATTCATAGTTTGTGCAGCTGTGCAGCATCTCGTCATTTACGATCAGGTTATAGTCTCCGAAGAGAACTTCACCGATCAGTGCAAAGCCCGGTTTGAGCTCTTCACAGAAATGGCGGAGTCTCTTCATGAAATTGTGGTCCAGACTGTAAGCTACATCCAGTCTGAGCCCGTCAATCCCGAATTCCTCGATCCACATCTTTACACAGTCGAGCAGATAGTCAACAACTGCCGGATTCTGAAGGTTCAGTTTGACCAGCTCGTAGTGGCCTTCCCATCCCTCATACCAGAAACCATCGTTATAACCGCTGTTCCCGTCAAAATTAATGCAGAACCAGTCTTTGTAGGGAGAATCCCATTTCTTTTCCTGAACGTCCTTAAATGCCCAGAAACCTCTTCCTACGTGATTGAATACGCCGTCGAGCATGATTTTTACATTATGATCGTGAAGTGTCTGACAGACTTCTTTAAAATCATCATTTGTACCGAGACGGCAGTCAATCTTTGTAAAATCTCTTGTGTCGTATCCGTGATTGTCAGATTCAAAAATCGGATTTAAAATGATGGATCCGATTCCCAGCTCCTGCAGATATCCTGCCCATTCGCCGATCTTTAAGATGCGGTGCGCTGTGACGCCGTCATTGTGTACGGGAGCGCCGCAGAATCCGATCGGATATATCTGGTAAAAAGTTTCATTGTAAGCCCACATAGATTAGCACCTTCCTTTACTGCTGGTTTATGTTTTCCGTATATATTTGCAGACCAAAGCATCGTGGTCGGTCCGGCCTGCGTATAACTCAATTATTATAGCATATCTTTATAGGAAATAGAAGTAAAACGGGTTCGTAAATTGACACTGTAAAGTTCGGAGGCTATACTAAAAGCAGAGTTAAATGTTCGGTTTTTGTATTATAAAGATATGGAGGAACTGGCATGAAAAAATGGAGTATGATCACAAAGAAGATGACAGTTTTGTTTTTGGGCGCAATGCTGATATCAGTGATGATGCCGGAACAGGCGAAGGCACAGGAGCAGTGTGAACAGGACGGTGCCGCGATCAGCGTGCAGAGCGGGAATGGTGCAGAGCAGGAGTCTGCTGAGTCAGCTGATGATATGACCAGCGGCGAAAAGACCATGCAGGCCATGAAAGTTCAGAGTACGGGAACAGGAAAAGAAACGGAGGATTTAGATAATGCCGATGATGTGGAAGATAATGAAAAAGATCAGGATGACATCGGTACAGATGATAATACCGGTCGGTTGGATGACGATCAGAATGACGGGCAGCAGGCGGAGGATCCGACAGCTTTCCCGATTTTGATGGACAGTTCAAATGAACTTTATGGCAGTCTGAGCCGGTTTTTGTCACTTAGCGCGGATCAGTTTCAAATCTATACAGCAGCGGTCATGAATCCTGTAACAGGTCAGCCGGTACAGCCGGAGAGTCCGGTGGAGGTATCGCTGGATGTGCCTTCAGGCTATGACACTGACAGAGTTGTGGTCAGTGAGATAAGTATGGACGGCGAAACACCCGTGAGGACAGAGCTTTCTTTTACATATGATAATGGAAAAGCGGTATTTGAGACGGATCATTCAGGCATCTATGTCGTAATGGAAAAGAAAGTGCAGGAAGACCTTCCGGCTTCGCTGGAAATGACTTCTAAGGTGGAAAAGCTGGAGCTGACAAAGAAATATGCGGATCGGAGCAGTGCATCACCGACAGCAGCCGACATATCCATGGCGGTAAATCCACAGACAGGGGATGACAATTCCGTGTTGATCTGGGGAGCAGCCACAGCCATAGCTGCGGCTGCAGTCATTGCACTGGTCGTAATCATTATTAAAAGAAGAAAATGAAAAAAATCTTGACAGAGGGGAAGCAGAGGACTATAATATTACAGCATGACTAAAGGAGAAACAGTATGCGCCATAGCCCCGGAGTATGCTGATTTCACATATACAAGTAAATGTTATCTGATGATTTTATAGGAGGAACACCCATGAAAACTTATATGGCTAACCCTGACAAGATTGAAAGAAAATGGTATGTGGTTGATGCTGAAGGATGTACACTCGGACGTCTTGCATCTGAGGTTGCTAAAGTCCTCAGAGGAAAGAACAAACCGGAGTACACACCGCATATCGATACAGGCGATTATGTAATCGTTGTAAATGCTGAGAAAGTGAAAGTAACAGGTAAGAAACTTCAGCAGAAGATCTACTACAACCACTCCGAATATGTAGGTGGAATGAAAGAAACAACACTTGCAGAAATGATGGCTAAGAAACCGGAGAAAGTGATCGAGCTTGCTGTTAAAGGAATGCTCCCGAAAGGACCTATGGGAAGAAACATGATCAAAAAACTTCATGTATACGCTGGACCGGATCATGCACATCAGGCACAGAAACCGGAAGTTCTGACATTTTAGGTAGAGGTTGAAAGGAGGATATAACAGTGGCTAACGCAAAATACTACGGAACAGGAAGAAGAAAGAAATCAGTAGCAAGAGTATATCTTGTACCTGGAACAGGTAAGATTACAATCAATAAAAGAGACATCGACGAGTATCTCGGACTTGAGACACTGAAAGTTGTTGTACGCCAGCCGCTCGTGGCTACAGGCACAACAGATAAATTTGATGTGATCGTAAACGTAAAAGGCGGCGGTTACACAGGACAGGCTGGAGCAATCCGTCACGGTATTGCAAGAGCACTCCTTGAGGCAGACGCTGATTACAGACCGGTACTCAAGAGCGCAGGATTCCTGACTCGTGACCCGAGAATGAAAGAGCGTAAGAAATACGGACTCAAAGCAGCTCGTAGAGCTCCGCAGTTCTCCAAACGTTAATCAAATACAAAACTGTATACGATTCAAAGCGCCGCAAGGCGTTGTACGACCTCTCAGGACATTTGTCCTGGGAGGTTTTTCTGTTCAAAAAAGCCTGAGAAGTTGAGCAAATGACATAATATTTGTGGTATACTTATCTTATTAAAAAAGTACGTTGCAAGTATGCCATGGATTAGCTAAGGTGTCGGGAGGGGGGAGAATGCCGGAAATAGCATTATTTTATCGGATCAGAGTGACTATGTATTATGACGATCATAAATTGTACGTTATGATATGCTTCCTATGATAGAAAAGGAGGCTTTTTCTCCAGAGAATATAGATGTTTTTATGGATACCTGTATGCTTTACCATTTGTAGAAGAACAGTAATAGAGATGGTGAGGATGGGATGGCTTGGATATTTCGACCTTGTGAGGTGAGTGATTGATGAATAAGATTGTATGTGTAGTACTTTGTATTCTGTCTGTGTTTGGTTTGAGTGCTTGTGGAGGAAATATAAGTGAAGTAAAGACACAGAGGGTAGAGTCTGAATTGTATTCTCAGGATGATATTAATTCTGCTGTTGACATTATAGAAAAAGAGTTCAGGAGTAATTGGAAAGGATGTACTCTTACTGAAATTCGATATGCAGGAGATGAAACTACTAAAAAGCATCAGGATTGGAGTGACAGAAATAATGCAGATGAAGTTATTGTTTTACTGTCATCATTTGATGTTGATTCATCTGGCGGAGATGGAAGTCTGGATCCTAATAGCACATATGACGACTGGAAATGGATTTTAGTGAGATCGAACGGCGGAAAATGGAAATATGTTGCCCATGGATATTTTTGATGGTGCTTGAAGTTCCAAGTAGAAAGCTCCGCACTGTATAATATGTTGGGAACAGTATAAGTTGTTTATAATGCTTAAGCTATGGCGCTGAGAAAATAAGAGAGGTGTTATCAATCGTGCTAAGCCGTCTGTGGTTTGTAACATATCTCCAACAAATTTCCGTGTAACCCGTGATTTTCCCGCTGTTTTCGGTTACCCAAGCGATATTAGCGCTATTATCAGTATTGATATTGAAAATGAATTTAAAGAATACAAGAACGAGCTACCCAGAAAAATTATAAATAAAGAACAGATGAAACAATTAATTCTGGAAAAGATAATTAGACATGTAGATTATTATCTGGATAATGTATCGAAACAGTTTAAACGTGAGTATGGAATATCGTTATTTTATGGGCTTTGTATGAACTTGAATCTGCTTGTACAAACGGTGAGCAGAGCAGGCAAAATATGAGCAGTGAAAAAATTATGGAACTTATTATTAATAATAAAGAAGAATATTTTTGTGCTGCTAAGTTCTCGGCAGATATCGAAAAAGAGTATAATATTCATCTTAGTATTAATGAAATAGTTTACTTGATGATGTTTATTTTGGGAGATTCTTCGAATAAAAGAGAAGAACAGGGGATTCCGGTTCTTGTGGCAATGCATGGAGATGGAGTTGCTTTTGTGATTGCGCGTACCGTTCAGGTTCACCCGTACCTAGTGTTGGCAGATCAGGATTCAGATATTGCAGATATGATTGCCGGGGTAATAATAAAACAGGTCCGGTGCATTTTAACGGATCCTTATGCAAATGCGTTCAACGAGTGGGCGAATGGAAATTGTTGGGAACGCGATGAAATTGAGATGAAACCGGAGGTATGGGAAAGAAAGTTTGAGATAGTCTCTTTGTGTTATCCGATCCAGCTGGCGTATCTCTTTTGGAAAAACAGTGGCAGGGGTGCTCTCTTTGCTGATGAATTCAAAGAAGCGATGAAATTAATAGTAAAGGGGTTCTACGTTGAACAGGATCATGAGCATTTATCCTCATATCGTTTTCAAAGATCAAATTGTATTTTTGCTGATATACTTTCACGAGATGGAAAAGGCTACTATGTAAATGGAAAAACCAGATTGTTATGGTCGGGTTTTCGAGCGAGTGATGATGTCTGCAGTTATGGAAACCGTATTCTATCAAAAATGTTTGCGCTTGTTGTATTGGGGTTGGGGTACCTGTCAAAAATTAATAAAGAAATATACAGATCAGATGAAGACGCAGATGACGCCTTGAAGTTTGTGGTTGAAATAAGGAATGCAATAGAAAAATACGGAATAGTGTCAGGTAGAGATAAATTACCTCCATTTTATACTTATGAAGTAGATGGATACGGATAATATTTTATTATGAATGATGCAAATGATCCAAGTTTACTTTCAGTTTCTTATATAGTGTATTGTAATTGCGATGACCCGGTATACAAAGAAACAAAAAATTATATTAAGCGAGATGAATCTTCATTAGGTATACAAGGATTAATCAGTAATGATAAGGAAGAAAAAACGATTAATTAAGCTGATGTTATCTATTGATGATAATTATAAATGTATGTATGAAGGAATCAATGTAAATAATCCTTCAGAATATACAAGACCGTGGTTTTCATGGGCGAATGCTGTTTTTGCCGGACTGGTTCTTAATTATTGTGGTTACAGTATTGGGACACAGTAATTGTATATGAAAAGTTGTATAAATATTTGTTTTTAAGGAGAGATAAACTATGAAGCGAAGTGAAATAAATGATGCATTAAGAGAAATGGAAGCGATGATTAAAGAATATAAAATTTCTTTGCCTCCATTTTGCAACTTTACACCCGAAGAATGGAAAAACAAAGGAAAAGAGTATGATGAAATAAGAGAAAATATGCTTGGATGGGACATTACAGATTATGGTCTGGGAGATTTTGAAAAAGTTGGATTTTCACTGATCACTCTGAGGAATGGTAATTTAAAATTGAAAGACAAATATCCTAAAACATACGCAGAAAAATTGCTTTACATTAAAGAGAATCAATATTCCCCAATGCATTTTCACTGGAATAAAATGGAAGATATTATTAATCGCGGTGGCGGAAATCTTTTGATCAGGGTTTATAATTCCACGTCAGAAGAAGATTTGGATAAAGAAGGAGATGTACACGTTCATTTAGATGGGGTGGAACAGGTGGTGAAAGCCGGTACGCAAGTGAAACTTGTGCCAGGACAGAGCATTAGTATTCAGCCTTATCTGTATCATGATTTTGAAGTGGAATCAGGGTCAGGAGCGGTATTAATTGGAGAAGTTAGCCAGTGTAATGATGATAATACGGATAATCGTTTCTATGAAAAAGTAGGAAGATTTCCGGAAATAGAAGAAGATGAAGCGCCATATCGATTGTTATGCAATGAGTATCCTAGTGCAAACTAGCGCTTTTTTGGAGAGGAGATGTAGTGGTAGTGAGGGCGTAAAATTTTCTGTGTCTATGGGAAAAATTCTTCTTTGATAAGAAACA
>CAKNJS010000009.1 GCA_930986645.1 uncultured Lachnoclostridium sp.
TTATCCACGCCGATGATAAATTCTGTTTCTTCACTTTTCAATATTGGGAGCACGAAATCTTCTTCCAGCATTCCGCCGCTCACGATCACAGTTCTCTTACTCATAATCTTTCAATATCTCCATGAATCCTGTCGTATTCTCTCTAATGCTGCCTTTGTAGACGCCTGAACCGGATACAATAATATTTGCTCCGGCTCTGAGCACCTCCGCCACATTACTGTGGTAGATGCCTCCGTCTACCTCTATGTCTTTTACAAGCCCTTTCTCTTCGAGCATCTCCCGCAGCTGCCTGATCCTTTCAAGGGATTCCGGTATGAAAGCCTGACCTCCGAAGCCCGGCTCCACACTCATGATCAAAAACATCTCAGCCCGATCAAGATAAGGAGCCAGTGCCTCCACCGGCGTACCCGGTTTAATCGAAAGTCCCGCTTTTACTCCGCATTCATGAATTGCATCCAGAGTCGCTGCCGGATCTTTGCACGCTTCAAGATGGACAGTAATGATATCAGCCCCGCATTTTGCAAATTCCTTTACGTAGCGGACCGGCTCCGTCACCATAAGATGTACATCCATCACCTGTGAAGTCAGCCCCTTGATTGAGGAAAGCACCGGCATTCCGAAGGAAATGCTCGGAACAAAGATTCCGTCCATCACATCGAAATGGATATATCGGGCTCCCCCTTTTTCTGTCTGCATTATCTGATCTCCAAGTATCTTGAAGTCAGCCGAAAGTATAGATGGTGCTAGAATATTCTTCATGTCTTAATACCTCTTTTTCTCCTGAAGTTCCTGATATAAGGCAATATAATTTTCATATCTGGTTTTACAGATTGTCCCTGTCTCCACAGCCTGTTTGACCGCACAGTCAGGTTCGTGTATATGGCTGCAGCCGCTAAATCTGCATTTTCCTTCATAAGGTTCAAATTCCGGAAAACAGTACTTCAGTGAATCGCAATTAATATCACTGATATAGAGAGAACTGAATCCGGGTGTATCCATAATGTAGGAATCCTCTCCGATGACAAGCAGTTCCGAATGCCTCGTCGTATGCCGGCCTCTCTCGATTTTACGGCTGATGCTTCCTGTCTCCATCTCCACCTCGGACTGCAGCAGGTTGATAATGGACGACTTGCCAACCCCGGACGGTCCGGCGATGGCCGTAGTCTTTCCTCTGAGAACCGTTCTGAGTTCTTCTATGTTCTTTTCTTCTCTTGCGCTGGTAAATATAAGAGGATAACCGCATCCCTCATAAATACTCCGCAGCTCTGCTGTCTCCGGGTCCTTCGCTATATCTGTTTTGTTAAAACAGAGAACAACCGGTATCTCCCTGCTCTCCATCATAACAAGAAAACGGTCCAGCAGATTAAGATGAGGCTTTGGTTTCGTCACAGCAAATACGACCAGCGCCTGATCAATATTTGCGACTGCCGGACGGATCAGTTCATTTCTGCGCGGAAGGATCTGCATAATATTTCCTTCCATATCTTTTTCGTCCAGAATCTCTATCTCGACATTATCTCCCACCAGAGGTTTTACGCCGTCTTTGCGGAAGATTCCTTTTGCTTTACATTCATAAACACCGGATTCTACTACGTGAACGTAGTAGAATCCGGCAATTCCTTTTACAATTTTTCCCTGCATATATTTCAATAATTCCTCAGAAGATCACTCAGCTGCCGAATCAGTATTGCTTCCTGTATTCGAACTGTCATCCCCTGACGGCGGTTCCTCCTGAGCTTCCGGTCCAAGGCTTACGGTAAATCCTACGGATGTGCCTTCCTCCACAGAACTTCCCGGGCTTGCGGTCTGGTCGATTACATAACCCTTTCCTACGGTACTGCTGTAAGCTTCATTCACCGTTCCAACCTTCAGGCCTGCATTTTCAAGCCGCTGCCTTGCCTGATCCTCTGTGTATCCGCCAAGACCGGGCACTGTAACGTACTTCGTCTCCGGGCCGCGGCTGACTACATAACTTACGGTCGTACCTTTAGACACCTTTGAGCCGGGATCAATACTCTGTGAGATTACCTGCCCCTCCGGGACATCGTCACTGTATTCTTCACTGGAACTTCCGCTCAGACCGGCATCTGCAAGCGCTGATTCTGCAGCTGACGCTGTCTTATTTCTGATATCAGGCACCGTTGCCTGCTCTGCGCCTTTGCTGACTACGATCGTCACCTCGGTTCCCTCGTCTACTTCTGTTCCAGCTTTAGGATCACTTGAGATTACTTTGCCCTGCTCCACATCATCACTGTAAGCTGTCTCATGGACAACCGTGAGATTTGCGTCCTGAATCATCTCCTCAGCTTCTGACTCATCTCTGCCGACTACATCGGGGACCTTTGTTGTCTTGGCTTCTTCCCCGCTGCTCAGAACAACAGTAATTGTATCGTGTAATTTTGCTTCTTCGCCGGGGGCCGGATCCTGACTCATAACCTCCCCCTCGTCATACTGATTGGAAGGCTGACGTTCGTTTTCCACCTTAATGCCAAGACCAAGCTTATTCAGTTCTGTCTTTGCCTGCTCCTCTGTCTTTCCTCGAAGATCCGGCACCTTCACAGTATCATTTTCCTCCTGAACAATGCCCGGACCGCTGAAAAAACCTGCCGCATTTCCGATCAGGAACAGGATGAGAAGGGCTGCAACAACACCGGCCACGATCATAAGAATCTTCATGATACGCTTTGTATCGGAATTCACATTATTCTTTCTGCGCCTCCGGTTCTGACGGTCTCTCTCGTAATCATCGTCCTCTTCGTCGTCATCTTCATCGTAATCGTCTTCTTCGTCGTCTTCGTCATAGTCATCTTCATCGTCTTCATCATACTGGCGGCGCTGAACCCTGTCCAGTTCCTCCGTTGACATAACGACCGTGCGGTCTGTATCTGTTCCCGCTCCGGCTCCCATAACAACAAAATCGCCGTCAGGATCTACAAGCGAACGCTTCAGGTCAAGAAGCAGCGAAGCACAATCGTGATAGCGAAGCATCGGATTCTTCTGGGTACATTTCATAATAATGCACTCCAGACTGTATGGAAGATCCTCCACTTCCTCCGCCGGAGAAGTGATCTGTTCCTGAAGATGCTTCAGTGCTACAGATACTGTTGAATCTCCGTCAAAGGGCACATGGCCTGTCACCATTTCATACAAAGTGATTCCGATGGAATAAATATCGCTCTTCTCGTCAACGACACCGCCGCGCGCCTGTTCCGGCGACGTATAATGAACCGATCCCATTACGCTCGTACTGATTGTCTGTGTGGACGTAGTAGCACGGGCAATACCGAAATCAGTTACTTTTACTTTTCCGTCTTTTGATATAATAATATTCTGTGGTTTAATATCTCTGTGGATGATATGATGGTTATGAGCTGCCTGCAGACCTGTCACCATCTGGATGGCGATGCTGACAGTTTCTTTCGCTGAAAGTCTTCCTTTTTTCTCAATATAATCCTTCAGCGTGATTCCTTCTACCAATTCCATGACCATGTAATAAAGACCGCGGTCCTGCCCCACATCATAGACATTAACTACATTCGGGTGCATCAGCCCGGCAGCCGCCTGCGCTTCGCTTAAAAACTTTTTAATAAACACCTGATCAGAACGGTAATCACTTTTCAGCACTTTAATCGCCACATAGCGGTTCAGCTTATGGTCTTTGCCTTTATAGACATCAGCCATTCCGCCGCTTCCTATGCGGCCCAGTATCTCATATCGCTTCCCTAAAATAACTCCTTCTTTAATCATAATACACTCACCTCATCTGCGAACGGTTCTACCAGAACAACCCCTATATTGTCCGTACCGCCGTTTTCCTTTGCAGCCTCCACAAGAGCTTGACCGGCTTCCACGATATCTCTTCCTCCCTGAACGATATGGAAAAGCTCTTCATCCTCCACCATATTGCTCAGTCCGTCTGTACACATCAGTATGATGTCTCCCCGTTTCAGACGGTGTTCGTAGAAATCCACATCCACATCGGCTTTTGCACCGATGGCCCTTGTGATAATATTCTTATCCGGATGGTGTTTTGCCTCCTCCGGCTTGATGCCGCCGAGCCTTACCATCTCTTCTACCAGCGAATGGTCTTTTGTGAGCTGCTGGATCCCCTGATTAATCAGATACAGACGGCTGTCCCCCACATTGGCAAAGTACATCATCTGATTCATGATCGTTGCAGCGACAACTGTTGTTCCCATTCCCTTTAAATGCTCATCCCGGGACGCCTCTCTGATAATCTCACGGTTTGCCGTCTTGATTGCTTTGACAAGGCACTTCTCCACGTCCTCGCCCTCGCTCGCCGCAAGTTCACGCTCAAGTACTTCTACCGTATACTTAGAGGCATAATCTCCCGCCTGATGTCCGCCCATTCCGTCAGCAACTACGAAGAGATTCTGGAGAATGCCCAGAGGTCTGTCTGTCGTATAGACATAATCCTGATTCACTTGTCGTACCATTCCAACATCTGTAATAGAAAATGTCCTCATATCTGTCTCCTTATACCCCGTC
This sequence comes from uncultured Lachnoclostridium sp., assembly GCA_930986645.1. Classification (GTDB taxonomy): domain Bacteria; phylum Bacillota; class Clostridia; order Lachnospirales; family Lachnospiraceae; genus Mediterraneibacter. Next base: position 4,510 of record CAKNJS010000009.1, read on the forward strand.
AGTAGTCTTCTCTTTCTCCGCATAACGGCGTCTGAGCTGTCCACAGGCCCCGTCAATATCGGAGCCCATTTCCCTTCTTATAGTAACATTTATTCCGCTTTTTTCAAGTTTATTTTTGAAATTCAGGGCATTTTCCCTGCTCGGACGTACAAAATGACGTTCTCTTACCGGATTGACCGGAATCAGATTCAGGTGGCAGTTCCGCGGTTTCAGAATCGAAATCAGTTCTCCGGCATCTTCGTCCCTGTCATTTACGCCATGCACCAGACTGTATTCAAAAGTCACTCTCCGTCCGGTCTTCTCAAAGTATGTATCACAGGCGTCAAGGACTTCCTGCAGGTCATACTTGTTGGCAACAGGCATCAGTTTCCGCCGTTTTTCCTGAGTAGATCCGTGAAGGGAAAGAGCCAGAGTAATCTGGAATCCCTCATCCGCCAGCCGCAGCATATTGGGGACAATACCGCAGGTAGATACCGTCACGTTTCTCTGGCTGATATTCAATCCATGTTCATCTGTCAGCATGCGGATGAATTTCACAAAATTCTCATAGTTATCAAGCGGTTCCCCGGTTCCCATAATGACTACATTCGACACCCGCTCTCCTGTAATCTTCTGGATCTGGTAAATCTGTCCCAGCATTTCGGATGTATTCAGATTCCGCTTCAGCCCTCCGATTGTGGAGGCGCAGAACGCACATCCCATCCGGCAGCCCGCCTGAGAGGAAATACAGACAGAATTGCCGTGTTTGTACTTCATAAGAACGCTTTCCACCATATTCCCGTCGTACAGGCGGAACAGAAATTTATTCGTGCCGTCCAGCTTCGATATCTGGCGTTCTTCCATAACAACAGGGAAGATATCATACTCGTCTTTCATTCGCTCCCGCAGTTTCAGTGACAGATTCGTCATCTCATCGAAACTGTCCGCCAGTTTGACATGAAGCCATTCGTATACCTGTTTTGCGCGGAATGCCTTTTCTCCCAGATGATCCATCTCTTTCTTCAGTTCTGTATATCCATATGAACGGATATCCTTTTTCATACAGTCTTATTTCCTCCTTACCAGCCTTGCAATGAAAAAGCCGTCACTCTTATGTATTCCCGGCAGCAGCTGCAGACACCCCTTTTCTGTCACGCTGTCCCTCAGTTCGGGACAGAGAAGGTCCGAAATATCTCCCAGACAGAAATCCGGATTTTCCTCCAGAAACCAGTATACATTTTCCGCATTTTCCGCCGGATTGACTGTACAGGTACTGTAGATCAGTGTACCTCCCGGTCTGACATAATCACGAGCACAGCTCAAAATACTGCGCTGAAGTTTGATCAGACTGTCGATTCCTTCCGGAGATACCCTGTACTTTAAATCCGGTTTCTTCCCGATCACACCCAGACCCGAACACGGAAGATCGGCAATCACAATATCCGCCGTCTCTTTTGCCGACTCGTCCGGAATAGATGCATCCCGGCACACGGCTGAAATATTCGGCAGCCCGGACCGTTGAATATTTTCACGGATCAGATCCGTTTTTGCTTCTGTCAGATCTCTCGCTTCCACATGCCCCGGCCTGCCTCCTGCGGCTTCTTCCTTTTCTGCGCTTATCTTCCGGGCTCGCTCTTCATCCGCGAGAAGCAGTTTTTCCGCTATATGGAGCGACTTGCCGCCGGGGGCCGCGCATACATCGATTACCTGCGCTCCGGCATGCGGGTCTGCCAGCTCAGCGGCAAGCATGGAGCTGACATCCTGTACTGTAAACATTCCGCTCCGGAAGGACTCCAGACTCTCCAGATGATCGTAGCCCGATATGCACAGCGCATACGGAAGATATGGATGCCGCTCTGTGCGGATGCCTTCCGCCTCCAGCTCCTCTTGGAGTATTTCGGGCGTCGTGCGGTTCAGGCAGCATCGCACAGTCAGCGGTTTCACCTTCTGGAAATCTTCCAGCATGGCCTCGATCACCTCTGTGTCATATGTCCTGCTCCACATTTCTATAATCCACTCCGGGCAGGAATATCTGACGGACAGTTCTTTCATCTTTTCTGTCGGATACTGTATGTCATCCAGCCCCCTTGCCACGCTGCGGAGCACTCCATTTACATAACCTTTCAGCCCGCAGAACCCTTTCCTCTGAGCCAGCTTCACCGCCTCGCTGCACGCAGCCCGGTCCGGAACACTGTCCATATACTTCATCTGATATACAGCGCTTCTGAGAATTCCCCGGATTACCGGCTTCATCTTCTTCACTTTTACTTTTGAGAACTGATCCAGAATATAATCAATCTCGATCATGTGCTCCAGTGTACCTTCTGTCACCCGGGTAATAAAAGCTCTTTCCCTTTTATCCAGATACTGGTATTTAGAAAGTACTTCTCTTAAAATGATATGGCTGAACTGTCCGTTCTCTGTCACTTCCAGCAGGACCTCCAGCACGATCTCACGTTCATTTACCGGTTTAGTCATTCCGTCTTCTTCCTCCCGTTAAAATGATAAGCCTCAGAAGCTGCAGTATCATTGCAGCCGCACTTGCCACATAAGTCAGAGCAGCGGCTCCCAGCACTTTTTTTACCGAACCCACTTCATCGGGATAAAGCATGCCTGATGTCTCAAGCACTTTTACCGCGCGTCCGGAGGCATTGAATTCTACCGGCAGAGTTACAAGCTGAAAGAGCACCGCCACGGAAAAGAGCAGTATTCCCAGATTAATAAACAGCGCCGCTGTCTGTCCGTTCATAAAAAGCCCTATAACGATCAACGGCCATGCAGCCATGGAACCGATATTTGCCACCGGGACAAGAGCGCCGCGGATAGAGAGCGGGACATATCCCGCTGCATGCTGCACCGCATGTCCGCATTCATGCGCCGCTACTCCGACTGCCGCTACAGACGCAGAATTATAGACCGTATCCGAAAGCCCGAGCGTCTTATTGCCCGGATTGTAATGATCTGTCAGATTTCCTGCGATGTGGATGACCTGCACGTCATAAATCCCGTTTCTGTGCAGGATCTGTTCCGCCGCCTCACGGCCGGTCAGCCCCAGACGGCTCGGCACTCTCGAGTAACGGGAAAAGACACTGTTCACTCTGGCTGACGCCGCAATACAGATCAGAGCTCCGATCAGTACAAGTATATAAGTCCAGTCATAATAGTAGTAAAACATAATATCAACCTCCAGAAATTGCACGCACCGTCAGGTTTCTGTCACCCCTGTAACAGCACATCCCCCGGTTTCATAGAATTCCCCCTCAGGAAAGCACCTGTATCCATTCTCTTTTTCCCCGGCATCTGAACTTCCAGAACCCGGAGAGTTCCATCTCCGGTCTGAACTTCAAAATCATTTTTTCCGACCGCGGTAACCGTTCCCGGCAGCACATCCTCCGGCTGTCCCGTTCCGCCGTCCTCTGTATCCTCACCGTCCCGCACTACTTCGGCGCGCCAGATCTTCATTACTTTTCCGTCCCATCTGCTGTATGTGCCGGGCCACGAATTCAGGCCCCTTATGAGCCGTTCGATCTTAACCGCCGGCTGTTTCCAGTCGATATTTCCCAGATCCTTTGTAAGCATCTTTGCATAGGCTGTGGGACTTTCGCCCTGTTTTTCCCTTTTTGCGGTTCCTTCTTCCAGAGCTTTGAGCGTTTCTACACAAAGCTTTGCACCCGCATCTGCAAGCTTATCGTGAAGCGTTTCCCCTGTTTCGTCATCTGCAATCGGAACTACCGTCTTCATAATCATATCGCCGGTATCCAGTCCCTCATCCATCTGCATCGTAGTCACACCGGTCACGCTCTCTCCTTCAATAATCGCCCACTGGATAGGCGCCGCTCCCCGGTATTTCGGAAGGAGAGATGCATGTACGTTAATACATCCGTACGGTGTCATTTCAAGAATAGACTTGGGAAGGATCTGTCCGAAAGCGACAACCACGATCACATCTGCATGATACTTTCTCAGCTCTTCCACACATTCCGGATCCCTCACCTTCTTCGGCTGATATACCGGTATCCCATATGCGGCAGCTTTTTCTTTCACCGGAGTATACTGCATTTTCCCGCCTCTGCCCTTCGGCTTATCCGGCTGAGTCACTGCCAGACACACATCATGCCCCGCCGCGGCAAGAGCTTCCAGTGTCCCCACGGAAAAATCCGGCGTTCCCATAAATATTACCCGCATCTGTCTATTCCTCCGTTTCCTCTCCTTCATCATCCCCGTTATCATATGTCACATCATGAAGGCCGTCCTCGGTCTTATCTACATAAAGCTGTCCCGACAGGTGATCAATTTCATGACAGAACGCTCTTGCCAGCAGTCCTTCTCCTTCCAGTTCTATCGGATTCATCTCCTGATCGAAAGCACGTACTTTCACGTGATTCGGCCGTGTCACAATCCCCCATTTTCCGGGCACGCTTAAGCAGCCCTCTTCTCCTGTCTGCTCTCCGGATGTTTCTACGATCTCAGGATTGATCAAAACGATCGGGCCTTCTCCAACATCGATAACAACAATCTGTTTTAAAACCCCCACCTGAGGAGCCGCAAGCCCTACACCATGATATTCATACATCGTCTCCAGCATATCTCCGATCAGGATTTTTGTCCGAAGAGTCATCTTAGGAACCACCTTGCACTGTTTCGTCAGTATATCGTCGCCTATTTCTCTTAATTGTCTGATTGCCATAATTTTCTCCTTTTCCTTCACAGTCTGTCAGGATGATTTCGAAATCACATCGGATTAAAATCAAACTGGACTCTCATCCTGTCAAACCCTGAATTTATCTCAATATATTGTTCTATTTTATCTTTTATTCCTGCCAGCAGACCATACTGCTCAGCCTTAATATATATAACCTTTCGGTAGATGTCTTTAATCTTGTCAATGCCCGGACTTGCCGGCCCGATCACCTGCACCGCCGGACAGCCGGCCTCCCGGCTGTTCTGTACTCCCGCGGCATTTTCTCTGGAAGTGATTCCCCTGATCACCCTCAGGATATATTCCCTTAGATAATGGCATCCTTTCTCCAGCAGTGCCTCATCTGCGCCGGATACAAGCACTGCCAGCAGATTTTCCACCGGAGGATATCCCATCAATTCCCTGTACCGGATTTCTTCCTCATAAAAAGCCTCGTAATCCTGTTCTGCAGCTGTCCTGATGGCATAATGGGAAGGATCATAGGTCTGGATCACCGCCTCACCGGGCCGGTCTCCGCGCCCAGCTCTTCCCTCCGCCTGCGTCAGCAGCTGGAAAGTACGCTCTCCGGACCGGTAATCGCCTGTATAAAGAGACATATCCGCCGCCAGTACGCCTACAAGAGTCACATTGGGGAAATCGTGCCCTTTCACAATCATCTGTGTCCCCACAAGCACGTCTGCCTCCTCATTTGCAAATGCGGACAGGATCTTCTCATGGGCGTCTTTCTGCCTTGTCGTATCCATGTCCATCCGCAGCACTCCTGCCTGAGGAAATATTTTTCTCACGAGATCCTCGATCTGCTGAGTGCCCGCCCGGAATTCCCCGATATAGTGCGACCCGCACTCCGGGCAGACCGTAACCTTCGGCTGTTCGTATCCGCAGTAATGACAGCGCATCTTTCCGTCTCTGTGGACAGAGAGCGAAACATCACAGTGCGGACATTTTATTACGTGCCCGCATTCTCTGCAGGAAATAAAGCCGGAATAGCCGCGCCGGTTCAAAAAGAGCATGATCTGTTCTCCCTTCTCCAGCCGGTCCTCCATCAGTTCTCTGAGTCTTCCGCTTAAGATAGACCGGTTCCCGTTCTTTAATTCTTCCCGCATATCCGCAATGTATACCTCTGCCATCTGCTGCATGCGGGAACGGTTTCTCATCTCAAGGAGTACATACTCCCCCTGTCTTGCCCGGTACATGGCCTCCATAGACGGTGTAGCACTTCCCAGCACCACACTGGCATCCTCGGTTTTTGCCCTCTGTACCGCCGTTTCCCTCGCGTGATAGCGGGGCGTCTGTTCGCTCTTATAAGCGGTATCGTGCTCTTCATCGATCACGATAAGTCCCAGATTGGGAAAGGGAGTAAACAATGCGGATCTGGGCCCGATCATAACATCAATCTGACCTGATTTCGCCCGCATCATCTGATCATACCGTTCCCCCGCTGATAATCTGGAGTTCATGACAGACACCCGGTCGCCGAACCTTCGGTAAAACCGCATCACAGTCTGATAAGTCAGGGCAATCTCGGGAATAAGCACGATTGCCTGCCTGCCCTGATCCACAACAGTTCGGATCATCTCCATATAGACTTCTGTCTTGCCGCTTCCGGTCACGCCGTGAATCAGATATGTCTGCCTGATCCCCCTCATATAATCTTCCCGGAACCGGCTGATCACGTGCTGCTGCTCCGGCGTATATACAATTTTCTTTTCCTGTCTCACGGTCTGTCTGACCGGATTTCTGAAAATCTGTTCCGTCTCGACCCGGAGCACGCCCTGCTCCTCCAGTGCACGTATCACCGGCATAGTGATATTCAGCTTCTTTGTAACCAGATCATATTCCAGAACAGGATCGTCCAAAAGCGCCTCCATCAGTCTTGCCCTTGCTTTCTGGTTCTTTTCCTGATAATAATGAAGCTGGCGTTTTCCCGTCTCCTCATCCAGCAGAAGCCTCAGCTTCTTCTTTACCTTTGCGTTCTCTTTATGTTTGATGGGAAGCACAGTCTTCAGCGCCTGAATCATGGTGCCTCCGTAATTAGATTTCATCCAAGCTGCCAGAGACACCAGTTTAGCCTCAATCTCTACGGCGCGCTCCGGAATTTCAATAATGTCTTTCACCTTGGAAAGATCATAATCACACTTCTCGGAAATACCCGTCACATAGCCCCTGATCTTTCTGTTCCCTTTTCCGAACGGAACAATAACCCCCATACCGGGCTCCACTCTGCCCTCCATGGATTCCGGAATCCGGTACTGAAATATCTTATCCAGTTTTTCATGCTGTATATCTACAATAACGTCTGCAAACACGCGGTTATTTCCCTTCTTTCAGCTCTTCGAGCACCTCCGCGATCAGGACACGCTCATCCATCGGATATTTCACTCCTCTGATCTCCTGATAGTCCTCATGCCCCTTGCCGGCAAGAACGATCACATCCCCCGGCTGTCCGTGGGCAATTGCATATTTAATTGCCTCTTTACGGTCACAGATTTCCACATATTTCCCGTCTGTCTTTCCGATTCCGGTCTTGATATCATCAATGATTGCCTGCGGTTCCTCAAATCTGGGATTATCAGAAGTGATTATCGTAAGATCTGCAAGCCGGCCGGATACTTCTCCCATCTCGTACCGGCGTTCCTTTGACCGATTGCCCCCGCATCCGAACAGGCAGACAAGACGTTTCGGATTGTACTCTTTCAGTGTGGTGAGAAGACTCTCAAGACTCATTGCATTATGTGCGTAATCGATCATCAGCGTAAAATCATCTGAGACTTTGACCATCTCAATACGCCCTTTTACTTTCGCCTTTTTCAGTGCATCCTTAATTTTCTCCACAGGCACATTGAAATGACGGCATACCGAAATCGCTGTCAGGGAATTATAAACGCTGAACGTGCCTGGAATATCTATCTCCACATCAAAATCCATCAGCCCCGCCACATGGTATGCAACCCCCAGATAGCCCGGTCTGGATACAAGCTGTACATTCTCTGCTCTCAGATCAGCCTCCTTCGAAAACCCGAAAGTCTCCACCCGGCATGCAGCTCCGCTGAATACATCGCGGAAATACTTATCGTCAACATTTGCTATGCCCAGCTTGCACTGCTTAAAAAGAAGTCCCTTACACCTCTTGTAATCGTCAAAATCCTTGTGCTCATTGGGCCCGATATGATCCCTTCCGAGATTCGTAAATATTCCAATCTCAAACGGAATGCCGGATGTACGGTGAAGCATCAGTCCCTGAGACGAAACTTCCATTACAACACAGTCGCACCCCGCTTCCACCATCTGTGCAAAATACTGCTGGATCGTATAAGACTCGGGCGTTGTATTCGACGCCGGTATCTTCTTATCGCCGATAATTGCCTCGATCGTGCCTATAAGCCCTACTTTATAACCCACGCTGTCAAGAATGGATTTAATCATATAGGTTGTAGTAGTCTTGCCTTTCGTTCCCGTTATGCCGATAATTTTCATCTTTTCCGCCGGGTATCCGAAATAGGCGGCCGACATAAGCGCCAGAGCATATCTCGTATCCTCTACGCGGATCACCGTCACATTTTCATCCACCTGTACTTCGCGTTCTACAACCACAGCCGCCGCTCCCTTTGAGACGACATCCGGAATAAATTTATGTCCGTCCGATACAGCGCCGCTGATGCAGACAAAAACAGAACCTTCTTCTACTTTTCTCGAATCATTGACAAGCGAAGCAGCCTCAATTCCGTCACTTCCCTGCACGACTTCATAATCCAGACGTTCCAGTAATTTATCTAATCTCACGATACACTTCCTCCTGCTCATTTTCATTTAATGAAGAGAATAAATTAACACAATATAGGATAACACAATACAGAATGTGTTGCAAAGTTAACTTCCGATTTTTCGTACCGGCTCAGCAGAAGAAAAGCAGGAAAATGGCGTCAGGTGAGCCGTTTTCCTGCTTTGTTACTTGAAGTTATTTCCTGTAACCGGAGCTGGTATCAATTTTGTAATCCATCTGCGGATACGTGAATCAGACTGCCGCAGATGAATATCTAAATATAATATCCTCCTCCATACCCGCCGCAGCACAATCCGCCGCCTCCGCAGCAGAGGTTGCACAGAAGATTAGCTATGCACAGCTTTGCGCAGCAGCTTGTGTCAAATGTCCCCGGATATCCGTATGTACTCTGCCGCTGCTGATACCATGTTCCGCCGTTCTGCAGGCGCTGCAGCAGCATCTGATACTGTGTGTTATCCGGTTCAAGTCTGACAGCTTCTCTGGCCTGTTCCAGTGCTGTAACATTATTGCCCAGACCGGAATTTGCGGATGCGCTGTAGAAATACCAGAGCGCGCTCCTGTCTTTGATCCCGTCAAGCACATTGAGTGCTTCCCTGTAATGTCCGCTGCGTATATAATTTGCAGCCGCGCGGAGATGGATGTCTTCTTCTGTCTCCTTCCGGCTCTGCTGTCCTCTGCCATATGAACCGGAATTTCCAAAAGGATCTCCGCCAAACGGGCCGTATCCGCCAAAATCTCCAAAGCCGCCGAACGGACCATAATCCCCATAGGAGCCGCCGTATCCGCTCCCGGAGCTGTTCTGGCTGCTGCTTTCTGACGAATATCCTTTCTCACGCTCATCCATAATCTGCTGATAAGCCTGCTGTACTTCTTTAAATTTTGCCTCCGCCTCGTCTTTATGCGGATTATTAATATTGGCATCCGGATGATATTTCCGGCTCAGTCTGCGATAGGCCTTCTTTATCTCTTCATCCGATGCATTTCTATCCACACCAAGTATGCTGTATGGATCTGACATTTCCTTTCTCCCTTCAGCTTTGATCTGCCGGCACAGCGTTATCTGCTGCCGGTCAGCTCTTTTTTATAAATGTAGTGCCGCACTTCGGACATCTTACTTCAATCTTTCCCTTGCCTTTGGGTATACGGATCTTCTGCTTACATGACGGACATGTATAGATATGGTACACCTTTCTCTGCTTCCATATATTCTTCTGTTTCTGGAAGAAATTTCTGATTCCGTACGTTTTCGCAAGAAAAGCCTGATTTTCCGAATAGCGTTTGCTCACGTTTCTTGAAAACACCCGGAAATAACAGTAGATGACAAAAAACCATCCTGCAAGATACAAAATCAGCGAAATCGGCCTGTTACCCAGCAGTGCTGATACAATAACTAAAATAAGACCGATAACAAGAAGAAATTTAGAAAGCTGGTCAATTCCATATCTTCCCTGCATAAACCGCATAAATTTTTCTTTCATTTACACCCGTCCTTTTCAATGAAATGAATGCTGCCTCTTCTGAAGGGGCAGGCCCCTTAGAAGCGCCCCTCAGAATTTCAGTATGGAATATATTTTCTACCGTTTTTCCTGCAAAGTCAATTAAATTCCTATAAATTCTTACACATTCAGGATATTGCCGCATATCTCATCTGAAATCAGATATACGATTCGCGAGTCATTCATCATCACATACCGATTCCCGTTTCCGTCTTCATTTCCGATATACAGTGTAAGGATCTGGTCTTCATCATTCTGTGTATATATTGCCTCCACTGTAATTCGGGAATCCTCGTCCAGACCGTACATTGCGAGATCTTCATCTTCCACGGAATAATCCGCCACCTCGGAAAGTGTCACTGCTCCTAACCCGCCTGCTATTGCTGCCATATCCTCTGTCTGGTCATCATTCTCACTGTCATAAATCGTTGTCACGCCATTCTGGGTGATCACTTCTTTCACGAGGTTGCCGCTTCCGATGCTCGGGTAATCATCAAGCTGCGCCATATCATCCAGTGCATGGTTGAACGGATCGATCACACTGCTTCCTACAGTATAGACGGTATCGCTCCCGTCTTTCATCACGTAATAATCATCGCCTGTCATATCTCCGAAAAGGAGTTCTGTTACATTGCCGTCTGCATCCGTGTATTCTATTGTATACACCGGATCATCCAGTCCGTAGGCCTCGATGGAATCCCCGTCTGTCAGTTTCCGGTCAGCCGTAATGCTCCCCGCTGTCTCCGCCATCTCTTCCGGATAGCTCTGTTTCAGCGGGAAATCTTTATCCGGAGTATAGTACCACCGGTCATCTTCTTTATTAAGTTCCAGATCACCGTTTCCCACATTGAATTTAAAAGATACTATCTCATCTGCAGAAGTTTCTGTCACATGAACAGCTGCCGCCTCCTGCTGCTCTTTCTCCTTTTTCTCCTGTCCGGTATTCCACGCCCTGAGTGCGAAATACGCTGCCAGCATCAGGACGAGGATGGCCAGAAGAATAAGGGCGCCTCTATTTTTCTTTCTCATGCTCTTCTCCTCCTGAACCATACAACAAAGCCGCCGATCAGGATTACCGCCGGGATTCCGAAGATCACAAAGAAGCTGAGCAGTCCTGTATGCTGCATCGTATTATACTCTGTCCCCAGACTCTTTGCCTCGATGGAAAGATTCTGTACTCCGTCGAAATTGGCTGTCACGGCATTCATGAAGAGTTGTGTATTTTCAAGCTGAGGGAAGGTGTCAGTGATCGACTGGTCGATCAGACTGCCTGCAGAGATTACAGTAAGCCTGCTTTCTTTCTCCTCCGCACTGCTGTCCGCTGTTCCGTCATCTGACGCACTGCTGCCGGATGTGTCTTCCGCATCGCCGCTGCCGGAATCTTCCTCATTTTTGATGGTCTCTGACGCCACCGCACCGAGTGCGTAGCTTCCCTGTTCCTGCGTGCTTTCTGTCACCGCATATGCCTGATCCGACGAGGACATAAAAGCAGATGTGGAAATTGTATCCCGCTGCGGATCATTCAGATTCATACCGTGCGCATTCGTAAGCAGTACCATCTCCGAAGAGATTCCGTCCGCCATATCTCCGGATACCGAAAGTTCCGGGAAAATATAATAGTAATTTCCCTGATAGCATCTCGTCGGATCGGCAATGTATCCGTCTGCAGCCTCAATGCCGTACTCGCTTAATATCCCTGCCAGATTCGGAAGATCGGCTGAGCTTGTATCACCGAACAGGACCATGACTTTTCCGCCGTCCGCAAGATAGTCCCTGAGCATCTGTGCCTCATCCTCCGAGAGATCTGCAGTCGGTGCATCCATAAGAAGCAGATCACAGTCCTCCGGGACTGACGTGGTCATAAGAAGATTCACTTCCGAGAGCGTATAGCTGTTCTTTTCCATCAGATCCGTAACTGTCGTGGAAAGCGTACTCTCCCCGTGCCCTGTCGTCTGATAGATTGTATGGTCTGTATCATTTGTCACATAGTTGACTGCTCCGGTCAGCTGTCCTTCCCCGTCGAATTCTGTGTAGGATGTAGTCCCGTAATAATAGTATGAATACTGATCCATCACCAGAATATCATCAAAAGATACCGTGGTTGTCTTTCCTGTATCTGCACAGGACACAACAATCGTATTCTCCGTTGTGTCATAATCCGTAAGAGCAGACGGGTGAAGCACCGGATCGATCCACTCTGCGCTGATCTTATCTGACAGAGCGGCATATCTGCTGAGAAATGTAGTGATCCGCTCATCTGTGTCATCTTTTACCGCCAATATGGTCATATCGACCTCTTTATCCAGACTGTCCAGCAGATCACGCGTTGTATCCGATATGTCATAGATCTTCGTGCTGCTTACATCCACATTGCGGTAAGCCTCCGGGATCTGCCCGATAATCAGATTGAATACTATCACAACAGCCAGTACAAGCACAGTCAATCCTACACTGTATGCTCCGTGCCTTGTGCCTGACGTGCGGAATATGTTTTTCAATGCTTTTATTCTGTTCATGATCCGGCCCTCCTAACTCCAGCGTCTCTTCTGAATCGACTGTACCGTCAGAAATACAAACACCACGATAACTGACAGATACAAGGCGATTCCCGTCACATCCACAATGCTGTTTTCCGTAATATCCGTAAACACATCTGCCAGCGCCAGTCTTCCAAGCAGATTCGTTAGCAGATTCTCATAGAGTTCCCGCTTTACCACAAATACAATAACCGCCGCTGCCGCGCCGATGATTTCCACTGCACCGGATATCAGTGCATTTCCGGTCATATGCCAGATATAGAAAGCCGCAATTGACAGAAGAATCAGTATCCCTGCAAGACCGCTTACGGCGGATACCGGAAGCATGGACAAAATACCATCCCACAGATACAAGACAAGAAGTATCCCGAACGTACTGATAAACGCAATCATCTGGCTTTCCGTCAGGGAAGACAGGAACATTCCGATTGCCGCATAGACGCACCCAAGCAGGAAAAACACACCGATCGAAATATAGTCCACTGTAAGGTACGCGGTTCCCTGTGATTTTATGATCAGAGGGAATATACAGAAAATCACATTCGGAATTGCGATCACCGTCACCATAGCAAGATATTTGCCCATAACAACTTTTCCCAGACTCACAGGCGCCGTGAGAAGGAGCTGGTCTGTCCTGTTTCTTCTCTCCTCCGAAAAGCTCCGCATAGTAATCAGAGGAATCCCCACAATAAATACAATCAGAGAGCCGGACAGTGTATAAGAAAAGTACGGATAACCTGATACAAGGTTATAAGCCATAAAATAGATTCCCGTAAAGGCGATCAGAAACGCCACAAACACACAGCCGACCATGGACTGAAAATACGACCTCAGTTCTCTTTTATAAATCGCCAGCATCTGTACCTGCCTCCTCCCATTTTGTTCCGGATATAAACGCATCCGGCACGGTATCACTCTGGGTCAGTTCCATAAAGACATCTTCCAGAGTCATTCCTGCTGCTTTTAAAGTAAGAAGCGGGGTCTTTGCAGATGCAAAGGCAGTAAATACCCGTTCTCTGATGTCCTCCCCCTTCTTCTCCGTAATCTTTGCCTGCGTCAGTCCGTCCCCGGTCTCCTGCGTTTCAACGCACTCGATTCCCGGCACATTCTTCAGGATCAGACGCACCTCGGCAGGCGATGCTTCCGTCTCAATCTCCACAGAGTTATGCTCTCCCAGCATTTTTTCCAGATTCTCAGGTGTATCGCTGGCCACAAGCTTTCCCTTCGATATAATCAGTATATAGTCACAGACTTCCCTCACCTCCGCAAGGATATGGGAGCTTAAAATGACCGTATGATTCTTTGCCAGTTTCCGGATCAGCTCGCGGATCTCTATGATCTGCTTTGGATCCAGACCCACACTTGGCTCATCCAGTATGATAATCTCAGGGAAGCCGAGAACTGCCTGCGCAAGGCCCACTCTCTGGCGGTATCCTTTTGAGAGGTTCTTGATCAGACGGTGTTCTACATCTTTGATCTTCACTAATTTCTCAATTTCTGTGATCTCTTCCTCTCTTTTCGCCTTCGGGATGCCCTTTAATTCCGCGGCAAATTCGAGATACTCCCGGACTGTCATATCCACATAAAGAGGCGGCTGTTCCGGCAGGTATCCGATGTGCCGTTTTGCCTCCTCAGGTTCTTTCAGGATATCGTGTCCGTCAATGAGCACCTCGCCCTCTGTCGCGCCAAGATACCCTGTCATAATGTTCATGGTCGTCGATTTTCCGGCGCCGTTAGGACCTAAAAAGCCATAGATCCGCCCGGATTCAATCTTAAAATCCAGATGGTCTACGGCTAAATGGGTTCCGTATTTTTTTACCAGATTCCTCACTTCAATCAAAGCTTTACCCTCCTGAATGCATATTTGAACACATTCAAGAGGGTAACAGCATTATGTGAACGTTCTGTGTTGTAAATGTGATAAACAAATGGTCTCGTCCAACGGGGAACAGGCGCCGTTCACAGCAGCATGCATTCATGCAGGTCTTCCTGCTCTATGCCGTGTTCCGCCATCACGACGAGCAGTTTTTCTCTCTCCGAAAGCGGCGCGCACCACGCAAGACCGCACCCTGCGGATATCTCCCTCGGCACAGGGATCAGCCTGCCCGGGACCTCTGCTTCTTTGCAGGCTTTTTCCATAGCCATGGCGTCTGCAGTTGTGTGAAATGTAACAACAAGTTTTAATACTTTCTTTCTCATACTTCTTACTTCTTCGGTTCTATCACAACAGCAAATCCATCTTCCGTCTCCGTCGATGTACAGTTTCTTCCGTGATCCCATACACATTTTTCTACATTCATTTTCTGGTGCGGCTCAGTTACAAGAACCCTTATGGCCCCTGCCTCGCTTTTCATCGCTTCCTCCGTAAGCATCACCGGCTCCGGACAGGAAAGACCTCTTGCATCTACTTCTTTCATTTTATATTCCTTCTTTCTTTTCACCGCTCTCTTTTACGGTTTATTTATTCTCGCTTCTTTTATTCAAAAAGCCGATTATAAAACATACTGCGATGCAGATGATAACCGCGGCTTTTCCGTTCAGCGGAACGCTTCCCGCTGTAATCTCCTGTGTCTCTGGATTGAGAGCCGTTGCGCTTGCGGCAAGCCCCAGATTGTGCGCCAGCGCCGCACCGATAAACATACCGATCACCGTCATGGCGGAATCCGATGATCCCTGCCCCGCAAGGATGAGCTGACGCAGCGGGCATCCGCCTGCAAGTACGGCGGCAAATCCTACCGCGTACATTCCCAGAATGTTCCAGAGATGTTCTGAGTGTGCGATCACTCCCGGGGTGTTAAATGCGAGATTAAAATTTCCTGTGGCAACATTATAGATCAGCATTACAACGAAAAAGCTTCCGATGATTGTCAGCAGATCAAAGTTTCTCATCAGGATCACATCACGGATGCTTCCCGCAAAACACATTCTGGACTTCTGTGCAAACGCCCCGAAGATCAGCCCTCCGATCAGAGAGAGTGCGATGGGCGCGTGCATGCTTCCCGGACCGCTCTGGCTGCTCTTTAACAGTGTAGTTGCAAGAGCAAGCACGAGGATGCCCAGCATCAGCACCGGCATCACCCCTCCGCTCATACGGTTCGTCAGATGGGCGCGTCCGAGGCTGAACCCTTTCTTAAGAGCAATCACTCCGGTTCCTACTCCGAGAATAAATCCGATCAGAGCCACCCACGCATTCAGGTCGCCGGCAGACATACGGATGATCATGCGGAGCGGGCATCCCAGAAACACCAGAGAACCTATGGCAAGGATCATCCCCAGAACAAAACGTACCATCGGAGAAGATCCCGCCGTGGAACGGTACTCCTTGGTGGCTGCAGAAATAAGAAACGCTCCCAGTACAAGACCTATGATCTCAGGTCTTGCATACTGTACAGTCTCCGTGGAATGCAGCCCCAGTGCACCTGCCGTATCACGGATAAAGCACGCGATGCAGAACGCCATATTTGCCGGATTGCCGAAATACGCCAGACACGCCGCAACAAGCCCGCAGACAAGTCCTGCAAGCGCCAGTTTCTTTTTTGAATCAGTTAAATTCATGTTTCTTTTCCCTCCTGCTTATCTTTGGCACAGTCTCTCACTCCTGCGCCAGTTCTTTCACCGCCTGTATAGCGGCATCTGCCTCTTCTTCGGTATTGTAATAAGAAAAGCTGAATCTGACGGCTCCCTGCTCTACGGTTCCCAAAGCCTGATGCATCAGCGGCGCACAGTGGGCGCCCGGCCTCGTCACGATTCCGTACTCCGTATTCAGCTCATCACTGACTTCCGAAGAGTCATAATCCCCGATATTAAAAGATACGATAGCAGCACGCTGTTCTGTACCGAAGTCCCCATATACTTTTACACCAGGAATACAGGAAATACCTTCATAAAACCGCCGCATCAGCGACTGCTCTTTTGCGCGGATCACGTCCAGCCCGGTCTCTTCAAGGAAAGAGACCGCGGCGCTCAGACCTGCAATGCCGTGTCCGTTTAATGTGCCTGCTTCCAGCGCTGTGGGCATCTGTGACGGATGATGCGGGTTATAGGTATCGATCCCGCTCCCGCCGGACAGAAGAGGACGGATCCTGACGCCGGGCCTGACATACATCCCCCCTGTCCCCTGAGGTCCCATCAGACCTTTATGACCGGTAAAACAGAGTACATCAATTCCATTCTCCCTGACATCAACAGGCCATACTCCTGCTGTCTGGGATGCGTCCACTACGAAGAGCAGGCCATGTTTCCCTGCAATTTTTCCCACTTTCTTCAGGTCGATCATATTACCTGTGAGATTGGAAGCGTGGGTGCAGACGATTGCTTTTGTGTTCTCTTTTACCTCACGTTCCATCTCGTCATATGAGATATTTCCTTTTTCATCGCACCCGAGGATTGAAAGTTCTGCTCCGCGCTCCCGGCATTCATACAGAGGTCTTAAGACCGAATTATGTTCAAGCACGGTCGTGATCACATGGTCTCCCGGACAAATCAGCCCCTTTATGGCAATATTAAGGCTCTCTGTAGAATTCGCCGTAAATACAATCTGAGCTGCTGATTCCGCATTGAAAAACCGGGCCAGCTTTTCCCGTGCCCCGTAGATTATCCTTGAAGCATCCAGTGCAGGCTCCGATGCTCCCCGCCCTGCATTTCCCATCGTGTCAAGCGCCGCAAGTACCGCGGTTTTGACGGCATCCGGTTTGTGTAACGTGGTAGCCGCATTGTCCATGTAAATCATAGATCATCCACTCCTTCTCTGTGCAATGCATACTTTAAGTATAGGGTTCTTTCCGGATTACGTCTAATCGAAAACCGAAATAAAAAAATGCCGCTTATAGATATTATCTATAAGCGGGAATTCCATATTTTACGCATCTGTCAGGCTGCCTGTAATTCTTCTACAGATACATCTTTCTGACTGTTTTTATAAATTTATCCGCCGCAGGCAGACTCGGATATCCTGCATCATAAACCACATTGATATTCCGCTTTCCTCCGGTCTCACCCAGAGGAAACGCAAGAAGTTTTCCGCTCCGGATCTCTTCTGCGGCAGCCAGCCTCGAGAGAATGGATACGCCCATTCCACTGGCAACTGACCGCTTGATCGTCTCCTGATTTTCCATCATTGCAGCTACATTGAGTCTGGAAATATCGACACCAAGCTGTGCCAGAAGGCGGAGCGCTTCCTTTCTTGTGCCTGATCCTTCCTCCCGCAGGATAACCGGCTCATCCAGAATCCATGAGGCAGGGTCCACCCCCTGCCTCGCCCGGAATCTTTCATCGGCAGGCGTCAGGACGACCAGCTCATCCTGATAAAAGGGAATGTAGGTACAATTTCCCTTTTCCATCACTGTTCCGGTAAATCCTATGTCCGCCTTGTGGGACAGGATCATCTCCACAACACCGCTGCTGTCTGTCTCGAACAGCTTCAGCTGTTCATCCGGGTATGATCTTCGAAACTGTGCCATAACGGCGGGCAGAAGATACTGTGATGGTATTGTAGATGCCGCAATCCTGAGCACACTTCCGGACTGCCTTCCTGCAAGGCCGAACCGAAGACGGATCTTCTGCTCCAGCTCAAGCATCTGCTCCGCGTAGGCATACAGCTCCTTCCCCGATTCAGACAGCACGGCGCCTTTCGTATTCCGAACCAGCAGGCAGGTATTCAGTTCCTTTTCCAGTGAGGTAATATGTGCGCTTACGGTAGGCTGGGTAAGATAGAGCTGCTTTGCTGCTGCCGAAAAGCTCTTCGTCTCCGCCACCCTCACAAATGCCTCCAGCTGTTTCAAATTCATTTAATTTCCACCTTATCACACAGCCGGATGCCGGGCTTATCTGTTCCGCTTTCCAGCACTCTGCCGACAACGGAAACTTTCGTTCCCAGATCTGCGCGCTCAAATGCCCGGAGCAGATCTTCCGCCTCATTTTCCGGCACCGCAAATAACAGTCCGCCGGAGGTCTGGGGATCGCTGAGAAGATCCACATACACCTCGCTGACATCTCCTGTATCCAGAAGACGGCTGACATGTTTCTGATTTCTGTATGCGCCTCCCGGAATCAGTCCCATCTCTGCATACTCTTTTGCCCCGTGCATAAACGCTATGCCTTCCACGCCGAGCTCAATGACTGCGCCGCCCGCATCCGCCATCTCCGAGCAGTGCCCCAGCAGTCCGAACCCTGTCACATCCGTACATGCATGTACTGTAAAATCTGCCGCTGTCTCCTTTGCCTTTTTATTCAATGTGGTCATAACACGGATGACTTCTCTCTCAGACTCCTCCGATGCCAGCTGTGCTTTTACCGCCGTGTTGACAATCCCGCTTCCAAGCTGCTTTGTAAGGATCAGCACATCGCCTTTCTCACAGCCGAAATTCTTATACACCCGGTCCGGATGCACCAGTCCTGCCACAGAAAGGCCGTATTTGGGTTCATCGTCCTGAATTGAGTGGCCCCCTACAAGGACTGCGCCTGCCTCCCGCACTTTCTCTGCTCCTCCTCTTAATATCTCACCTAAGATATCCGGATCAAGATCTCCGGGGAAACATACGATATTCAATGCAATCTTCGGTTCACCGCCCATGGCATAAACATCACTTAAAGCATTTGCGGCCGCCACCTGCCCGAACGTATACGGGTCATCTGCCACCGGTGTAAAAAAATCAAGTGTCTGGATCACTGCCACATCATCTGTAATCTTATACACGGCTGCGTCATCGGATGTCTCAAATCCTACGATCAGATCCGGATCGCTGAATTTCGGCAGACGTCCCAGCACCCGGGAAAGAGTATCCGGCCCGATCTTTGCCGCACAGCCGCCATGTTTTGCGAATTGTGTCAGACGGATTTCTTCATTCATTATTTTCCAACCTCCCAAAGTCAGATTTCAAAGCCTTGGCACTTCACAGATCAGCGTTCCTTCTTCCAATTACGGACGGATCACGCTCATAGCGCCCTGAAGTGTCTCTGCAATACTGTACATATTCGTCACACTGCCAATGGCAAGCTTATCTTTTATTCCGTAATAGTCGAGACAGGTTCCGCATGTCATAATCTCAACGCCCTGCTCTTCCAGTGTCTTAAGATCTTCCAGACTTTCCGAACCCTCAACAGTAAGTTTTGCACCGCCGTTATAGAACAGGATCTTATCCGGCATGTCATCGAGCTGTGTCAGAGCGAAGAGAAAACTCTTCATGAGAATATGCCCCAGTTCTTCACTTCCTTCGCCCATCCGGTCGGATCCCACAGCCACTACTGTTCCGATACATGTCCTGCAGTCTGATGCCGTTTCCGGCCGGTTCTGAGCCTGAGACGCGTTCCCGCTGCCGGAGGCCTTAAGCTGTGCCGCTGCCGCCTCTCCTACAGTGATCAGCACCCGGTACTGCCTCTCCCCGAGCTGTTCAGACTCGGCAGCAGCGCCGGAGCTCTTCGCCATCTTTGTCACATTCTTTACTGCTGTCTCGTTGTCCACCAGAACTTCAATCTGGCCGGGGCCGTCCATTTCCCCAAGAGCCTTTTTTGTCTTAACTACCGGGATCGGGCAGATATCGCCCATTGCATTTACTGTAATCATATTTCTTCTCTCCTTTTTGACTTCCGAGTATTATAACTGTCTTAATAATAGCAATCTGCCATCTGGAAGTCAACGTGAATCAACATATAGTGCAACAGCTTTTTCCACGCTTTCCACATAAATCAACACTATTTTTAATGATTCATGTTTGTTTTTTGTGATTTTCAGATTGACATTATAATAAAAATGTACCATACTTAAAATAGTGAAATTTTCTGAGGAAAGGGAGGCATCGTTCTATGGCATATCAGCATCGCGCATACGGGACATATGGCATGAACCATGCCCGTGAAAACAATATGGTCTGGAACGACGCCCTTGGAAAATTCGTCCCGCCTGCAGGATTGTCTGCATTTCCTGCCGAACGCTATGAACTGGACATCCACACACATACGATTGCCAGCGGCCACGGTTCCAGCGCCACCATTACCGACATGGTAAAAGCTGCCAAAGCCTGCAATCTGAAAATGCTCGGCATATCAGATCACGGTCCCGCTACTTTGGGCGGCGGACGGATATCCTATTTCCGCAATCTGAAATATGCACAGAGAGAACGGCTCGGCATTAAAATGCTGTATGGCGCAGAGGCGAATATCATAAACGGCAGAGGAAATCTTGATCTGTCAGACGATATTCTGAAAAGTCTGGACTACGTAATCGCCAGCATGCACCAGCCTGTTATGAAACCGGGTTCTGTCGAAGAAAACACACAGGCATATATCAATGCCATGAAGAATCCATATGTAACCGTGATCGGACACTGTGACGACACAAAATTCCCAATTGATCCTTTTCAGCTTTTTTCCGCAGCAATGAAACATCATGTGCTGCTGGAAATCAACAATAGTTCTTTAAGTCCGGAAGGCTACCGGGGAGATACCAGATTCACAGATCTGATCATCCTGAACCTTTCCGTGCACTTTAATTATCCTGTGCTGTTTTCAAGCGACAGCCACGGGAAATCACACGTAGGGGATTTTACATATGCGGCAGATGCCGCACGGCTTGCTAAAGTACCGCGCAATCTGATCCTGAATTATTCGTCGAAAGCGCTGCTGGCTTTTCTGGCAGAAAGATAAAAGCCGGCCGGCATTCCCTCCATAATAAAGTTGTTTTTCAAATTGATAATTATTAAGCCGCCTGCATATACTGAACTGAAACAGGCACACAAGCAGAACTGTTTCAGTTATCATGTATTTGCAGGTGATTTTTATGAAAACATCCGGACAATATCTTATAGCAGGTTTTATGTTTTCTGCCGTTCTTGGAACTGCAGCTCATTTCTTCTACGGCTGGTCAGGCAACAATCCTCTGGCCGGCCTTATCGCTCCTGTCAGCGAATCTACATGGGAACATATGAAACTTGTATTTTTTCCTGTTCTTCTCTGGTCGTTCTTCCTTCCGCCGCACCTCGCAGATGAAGCACCGCCGCTGCGTCCTTCTCTCTTATTCGGCGGTCTTATCGGCACGCTTGCGGTTCCGGTCCTTTTCTACACTTATTCCGGCATCCTCGGGTACAATATTGCGTGGATAGATATTTTCATATTCTATATCAGTGTGTTCATTACCTTTTTCTGTGCTTGGAAACTGCAAGACTCCGCAAAAACAGCACAAAAGAGAACAGCCATATATTTTCTGACTGTCCTCTTCGCCATACTTTTCTTCCTGTTTACTTTTCTGCCTCCTGATATCGGTCTGTTCGCCGAACCTCATCCTTGACCGCCCGCACAGACGGAAGGCCGCTCTGCCTGATCTGCCGGCACCCTATCTGCTCCCATAAGTATAGCAGAGCTGCCGGATTCTCAGATCGATTCCGTTTCTATCCAGATATTCCGCTGCGGTCTTTGGCACATACTGCTGCCATTCTTCTCCTCTGGCAATCATGCCGCGCAGTTTTGTTCCTGTAATTCCCTTCTCTTCCCCCGTCCTTCTCCACAGGATCTCTACATTAAGATCCAGAGAGCGCAGGATCTGATACTTTTCTTCATCCCACGGACTGCAGATGCTCATATAATACACTGCATCGGCGGGCACATATTGGAGCAGGACATCCGGACTGCTGATCGGGAACGGCATAATTTCAAACTCTTCTCTCTTGACACCGAAATCCAGCAGGGCATCCCGGATCATCTCATACCTTTCAAAATATGTAAGAGGATTGTCCATCTTTGTTGTTCCATGCTCATCAAGAGGCGATGTTGCCGGATACGCCGAGATATCCGGATGGGTGATTCCCACATACAATGTCCTGCATCTCATCTTTGCCGCCAGAAGATATTCCATATGTTTCAGGTGGAGGACCTGAAATCTGCCGTGTATCACTCCTGTCTCCGTCATAGTTCCAGCCCCCTTTCCCGGTTATTCAGATATCAAGATCTGCAGCCGCTTTTCCCAAACGGGCAAGATCTGTTTCATCCGGATGGGATGCTGCCTTGTCAAAATTATCTATCATCATCTTTATCTTCTCGTCCTGAGGAGCTTTCTCCTGCATCGCCTCATAGCGTTTCCGCACGCTCTGAGGCATTTTCCCCTGACACATATACGTCCCTGACACCTTATTTCCTTCCGGCAGATGGGCAGATACACGGTTCAGGATCTGTGTAAAATACTGTTCTGATCCGCCAAAACCTGCCGTGCCAAAGAGAAATACATTCCGGTTATGCAGTGTCTCCATATACTTTCCAATCTTTTCACTGCATTCCCCCTTCTCAGTCCAAAAACCGAGAAAAATCAGATCCGCGTCTTCTGCCTTACTCTGCAGTTCTTCTTCCGGTGTACCGAAGCAGACACATTTTTCTTCTCCCAGAGTGTTTCTTATTTCCTTTGCCAGCATCTCTGTATTTCCTGTTGCGCTTTCATATATAACTGCATACTTCATGACTTTTTGCTTCCTTTCTCTTATCCGCGCTTATATCTCCGTTTTTTATTATATAGAGATTTTCAATGCTCTTCCTACCATATCCAGCTCATCCTCGTATATACAATTCTGAAACAAATGGCCGGCGACTTTTTTCCGGCACTCTTCGTAGTCCATCCACGCCGTCTCTGATACCTCAGACTCCTGCAGTGTAAGTTCAGCCGTATTCACCGGTTCCTCATATATGTAAATCATACTCAGCTCATTATCCCGGAAAGGCCGTCCGTAAAATTCACTTTCAAATCCGCACCGCCTTGTCCCAACCTCTCTGAGCTGCTCCGGAAGCGCATCAATGCCAAGTTCTTCTTTCAGTTCTCTTACAGCGCTCTCAAGATATCCGCAGCCGGCTTCCACATGTCCCGCCGAGGAGATGTCCCAGCATCCCGGGTTGGAATCTTTGCACTCGCTGCGTTTCTGAAGAAGCAGATCATATCCGCTTTTGTTATTGGGCCGGACGATCCATGTGTGTACAGTCGGATGGAGCGAACCGTCTTCGTGCACCACGCCCCGCTCCTTGACCGCTCCTGTCCTGCTGCCATCCTCTCTGATCTCATCGAACAGTTCCAGCGGCACTCCGTCAAGAGCAGCGTACTGCAGCACATCGCTTCTGTTGTAGACAAGCTTCAGGGAAAAGAACTCTCTTTCCATATCCAGCAGGCGGAAAAATATCTTATCTCCTTCCCACAGTTCCAGCGCAGGTATATCTTTCTTATCCACCCACTCCAGCTCCCCTTCGTCGCATTCGACAGGTTCTCCCGTGAACCCATCTGCCGTATAGAGCGACATATATTCTATTGTATCTTCCCCGTATACAAAGGTCACAATACCTCTGTATTTCCACGAAGTCAATGTATATCCTGTCTCCTCTTTCACTTCGCGAAGGAGACATTCTTCAGGGCTTTCTCCATGTTCAAAATGTCCGCCGACACCAATCCACTTGTCCTTATTCACGTCATTTTTCTTCACCGTGCGGTGGAGCATCAGGTATTTTCCATCCTGTTCAATATAACACAGCGTACTCAGTCTTTCCATAGTTATGCACTCTCCTGACTTTTCATAAACTGGCTCTCATACAAATGTTTATAGAATCCGCCTTCTGCGAGCAGGCTTTCGTGATTGCCCTGCTCGATGATCTGTCCGTCTTTCATTACGAGGATCACATCTGCCTCCCGGATCGTGGACAGTCTGTGCGCCACAATAAATGTAGTCCTTCCCTTCATCAATGCCGCAAAGGCATCCTGTATCTTCAGCTCTGTTCTTGTATCAATGGATGACGTTGCTTCATCCAGTATGAGCATCGGAGGCCTGCACAGCATGACTCTGGCAATACACAAAAGCTGCTTCTGTCCCTGCGAAAGCCCTCCGCCGTCTTCTGTAATCCATGTATCATACCCCTGAGGCAGACGTCTGATATAGCTGTGGATGTGGGAAGCTTTCGCCGCCGCGATGACTTCCTCATCTGTGGCGTCAGGACGGCCCATCGTGATATTATCCCGGATTGTTCCTGTCTTAAGCCATGTATCCTGAAGCACCATGCCATATCCGGCCCTCAGGCTCTTCCGCGTCAATTCCCGGATATCGGTACCTTCTACACTGATCGAACCATTCTTCACATCGTAGAACCGCATAAGCAGATTGATGATCGTCGTCTTGCCGCATCCGGTAGGACCTACGATGGCAATCCGCTGTCCGGGTTTCACATCAAGATTAAAATCACGGATCAGCTTCTGTCCTTCCACATAGGAGAAGTCCACATGCTTCGCCCTGACATTTCCCTGTATATCTTTCAGCTCCACCGCGTTCTTTGGTTCCGGCGTCTGAGGTTCTTCCTCGATCAGATCAAAGATTCTCTGCGCGCATGCCACGGCATTCTGGAACTCGGTAACTACGCCTGATATCTCATTAAACGGCTTCGTATACTGGTTCGCGTAACTCAAAAAACTGGAGAGCTGTCCGACGGAAAGAGAGCCGTTTACTACTGCAAAGGCGCCCGTGATTCCCACTCCGGTATATACAAGGCTGTTTACAAATCTCGTGGAAGGATTCGTAATGGATGAGAAAAATGTGGCTTTCAGATAGGCTTTCCCAAGCCGCTCATTGATCTCATCGAACTCTTCTGTCACTTTTCTGCCGCGTCCGAATGCCTGCACAACCTTCTGGTTACCGACCATCTCATCGATCAGTCCGGTCTGCTCCCCGCGGATCTCGGACTGAAGACGGAACATGGAAAATGTTCTCTTTGCGATAAAGTTCGCCACAATGAATGAGACCGGCGTGATCAGCACGACTACAAACGTAATCGTCACATTGACCGACAGCATGAAGCAGAATGTTCCGACGATCGTGGCAATTCCGGTGAAAAGCTGGGTAAATCCCATCAGAAGTCCGTCCGCGAACTGATCCACATCCGCGATCACCCGGCTGACCACTTCGCCGTACGGATGTCCGTCAATATATTTCAATGGGAGGATCTCAATCTTGCGGAATGCCTCATTCCGGATATCCTGCACGACCTGATATGTCATTTTGTTATTGCATATATTCATCATCCACTGGGCCAGCGCTGTAATCAGCGTACATACTCCGATCCGGATCATAATCCGGATCACCCCCGGGAAATCCACATTGCCGGCGCCGATAATATAATCAACCGCGTTTCCCGTCAGTTTCGGGACATACAGTGTAAGCGCCACCGAAACTGTTGCCAGCAAAATGGAAAATACGACAAAAATCCTGTATTTTCCAAGATGCCGGAATACTTTTTTCAGCGCAGCCACCTGTCCCTGTTTCTTCTTATTATCATTCATCTGAGTTTCTGTCTTTTTATCAGCCATTTGCCTGCACCTCCTCCGGGAACTGGGAATAATAGATTTCCTGATATGCAGGACAGGATGCAAGCAGTTCCTCATGCGTCCCGATTCCTGTCGCTTCACCGTCGTCCAGTACGATGATCTGATCTGCATACTGCACAGACGATGCCCGCTGAGATACAATAAATACAGCCGGACTGCCTTTCATTGAACGGATTGCACTGCGAAGTGCCGCATCTGTGGCAAAATCAAGTGCCGATGCGCTGTCATCCAGAATCAGGATCTCCGGTTTTCTCACAAGAGCCCTTGCAATGGTAAGGCGCTGCTTCTGTCCGCCGGACAGATTACGCCCGCCCTGTTCTATCTGGAATTCCATTCTGTCCGGTTTCTTGTCCACAAATTCTTTTGCCTGTGAAATTGCAAGCGCTTCTTCCAGTTCTGCATCCGATGCATTTTCATTTCCCCATCGCAGGTTCTCCGCAATCGTCCCCTTAAACAGAACAGCCTTCTGCGGCACAACACCGATATGCTCCCTGAGGCTTTCTATCCGGATTTTACGGATATCATGCCCGAATATGCGTATCTGCCCCCGTGCAGCATCGTAAAATCTGGGTATCAGATTAACCAGCGATGATTTTCCGGAACCTGTTCCTCCGATAATTCCGATAGTCTGCCCTTTCATTGCCCGGAACGAAATATCCGTCAGAGATTCGCCGCCTGCTCCTTTATAAGTCAGCGAGACATGATCAAACTCAACAACGGGGGCATCCTGTCCCCCCTGTCTTCCTTCTGCCGCGGAATAAATATTGCCCGCCGGCAAGATCTGGTCTCCATCTTCCATATCCGGCTGTATATTCAGCACGCTTCCGATTCTGTTTCCACATGCAACCGCCTTTGTCACTGTAATGATCAGATTGGCAAGCTTTACCAGCTCTGTCAGGATCTGCGACATATAGTTGATAAGGGCTACGACCTCTCCCTGTGTCAGATCTCCGATATTGACGCGGATCGCTCCTGCATAAATCAGAGCGATAATTCCCCCGTTAACCACGACATAAGTCAGCGGATTCATAAGCCCTGAGATACGTCCCACAAACTTCTGGGCTTCCGTCAGCGTCTGATTTTCCTGTTCAAACTTTTCAAGTTCTTCCTGTTCTTTATTGAACGCACGTATTACACGGACACCTGCCAGATTTTCCCTTGTAGTGAGCAGCACTCTGTCCACATAGGACTGTACTTTTCTGTAGAGGGGCATGGTCACAAGCATGATGCCGAATACAATCACCGAGAGAACCGGAATCACCACGACAAAAATCATGGCTGCCTTAACATCTACGGTAAATGCCATGATCATAGCGCCGAACACAATAAACGGAGACCGCAGGAACAGACGCAGCACCAGATTCACCCCCGACTGGGTTTGGTTGATATCACTGGTCAGCCTCGTGATCAGAGTAGAACTTCCGATCGTATCCATCTCCGTAAATGTAAGCTTCTGGATGTGTTCAAACAGCGCGTGCCGCACGCCTGTCCCGAAGCCGGACGCCGCCTTTGCGGAAAAATACTGTGCAGTGATCGAACAGACAAGACCGATCAGCCCCAGAGCAATAAGTACAAAACACATCTTTACAATATACGGCCTGTCCTCCTGCGCGATCCCCACATCAATGACCGCAGCCATGACGAGGGGCACAAGCAATTCAAAAGACGCCTCCAGCATTTTAAAAAGAGGCGCCAGTACGGATTCCTTTTTGTAGTCTTTCAGATATTTAAGAAGAGATTTCATGTGTTATATCCTGCTTTCAACATAAATATTTTACTGCTTTTCCCAACTATTTTATCACATATGAAGACAATCTGGTATAAAATTATCTTTTGTCTTTCTGCACAGAAAGATACCGGCCTCCGTAAAAACGAAGACCGGTATCTCATATCTGTCATACTTTATCCTTTATTTTGTTTTTCTTTTATAGGAATAAAACGAAGCTCCCGCTATTCCCCCGCATGCCAGAAGCATTAATGCAATCCAGAGTGTATAACTGTCACTGCCGCCGGTCTTAGGGCTTTCAGTCCCAGTCTTTGAACTTTCAGATCCAGTCTTCGAGCTTTCAGATCCGGTCTTTGAACTTTCAGATCCTTTGTTCTGCTCTGATCCCGACGTTCCAATTGCAGGAATCTCTACTGCCGTCTTTTTATAGCCGCAAATGCTGCATTCCTCATGACGGGAACCTGCCTCGGATTCTGTGGCTTCTTTATCCGTTACCCATTTATATGTATGGGCTGATTCATTCAGCCGATCACCGCACACCATACACTCTTTCCAATGATTTGCACCATCAGACTTCCACACAGTTCCCGGAGTATGACCAGCCGCCGGAAGCGTCACTTTCTGCACATCAGTATATGTCTTTTCATTGAAGACTGCTTTTGCCGTGTACACCGTCTCTCCGGCATTCGTGCAGTCTGCTGCCGTCGTGCTGCTGCTGATTTCTGCATTCACAGTCTCTACATGGCCGGCGTCATTCTGGCAGGTAAACTTTGCACTGGCGCTGCTGTGATCTTCTGACCATGTCCATTCCGGATTCCCCCATTTGTGGCCAAACGCTTTTCCGTAAGCCATCCCGCAGTTTGTACAGACAGCTGCCTCTGTACATGTATTCGTACCGCCGCGGTGGGCATTGACCGTGATTTGAGATCCATCCTCGGACAGCCACAGACAGCGGGAACTCCATCCGGTTAATACGAATTTGGTTCTGTCCAAGCTTCCCTCGCCGTAATTCTCCCCTTTCTCAATAACCACATTACCATTTACAGGTGTAAGGTCATAATCAAGATTTGTAGAATTCGTGAGCGGAGAGGAAACTATGATCTTGCTGCTTGTACTTGCAAAGGTCGTATACCCTATCTGGATATTTCCTCCCATAACAAGCACTGAACCATTCTGTGTATATACGTCTTCCGGACTGTCTCCAGAAACGCCCTTTCTTACATTTCCTGTGATCGTTCCGCCGTACAGGAAGACATTCTGGCTTGTACCATCATTCGAGAAATACACTCCGCCGCCATAAACATAGCTTCCCAGTGCAGCATTATTCCGGATCGTACCGCCGTTCATAACAAATTCCGCCCATGTCATGACCGCTCCGCCAGATCCAGCCGTCGTATTGTTCTGGATGACAGAACCGCCATTCATGATAAACGTGCCTTTCTGGACATTCACGGCGCTTCCGTTATTCTTTCCTTTATTATTCTGGATAACCGCTCCGTCGTTCATAACAGCAGTTCCTTTGATGAGAAGGATGCTGCCCGTCTCACTGCTGTCCTCCGTGGCCCCGCCGTCAAGGATAATGTTGTCCATGATCAGAGTGCTGTTGTAATCCCTTGGAGGGTAACTGACTGCTGTATACATCTCGATCATAGTACCCGATACTTTCGAACCTCTGGTGACTGTGTAAGGCCCTCCCTCTGCACTTGTAAGCCTTACATGCCAATCGTCAGTAACACCGATTGCTTTTTCAAGAGTAATATCTTTCAGAACCTCAATGACGACCGGGTTGTCCGCACTGACCGCAGCTCCGTTGAACTCATCCATGTCGGATGCAGCGTCAAAAGCATCGTACAAAGACTCGTAAGTCGTATTCCCAATCCGTGCCGCTGCATCAGCCTCAACCCCTGCCGCCTCAAGTGTCAGAGGATAATTCACAGCCTCCGCCTTGATCGTAACAGTACCAGAATCATTGTCATAGGTATAATCCGTTCCTGAAACCAGAGGAGTGTCACCGCGCAGGATATTAATGGAGCTTGGCAGGTCATACCCCTCAGCCGCTGTAAGTGTAAAACTGTAATCCGTATTATATGGCATAACCAGATATTCAACACCTGTATAAGTATAAGTCGCATCAGATGTAATCGCCGCAGTATCCATGTCCGTAAGTTCTACACGCAGTCCATACCGTCCATCTCCTGCGTCTACAATTTTATTGAAGGTACCGCCTGCAATGAACCCATGATTATAAACGGTTGCCGTATAATTTCCGGCAATGATCACTCCCGTAGAAGCATTGTCAATGTCTGCTCCATATGTCCCAGTTCCTGTCATAGTTCCATTGTTAGTCATTGCCGCAAATACATTCATCGGCGTCAGCATCAGCAAGATTGCCGCTATCCCCAACAGAACCCTCCTTACCTTTTTCAGTCTTGTCATTTTTCGCACCTCCCTGCCATAGTCATACCAATTATATCATATCCTCCGCTTACCATAGGTTGTCGTCTAAGTACTATAACTGTTGTTTGGGTAATTTTACGACCTCACCTTGTCAAATTCCGTACATTTAAGTATGATTGTGGAAAGACTTTATCTGTATTTTAGTATTGGGAATAAAAGGGGAGATTAAAATGAAACGATACGTTCGCTGGATCTGCGCCGCACTTTTTCTGACAGCCGCAGCAGCAGTCATATGGTTCCTGTATCTTTTTACACAGGTCGATGTTTCCATGCAATACATTGATTGGACAACTTCCATACAGGTAATGCCTGATGGCACAGAGAAACCGTTTAAAATGAAGCTTCCGCACGCCATGAATTAAGAAACCAGCTTACTGCACTGGAATGTCTGGCACAGAAGAAAGATTATACGGGTATCAAGCATCTGCTTGCCCAGATGACTGAGAATCAGGATGCTCTGGCGCAGACCAGCTTCACAGGAAACTGCACCCTCAATACCATTCTCCATGACGCCGCCTCTAAGGCAAAACGAAATAAAATTAGATTACATGCACAGATCAACGTTCCTGATGTTCTGAACATCCCGGATTCAGACAGATGAAAAAAATTGCGGGAAAATACCAAAGCACGATCATTTATCATTACACGGATGACGGAGTCTTTACCGTACAGACTGCCCTTAGAATCCCCGACAGACCGGTCATCCTATCTACTGGTTGATATATGAGACAAATGCCTCCTGAATCTTTTTGTAATATTTCCGTCCCACCGGTAATTCGCTTCCATTGTCCATATAGAGAGTGGCTCTTTTAAACTCTCTTATATGTGCAAGGCTGACCAGATAGCTGTTATGACATCGGGCGAACTGTCCGGATGGGAACAGAGCTTCTAATTCTGATAATGATATAGGGAACTCCTCGTCCCTGTCTCTCAGAATAATGCGGACATTGTGGTTGCCGCTGGTCTCTGCCCAGAAGACAGAGGCAAGCGGCAGGCTTAAATTCCTGCTGCCCTTCTGAAGAAGCACCGCTTTGGGTCTGTGATTCATTTCCCAATCTGTTAAAAGTGCTTCAGCCAGTTCTTGCTTTTTTACTGGTTTCAGCAGAAAATGAACCGGCTGAACACTGTATCCATCTTTGAGATATTTTTCATACCCCGTCAAAAAAATAATACTTACCCTGTCTTTTTTACTCCGCAATTCTTTTGCAAGCTCCATTCCGGATTTATTGCCCAGCTCAATATCCATGATCAGTACATCAAAAATCTGTCCCCTTGACTCAAGTAACCGTTCTAATTCTTCCGCATCAGAAAATGACATAATCTTATGCGTGATCCGGGCATCTGATAATATCTCCCCGCAGAGCCTGCATAATTCTTCCCTTATCACTTCTTCATCTTCACAAACTGCCAGACGGTATGTATGCATGATTCCACCTCTTTCTCCAGTCTCAATCTCTTTCGCATATCCAGCTTTGCCTGAGTTTTATTATACAAAAGCCTATTTTCCCCTTCAAGTATATAATATTTCTTCCCAATACTCATACCGGCAGACTGTCCCTGACGCACAACGCCCCGAACCCCAGCAGAGAATTGGGCCACTCGCTGTATCCCGGAAGTTCCTTTGCCCCGCGCCTCAGATACGCTTTCACCTTCTCTCCGTACAGATACGGATCATTGCCCTGCACGATTCCCCATTCCATCAGGAGGGCCGCGCTTCCTGTGACAAAAGGCGCAGCGAACGAAGTGCCGGAAAAGGCACTGTAACCGCCGCCGGGAACAGGCGCGTTGACCAATACTCCGGGTGCCGCAAGGTCAGGCTTTATCACATTGCTTCCCTCATAGACTGCCGCCGGCCCTCTTCCCGAAAAGTCCGCATAGGAAAATGTCCTCGCGTCATACGCCGCAACTGTTACCGCAAGTGAAGCTGTGGAAGGAATCGTAAGGGTGGAGGTGCTGACAGGCATCAGGAAAGATGTTCCCACATTCAGCGCCGCCTGTGCCGGAAGCCACATCTGATACACGCCGTCCACAATCCGCCGCGGAGTCAGTATGATCTGCCATACGCCGCTGTCCACATAAGACTGCCGGGGTATAAAAGATATATAGATTTCCTGCCTGACACTGTAAGGTTTCGGTTCCCCGTAATAAACCAGCAGTTCGGTATCTCCCAGCACAAAGCGCTGCGGGCCGAGTATCTCCTGCAAAGGCCCCACACGTTCGCCCGAAGGACTGGCGATAGAAATATCCATCTCATCCACATAGGACTTCCAGATCTGTACATTTAATGCCGGTTCCCGCTCCTGAACAGCCAGCTCCTGAACCTCTTCTTCCTCATCCGATACGCGTCCCGCCGTATGCCCAGCAGTCGTTCCCTCGTTGCCGCTGCCGATACAGATCACATTTTTCCATGTATCGGAGATATCATTCAGGAATCTCTCCACAAGAGAAGTGCCGTCATGGGAGCCGTATGTATTACCGAAACTGATATTGACAGCCACCGGCATCCTCAGCTCAAGCGCTTTTCGGATCACATAATCCACCCCCGTCATCAGCTCGGTCGTGCGAGGGAATCCCTCCTGACGCGGTATTCCCATCTTCACGATAATAAGCTCAGACTCCGGCGCCGTGCCCCGGTATATCCGCCCCCCGCTTCCTCTTCCGTTTCCCGCCGCGATTCCCGCCACCGCAGTTCCGTGTCCGCTCGTATCACGGCTTAAAACCGTCCCCGTGTCTACGCCCGGGAAGCCGCCTGAAGCGCTCTCTTCCAGCACTGCATTGATTTCTTCCCTTGTAAACTCGCTTCCCACAGTATATCCCGCAGGAGGATTCCCTGATGCCGACTGATCCCACAGCGATACAATCCTCGTGGTTCCGTCCTCGTTCCTGAAATCCGGATTCGCATAATCAATCCCGCTGTCTACAATCCCGATCAGGACGCCCCGGCCGCTCAGATTGTACGGCGCACTCTGGACGGTATCAATGCAGGAAACCTGACGTCCCGCGTCCGCCTGAAAATAAAGGCTTTTCGGCTTCTCGATAAATTCCACTTCCGGAATGCCTGCAAGCTCTTCAATCCGCTCCTCCCGAACTATGATCACCGCGTATCCGTTCATCAGCTCCGTCACAGACGTTGAGATACTCCTGACAGATTCCAGACTGCCGGAATATTTTACGATCAATTCCCACTCCCGCTCTTCCGGGTCATAGCCGACGTCCAGCTCTCCGGAACGCGCCCGCTCTTCCGGGGTTGCGTTGAGGGCAAGGTTGAGGATATTTTCCACCTTCTGACTCATATATACCTCCTGCTCATATAACTCTCATATGGGCCTGCCCCGATCTGATAAATCTGATGCAGCATGTTTCTGTATCATACATCCAATTCCTGATTCATCGCTTCACACCGCAGCGGTTTCCCGCGTCAAAGCGCTGGATTGACAGGTTTTTCCCTGTTTTTTATACTGGTCTGCAGTCAATACTAATCAGATCAGGAGGCCTCTCATGAAAATATATGCATTTGAAGTAAGAGATGATGAAAGGGAATATTTTAAAGAGTTATCCGAAATTCCGGGAATCGAACTGGAGCTGCACCCGGAAGGACTGACCGGGAGCGCGATTTCAAAACTGGAACCCGGATGCGGAGTCACTGTTCTCGGTATGTACAATTACCGCAGACCCGAGCTTGATATGCTGAAAGAACGCGGCGTACTCTGCCTGTCCACACGGACGATCGGATACAATCATATCGACATTGATCACGCGCGCCGGATCGGGCTGCATGTGTGCAACGCGTGTTATGATCCCCACGGTGTCGCAGATTATACGATCATGATGATCCTGCTCTGCCTGCGTAATTACAAACAGGCACTCTGGCGTACACAGGTCAATGATTTCTCCCTCACCGGACTCATTGGCCGGGAACTGAAAGATCTCACTGTGGGAATCATAGGCACCGGCCAGATCGGAAGCACAGTCATAAAAGAGTTGTCGGGATTCGGCTGCCGCATCCTCGCCTGTAACCGGCACGAAAATCCTGCCGTATCAGATCTGGCCGAATACGTCTCTCTCGAAACCATTTACCGGGAAGCCGATGTAATCTCCCTGCACCTTCCGCTCACCCCGGAGACATACCATATGATCAATGCCGAGGCCCTCTCCCGAATGAAAAAGGGTGTTGTGCTGATCAACTGCGCAAGAGGCGCGCTCACAGACATCAAGGCGCTGATCTCCGGCATCGAATCCGAGCAGATCGGAGCGCTGGGACTTGACTGCATAGAATACGAAGAGGATATCGTCCACAGGGATCTGCGTACCGATATCCTCTCCAACCGTGATATGGCTTATTTAAGACAATTTAAAAATGTTATCCACACCCAGCACATGGCTTTTTACACAGACAGCGCCGTTAAGAGCATGGTATACTGCGGAGTGCGCGGACTAGTTGAGATGGCAGCTGGAAGAGACTGTGGCACACAGCTGTGCTGATCCGGCGCCGACGCAGACCTGCAGTCCGGTCCTCAGATCAGTCTGTACTCTTCCCTCATAGTAATTATTTCCGGTAAGCAAAAAGCGGCAGCCCGTCTTTCATCGGCACTTTTACCTCGCCCTGAATCAGCGGCAGCGCATAATCAATAAACTCCTGCCCGATATCCGAACCGTTCCCCGTAATCCACTCAAGGGGGACGGTCTTTTCCTGATTGCAGATCCGGTTTACATCTTCCGCGACATAATCGATCTTATAATCTTCGCCCGGAAGACGGGAGAAGCCGATCATCTTTCCTGTCTCGCCCTCGATGGCGCATTTCACCCCGTACGCACCGGAGGCAATGGCTTCTTTCTGGTCCGTTCCTGAGAGCATTGCAGAAGAACATCTCTGGCATACATTAAGTTCAATGGATCTTACTTTTACCCCGATTTTCTCTTTCACCAGATTTTCCAGATATTTTCCGGAACCGGTGAGCATCTTGTGCCCGAAATTATCTACACCCACATCGCTTGCAAGCTCACAGATAAATGTTCCGTTTCCATCGTTGATTCCTTCCGAAATACATACGACCAGATTCGACACTTTCCCGAGTGCTTCTTTCACATCGGAAATAAATTTCTCCGGATCAAATGCCGTCTCCGGCAGATAGATCAACACCGGATTGTCACCCTCGAACTTCCGCGCAAGGGCGCTGGCCGCCGTCAGCCATCCCGCATGGCGCCCCATAATCTCCACGATGGTGACAGACTTCTTATTGTCATATACGGACGCGTCGACCGCGATCTCACGCACGGTAGATGCCACATATTTTGCAGCGCTCCCAAAGCCCGGCGTATGGTCCGTGCGCACCAAATCATTGTCGATGGTCTTCGGGATTCCCATAAACCGGATACTGCTTCCTGTTTTTTCCGCATAGCGGGAGAGTTTGCTCACCGTATCCATGGAATCATTGCCGCCGATGTAGAAGAAATATCCGATTCCGTACTGTTCGAACTTCTCAAACAGCTTCGGATATACTTCATCTCCGAGATCCTCCGGCAGCTTATATCTGCATGATCCCAGATAGGATCCCGGCGTTGTCCTGATCAGCTCCAGTTCGCCGGACCGCTCCAGCGGCTCCATATCCATGATCTGATCGTTTAGAAATCCCTCGATTCCGTTGATCATCCCGTATACTGTCCCGCATGCATCTTCTCTGTTCAGCGCCTCATATACAACGCCGTACAAACTTGCATTTATCACAGCAGTCGGCCCGCCTGACTGCCCTACGATCACATTTTTCTTCATTGGTCTCCTCCTTAACACTTCATGTACCGATCAAAACCGATACCTCTACTATATCTGAAAAAAATAAATTTTACAATGCCGCAGTTCATCCTTTCTCGATTTCAGAGTTGTGAAAAAAATAAATTTGCGGTAAACTATACATTAATCAACGTTTATCTTACTTCAGGGAGGAAAAGTATGAAATATATATCATTTGCCATACCGTGCTATAATTCGGAAGCCTATATGGAAAAAGCCATCAATTCCATCCTTGCCGGCGGGGAAGATGTGGAAATCCTCGTAGTCAACGACGGTTCCAAAGACGGTACACAGGAAATAGCCGAGCGCTATCAGGAAAAATATCCCACTATCGTAAAAGCCATTAATAAAGAAAACGGCGGACACGGCGACGCTGTCAACTGCGGGCTGCAACACGCCGCAGGGAAATATTTTAAAGTTGTGGACAGCGATGACTGGGTGGATGAAGATTCGCTCCTCAAGATTCTAGATGCAGTCAAAGGCTTTGTCGAAGCGGACTCTGAGGTCGATATGGTCATCGCAAACTATGTATACGAAAAAGTCGGCATGGAGCATAAAAAAGTAATCCGCTACGACAACGTGCTTCCGGAAAACCAGATTTTCCGCTGGGATGATATCGGACGTTTCCGTCTGGATCAGTACATTCTGATGCACTCCGTCATCTACCGCACGGAGATGCTCAAGCTCTGCCAGCTGGAACTGCCGAAACATACCTTCTATGTAGACAATATCTATGTATATTATCCGCTGCCGCACGTACGCACACTGTATTACCTGAACGTGGACTTCTACCGGTATTTCATCGGACGCGAGGATCAGTCTGTCAACGAAAAGGTAATGATCAGCAGGATCGACCAGCAGCTCTTTGTCACAAAGACTATGATCGCAATGTACGAGCTTCGCATGATCACGAGCAAAAAGCTCCGGAAATATATGATCAACTATCTGGCGATCATGATGACAGTCTCATCGATTCTGTGCATCCGCTCTAAAAAGCAGGAAAATCTGATCAAAAAGAAAGAGCTCTGGGACTATCTGAAGCGGAAAGATTACAAGACTTATATCAAGATCCGCTACGGCATCCTCGGACAGACCATGAATCTGCCGGGGCGCCCGGGCAGAAAGGTTTCATCCCTTGCCTACAGCGTGGCAAGGCGTCTGATCGGATTCAACTAAATGTATAAAAATGACAGCCATGACATATACTTTCCTTAAAATAAAAAAAGGAGTATATATCATGGCTGTTAATTTTTCTGATAGTATGACAAAAGAAAATCTCATGAGAGCCTTCGCAGGGGAAAGTCAGGCCCGCAACCGCTATACGATAGCAGCGGAGCGTGCAGAAAACGACGGAATGCTCACTATTGCTGAAATCTTCCGCTATACCGCCGATCAGGAACGGGCCCATGCAGAACGCTTTTACGAACTGCTCAAAGAGCTCTCCGGACAGACGATCTATATAGACGGAAGTTACCCTGTCGACCAGCAGGAGACCCTGCCTGAACTTCTGCGCGCCGCAGAGCACAATGAACACGAAGAATTTGCCGATGTCTATCAGGCATTCGGAAATATCGCCCGGGAAGAGGGATTCTCCGAAGCGGCATCCGCCTTCCATCAGATTGCGGAAATCGAGCATGTCCACGAGCAGAGATTTGCAAAGCTGGCAGAAATGCTGGAGTCCGGCACATGGTATCAGCCGAAAGCGGTGTCCAAATGGATGTGTACCAACTGCGGTTATATCCACGAGGGGAATCAGGCACCGCCGGTATGCCCTGTATGCCGGCATGCGCAGGGATACTTTATTCCTTATGAAATGGCATGCTACAAAATCGACTAGCTCGATTCTTATTGGCAGAGAATCAGCTTTTCTCCCGCCTGATATCCTTCCGCAATCTTCTCCGTAAGGATAATTCCGGCGTCAAAAGATGCAAATGTGACAGCACTGATGTTTCCGAACTTAGTGCTGTCTGCAAGTACATAACTGATCCGGCACTGCCGCATGGCAGTCCTTTTCACCTGTGCTTCGCCGGCATCCGGCGTGGTAAATCCCTCATTTCTGCTGATACCGTTTGTTCCGAAAAATCCTTTTGTAAAATGATATCTTTCCAGCGTCTCCATAGCCTGCGCACCGATCACCGCCTCAGTGGAACTCTTTAATTCTCCCCCGATGAGAAATACGCGATTTCCCTGCGCGGCCAGTTTCTGCGCATGCGCCACCGCATTTGTCACAAACGAGGCTTTCGTCCGGGCAAGGAACTCGATCATATATCCGGTTGTCGTCCCTGCATCCAGATAGACAAAATCCCTGTCCTCGATCATCGCCGCGGCACACCGGGCAATCTGAATCTTTTCCGCTTTCTGCACTTCCACTTTCTGTGCGACCGTAGGTTCCTGCGTGACAAAGGAGCCGTCACTTGTCACAGCTCCTCCGAATACCTTTGTAAGTCTGCCGGCCCTGTCAAGAGCCGTAATATCACGGCGTGCTGTAGATTCGGAAATGCCGAGGAGGTCTGTGATCTCCGCCACAGTGACGCTCTTCTTTTCATCCAGAAGAGCCAGTATCTTTTCATATCTCTGTTCTGATAACATAACAACCTCTTTATAATTGTATTTCCTCTATTGTACGCCAATTTTTCTGATTAATCCACCTTCTTCTTCAGCAGTCCGAGCAGCAGCGCAGATATTACAGTACCGATCACCAGAGCTGCAAGATACAGAAGGGCATTGCCCACCACCGGGAATACGAAGATACCGCCGTGGGGAGCCATAAGTGTGCAGTTAAATGCCATGGACAAAGCTCCGGCTGCAGCTGAACCTGCGATGCAGGCCGGGAGCACATGAAGCGGATCGGAAGCCGCGAAGGGGATAGCACCTTCCGTGATAAATGCCAGTCCCATGATAAAGTTGGTCGGCCCGGTCTCTCTCTGTTCTTTGGTAAACTTATTTTTAAAGAGCAGCGTTGCAAGTGCGATCGCACACGGCGGCGTCATTCCGCCGATCATAACTGCTGCCATGATATCATAGTTTCCTGCTGCAATAGATGCTGTGCCGAATACATATGCCGCTTTATTGAACGGGCCGCCCATATCGATCGCCATCATGCCTCCGAGGATCAGCCCCACAAGCACCTTGCTGGTCTCGCCCATATTGGAAAGGCCTGTGTTGAGCGCTGTATTGATGCCTCCCATGATCGGCTCTACCACAAAGTTCATCAGAAGCCCCATGATCAGGATACCGAATACCGGATAGAGGAGGACCGGTGCGATCTTCTCAATGGCCTGAGGCAGTTTCCCGCAGATCTTGCGCAGTCCGAGAATAATATACCCCGCTGCAAATCCGGCAGCAAGCGCGCCTAAAAATCCTGACTTTCCGCCGGATGCGATCATACCGCCCACAAAGCCCACTGCCAGAGCCGGCCGGTCGCCGATCGCCATGGCGATAAATCCTGCAAGTACCGGCAGCATGAAACCGAATGCAGTGTCTCCGATCCCTTTAAAAAGCGCTGCCAGAGGCGTGATCGTTCCGAAATCCGCTCTCTGATCGGCAGGCAGCGAATTCAGGTCTACCGACAGTCCGTCGATCAGGAATGCAATTGCGATAAGGATACCGCCGCCTACTACAAACGGAAGCATATGGGACACACCGTTCATAAGCTGTGTGTAGATCTTATGTCCTGCGCCTCCCGATTTAGCGCTTCCGGAAGAAGCAGAACCGCCCCCGCCTGTTCCATGATATACCGGGACATTTCCCGACATCGCCTGTTCGACCAGCTGATCTGCCTTGCTGATTCCGTCAGACACCTGACACTCGATCACTTTCTTTCCGTCAAAGCGTTCCATAGGGACCTGAGCGTCCGCCGCCACGATAATGCAGTCCGCCTCACGGATCTCTTCATCTGTCAGCACATTCTTGGCACCGCCGGAACCCCTTGTCTCTACTTTTATGAAGCAGTTCTTCGCCTTGGCAGCTTTCTCGATACCCTCCGCAGCCATATAAGTATGTGCGATTCCGGTAGGACAGGATGTAACAGCAAGAATCTTAAAGTCCCCTGCCGCTTCCTCATTTGTATCAGCCAGACGTTCGTCGATATCACTCTGCTCCTCATCCGCCTTGTCAACAATCTTCAGAAACTCATCCACACTCTTCGCGTTTCTAAGATTGTCCGCGAAGTTCTCGTCCATCAGAAGTACCGACAGCTTGCTCAGGACATCCAGATGCACATTGTCCTTTGTATTCGGCGCCGCGATCAGGAACATCAGCGTGACCGGCTGTCCGTCAAGAGAATCGAATTCAACACCGTCCTTTATTACCATGGCTGCAAGTCCCGGCTTAGTCACTGCATCACATTTCCCGTGCGGGATTGCGATGCCTTCTCCGATCCCCG
The DNA here is from genome assembly GCA_930986645.1 of uncultured Lachnoclostridium sp. Lineage (GTDB taxonomy): Bacteria > Bacillota > Clostridia > Lachnospirales > Lachnospiraceae > Mediterraneibacter. The sequence continues at coordinate 44,687 of CAKNJS010000009.1, forward strand.
TAGTACTCTCTTCTTCCCGTGCATACACCTGAGCCCGGTATGCCTCTCTGTCATTGATTTTTCCGCTTTTGACCATCAGGTCGATGATCTGGTCAAGCGCCTCGCTCTTTGTCTTCGGAGTTCCCGTAAGGGAAATGCTCCGCTCATCCAGCAGATCTGTGATCCTCATTCTTAAAACCTCTCTTTCATGATAACATTGCAGATTTATACGATCTTCTGATACAGCTCCATAATCTCATCCTTTGTGGCAAGATACTCTGAAAATGCACTGGCACTTCCCGCTGCAACTCCCATATAGAATGCGTGTCTGTAATCTTTTTTCTCCATCCATCCGGCAGTAAATCCGGCTACCATAGAATCCCCTGATCCCACTGCGTTTACAAGGACGCCTTTCGGCGCCGGCGTGTCATATACACTGCCGTCCTCTGCTATAAGAACAGCACCTTCTCCGGCCATGGAGATCAGTACGTTTTTTGCCCCCATTTCCTGAAGTTTTCTTCCATACGGGACGACCTCTTTCCTTGTCTTTAATTCCACACCGAACAGATCGCCCAGCTCATGGTTGTTCGGTTTGATAAGAAACGGATGATATTTCAGTACGTTCAGAAGAAGATCTCCCGTCGCGTCCACTACAAATGTGATTCCTTTTCCTTCAAGCCGCTTCAGGATCCGGCTGTATATATCATCGGGCATAGAAGCCGGGATACTGCCTGCCAGCACAAGTACATCTCCTTCATCCAGAACATCCAGTTTTCTCATCAGCTCCTCCGTTTTTTCGCTGCTGATATCCGGCCCCATCCCGTTGATCTCGGTACCGTCGATGCTTTTCAGCTTGACATTGATCCGTGAGATTCCGTCTTCAATCCGGATGAAGTCAGACCGCACTCCGATCTGCTCTACCCGGCGGATGATCTCATCTCCTGTAAAGCCGGCGGCGAACCCGAGAGCCGTGCTCTCGATCCCGAGATTCGTAAGGATCGTCGAAACATTGATTCCTTTTCCACCCGGCAGGAGCAGTTCTGAGCTTGTGCGGTTCGTAAGCCCCAGTTTAAACTCATCGACAGAGACGATATAATCCAGAGACGGGTTAAATGTAACTGTGTAGATCATTTCGTTCCCTCCATTTCTTTTTGTGACTACATTATATATTCATTTTCAGTCAATTTCAATCAAAATAATTCACATATTTTTTGATTGTTTTTGGTTTATTTTGCACAATTTTGATTTTTAATACTTATCCATTCTTATTTTTGACTGAAAATGCGGTTTTTAAACACTCCCCCTGACACAAAAAAACGCCGCAGACGGGAAACAATGCAGTATGATCTGCACATTCTGTCTCCCGCCGCGACGGCTTTCGCTCTTCTATTCTGTTTCTAAGCAGCAATTACATATCTGATAAAAACACACTCAGTTCATCAGATAACCGGACTTATCTCGTCACGATATCAACCGGCACGTTAAAGATCTCTGCAACTTTAAGGATCGTGTCAATGCGTCTTCCCGCAGCTGCAGCAAAATGATGTGTCGGTCCGCACTCGCTCCAGCGGTTCACAAATTCTCTTGCGCCGCATGTGAAGCGTGTTCTCATGTTTGTATCTCCGAAGGAAAGGATCGGTCCTTCCTCGTTGACTCCCTCTGCTGCTACAAATTTGAAGTGTCCGTCTCCGTCCTGTGTAATCGCAAGATATGTAACCGGTCCTGTGTACGGATAGAACTGTGTCAGATATCCGCCGCCTGTCTTGCCGTGGAATACCTTCACGATCTTCATGGTCGGTTTCTTGCAGGAAATGTCAGCATCTCCGGATCCGCTGTGTCCGATGATGGCAATATCATCATTGAAGTCGATGGAATACATCTCTGCAAGCTGGCCTGTTCCGGAGATTGTCTTTAAGATGCTCATTGCCATGGCAACCTTCATATCTCCCTCAACAGCGCAGGCTGTTCCCTGCTTGATCAGCATGGAGAATGCCGGGATGAGCATACTGTCAAGTACGCCTGCCTTGCCCTGTGCAAATCCGTCATAGTGAGAAGCGATCAGGCCGAGTTTCTCGTCTTTTACCCACTGCTCAAACGCAACGACATATTTCGCCATTTCCCATACTTCCTCGATGCTTCCGCCGCCTTCGATATCAAATGTATCAAGAATGTCCTGTGCCTTCGCGCGGATCGCGTCTTCGTCAGTAATATTGTCGGCAATCGCCCACATCTTCTCCCAGTCAAACTGTTTTGTATACAGATGCATTCTTCTGTACAGGTTGGATTCGTCGATATAGAGATCCATCATACCCGGATAAGGTCTTCCGATCTGAGCGATGTTTGTGTCGCGGAATCTTCTTCTCACCTGAGCCGCACGGCACCAGTCTTCGATCTCTTTCTGTACCGCCGGATCTCCGCCTTCGACAACACCTGTGATCACTGCATGTCTCTTGCCGAATCTCTCAAGGTCTGCCACCATCTCGCCGACAGCTCCGCATGCATAGCCTTCGCCCAGCCATTTTGCGATATCTGTATGGTCGTAATCCAGTGCTTTTAACTTCTGTACGTTTACAAGAACAACCGGCACATCCAGATCTTTCACTGCCGGAAGCATATTGTAGGATGTAGCGTATGTCAGAAGCTGCATAAATACAAGGTCAACATCAGCCGCACGGAACTTATCGCCCGCTGCCTGTGACTGCTCTTTTGTTGTGACCATTCCTCCGTCAATGATGTCCACTGTATCCGGAAGTGTCTTCTTGAATGCTTCATACTGTGCCTCAAACTCCGGCACCAGTGACGGGAACTGGGGCAGATATGCGCCCAGAGCGATAGAAAATACGCCTACTCTTGCTTTTGTCTCAACTAACATTTGAAATCCTCCTGTTTCTTTTTTATTTTCTGTCTTTGAATATGTATCCCTCTATGAATGACTATTCGTACATTTTTACATCAAACGATTCTTTCACGCAGGTTCTTGCCTCCGGCAGGCTCGCGAATACGCCGTCGTGAAGCATCTGCACGATGATATTTCCGATGGCAGTCGCCTCGGACGGTCCCGCCGATACCTTTCTTCCGGTGTATTTTGCTGTAAGTTCGTTTAAATATCCGGCATTGGAACCGCCGCCTACAACATAGATCGTGCTGTATTTCTTGCCTGTAATGGCCTCGATCTCCTCTACAGTATCACCGTAGCATTTTGCAAGACTGTTGTAGATCACGGATGAGATCTCGCCCACCGTCTCCGGAACCTGCTGGTTCGTGTCGCGGCAGAACTTCTGTACAGCCTCGATCATGCTCTTGGGCGCAAGGAAACAGTCGTCGTTGCAGTCTACAATAGAGGAAATGGTCTCTTTGGAAGCCATCTCGCAGATCTCTGCAAATGACAGATCCTCAGTAAACTCTTTCTTCACAGACTGGATCATCCACAGTCCCATAATGTTCTTCAGATAACGGAATCTGTGATCGTATCCGCCTTCATTTGTAAAGTTTGCCTTCATGCTCTCCATGGAGCAGTCAGCCTCTTTTCTCTCGATACCCATCAGCGACCATGTACCGGAGCTGATGTATACCGCATCGTCATCGTTTGTCGGCACTGCAAGCACTGCGCTTCCTGTGTCGTGCGTTGCCGGCAGGACGACTGTACAGTTAAACCCTACCTCTTTCTGCACTTCCTCTGTAAAGTCTCCCACTACCGTCCCCGGCATGGATACCGGCAGGAACATCTTGGAGTTATATCCCAGCATATCGATCAGTTCATAATCCCAGTCGTTGGTCTTCGGGCTGATCAGCTGTCCTGTCGTAGCCTCTGTATACTCGTTTTTCTTCACCCCTGTGAGCAGGAAGTTGAAATAATCCGGGATCATCAGGATTGTTTCCGCCTGTTCCAGATATTCCGGATGGGACTGTTTTACTGCCATAAGCTGGTAGATCGTGTTGAAGATCTGTTTCTGGATGCCTGTCCTTGCATACAGGTCGTCCTGAGGAATAATTTCATACACTTTCTCATCCATGCCCTCTGTGCGGCTGTCGCGGTATCCCACCGTATCGCCAAGAATGTTATCGTCCTTGTCGAGGAGAACATAATCTACACCCCATGTATCGATACCCATGGAAACCGGGATCTTGCCGATCTCCTTACACTTTTTGAGACCGTTTTTGATCTCCGTGATCAGGCGCTCTACATCCCAGCACAGCGTTCCGTTCTTATTGTCCATTCCGTTCGGGAAACGATACACTTCTTCAAGCTGCATCTTTCCGTCTTTCATGCTGGCGAGCATATGACGTCCGCTGGATGCACCGATATCAACGGCCAAATAATACTTTTCCATCTGTAAGTGCCTCCTTCTCTTTTTCTCTAGTTTTTATTATAATTGTCAAAAGCGCCCAAAAAAAGGACGCTATTTATATAAAACAACGTCCTCATTTGCAATTATTCATTAATTTTAGGGTTCTTTTTTGCACTTTTCACAAAATCAATTCAGACATTTTGTACAAATTGTCCTCTGTACTCCTTTGGACTCATTCCGTACTTCTCACGGAACTTCCTGTAGAAATAACTTGTATTGTCATATCCTACCGATTCGATAATATCCGTTACAGGTATCTTACTGTTCGTCAGCAGATATACGGCCTGCTGCATCCGTTTTTCCTGCAGCAGCTCCTTATATGTCTTTCCCGTCCTGCGGCGGATCTCCCTGCTCAGCCAGTACACATCGTACCCCATCTGCCCGGCCAGTTCAGAAAGTGTGCCGTTCTTGTAATGTTCATTGATATAGCTTAAAACCGCGGCGGTAAGTTCCGAATCATAACCGGGGCCGCCGGTCTCCATTTTGTCCATATAATTCAGAAGCTGCAGAAAGAGGAGGCCCATGGTGATCTGGGTGCAGCTTCTCTTATTGGACGAATCATAGAAGATCGTCCATACCATATTTTCGATCAGATTCTGAATAGGCAGGATATCTGCCACATGAAAATACATCCATGACGTCTCGCCGTCCCTGCCGGAGAGAGCCCCCACAAGGAAATCCCGCAGCTGGTTCTCCTCCGCCCCCATCATAGAGAACGCCGTATCAAGGAATTCAGGGAGCACGATAAAATTTACCGCAATATCATCCATCCCTGCCGGCATGATCTCCTGTACTGCATTCTGATTGAGGAACAGAAGATCTCCCTGTTCCAGAACGATTTCATTTCCGTTAATGATGTGCCGTGTACTACCCTGACACATATAGATTACTTCAATATAATTGTGGGTATGTTTCGGGAAGTGTACGAATCTGGTATGCGGGCGGACTTGAATAAGCTTCCCCTTCTGGAGAAGCTTTCTGCTGTCGATCACCATATCTTTCTTTTCCGTATAGATCTGTTGGTCAATCTCTTTCCGTCCGTCAAGGATCTTTTGTTCCTCGTCCGTAATCACCGACAGTTCTCTTAACAGTTCCTCATGCATCCGCATCAATCTCTCTTGTCAGTTCCATATATTCTTTCGCACTTCTGCTGCTCTTCTTGTATGCCATGACCGGAGCGTTATTGTCCTGAGACCACTCTATGCCGCTGTCCACACGGATGTATGTATGAAACACTTTTACATCGTCAAGCTCTCTGAGGGTTTCCAGTGTCTGTTTGAAATAGTTTTTCCTCGTATCTACTTTCGTGATCACGATGCCTCCCAGTTTCAGGTCCGGAGCGATCTCCTTTACCTGTTCAAGGAATTCAAACATATTGCCAAGTCCGAACAGCCCCCACGGAGATGCCTCCACGGGAATGATGATCTCGTCCGATGCACAGAGAATGTTCATCACCCATCCGCCGAGCGTAGGCGGGGCGTCGATCAGTACGTAATCATAGACTTCCGAATCCAGAATGCTCTTCAGCCCTTTCTTCAGAATATATTCTCTCTGCCATTTGGTAAACAATTCATACTCAATGGAACTCATCAGCGTAGAGGACGGGATCAGGTCAAGATTCTCATACTCTGTGCGGACTATATAATCTTTCAGATCATCCTGTCTGCGGATTCCCTCATAGAGGTTCTTCTCCCCCTGGGCAAACCCGAGTACAGTATCCTCATCAAAAAGAGAGAGGGAAAGATTCAGCTGCATGTCCCCGTCGATGAGCAGGACTTTCCGCCCGAGCTGCGTCAGGCCGTATCCTACATTGGAACATGTCGTAGACTTTCCACTCCCTCCTTTATTGTTTGCAAAACAGATTACCCTTGTCTTCCCTGTCATTGCTGCCTGTCTCCTTTCATCCACTCAGTATGTGCCGGTTCCGGTCCGAAATTCTTCTCGATCAGACGGCAGTACTCCTCGTACGCCTCCACTCCTTTGAAATTTTTCTCCAGTACATCGCGGATTCCTTTATAATACCACGCCAGTGCGGATTTACTCTGCATCCGGAAACGCAGCCACAGCTCGTCTCCCACTACCGGATAGTCCCTGTCAATGTCCCGCATATTGGAGAGCTTGTCCGCAAGTCCGATCATCTGCACTTCTATGGGTGCCTCTTTCAGCCTCTGTATCGTAGCTCCTTTCCGCTCCTCCCAGCTCAGCGATTTATCCTCGCTTTCCTGAGCCACCATGTCGGCCACTCTTCCTCCGAACCGGAGTTTCAGGATATCCCATGTGATCCCGCTGCAGTCCTCGATCGTATCATGCAGCACTGCCGCACAGATTATCTCTTCGTCTTTCGTCATTGTCGACACGATATCCGCCACCTCGATGGGATGGACAATATAGGGTCGTCTCGTCCCCTTCCGAAACTGTCCTTCATGTGCTTTCGTTGCAAACTCCATCGCGTCATCTATCATGTCTTACCCTCCGCAGAGATCTGCTCACCCTGCGTACAGAACTGCCGCAGGAGTGATTTCCTTTCAGTATGCCGGTTGTCAAATAAATTTTAACACAACGATGGGTCAAGTACAATGAAAATGTGTTATACTGTTTCTGACAGGAGGTTGACTATGAGAATGAAAAATGTCCTGATCACCGGTTCCTCCAGAGGCATCGGCCGCGCATGTGCCCTTGCCTTTGCAGAAAACGGTTATCATGTATTTATCAACTGCAGAAGTTCTCTCGACCGGCTGAGAGAAACGGAAGACACGATCCACGCATCCGGAGGCGCTTGTACCATGCTCCCCGGAGATGCAGGGAATCCTGACGAAGTACGGTCTATGTTTGATAAGATCACTGCACAGTGCGGCGGACTCGATGTACTTGTCAATAATGCAGGATGTGCTTATTTCGGACTGCTCAGCGACATGACCGATGAAGAGTGGCGGACCGTGATCGATACGGACTTATCCTCCGCATTTTACTGCTGCAGATCGGCAATCCCCTATATGGTTTCCCGGAAGGCAGGTAAGATCATTAACATCTCTTCCATGTGGGGAACCTGCGGCGCATCCTGTGAAGCCGCCTACTCCGCCGCCAAATCAGGCCTGCACGGTCTGACAAGGGCACTGGCAAAGGAGCTCGCCCCCAGCAATATACAGGTAAACGCACTGGCCTTCGGAGTGATCGATACGGAAATGAATGCAAGACTCAATCCGGAAGAACGGGCCGCACTGGAAGATGAGATACCGGCAGGAAGATACGGCACCCCTGAAGAAGCCGCACAAGCCGTGCTCATGCTGGCCGGGGCTCCGGCTTATCTGACCGGACAGATCATCGGTCTGGACGGAGGAATGATATAATCTTGCAGATAAAACGGGCTGCCCCCTTACGATTTTATAGATAAACAGGAGATAAAACGGATGATAGATGTAAATAACCTTTCGCAAATCCCCACTGACTGTTCACTGACTGAATTCGTGGGCACGACTGTACTCGATACGATCGGGCTTGTCATCCCCGGGATTGATGATTCTCTTCTCGGGCATATGCAGCTGAAGAAGCCTTACAAAAGTCTGGGACTGATCAGTTCCCGCACCGGAGCGGCAGGCCAGATCAATGCTGTGGATGAAGCTGTAAAATCAACGAACACAGAGGTTGTATCTATAGAGCTGCCCCGTGATACAAAAGGGTGGGGCGGACACGGATGCTTTATCATCATCGGGGGAAATAATGTATCCGATGTACGAAGGGCTGTAGAAATCTCACTTGAATATATAGAAAAATATGCCGGCGAACTGTATATCAGTCAGGCCGGCCATCTGGAATTCACTTACTCGGCAAATGCAGATCAGGCACTCAACATGGCGTTTGGCGCGCCCGTCGGAAAACCCTTCGGCTTCTTCTGCGGTTCCCCCGCAGCCATCGGCCTTGTCATGGCTGATCTGGCAGTCAAGTCATCCCCGGCAGAGGTGATCCGCTATATGACGCCGGACCGGGGCACCAGCCATTCCAACGAAGTAATCGCTGCAGTGACCGGTGACGCCTCCGCTGTAAAGAATGCAGTTTTGACGGCAAGAGACGCCGGCTTGCGCCTTCTCGTATCCATGGGAAGCTGTCCCGAGACACCGTCAAAACCTTTTCTCTAAATGAATAATTCAAGGCAGTTATCTCCAGACGATATCTGCCTTTTTTCTTGGTGCTGTCCTTTTATATGTAACTGCAGGATATCCGATAAGCATACAGGATGTGAGATGCCGGTCCGGGATTCCCAGCCATTCTTTGAGTTTCGGGGACGCCTCTATGATCCGCTGGAGATATCCGCTGAATAAAACACCTGCGCCCTCTGCCGCGGCCATGGTCTCCATATTTGCCGCCGCAAGACCTCCGTCCAGCGGATTATCAGATACGACCATGATACAGGACGGAGCGTTGAAGAATAACTGGTCAGCAGCATGGTCTTTCTTCCAGCGCCGGTACATGAACTTAAACAGCATTGCATATTGAGGCATTTCGCCTTTCAGCCGTTCCGCCAGTTCCGGGATTTCTTCCCACAGAAGTGTCTTAAACTCCTCCAGTTCATTTCTTAATACAATGAAACGGCAGGACTGGCTGTTCTTCGCTGTCGGAGTATACCGCCCTGCCTGCAGTATCTTCTCCATCTTCTCTTTTTCCAGCGGCTGCTTTTTGTAAGAACGTATACTTCTCCTGAATTTCACGGCATGCAGGAAATGTTCGGGATCTATTGAAAACTCGTCCTTATTGTATTCTTCAACATCAGCCATATCATACTCTGGGATCGACACTGCCGCCATCGGACAGACAGCGACACAGTGCCCGCACTCAATACATTCCGGCGTATATACCGCCTTTTTTTCTTTCAGTTTCAGTTTTCCTGCGGGGCAGTCTTTCACACACATCCCGCATCCTATACATTTTTCTTTGTCTATTGCGATCATAATCAAAGCCTCCCATATATATCTTTTGGAACATACGCTTTTACCTGAATCCCTTCCGGGACATACTCCTCCGAAATAAGCTGTCCGCGGCTTCGGATCAGCTGGATCTTCCCCGCCTCTGAGAAGTCATACAGCCTCTCAATATAAATCTGGTCTCTCCGCAGGATTTCCAGAAGAGCCTTTTTGAGCTCTTCCAGCCCCTGCCCTGTCTTTGCGGACGCGGGTATAGAATAATCCGCCTGAAAATCCCGCTGTCTCCCCGGATGTTCCAGCCTGTCCTGTTTATTAAAAAGAGTCACCACCGGGCGGTCTTCCACTCCAAGCTGCCGAAGTGTATCATATACTACATGCATCTGTTCATCCATCCGGGGATTTGATGCATCCACTACATGGATAATGATATCTGCATACTTTGCTTCTTCAAGCGTGCTCTTAAACGCCTCCACCAGATGATGAGGAAGCTTCCGTATAAAGCCTACGGTATCCGTAAGCAGGATCTCCTGCGTATTATCCAGTGTCAGTGACCGTGTCGTTGTATCCAGCGTGGAGAACAGCATGGCATCCGCCAGTATCCCGGCATCTGTAAGCGCATTTTCAATACTGCTCTTGCCCGCAGATGTATATCCCACCAGCGCAGCCGCCTTCATTCCCGACTGTCTGCGCTGTGACCGGATCAGCTCCCTGTGTTTTTCTACATCCCGAAGATCCCGTTTCAATCTGCTGATCCGCTCTCTGATCAGACGGCGGTCTATCTCCAGTTTCTTCTCTCCCGGACCTCTCGTTCCGATACCGCCTCCCAGCCGGGAGAGGGATCTTCCAAGGCCGGTCAGTCGGGAAGCGCGGTATCTCAGCTGGGCAAGCTCCACCTGAATCTTTCCCTCGCCGGATACGGCGCGGGCGGCAAAGATATCAAGGATCAGAAGAGTCCGGTCAATGATCTTGCAGGACAGTTCCGTTTCCAGATTTCCCAGCTGGGCACTGGTCAGTTCATCATCGCAGATAATCCCGTCAGCCTCTGTCTCCCAGATCATATCTTTTAGTTCTTCCAGTTTACCCTTGCCGATATAGGTTGCCGGATGGGCGCACTCCCGTGTCTGGATCATCCGTCCCGCCACTTGTGCGCCGGCAGTCTCAGCAAGCTCTGCAAGCTCGTCCAGAGAGCACTCTGCCTGCTCCGGATTTCCGGTATCGATTCCCACCAGTATTACTTTTTCCTCAATATGTTCTGTCTCATGCATAGATCTGTCTCCCTTTCGCCGGCAGCTGTAAATAAAATTATCTTTCCCCGCCTCCCCCTAATCCGTCAGGCAAGACGCACCACGAATACCGGCAGCGGAGGATCATTTTTCCTGTTATAGTAAGTGTGGATGATCACAAGCCAATGCTTTGCATCCAGCCCTTTCAGATAAGCAAGAAGGGCCTCCTTCTCCTCATATCCTGTATCACCGCCGCTGTAAATGCACAGGCTCATAACGCCTCCCGTCTTCAGAAGTTTCAAGCCCTCCTGCACCGCTTTCACACTTGTCTGCGGCTGTGTTGCAACCGAGTGGTCTCCGCCCGGCAGATAGCCGAAATTAAACATAATGACAGCCGCCTGTTCTTTTACATAGTCTGCCATATTTACATGACTGCCGCAGATCAGTACAGCCTGCTTAGCACAGCCTGACTGTTCCAGACGGATCCGCGTCAGTTCCACTGCGTCTTTCTGGATATCAAATCCATAGACACGCCCTGATTTTCCGGCACCGCGGCACAAAAATTCCGTATCGCCGCCTTTTCCGCAGGTTGCATCTATACAGCAGTCTCCCTCATGGATATATTCTCTGAGAAAATGATGGCAGTATTCTGTAATCTGATATTTTTCTCGTATACTCATATTATAATTTCTCCCGTATCTGTAAAATGCCGGTATTTCTTCCAAAAGTACCGGGCAGCTTTCAAAAAACCGCCCGGCACTTTGTCAAACTTTATACATTAACGAGTCTCTAAAAATTCTGCTTCTTTCTGTACTGTCTCATCATCCGGATAATCCTCCAGATAATCTGTCACTTTCTGCTTCGCATTTTCCCAGTCTGCCTGCTGTTCATAGCAGATGATCTCATTATACTTCATCTCCTGTATAAGAGATGCATCCGCTTTGTCCGCTCCGTCAGATGTGCTTGTCAGCGCCAGCCCTGACTGGATATATTCAAGAGCCGATGCAAAGTCTCCGGTCTGCATGGCACAGATTCCCATCAGATTATACGTCTGGATTGTCTGCTCTGCTCCATTGTCTGCTGCGCTGCGGAATGACTCAAGTGCATTTTCGTAGTCTTCCATCTCATAATATGTCATACCGAGTCCTCTGTATCCCTCTGCAGCGTCGCCGTCTCCGCTCTCCGCCATCTCCTGAAAGTCTGCCAGAGCCTCATCGTATTCGCCTTTTTCGAGAGCGTCAACTCCCGATTTCTGGAGGCTTGCGCAGCCTCCGATCACACCTGCCGCCACAGCAGATACCGCCAGTATTGTCATCCATCTTTTCTTCATTTTTCACACTCCCCGTTCCGGATACTGCATCATCCAGAATGAATTTAATATATTGATCAGCATGACCGCCATATCGGCAATGATCGCATTCTGCATCGTAACAAAACCGAAAAATGCCAGAATGATCAAGAGAACTTTCATGCCGATGGCAAAGATCATATTCTGTTTTACCGATCTTAATGTCGCTTTAGCAATGCGGATCGCCTTGATAATTCCGGAAGGTTCGTCCTCCATCAGGATGATGTCTGCCGCCTCAAGCGCCGCATCAGCTCCCAGTCCGCCCATGGCAATTCCGATATCCGCCAGCGTCAGAACCGGTGCATCATTGATCCCGTCTCCTACAAAAGCCAGTTTTTCACCTTCCATCTGGTTGTCACGGAACTCTTCCAGCAGAGACACTTTATCCTCGGGCATCAATTCAGAATACACGCTTTCAATCCGGAGCTTTGACGCCACTTCCTCGGCTGTCTGTTCATTATCTCCGGTGAGCATGACCGCAGCCAGATCTTTCTTATGCAGCCACCGGATCAGTTTAGCTGCATCTTTTCTTATAATATCCGATATCAGTATGTATCCTGCATATTGTCCGTCCACGGCAATATAGACAACTGTTCCGGCATCCGGTACAGCCTGATAGAAGATGCCATGACGATTCATAAGCCTTGTATTTCCCACACATACATCTCTGCCGTCTACTTTTGCCTGCACACCGCAGCCGGGCTGTTCCTCAATGTCTGTCACTCTTGTCAAGTCCGCATCACGGCCATATGCTTCCTGCAGAGACATGGCAATCGGATGATTGGAATAGGATTCCGCAAGTGCGGCCATTTCAAGCAGCTCCTCTTTTTCCATCTTCCAAGGGACAATATCCCTTACATGGAAAACGCCTTCTGTAAGCGTGCCGGTCTTGTCAAAGACAAATGTATCAACCTCTGTAAGATCCTCCAGAAATGCTCCGCCTTTTATCAGGACCCCCTGCTTTGATGCCGCTCCGATGCCTCCGAGGAACGCCAGCGGTATGGATACCATCAGCCCGCAGGGGCATGCTGCGGCCAGAAGGACCAGTCCGCGGTATATCCACTCTGCTTTCGACTCCGCAAACATCATTGGCGGAAGAATCACGGTCAGCAGTGCGATCAAGATCACAATAGGCGTATAATACTTTGTAAACTTATCTGCAAAATGGACACTTTGTGATTTCTTCTCGTTGGCATTCTCCACAAGACGCATAACTCTGGCCGCTGCCGAATCATTGTACAGACGGACAACTCTGGCCTCCAATACGCCGTTCAGATTAATGCAGCCGCTGTAAAGCCGGTCTCCAATCCTCACTGCTCTGGGCTCGGATTCTCCCGTAAGCGCTTTCATATCAACCGTTCCGCTTCCCGCCGTCACCACTGAATCAACCGGGATTTTCTCGCCCGGCCTGAGGATAATCACCTGCCTGAGTTCCAGCTGCTGCGGAGGCACAATCTTTTCCGAGTTTCCTACTTTCAGATTGGCGTATTCCGGCCGGATATCAATAAATTCGGCAATCGACTTTTTGGTTCTGCCTAAAGACAGCTCCTCCACGAACTTTGAGACCTGATAAAACAGCATCGCAGCCACTGCCTCTTTATGTCTGTCAATGGCAAAGGCTCCCGCTGTAGCTATGATCATAAGCATGCTCTCATCCAAAAACTGCCTGTGGAAAAATTTTTTAATCTGCTCCCAATATGTACGCAGCGACAAAACCGCATATGCAGCCAGAAACAGTGCAGTCTCTCCCTCCGGCGGGACCGTCCAGTATGACACGGCCGCCCAAGCAATACTATAGAGCAAAAGACCCGCGCCGATCTCTATCCCCTTTTTTCTTGCCTCATCCGTCATCCCTTTTTCCCTTTGACTTTCATAAACTTTTTCTTCAAATATACAGTATAGCGAAAATTTCTTGACGCTTCAACATATTTTATACTGTGGAGGAAATTCTTAAGGATTTTTTACAATTTTTACCATTATTCATTATTATCTCCCAAATGTCCTGCACTTATGATAAAATAAGGTGAATTTACTTTTATCACTTAAATTTCCCAAAAGTAAGAGGGGGTGGATCATGTTAAGAAAGAAATGCAGCTTATGCGGAGGTCCCGTAGTCAATAACCGATGTACATTATGCGGTCTGGACAATTCCATCTATGACAGGGAGGCTTCCCGCATCCGGGACACTGTTTCACAGCAGAAGCACTCTGCTTCCGGCACTCCGGCTTCCCGGGCGGCCTCGCCCCCGCAGAAGAAGGAAACAGCCGGCAGACAAACAGCGCCGAGGGACGCCATCCGGCAGAGCAGCACAGAGGGACGCGGCACGGTCAGACAGTCTTCAGCCGGGACATCGTACCGCCGCACAGTCAGAGAGCAGTCCCGGAAGCATAAGAGCCGGCTCGTATTGATTATTCTTATAGTTATTATCCTGTTTGCATTACTTCCCGCTCTTACCGATCTGGGCAGTACAGTGTTCGGAGATATTTTCGGCTCAAGCACCTCCGGCTCTTACAGCATAGATGACAGCTATTCCGATGACAGCTGGAGCAGCGGTGATTATGCATATGATCCCTACAGCTATGTGACCAGAGAAATCCCCGCTGAAGGAGATTCTTACGAAGTTTTACTTGGGAACGGCATCTACAAAACGGGGGTGCATATCCCGGAGGGAATTTACCGCGCAGATCTGGCGGCGGGTGCAGGTTCTATCCAGATCCGTGATGAAGAAAACAGCATCTTCAGGTCTGTATATTTCGGAGACGATGAGGAATACAACGAGGTTACAGAAAGCAGCGATATCCGTCTGTATAACGGAGCCGAATTGGAAATAGACAGTAATGTTATCCTGCGTTTTTCAACAGATAACGCCCAGCCTCTGACGGAAGAACCGTCCGAAAATCCGCTCACCGAATCAGCTGCAGTAAAAGAAGGCACCTATACAGCCGGGGACGGAAAGATTCCGGAAGGGATTTTTGACATTTCTGCCTCAGGCATTTCAGACGGCGGAAGCGGCTATGCCAGCATTACCCTCGTCTATCCCGACGGCACCTCTTCCTATCTGTGGGCAGACAGCCCGGAGCTTGCCGTCACCACAGATGACTATACAAATACCAGTGTGAGAAACGTTGTCATCCCTGCAGGCACAGAAGTATCCGTAGAGTACGGTGATACAGTTTTCACACCGAGCAAAGGATATTATGATGTGGATTTTGCCCGGTACAACGGGTACTAAATTTACATAAAGCATTTTTCAGAAAGGAGACACTGTATGGAATCAGATATTCTGATACTTTCACCGGCTGCGCTGAATCTGATCTGGCTTGGACTCTTTATCGTGCTGCTTATTATCGAGCTGTTTACGGTCGGACTGACGACGATCTGGTTTGCCATAGGCTCTCTTGCAGCAATGGCAGCTAATGCGCTGGGCGCCAATCTCATAGTTCAGCTCATCGTGTTTCTTGCCGTATCGGTTTTACTGCTCATCTTCACAAGACCATGGGCGGCAAAACATCTTAACAAGAATCGTCTGAAAACCAACTATGAGAGTAAGATCGGAGAGATCATAAAGATTACGGAACGGGTGGATAATCTGAAGCAGACCGGCAGGAGTATAGTAGACGGTCAGGAGTGGACAGTCCGCTCACAGGACAACAATGTAATACTTGAAAAGGATGAGCTGGCAAAGGTCATCGCTGTTTCAGGCGTAAAATTAATCGTAGAAAAATATGAGGAGGAACCATCATGAATGCAACATTTATTGGTATCGGAACAATACTTTTCCTTATCGTGCTGGTCATCATCGTGCTGATCCTGATCTCATGTGTCAAGATCGTGCATCAGGCACAGGCGGTCGTTGTCGAACGCCTCGGCGCATATCTCACAACATGGAGCACCGGTCTTCATTTCAAACTTCCTATCATTGACCGTGTGGCAAGACGTATTGACCTGAAAGAACAGGTTGTGGACTTTCCGCCCCAGCCTGTGATCACAAAAGATAATGTAACGATGCAGATCGATACTGTAATCTTTTATGTCATTACTGATCCGAAGATGTTCTGCTACGGAGTGGCAAGCCCCATCGTGGCGCTGGAAAACCTGACGGCAACTACTCTCAGAAATATCATCGGTGACCTTGAGCTTGACGAAACACTCACTTCCCGCGAGACAATCAATACAAAGATGCGCGCAGAGCTGGACCGCGCAACAGACCCGTGGGGAATCAAAGTTAACCGCGTAGAGCTCAAAAACATCATCCCGCCGACCGCGATCCGCGATGCTATGGAGAAGCAGATGAAGGCAGAACGTGAGAGACGTGAAGCTATCCTGCGTGCGGAAGGTGAGAAAAAATCCACTGTACTCGTAGCTGAAGGACAGAAAGAATCCGTCATCCTCGAAGCGGAAGCTGCAAAAGAGGCTGCGATCTTGAAAGCGGAAGCAGAAAAAGAAAAGATGATCCGCGAGGCGGAAGGTGAGGCAGAAGCCATCATGAAGGTACAGCAGGCAACCGCCGACGGCCTGAGATTCCTGAAGGAAGCAGGGGCTGATAAAGCAGTCCTGACACTCAGAAGTCTCGAGGCATTCGAGAAAGCCGCTGACGGCAAAGCTACCAAGATCATCATTCCCTCTGAGATACAGGGAATCGCAGGGCTTGTCAAATCCATCACGGAAGTGGCAGCCGACGATGAAAATAAGCAGGCATAATCCTGCATACTAAGACAGCCGGGAGATTAAATATCTCCCGGCCGTTCTTTTGGCACATTTTCTTTTTTCATCAGCTCTATCCTTCGGTTCCATTTGCCTGAAGTTTTGACTGTTCTGTCCTGTTCCCGATCACGTTTTCCACCACATCATTCATATTAGCCTTGTTCTCCTGCTGGAGAATACATTCCTGAATCGCCTCATTAAGAGACAGCATCTTTTCATCCAGTTCCGAGACCATCTTCGCACATTCACGAAGATCCCGGCTGATATATTCCGGAGCATTTCCTTCGAATTTATAATAGATCTTATGCTCCAGACTTGCCCAGAAATCCATGGCGATCGTGCGGATCTGGATTTCCACTTTCGTGTCCACAACACTGTCCGACAGGAAAATCGGAACCGACACAAGCATATGGTAGCTTTTATAACCGCTCTCTTTCGGATTCTTTATGTAATCTTTGATCGAGAGCACTTTAAGGTCGCTCTGATTACCGATCATCTCGGCCAAACGGTAGATATCCGACGTAAACGAACAGATCAGTCTTACGCCCGCAATATCATTAATATATCTGACCATGTTCTCTATTGAAGTCTCATATCCATACCGCTTCAGCTTCTTTACGATACTTTCCGGTGTCTTGATCCGTGTTTTGATATGCTCGATCGGGTTATACTGATGTACATGCTGGAACTCGTCATTTAAGATCTCCAGCTTTGTGCCCACTTCTTTTAAAGCCGCATTATAAAGGAAAATAACTGTCTTCCAGCTGTCAACATCCTCATAGCTCTTAAGTGCAGCTTCAACCTGCTGTTCACTTCTCATCACGAATAGCCCCCATTGGTTATTTTGTTGCTTTTAAGTATACCATATTTTGTGTTTTCTGTTAACCGAGTTCACTCTTTTTTTATTCAATTTTAAGATTGTCTGCAGTATCTTATTCCAGCTTCATATCACCGAAATGAATCCATTTCTTCTTTCTCATAAATTCAGATATAAGGAGTGTGAGCACTGCCGGAAGAACAATCTGGATCAAGATGATCTTTATAAGCACAATCATCTCTGCTTCCGATCGTGTCATCACCTGCCATGTCATCAGAGGACCTACAAGTCCCGCTGTTCCCATGCCGGATCCGGTGGCGTTATTCGTCATATGGAATACCATCGTCGATACCGGACCTAATATCGCGCTGGAGAGGATCGGCGGGATCCATATCTGCGGATGCCTCACAATATTGGGCACCTGCAGCATTGATGTTCCGATTCCCTGCGAAAGCAGTCCGCTGAATTTATTTTCCCGGAAGCTTGCTGCCGCGAAACCGATCATATTGCAGCAGCATCCCACAGTCGCCGCGCCCGCTGCCAGCCCCGAAAGATTCAAGATCACGCCCAGCGCAGCAGAGCTGATCGGCAGGGTCAGGATCATCCCCATCAGCACCGATACCACGATTCCCATGAGCAGAGGCTGTTGTTCCGTCCCCCAGTTGATCAGAGAACCGAGCCATGACATAAACCCGGAGATCGGAGGTCCTGCCAGCAATCCGACGGCAGCTCCAACGCCAATACAGACGAGAGGCGTAAGAATAATATCCAGTCTCGTCTTTCCGGAAATCAGTATCCCTATCTCAATCGCGATGTACGATGCTGTAAATGCGCCGAGCGGTTCCCCCGGGCCGGCCAGCACAAGTCCGCCTCCCGAAAGTATATCCCCTGACATGACATCTCCCGCGAATGCTCCAATCATTCCCACTACCGCTGCTGATACGATAACCAGATGCCCTGCCTCCAGTTTCCGCGCCACACCTGCACCGATACCTGCGCCTGTCAGTCCTGCAGCCACTTTTCCCAAAGTAAAGATCAGATTTCCGATATTTCCGCCACAGTACGTTCCAATCTGCTGGATGATCGTACCGATGATCAGCGTGGCAAACAGCCCCTGCGCCATACCGGTCAGTCCGTCTATAAATATTCTGTCCAGAAGTTTCTTCATAAGTATCCCCTTTCCGGCTGTCAGCCGTCTGTGTTCCTCTTTTCTTAATTCATTGTCAGGATTTCTCCGGCATGATTTCTAAGCTCGTATAGCCGGTCAATATATTCGTGAATGATAACCATCTTTTTCAAATTTTGCGTCCATATTATCTGATGTCCTCCAATATCAATATCGCTTCTTTCCAGTGCTGTTCCTTTTGCCCTTGATCCGAACAAAATGATCTCTTTTGCCCGATATTTCACACATAGATTCTTTACCTGCTCCAGAACCTTCGCTAATGTCATGCTTTTTCACGCTCCCTGTCATTTCCACTCTTTTATTAATATAACAAAAACCTCAGGCTCACACAACCTTGCACTTTTGGATTTTCCGAATGACTTTTCGACTTTGCTGTGCTAGAATAGCAGTTATGAAAGGAGCTGTGTATTATGTTCCGTTTATGGGGAAAAGAATTTAAGGATAACAGAATGCTGAGGGATACTGTCATCTGTGATGAGACAGATGATACACGCACCCACAAAATATTTAATGCTCTGGAGGAGATCTGCTATCAGTTTGATCTGAGCAAACCAATCTGGCTGGACTCCACGATCGCTGAATTCAAAAGACATGCAAAAGCAAGATTCTATCAGGATAACTTTGTGGACTCCATTGATTTTGATTATCTTGAGATACAGGTGATCGAAGAATAATGCAAAAGCCGGGAACGCTGGTTTTCAACGTTTCCGGCTTTCTTTAAGCAGATGACGGGAATCGAACCCGCCTCCCCAGCTTGGGAAGCTGGTATTCTACCGATGAACTACATCTGCATCAGCACGTTATGAATTATAACGCGCTTTGATGTGAATTGCAAGTCTTTTCTCTGTGAGTCAGTCGATCTGCCAGTCAATAGGCTCGATTCCGCGGCTCTCCAGAAAGGCGTTTGTCTTGCTGAACGGCCTGCTTCCGAAGAATCCGCGGAAGGCCGACAGCGGGCTCGGATGGGGTGCCGTCAGGATCAGATGCTTCGGGTTATTGAGCATCGCTTTCTTCCTCTGAGCCGGACTTCCCCACAGGATAAATACAATCGGCCTGTCCTGACTGTTCAGCGCCATGATAGCCGCATCGGTAAATTCTTCCCAGCCGATTCCCCGGTGGGAATTCGCCTGATGGGCACGCACCGTAAGCACTGTGTTCAGCATAAGCACGCCCTGCTCCGCCCATTTCGTCAGACAGCCGTGGTTCGGTATCGTACAGCCCAGATCATCGTGGAGTTCCTGATAGATATTCACAAGAGACGGAGGGATGTCCACACCTTTCTTCACAGAGAAGCACAGTCCGTGCGCCTGTCCGTTATTGTGATACGGATCCTGTCCGAGAATAACCACTTTAACATCTTTCAGCGGCGTCAGATGAAAAGCATTGAAGATATCCTCCGCCGGCGGAAAGATCAGATGCGTCCTGTATTCCCTGTTCACTGTCTCAAATAATTTCTTATAATAGGGCTTTGAAAACTCCCCTTTCAGCGCTTCGTACCAGTCTCCGTTCAAGCCTGCCATAATCCCGTTCCTCTTTTCTTTCCGGATGCTCCGGATAATTTATCCTACACAAAAATTAGTAACAGCTCAGTCATAGAACTGTTACTAATTTTACCATTGCAATGAACTCTTTGCAATTCATTTATTCAGCCATCCAACCGGGAATATCCGGCGTGATCACAGTCTCACCGGCACCCCTTCCTTTTGAAGGTATTCTTTCACCTGCCGTATCTCCAGTTCTTTATAATGGAAAAGGGAGGCCGCCAGAGCCGCGTCTGCCTTTCCGACTGTCAGTGCCTCTTTAAAATGCTCCAGTGTTCCGGCACCGCCGGAGGCGATGACCGGGATGGATACATTTTCCGCGATCGTACGTGTCAGTTCCAGATCATAGCCGGCTTTCGTGCCGTCGCAGTCCATGCTGGTGAGCAGGATTTCTCCCGCGCCGAGGCGTTCTGCTTTCATTGCCCACTCCACTGCATCAATGCCCGCATCAATGCGTCCGCCGTTCTTGTAAATATTCCAGCCGGAACCGTCCGCTCTTTTCTTGGCGTCAATAGCCACGACAACGCACTGGCTCCCGAACTTATCCGCCGCGTCGCTGATCAGCTCCGGAGTATTGATGGCAGAAGAATTGATCGATATCTTGTCCGCACCTTCCCGGAGGATTGCCCGGAAATCATCTACCGTCCGGATGCCTCCGCCCACTGTAAACGGGATAAACACGCATTCAGCCACTTTCCTGACCATGTCAATGACCGTCCCTCTGTTATCAGACGAAGCCGTTATATCAAGAAATACAAGTTCATCTGCACCGGCTTTATCATAAGCCTTGGCAATCTCCACCGGGTCTCCCGCGTCTTTCAGATCGACAAAGTTGACTCCTTTTACTACTCTTCCCCCGTTTACATCAAGGCAGGGAATGATTCTTTTTGTAAACATATCGTTTCCCTCCTACAGTTCGACAAAATTTTTCAGTATGTGCAGACCCACATCGCTGCTCTTCTCCGGATGAAACTGGCACGCAAACACATTGTCTTTTTCTACAGATGCATGAATATGGGTACAGTAGTCGGTGGATGCTTTCACGATCTGCTCATCAGCCGCTTTCAGATAATAGGAATGAACGAAGTAAACATAAGCGCCTTCTTCTATTCCTCTGAAAAGCCTGCCGTCATTTTCAAGGTGAAGTGAGTTCCAGCCCATATGGGGAATTTTCATTCCTTCTTTTTCAGGTATCTTCAGGATCTCTCCTTTCAGAATCCCGAGGCCTTCCACACCCGGGGCCTCATCACTGCGTTCAAAGAGAAGCTGCAGCCCGAGACAGATTCCAAGGAAGGGCGTGCCCTGATCTGCAGCCTGACGGATCACACTATCCAGCCCTCTTTCGCGGATCGTAGCCATCGCATCCCCGAAAGCGCCTACACCGGGCAGTATCACCTTATCAGCTGACAGGATCTCATCTTTATCTCCGGTCACTTTTACCTCCTGCCCCAGATAGAGCAGGGCTTTTTCCACACTTTTTATATTACCCGCATCATAGTCTATGATTGCTATCATCCTTTTTTCCTCCGCTTCTATGCCCGGACTGCACCAGACTATTTTCTGCCGTTTCCGATACCGGTCTTTATTACCGGAACCGGCGTGTCGTCCACAGCATCCAGATTATTGACATATTTTCTCGTCTCTTTCACGATCACAGGTGAAAGCAGCAGAACCGCGATCAGGTTCGGAATCGCCATCAGGGCATTCAGGATATCTGCGATCAGCCATACGAGATCAAGCGCCAGTACAGGCGCGATCAGCGCGATAGCTATGTAAAGTACTCTGTAGGGGATCAGCCCGAACTTTCCTGCAAAATATTCCACGCAGCGCTCTCCGTAATACGCCCATCCGAGGATTGTTGAATATGCAAATGTAATAATGCCCACAACAAGGATAAACGGTCCGAAATACGGGATCTGAGAAAATGCCAGAGTCGTAAGCTCGCCGCCGTCCACAATCTGATCCGCATTAATTGCCGGGTTTTTCATAATCGTTGACACCAGCACAAGACCTGTCATCAGACATACTACTACTGTATCCCAGAACGTTCCTGTAGAAGAGACCAGAGCCTGACGAACCGGATTTTTTGTTTTAGCTGCCGCCGCCGCGATCGGCGCAGATCCCATACCTGACTCATTTGAGAAAAGTCCTCTTGCCACTCCATACTGGAGAGCAAGTCTGATGCCGCCTCCCACAAGACCGCCGGCAGCCGCGCCTTTCGTAAATGCCAGTCTGCAGATCGTCTGAATTGCCGGTATAATATAATCATAGTTGATTCCCAAGATGATGACGCAGCCGATCACATAGAACAGAGCCATAAAAGGCACCAATTTCTCGCACACATTTGCAATTGATTTAATGCCTCCGAAAATGACAAAAGCTGTCAGCACTGCAACGATCACACCGACAATCCACGGTTCGATTCCAAGATTGCTGCTGCAGACTTCCGCGATGGCATTAACCTGCGTCGCACATCCGATACCGAAAGACGCGAATCCCGCAAAAACCGCGAAGATCATACCGAGCCATTTCATGTTCAGCCCGCGTTCCAGCGCATACATGGCGCCGCCCTGCATACGTCCGTCGGGAGTTTTCACACGGTACTTGACTGCGATCAGCGACTCTGCATATTTTGTCGCGATACCGAAGACACCGGTCAGCCAGCACCATAATACGGCACCCGGTCCTCCAAGAGCGATGGCCGTTCCCACGCCGATAATATTTCCTGTTCCGATCGTAGAAGCCAGCGCTGTCGCCAGTGCTCCGAACTGGCTCACCTCGCCGTCCGCGCCCTCTTCTTTTGAAACAGAAAGCGGAATCCCTTTTGTGATCGTCTTTCTCTGAATAAATCCTGTCCTGATTGTCAGGAAAATGTGTGTTCCCAAAAGGAGCACGATCATTCCCCATCCCCATACAAAATTGTCTACCGACTGTATGGCGCTGTAGATCTTGTCATACACTGCGTTTTCCTCCTCATTCTCATTTTAAAATATTCCCAGAATGATATAAGGCATACCCATGCCCACTGCTGACAGCCGGCATGCCGTATGCCTTAAACCACTCTATAACGTTACCATTTTATCGCATTTTCACTTTAATGTAAAGAAGTATTTTCTGTTTTAGCGTCGAGCTCGAACCAGAATTCTACTCCGTTATCAAAATTGCGCACCCCGTACTTCTGATGGAACGACTCCATGATCGCCTTTACAATAGACAGCCCTATACCGTTTCCGCCATATTCTCTTGTATGCGCTTTATCCACTTTATAGAACTTGTCCCACAGTTTCGGGATATCCTCCTCGGGGATAGGCTTGCCGCTGTTAAAGACAGTTATACGCGCCTTATCATCAACTTTCCGTATACGTACTTCAATCCGTTTCTCATTTTCCACATGATGGATCGCATTTGTCAGATAGTTGCGCACAACCTGCTCTGTCTTAAACTCATCCGCCCAGACATCCAGTTTTTCATCCGCAATAAAGTCCACCGCTGCATCCGCCTGTCTGATCAGGATGTCACAGCTTGCGATCACTCCTTTTACAAGTCCGACAATATCGAACCGTTCAAACTGCACTTCATCCGAACCGAACTCCAGCTGGTTCAGAGTCAGCAGGTTCTTCACCATCCGGTTCATCTTGTCCGCTTCGTCCATAATGACTTCGCAGTAAAATTCCCGGCTCTCCGGATCGTCATTTACCCCTTCTTTAAGTCCTTCTGCATATCCTTGGATGAGAGCGATCGGCGTCTTCAGTTCATGGGAGACATTTCCGAGGAACTCATTGCGCATCTCTTCCATCTTTTCTTTCTGTTCGATATCTTTCTGAAGCTGGTTGTTCGCACTTTTCAGCTCTGAGATCGTCTTCTCCAGCTGTTCCGACATCCGGTTGAAGTTGCTTCCCAGAATTCCAATCTCATCTGCCCCGCCGCTTGTATACTTTGCGTCAAAATTCAGGTTTGCCATTTCCTGCGACAGGCGCGTCAGCTCCATCAGCGGCTGTGTGATCCGCCGCGACAGAAGCCACACCAGCACTCCGCCGACAATAATACCGACGCCGCCCAGATAGATCAGGAACTGATTTGCCAGAGCCGCGCTTTCCCTGATACTTGCCAGCGGGCTCTGCATCACGAACCATGATCCGTCCGTAAATATCCCCCACATTCTCAGATATTCCACATTATTCAGACCGCTGTCCGCAGTCGAGCGGTATATCGTAAAATTATCAGTCTTCTCCAGAATAGTGTCCGCATCGATATTCTGGCCGACCACATCACTGATCATCTGACTCAGCCTCGGATCACTCTCTCCCAGCGTGGAAAATACCGCAGTTCCACTGCTGTCCGTGACAACAATATCAATATTTCCCCGCTCCGTCCGGTTTATGATCCCTTTAAGCACTGATACGTCTGTCAGGCTGCCCTCCTGCAGCACCTCGTCCACGGCATAATACGTCCTGACCAGATCTTTCGCCTTGTGCGAGAGATAATATCTTCCGAGGAATCCGTTGTTGATAATAAGTACTGCACCCAGTATACAGGCAAACAGTCCGATGAAAATCGCCGTCATCTGCCGCCTGATTGAATATTTCATGAATCCACCTCAAATTTATAGCCCATCCCCCAGATCGTACGGATGTATTCTCCTTTGTCTCCCAATTTGCTTCTTAATTTCTTCACGTGGGTATCAATTGTCCTTGCGTCTCCGAAATAGTCATAATTCCATACATTATTGAGGATCTTCTCTCTTGAAAGAGCAATCCCCTGGTTCTCCATGAAGTAGGCAAGGAGCTCAAATTCCTTATAGCTTAGTTCCACCGGTTTTCCGTCTATTTTTACAATATGAGCCGCTTTATCCATCACAATGCCTCCGGCTTCGATCACGTCTCCGCCCGTATTGCCCAGCGTACGCCTCAGTATAGCATTTACCCTCGCCACAAGGATCTTCGGACTGAACGGCTTGGATATATATTCATCTACCCCCAGCTCAAATCCCTGCAGTTCATCTCTCTCTTCCGCCCGTGCCGTCAGCATAATGATCGGCACTTTAGAAGATTCCCGGATCTCCCTGCACACCTGCCAGCCGTCCATCTTCGGCATCATCACATCCAGTATAACTAAAGCGATGTCCTTATCCTCATAGAATATATCCATTGCTTCCATCCCGTCGCCGGCCTCCAGCACTGTATAACCGTCGCGGACAAGAAAGTCCCTGACAAGCTTCCGCATCCTGCTTTCATCGTCAACAACAAGTATCCTTATATTCATATTTTCCATTGCCGTCTCCTCCTTTTATATACACAGTCTGTCCCTTCTCTTCATCAATATAAACAGTGTAAGTTTATCAAAAAAATATGTCAATCCTGTGAAACATAAAACTTCTCTCCCGCCCTGATTTTTTTCTTGCAATCAATATCCTCTGATGATAATATATTATCAGTTCGTGAGGGAGTAATTGGCGTATTCCTGCGTGGTAAGTCAACATACTGGTCTTTACGGGACCTGGCTTATCTTAAATAATGAGACTCATGTACAGTTTTTTGCTGTGCATGTTTTTATAACAGGTACAGCATGTACCTGCTTTTTTTATGCATCTGCTCAGCCGCAGCCAGCACGTCAGTGCGGTTTTTCGAATGGCGCGTGCTGAACGTTTCCTGCAATAAAGCGATCAAAGACGGGGACACTTTGAAGGTTCCCAAATATTCATTACTAAGGAGAAAGAAAATGGGATTATTAGAACTGTTTATACTTGCCGCAGGGTTATCTATGGATGCCTTTGCCGTCTCTATCTGTAAAGGTCTTGCCATGCCGAAGATTTCATTCAAAAAGGCCGGGATCGTAGGTCTGTGGTTCGGCGGTTTTCAGGCACTCATGCCGGCTCTCGGCTACCTGCTGGGCTACCAGTTCCGCGAGAAGATCACTGCCGTTGACCACTGGGTTGCATTTATCCTGCTGGGGATCATCGGAGCAAATATGATCAAAGAAGCCTGTTCAGGCGACTGCGGGAAAGAGGACGACTCTCTGGACATCAGGACCATGTTCCTGCTGGCTGTAGCAACCAGCATTGACGCACTTGCTGTCGGCATTACGTTTGCTTTCCTTGATGTCCATATCATCGCCGCCGTCACATTTATCGGGGTCACCACTTTTATTATCTCTGCTGTCGGTGTAAAGATCGGAAACGTATTCGGCACAAAATATAAATCAAAAGCCGAATTCGCCGGAGGCGCCATTCTGATCCTGCTGAGCGCAAAAATCCTGCTGGAACATCTTGGAATTTTATAACATTCAGCTGCAGCGCAGGCTGAACTTTATCTATTTCCAGTTTTTCATTGACGGATCTGTACCCCTGTGCTATTATTGTCGTTGCGAAAAATGAATATTTTCATTAAAAGTCATATGGTTTTCCTGTTTCAGAATCCAAACAGGCATATGACTTTTTTTATTATTTTGAAAGGAGTTTAATTATGGAAAAAGAAAATTCATTTATGCGGACAAGGCCTGTCTTTTCCCTTCTCGTTTCAATGTCCGTCCCTATGATGCTGTCCATGCTGATTCAGTCGCTCTATAATATAGTAGACAGCATATATGTATCCAGACTTGGAACAGATGCCCTGACCGCCGTCTCTCTGGCCTATCCCCTGCAGAATGCTATCGTATCCGCAGGAGTCGGAATCGGGGTAGGCATAAGCTCCGCCATATCGATCCACCTTGGTTCCGGGGATCAGGAAAAGGCGGACCGGGCGGCCACACTGGGAGTTGTACTGACATTCTTCCACTGTATTCTTTTTATCCTTGCAGGTATTTTCATCACCAGACCGTTTCTCCGCCTTTTTACAGATGATCCGGCCATCCTGAAAGACGCCTGTGATTACACTTATATCGTACTCTGCCTGTCTTTCGGTTCGCTGCTCCAGCTTGCATTCGAAAAGATCTTCCAGAGCATCGGAAAAATGAGGATCACCATGTATCTGCTCATAGTCGGATGCGTGATCAACATTATACTGGATCCCATATTGATCTTCGGACTGCTCGGCTTTCCTGCAATGGGAGTAGCCGGCGCAGCTATTGCAACAGTCATCGGGCAGATCTGCGCATTCCTGTTATATGTAGTTGTCTATCTCAGAAAAACATATGCCGTGCGCATCCGCATAAAATATATAAAACCGGACTGGAAAATCATCGGACAGATTTACAGTGTGGGCATCCCGTCCACTATCATGATGCTGCTCCCCTCTGTGCTGATCAGCATACTGAACCGTATCCTTGCCGCGTTTTCCGATCTGTATGTAGCTGTTCTCGGTGTATACTTTAAGCTTCAGACCTTCATCTATATGCCGGCGAACGGAATCGTACAGGGAATGCGTCCCATCATCGGATATAATTACGGTGCCGGCGAGTACAAAAGAGTCCGCAGCACGATCCGCTACAGCCTTGCCTGCGCCGCTGCCATCATGCTGCTGGGCACATTGCTTTCCCTTATTTTCCCGGAACAGATCTTCGCCCTTTTCAATGCTGATGCCGAGCTTATGGGCGCAGGTGTGACTGCACTTCGCATCATCTGCCTCGGATTTCTTATCTCTGCAGCAGGTGTGATCTATTCAGGCACGTTTGAGGCGCTGGGAAACGGAAGAAACTCCCTGATCATCTCCCTGCTGAGACAGTTTGTGATCACAATTCCGCTCAGCTGCATTCTTTCAAACTTTTTCGGGCCCGTCGGAGTATGGATTGCTTTCCCCGCCGGAGAACTGTGTGCAGCTGTCGTGGCGTTCTTTCTTCTTAAAACATACAAAAAAGGAGCATTCTCACCGCTCTAACGCGGTGACTGCTCCTTTTTTGACGCTTCTCTCATCTTTATTCAAATTCATATTTTGTGAAATACTCGTTTGCCAGTTCTTCATCCTCACCGTCTACGATAAGACGCATAGGCAGTCCCAGTTTGATCGACATGAGCCCAAGAATCGATTTTCCGTCAATGCGGAAATTACGATTGGACATATCTGTCACATCAATATCTGACTTCATTTTCTGGCATGTGTCGCAAAAGCTCATCAACTGACCTGATGTTATGAATTTAATCTTCTTCTCGACCATATTTCTGACCTCCTGTTAAGCACCTTACGTAGTATATACTAAATCGCCGGTTTCAGCAAGCAAAAAATAAAATATTTTCTCTAAAACAGCTTTGCCAGACTTTCCGTATACGGAGGATAGCAGATTCCTTTTTCGGTCACGATCGCTGTGATCAGATTGTGATCCGTCACATCAAATGCCGGATTATAGCATTTCACTTCTTTCAGGGCCACAGGTTCCTTGAAAAACTTTTCTTTTATCTCCTCCGGCTCTCTCAGCTCGATGTGAATATCTGCTCCACTTTTGCACTCCATATCAATCGTAGAAGTCGGTCCCAGTACATAGAACGGAATCCCGTAATACTTTGCCAGAACAGCCACGCCGCTTGTCCCTATCTTATTTGCAGTATCCCCATTTGCCGCCACACGGTCGCATCCGACCATGCACGCCTGAACCCAGCCGTTTTTCATGACAATTCCCGCCATATTATCGCAGATAAGTGTAACGTCGATCCCTGCTTTCTGGAGCTCATAAGCTGTAAGCCGGGCTCCTTGAAGAAGTGGCCGCGTTTCATCCGCATATACGTGAAAATTCATGCCCCGCTCTTTCCCGAGAAAAAGGGGCCCCTGTCCAGTTCCGTAACGGGATGCAGCGAGAGGGCCGGCATTGCAGTGCGTAAGGATCCCGTCTCCATCTTTCAGAAGGGAAAGCCCATACTCGGATATCGCTCTGCACATATTGATATCCTCCTGATGTATTTTCATACATTCTTCTTTCAGAAGGTTTAAGATTTCCGGAATCGTTTTACCGCTGTTTCCGGTGACAACACGTTCCATCCGGTTCAGCGCCCAGCTCAGATTCACAGCTGTCGGTCTGGCGGAATCCAGATACTCCTTATTTTTCCTGAATTCACGCAGGAAACCATCATAGTCCTCTGCCTTGATCTGAAGCGAAAGGCAGTAGATCCCGTACCCTGCACAGATGCCGATAGCCGGCGCCCCCCGGACCTTCAGATGATAAACAGCTTCCCATATGTCTTTCGCTGCAGACAGCGTAAGATATTCCGTCCGGCCCGGGAGCTGTGTCTGATCTATGATAATCACACTTGTTCCATCATCACTGAGACGTACACTCTCAATATGAGTAATCTGGTTGATTTCGTTCATCTCGTCCTCCTTTTAAGAAATAAAAAGCGGGAACACCATTGTACAGGCATCCCCGAAACAAAAAGTAATGCGGATAACAGGACTTGAACCTGCACGTCGTAGACACCAGATCCTAAATCTGGCGCGTCTGCCAATTCCGCCATATCCGCTCATTCCTCTTTCAGAATAAAACAGCGGAAATACCTTTCTGTAAGGTTTTCCGCCTGTCATTCCAGTGAGCGTGCGGGGATTCGAACCCCGGACAACTTGATTAAAAGTCAAGTGC
>CAKNJS010000010.1 GCA_930986645.1 uncultured Lachnoclostridium sp.
TAAAATCAGGGATATAGCCGCTTTTTCTCTCTCATAACTGTCAAAGATGGGATTAAATAAATTTTCAATTACTGATTCCCTTTGGATTCGTGTTTCTGCACAAGTTTCTGTCTGTAAAATCTACTGCTCAAACAGAGGTGTAGACAGATATCTTTCCCCTGTATCCGGAAGCAGAACAACTATGACTTTTCCTTCGTTTTCTTCTTTTTCTGCTTCTTTTATCGCCGTATGAAGAGCTGCTCCGGAAGTAATCCCCGTAAGCACACCCTCTCTTGCTGCCAGAAGCCTTGCGGCAGCGTATGCATCCTCTTCTGTAACCGGGCTGACTGCATCATATATTTCTGTGTCGAGTATTTCCGGCACAAATCCGGCCCCGATTCCCTGAAGTCCATGAGGACCGGGAGCTCCGCCCGAAAGGACCGGAGAATTTGCCGGTTCGACTGCAATCAATTTTATCTCTTTCTTTTTTTCTTTCAGATACCTTCCGGTTCCGGTGATCGTGCCTCCCGTACCTGCTCCTGCAATAAATATATCAATATTTCCATCCGTATCTTCCCAGATCTCCGGTCCTGTCGTCCTGTAATGTGCATCCGGGTTCGCCGGATTGACAAACTGTCCGAGCACAACCGCATTTTCAGTTTCCTTTTCCAGCTCATCCGCTTTTTCAATCGCGCCCTTCATGCCTTTTGCGCCCTCTGTGAGCACGATCTCCGCCCCGTAGGCGAGAAGCAGTTTCCGGCGCTCTATGCTCATAGTTTCAGGCATAACAAATACAGCTTTATACCCTTTAGAAGCGGCTGCTGAGGCAAGACCGATTCCGGTATTTCCACTGGTAGGCTCTATAATTGTTGCACCCGGTCTGATGCGGCCTGTCCGCTCAGCATCTTCGATCATGCTGAGCGCTGCCCGGTCTTTCACACTTCCTGC
Source organism: uncultured Lachnoclostridium sp. (assembly GCA_930986645.1). Classification (GTDB taxonomy): domain Bacteria; phylum Bacillota; class Clostridia; order Lachnospirales; family Lachnospiraceae; genus Mediterraneibacter. The sequence continues at coordinate 928 of CAKNJS010000010.1, forward strand.
CGGGTTAAAGTATTCCAGTTTTACAAGAACCCTTGCTCTGAGTCCGAACTCCTTTTCCAGATTTTTTACTTCCAGAAGCGGGGTTCTGCCGATCAGTTCTGTTACACTTTCATATATTTTCATAATTTATGGCTCCTTTCACAATTCAGTCTGCTTTTCCTTCTATTTTAATCAGGATCCAATATAATTACAACACTCATTCCTCTTTTGTATATTTTTACGAGTGCATTCAGAATTTCATTGACTTTCATTGTTGAATATGCTACACTGAGGCGGTATCGGTTCAGTGAATGAAGCGATGCGGCAACTATTTATTTTTCTTATGGAGGGTAACATAATGACAGGTACAGTGAAATGGTTTAACAACCAGAAGGGCTACGGATTCATCTCCGATTCTGAGGGCAACGACATCTTCGTACACTATTCAGGCCTTGTAATGGATGGATTCAAAACTCTGGAAGAAGGCCAGTCTGTCGAGTTTGATGTGACAGAAGGCGCAAAAGGACCACAGGCAACAAATGTAGTAAAACTTTAATCAGATTTTTAATGTACCTTTTAATATATAAACCGACTAGATTTATATTAAAAAGCATTACAGAGAAACGAGATTAAAAACAATACGCCCGGCAGTTTTCGGCCGGGCGTATTTCTTGTTCTTATCTCTTTAAAGTTTGATATTGGAGACGTATGCTTCAGGTGCCTCCCAGATATCAAAGCCGCTTCCTCTTAAAATATCCACGACTCTGGACGGATCATCACATTTCAGAACCGCCGAGGCATCTGACCCGTTGGCAAACGCATACATATACTCTATGTTTACATCCCCTTCTACGATCTGATGCATGGCACGGCTCAGCGAACCAGTTTCATGGGGCACTCTCAGCGCCACAACGTCTGTCAGCATGGCTGTGATTCCATTATCACGGAGCACCGCCTTCCCTTTATTCGGATCTGACACAATCATCCTGAGCATTCCATATTCTGTCGTATCAGCCAGACTCAGAGCAACGATATTGACATCATTTCCCGCAAGAACAGAAAGCACCTCGTCAAGCCGTCCTTCGCGGTTCTCAAGAAATACGGATAACTGCTGGATCGTGATTCCCATAAATTCTACCTCCTATATATGCTTTCTGCTTATTTTACAGTTTTCTGTTATCAATGACACGGACAGCCTTGCCCTCGCTTCTCTGGATGGACTTCGGCTCAACCAGTTTTACGCGAACCGAAATTCCAAGCGCCTGTTTAAGAACAGCAGCAATCTTATTGCGCAGTGCATCCAGCTTTCTGATCTCATCAGAGAATACCTTTTCATCGACCTCTACCATAACAGTAAGGACATCCATATTATCCTCTCTATCCACGATCATCATATAATGCGGTGCGATTACTCCTCCCATGGAGAGAAGTGCTGTCTCTACCTGAGTCGGGAATACATTGACGCCGCGGATGACCTTCATGTCATCAGTTCTTCCTGTGAACTTGGAGATTCTCGGCAGTGTCCTTCCGCATTCGCACTTTCCGTAAGTAATGCTCGTCAGATCCTTGGTGCGGTACCGGATCAGAGGCATCGCTTCCTTGGCAAGCGTGGTAAACACAAGCTCACCTGTTTCGCCCTCTGCACATTTCTCATGGGTTGCCGGATTAAGCACCTCCGGATAAAAATAATCCGCATGAACATGAAGGCCGGCCTTATGAATGCAGTCCTGTGCCACTCCCGGGCCTGTCACTTCGCAGAGTCCGTAAATATCAAAGCAGTTAATATGAAGAATACTCTCAATCTTCTTGCGCATCTCTTCTGTCCATGGCTCCGCACCGTGGATTCCGGCCTTCAGCTTCATATGGTCGACCAGACCTGCTTCCTGAATAGACTCTGCCAGATACAGAGCATAGGACGGCGTACACGCGAATGCCGTTGCTCCAAGATCCTCCATAACCATCATCTGCCGCTTCGTATTGCCTGCCGACATAGGAATTGCTGTAGCTCCGAGCGCTTTTGCTCCGAAATCCAGTCCCATTCCGCCGGTAAAGAGACCGTAACCATAGCATACATGAATGATATCCTCGTTTGTAAGCCCTGCCATTGTAAGGCCTCGGGCCACACATTCTCCCCACACATCCACATCTTTCTGTGAATAGGGCGCTATTGTAAGCTTCCCGGTTGTTCCGGATGTTCCCTGTACACGGACAACATCTTTCATGGGGATTGCAAGGAGGCCGAAGGGATAGTTGTTCTTCAGATCCTCTTTTGTAGTAAACGGAAGCTTTTCAATATCTTCAATCGATTTAATATCTCCCGGTTCCACACCTCTTTGCTGCATTTTTTTGCGGTAGAATTCCACATTGTCATATACTCTTTTGACAACATCTGCCAGACGTCTGCTCTGCAGGGCTGCCATCTCATCCCTGCTCATACACTCGATCTTCGGATCACGAATGCGTTCCACCCAGTTTTCCAGTGCTACTCCTGCCATTTCTTTTTTCTCCTTTATTCGCTGATGTATTTATAATTCATCTTCCCCGATGAGCTTCACATCTGCCGCTCTGAGGACATTTTCCGCCTTTTCGTAATCATCTGTGCTGAATACCATGACCGGAGCTTTGCCTTCGCGGATCACAAAAGAATAAATATAATTGACATTAATCTGTCCCTCTGCAAGTATTGTGAGCATCTGGTTCAGATTCCCCTTTTCATCTCTGAGTTCTGCACCTATCACATCGCTGACTCTTGTTACAAACCCCTTTTCTGTCAGACTTTCCTTTGCGCGGACAGGATCGTCAACTACAAGGCGCATAATTCCGAATTCCGGAGTATCAAATGTCGAAATCGCCCTGATATTTACATGGGCGTCTGTAAGTACGGAAGTCACATTCATCATGCTGCCCGGCTGGTTCTCCACAAATACTGATATCTGCCTGATCATTAATATCACCGCCTTTCTCTCATTTTATATCTCTGGCTGCTTTCTGTTCCAGCAGCTTTATTTCATTCCGTATCCCACATCAAATGCTTTCTTATTGATCTCAATGGTTTTCGGCGGTACTGTTTTCTCGATCACCTCATACCACTGCTCCTTCGTAAAGTCCATATGCTGTGCAGCAACGCCGAGTACGATCAGGTTAAACACTTTGGGATTTCCCAGTTTTCTTGACTCTTCCGTTGCATCCACCCTGTATACTTTATATTCCTTCTCAAGATTTTCAAGAATATGTTCCGGATATTCAGCATTTCCGATTACAACCGGCATCGGATCAATGCGCCAGTCATTAACGATCAGCACGCCATCCTTCTTGAGGAAATGAGCATACCGGAGTGCCTCAAGCCGCTCAAATGCGATAATCACATCAGCCTGGCCTTCCTCGACAATAGGCTCTGCAACTTTATCTCCATAACGGACAAATGTGACAACGCTGCCTCCTCTCTGGGCCATTCCGTGCACCTCGGAGAGTTTGACATCATATCCTCCCGCAATGGTAAGTCCGCCTAAAATACGGCTGGTGAGCAGGGTTCCCTGTCCGCCTACACCGACGATCATAATATTCTTAACAGCCATTCTACTCACCCTCCTTTACCAGTTCAATCGCATCAAATTTGCACAGGTCTTTGCACAGTCCGCAGCCTGTGCACATTGTATCATCGATATGGATCGTTCCGTCCGCGTTCTTTGTCATAGCGGGACATCCCGGTTTCATACACATACCGCACTTTTTACATTTGTCTGCATGAGCCGCATAGAGAGGTTTCTTCCTCTTGTCCAGAAGAACGCACGGAGTCTTTGTAATGATAACAGACACTTCGTCCTTTGCTGTCTCTTCTCTGATGGTCTTCTCAAGAAGAGGCAGATCAAAAGCATTGATCTCATGTACATTCTTCACTCCCATTGCACGGCAGATTCCCGGTATGCTGATCGCATAAGCCGGATCACCCTGAAGTGTCTTTCCCGTTGCTGCATGATCCTGATGTCCTGTCATGGCTGTCGTAGAATTATCGAGAATGATCACTGTGCCGGTCGCATGATTGTATACCATATTCATCAGCGAGTTGACACCCGTATGAAGGAATGTGGAATCACCGATCACGGCAACCCAGTTCTTAATGTAGTCTTTTCCTTTGGCTTTCTCCATTCCGTGCAGGGTAGAGATACTGGAGCCCATGCACATCGTTGTGTCAATTACACTTAAAGGTGCGACTGCGCCCAGCGTGTAGCATCCGATGTCGCCTGCAGCATGCATTTTCAGTCTATTGAGCACATAAAATACGCTTCTGTGCGGACATCCCGGACAGAGGATCGGCGGTCTCCCCGGCGCTTCAGCCGGCTTCTTGATATCGAGATCCTGTTTCAGAATGGCCTTTCTGAGCATGTTTGCACTGTATTCACCCTGAACTGTAAGAATTTCTTTTCCGATCGCTTTAATTCCCCATGACTTTACCTGCTCCTCGATCACCGGATCAAGTTCCTCTACTATGTACAGAGTATCTACCTTGGATGCGAAATCCTCGATCAGCTTTCTCGGAAGCGGATTTACCATACCGAGCTTCAGGACAGACGCTTCCGGCATTGCTTCTTTTACATACTGATACGGAATACCGCTTGTAATTACGCCGATCTTTGTATCATTCATTTCCACACGGTTGATCGGCAGTGTATTTGCGGCTTCTGCAAGCTCAAGATTGCGCTTCTCGATCTCAATATGGCGGATCTTGGCATTGCCGGGCATCATAACATTTTTCTGGATATTTTTCTCATACGGCTTATCCTCAGGCTCTTCGCGCTCCTGAAGCTCAACCAGTCCCTGCGAATGTGCAAGTCTTGTAGTTGTGCGGAAAATAAACGGACGGTCAAATTTCTCGCTCAGTTCAAAAGCAGTCTTAAAGAAATCTTTCGCCTCCGCACTGTCTGATGGCTCGATCACGGGAATCTGTGCCGCTCTGGCCACCATTCTCGTATCCTGTTCATTCTGTGAGCTGTAGAGTCCCGGGTCGTCTGCCACTACAAGGACCAGACCTCCGTTTACTCCCATATAGGAAACTGAATAGAGGGGATCGGATGCTACGTTAAGTCCCACGTGCTTCATACAGGCCATAGCGCGGACGCCTGCAATGCTGGCTCCTACAGCCACCTCGGCCGCCACCTTTTCATTCGGTGCCCATTCTTCGTATACATCATCCTTGTACTGGACGAGATATTCACTGATCTCGGTACTCGGTGTTCCCGGATAGGCAGAAGAAACCTTCACTCCCGCCTCGTAGGCACCGCGGGCGATCGCCTCGTTGCCCAGCATAATCACTTTTTTTCCCATATCATAAACCATCCTTTCGTAAATCTGTCACTCTCTTTGCCTTCCCTTCAAATCTCTGCAGAGAATTCGGCGCCACAAGACGGATCTGTGTCGCGAGTCCCAGCTGCGACTTCAGAGCTTTCTTGATTCTGTTCTCGAGCTCGCTGAGTTTTGCATAGCTGTCGAGCAGTCTGTCGTCAATCAGTTCTACCGTAATAGTCATTACGTCAAGTCTGTTCTTACGCTCAACAAGTATCTCATAATGCGGTCCTATCTCTTCGATCTTGAAGAGCACTTCCTCGATCTGGGTCGGGAATACATTGACTCCGCGGATAACGAGCATATCGTCCGCACGTCCGGAAATATTCTCAATCCTGCATGTTGTACGGCCGCATTTACACGGCTCATACGTCAGCCTCGTAAGATCTCCCGTACGGTATCTCACCAGCGGCAGCGCTTCCTTGCCGAGACAAGTAACCACAAGCTCTCCCAATTCTCCGGGTGGCAGAACCTCTTCGGTCTCCGGATCGATAATCTCCGGAATAAACCAGTCCTCATTGACATGCATGCCGCAGAGCTCCGTACATTCGCCTGCCACTCCCGGGCCGCAGAGTTCGCTCATGCCGTAATTCTGTGTACATACAAACTGGTCTCCCCACACTTTGTGCATCTCATCACGCATGGGCTCCGTCATTCCTTCTCCGCCGAAAAGACCGATATGCAGCTTTAAGTCTTTCGCAGGGTCAATACCGCGGTTTCTGATCTCTTCTCCGAGATGCAGGGCATAGGACGGAGTTGCCACAAGGAGTGTCACCCCCATATCCTGAAGGAACATAATCTGTTTATTCGTATTCCCCGATGACATAGGGATCACAGATGCTCCGATTTTCTCCAGACCTCCATGCAGACCGAGCGCCCCCGTAAATGTCCCGTACCCGAACGAAATCTGCGCTACATCATCAGCTGTCGCGCCTCCCATACAGGCAAGACGCGCCACATTGTTCAGCCACATGTCCAGATCATTTCTCGTATACCCGACCACAGTCGGTTTTCCCGTTGTTCCTGAACTGGCATGGTAGCGGATAATCTCCTTCTTGCCTACCGCGAACAGCCCGTCCGGATAATTATCCCTGAAATCCGCTTTATATGTAAACGGCATCCGTTTCAGATCTTCCAGTGTCTGCATATCCTCCGGCTTAACCCCTGCCGCATCCATCTTATCCCTGTAAGGCTTCACCCGGTCATATATGTAGCGTACCGTATCCTTTAATTTGGAAAGCTGGATGGCTTCAATCTCTTCTCTGGGGAGAGTTTCCTCCTTGTCCCATATCATTGTAAGTATCCTCCTTCGATTAAACATTCGCCTTGCTACAGTATACCACAATACTTTGACGAGTTAAAGCGGAAAATTAATGTTTACATACTTCTGTGAAGCAGATTTAGTGCCTTCCTCATTTCCCCCGCATCGATCTGTCCTGGGGCAGATGTCTTTCCAACTGCTCCGAATGTAACAGCGGATCCGAATATTTCTCCGCAGAGTCTGCTGATCAATCCGGGACCTGCCATGGACATCGTGATGACCGGGCACTCTGCATGCTCTGAGACCATTTCCTCCGTGGCGGCCAAAAGCGTCAGTACATCTTTTGCATTCCGGGGCATCACCGCAATCTTCGGGATATCTGCTCCGAGCTCCTGCATTTTTCTCAGGCGGGCCACTATCTCATACTTTTCCGGCGTTGCCTTGAAATCGTGGTTGGATACAATCACTTTAACGCCGTATCTGTGAGCAGTATCAATCAGTTCTCTTACCGTGCCGTCCCCCATAAACATTTCCGCATCGATCAGATCAGCTGCTCCCGACTGCGCAGCATGACGGTTCAGCGCAATATAGTCTTCTTTTCCGATTTCTTTTTCTCCGCCTTCCGCCGCAGTCCGGAATGTAAAAAGGAGAGGCATATCGCCAAGGATATCCCGGAGTCTGCAAAGTGTATCCGCTGTTTTTTCACGATCAAAAACATCTTCATACCAGTCCGCACGCCACTCAGTCAAATCAGCGGCAGACATTCTGATCTCCTCCGCTGCTTTTAAGATTTCCTTTTGGGTAACACCGACGATGGGTACACATATTTTCGGAATACCTGTTCCAATTTCAATAGTTCTGACTTTTACCGGAATCATTTTCTTAGTCTCCTTGCCTTTTTCAGATTGTTTTATATATTTCTTTACCATAAATCAAAATGCAAATCACAAAAAGCCGGCATACAGTCACTGTCATAATTCCGGGACAGCAGCTTATATTCCGGCTTGTATTTTCCTGTCTGCCAGTCAGCCGTATATCCTGTACGCCTTCTGCAGACACAGTCATTACCACATCAGATACTGATCAGCACAGCGGATATTTTTCGGTCAGCTCCGCTGCCTTCTTCCTTCCCGCCTCTACATTGTCCTCGCTCTCGATTACCATAGCGATAATCTCGGCAATCTTATCCATATCCTCTTCTTTCATGCCGCGGGTTGTCACCGCAGGTGTTCCCAGTCTCACACCGCTTGTGACAAACGGAGAGCGGGGATCATTGGGGATCGTGTTTTTGTTGCACGTAATATGGGCATCGTCCAGACGTTTTTCCAGTTCTTTACCACTGACGTTCTTTTCTGTCAGGTCAACCAGCATCAAATGATTGTCCGTATCTCCGGATACGATCTTTACACCACGTTTCTTCAGTCCCTCGCAGAGTGCCTTGGCGTTCTTTAAGATCTGCTTCTGGTACTCTTTAAACTCCGGCTGAAGGGCTTCCTTGAAGCACACAGCTTTTGCGGCGATCACATGCATAAGCGGTCCGCCCTGTATTCCCGGGAATACAGCTTTATTAAAGTTAAACTTCTCATTCATCTCATTGCTGGAAAGGATCATGCCGCCGCGCGGTCCTCTCAGCGTCTTGTGGGTCGTTGTAGTTGTCACATGAGCATACGGAATCGGACTCGGATGCAGGCCCGCCGCCACAAGCCCGGCAATATGAGCCATATCTACCATCAGATATGCTCCGACTTCATCCGCGATCTCGCGGAAACGTTTGAAATCAATAGTTCGTGCATAGGCGCTGGCGCCGGCAACGATCATTTTCGGCTTGCACTCTTTAGCGATCTCCAGTACTTTATCATAGTCGATCACGCCTTCGTCATTGACGCCGTAAGGCACGACATTATAGTATTTTCCGGACATATTGACCGGCGAACCATGTGTAAGGTGTCCGCCGTGATCCAGATTCATACCCATATATGTGTCGCCGGGATTAAGGATTGCAAAAAATACCGCCATATTGGCCTGTGCGCCTGAATGCGGCTGCACATTGGCATATTCACATCCGAAAAGCTCCTTCGCGCGTTCCCTTGCAAGATCCTCCACCACGTCAACACACTGGCATCCGCCGTAATATCTCTTGCCCGGATATCCTTCCGCGTATTTATTGGTCAGAGGGCTTCCCATAGCCGCCATTACGGCCTTGCTCACCCAGTTTTCAGATGCGATCAGCTCGATGTGTGAATTCTGTCTCTCCATCTCTGCTCTGATCGCATCAGCAATTTCAGGGTCTGTTGTCATGATCTCATCGAAGTCGTACATTTGCATATCCTCCATTAATCTTTTTCACATTGTTACATTAACACATTGAAGTCATTATAGCACAACGGAAGAATCACGTCTATCTATTATTTCCTGTTATGCAAAATCAAACAGCGACAGCTGGTTGCTCTGGGGCAGGTCGCCAAAGAGTCCCAGCTCCTGCATCAGATCGATTACGGTCTTGCTGACTTTTGTCCTCTGGCGGAAATCATCAAGCGACAGATATGGTCCGTCTTTTCCCGCCTCTTCCACTGCCTCGGCTGCTTTGTCCCCCATTCCTTCAATGCTCGCAAAGGAAGGCATCAGCTTGCCGTCCACAATCTGGAACATTTTAGCTTTTGCCTTATACAGATCGATAGGGACAAACTCGAATCCGCGGGCATACATCTCCTGCACGATCTTCATGTCTTTCATGACATCCTGCTCTTTCTTGCTGAGTGTATCGCTTCTTTTCTTATAATCCTGCATATAGTAATTCAGCTTATCTTTTCCCTGACACATAATCTCGTAGGTAAATGCGTCAGCGCGGATGCTGAAATACGCCGCATAATATGCAAGCGGGTAATGGATCTTGCAGTATGCAATACGGTACGCCATCATAACATAGGCCGCGGCATGGGCTTTCGGGAACATATAGCTGATCTTCTTACATGACCAGATATACCAGTCCGGAACGTCCTGCGCTTTCATGGCTTCCTCCCACTCCGGCTTCAGCCCCTTTCCTTTACGCACACTCTCCATGATCGTAAATGCCAGCGCACTTTCCACTCCTTTATTGATCAGGTAGATCATAATATCATCACGGGTACAGATTGCAGTCGAAATCGTCGCTTTACCTGATTTTACCAGTTCCTGTGCATTTCCCAGCCATACGTTAGTTCCGTGGGACAGACCGGAGATGCGGATCAGATCTGACAGAGTCTGCGGTTTCGTGTCCTCCACCATCTGAATAACAAAGTCTGTTCCGAATTCCGGGATTCCAAGGCATCCCAGCTTGCATCCGTCGATATCCTCCGGTTTGATTCCGAGTACCTCCGTACCATGGAAGAGCTCGATAACTTCTTTGTCATCCAGAGGAATATCAGTAGCGACAAAAGGATGTTCCTCATTATATTCATTATCCATTGCATCTGAAGTAATATAATCTTCCAGAGTACGGATCATGGTCGGATCATCGTGTCCGAGAATGTCAAGTTTCAGCAGGTTGTGGTCAATGGAATGGTAATCGAAATGGGTCGTAATAATTCCGCACTCCATATCATTCGCCGGATGCTGTACCGGAGTAAACTCATTAATATCATGTCCATGTGGAAGCACGACAATACCTCCGGGATGCTGCCCGGTGCTGCGCCGGATACCGGTACAGCCTTCCGTGATCCTCTCAATCTCACAGCGGCGTTTTCTCTGCTCTCTCTCTTCATAATAATTCTTAACAAACCCGTATGCCGTCTTATCCGCCAGTGTTCCGATTGTCCCGGCTTTGAATGTATGCCCCTCTCCGAAAAGCACTTCTGTATACTTGTGGGCTTTTGCCTGATAATCTCCCGAGAAGTTCAGGTCGATATCCGGCTCTTTATCTCCCTTAAATCCAAGGAAAGTCTCAAACGGGATATCAAAGCCCGCCTTGACAAGCGGTTCACCGCACACCGGACAGTTCTTATCCGGCATATCAAAGCCGCATCCCCCCGCAAATGCTCTCACTTCTTCCGATTCAAAATCACTGTAATGACATTTTTTGCAATAATAATGCGGGCTTAACGGATTAACTTCTGTAATTCCCGACATAGTCGCCACAAAAGATGAACCGACAGAGCCTCGGGAACCTACCAGATATCCGTCCGCATTTGATTTCCACACCAGCTTCTGGGCAATGATATACATTACGGCGTATCCGTTGGAAATGATCGAGTTAAGCTCTTTTTCCAGACGTTCGGATACCTGCACCGGCAGCTCTTCCCCGTACATCTCATGTGCTTTTCTGTAACAGATATCTCTCAGTTCCTGATCGGAATTTTCAATTACCGGAGGACATTTGTTGGGATTTACCGGTGAGATCTTCTCAATCATGCCCGCGATCTTCACCGGATTATCCACCACGATCTCACGGGCTTTGGCAGCTCCCAGATAGGCGAACTCATCCAGCATCTCCTCTGTTGTCCGCAGAAAAAGCGGAGCCTGATTGTCTGCGTCGTCAAATCCTTTTCCCGCCATAATGATCCGTCTGTAAACTTCATCGTCAGGATCAAGAAAATGAACGTCGCACGTAGCGACCACAGGCTTTCCGAACTTTTCGCCGAGTTCTACGATCTCCCGGTTTATATTCTTCAGGTCCTCTTCCGAATTTACATCCGGGATTCGGTCGCTTTCAATCATGAATCTGTTGTTTCCAAGCGGCTGGATCTCATAATAGTCATAAAATTCAGCCAGCTTTGCGATCTGCTGGGCAGAACGTTTTTCAAGCACAGCCTGATACAGCTCTCCCGCCTCACAGGCACTGCCGATCAGAAGTCCTTCCCTGTGTTCGTTCAGCAGACTTTTCGGAATCCGCGGACGTCTCGCATAATATGTTAAATGAGATTCTGTAATTAACTGATACAGATTGTACCGGCCTATATCATTTTTTGCCATAATAATAATGTGATGTGTCGGCATCTTGCGGATCGCGTTTACATTACGGTCACCATAGTGGTTAACCTCTTTTAACGTATTAATACTATCCTTTTTGAGCATTTCCACGAATTTAACGAAAATCTCCGCAGTCGCCCCCGCATCATCCACTGCCCTGTGATGATTCTCAAGGGAGATATTCAGCGCTTTAGCAACCACATTCAGCTTATATTTCGACAATGTCGGCAGAAGCACACGGGCAAGTGCAACCGTATCCAGATATACAAAGTGGTCGTTTAATCCCAGATTCCTGCAGTTCTGTTCGATAAATCCCACATCAAACCCGGCGTTATGCGCTACAAGAACGCCGTCGCCGGCAAACTCAAGAAACTGCGGCAGGATTACATCAATAGCCGGAGATTCCATAACCATCTCATCCGTGATACTTGTCAGATTCGTAATCTCAAATGGAATTGGTCTCTGAGGGTTTACGAATGTACTGAACTTATCCACGATCTCACCGTTTACCACCTTGACCGCTCCTATCTCTATGATCCTGTCGCGGATAGAACTAAAGCCGGTGGTCTCGATATCGAATACAATGTAAGTATCATCCAGTGTCTGGTCTCCTGCATTTACGGCAATATCCGTCAGATCATCCACTACATATCCCTCTACACCATAAAGCACCTTGAACGGATCGTCTTTATCCAGCGTTTCGATATAGTGGTTCGCATCAGGGAAAGCCTGCGCCACACCGTGATCCGTAATAGCGATTGCCGGATGTCCCCAGTCATGTGCACGTTTCACAATATTCTTTACTTCAGACACCCCGTCCATATCGCTCATCTTCGTGTGACAGTGGAGCTCCACCCGCTTAACAGGACTTAAGTCCTCTCTTGAGACTGTAAAGTCTCCGATCTTTTTAATCCCTGTGACAGAACCGATCGTCAGTTCCCCGTCGAATTTGTCAATAGTGGTAACACCTTTGATCTTGACAAACGCACCCTTCTTTAATTCTCCAAGTATCTCCGGCAGCTGATCGTTCCGTGTGAACATTTTTACAGTGATCGTATCTGTAAAATCCGTCACGGCAAACATGATGATCGTCTTTTCATTGCGGATCTCACGTGTATCAAAATTAATAATTTTACCGTGGATCGTGATCTCTCCCATCTCTGTAACAACCTGATCCAGTGTGATCGGATCATCGTCAAAATTCCTGCCGTAGATCAGATTAGGATCATCCCCCTGTTTGACCGGGCGATAGAAATCTTTCTTCTTAAAATCGCCCTTTCTTCCCGTTCTTCTGCCGCCGGCACCTGAGGAATGATGGCCGCTGTTCTTCTTGCCCGCATTATTTCCGCCTCCTGCACTTGCAGCTTCGGAAGGAGTGCCTGAGCCGGATCCGGGAGTCTTTGATGCAGTCTCTTCAGAGCCTGCAGGTTCCGTTCCCCGCTCTCCTGCCGGCACATACTCGCCTCGCTGTCTCGCACGTCTCTCAAAGATCGCATTGATCTCCTGCTGCAGCCTCTGCTCGTCATATTCGCGCGTGCCAGCCCCGTCCGGCTCGCGGTAGGTGATGCGGATATCTGCAGGAATATGAAATCTTTCCTTATATATTTTTTCAAGCAGGTTAAGAATTTCTTCCTTTCGCCCTTCCGACACGATCGTATCCAGAAGTTCCAGACAGATCACATTGCCTTCCTCAAAACGGATCTGCGCCTGAGAAAACATACTGGATGCAAGTACACTTTGTTCTTTCAGTTCCAGTATAATGCTTTCCCTGTATTCGTTCATAAGAGCTTCCGGCGTATACTGACCGGAAAGTGCGTATTCTTCCTCTATGCGCACTTCAACTCTCACATTGCCGAACAGCTGATCCTTGATCCTTCTTTCCATCTGCCAGATCTGTTTCTTCTGGATCAGATGACGGCTGAATATATGTACATGAAGAAAATCACGCCGGGAATTCGTCGTGATTTTCTTTACTTCTACGTCTGCGAAGAGGATCTGAATATCCTCTTCAACCTTCAATGTCGGAAAAACATAGAAAAATGCCTTATCGTTTCTGGTCTTTTCCAATTTTAACACTCCTGTATTTGTCTCATCCGGTTTCTGACCGGCGTCTTCCGGTACCGGGATTATTCTTTCCAGTTCAGGAGTTCCTGACGGAGAGTCTCAAGGAGCTGGTCCTCTTTTACTTTTTTAATGATCTCTCCTTTTTTGATCAGGAGCCCTTCGCCGATACCTCCTGCAATACCTATATCAGCCTCTTTTGCCTCACCGGGTCCGTTTACGACACATCCCATAACAGCCACTTTAATATCAAGCGGAATATCGGCGACCATTTTCTCCACCTGATTGGCCAATCCGATCAGATCGATCTTGGTCCTGCCGCATGTAGGGCAGGATACAACCTCGATGCCGCCTTTTCTTAACCCCAGTGTTTTTAAGATAAGCTTTGCCGTGCGGATCTCCTCCACCGGATCACCGGTCAGGGAGACGCGGATCGTATTTCCGATTCCCTCATAAAGGATAATTCCAAGGCCGACGGAAGATTTCACATTGCCTGAGTATAGAGTCCCGGACTCAGTAATACCGACATGAAGAGGATACGGGCATTCTTTTGCGATCAGCTCATGCGCTTTCACACACATAAGCACATCAGACGACTTGATGCTGACCACAAGATTGTCATATCCCATTTTCTCGATCATATGTACTTTATCCAGAGCACTTTCCACGATCCCTTCTGCAGTGACACCGCCGTATTTCTCCAGCAGAGGCTTCTCAAGGGACCCGCTGTTTACTCCTACACGGATCGGGACCCCATATTCTTTTGCCTTATCGACCACAGCTTTTACTCTGTCCTCAGAGCCGATATTTCCCGGATTTATGCGTATCTTGTCCGCACCGTTCTCAATCGCGGCAATCGCAAGCCGGTAATCAAAATGTATGTCTGCTGTAAGCGGAATATGAATCTGCTTTTTGATCTCTTTTAAAGCTTCTGCGGCTTCCATCGTCGGCACAGCACAGCGGATAATCTCACATCCGGCTGCCTCCAGCTTTAAGATCTGTGCAACAGTCGCATTCACATCCTCTGTCTTTGTGTTCGTCATCGACTGGATCGCCACAGGATTGCTCCCGCCGATCTTTACTCCTCCGATATTAATCTCTTTCGTCTGCTCTCGTAACATATATTTTCTCCCTTTTTTAACATTTTAACCGGGGAAGCCGGTTTCACGCCCAGTTACAACAGGAGAGTCCCGCACGCGGAACTCTCCTAATCTCTATTCCTGCTCACGCATAAACACAAGCTGGTCTCCATATTCGCGTTCTGTCAGCGTCAGTGTATCCTGCTCTACATTGTAGTTATAGGTTCCCGGCTGTATAATATCAGAATCAACAGCGTCCTCACCGCCGACTGTAAGCACTTTTGTCTTTGTGTCTACATTGCATCGGATCACAGTATATTCGCTGCCATCTTCCGGATGAATGTACATTTCATTATCATCGGTAATTTCAATCGTATCTCCGGATCCTTCGCTTACCCATGTTCCTTCCAGAGGATTACCTGTAAAAAGCTTTACAATAAAAAATACGGCTATAATTATAATAAGGACAGAGGAGACCGTCAGGATCGTACGCCAGATCGTACTTCTCTTTTCTTCGTTATTTTCATAGATCATAAATTCACCCCTTCAAGTTCTGTTTTCATTATAAAGAATCAAACCGGGGCTGTCAACGTCCGTAACGCAGCAGAAAACGGTTTACTCTCCACCCAGTTTGGAAGATACGAACCATCCGAGCACAAATGTGATGATACCTGTCACCAGCATTATAATGGAAAAACCGCTCCAGTCCGTCTTCAGCAGGATTGCGATCGGAGATGCAAGGATCAGTCCGATAATAGCATAATACGCATGGATCTCTGCTTTAGAAAAAATAAATTCGATCAGCTTCGCAATCAGAAAGATTCCGAGGATCACGCCGATACCGAACGGAATCAGGATCCCGCACTGTACGAGAATATCATGGATATCAAACGCGATCAGCGCATCCATGAAATTATTGATCGTCTTAAGGATCGTATCGTAATATCCGAGAAGCATAAGCATCATTGAACCGCTCACTCCCGGAATTACCATGGTCGCAGCCGCAATGATGCCGACCACGAGCAGTTTCACAACATTTATAAATCCAAAACTTACATCCGCTGCATTTCCGCTTGTCTCCCCCATAACTGCCATAAGAATCACAACAGCAAAAAAGATTACAAAACAGATGCCTTTCCCGACTGACACGGCGTGCCCCTTTACTTTTTTGAAGATAAACGGAAGGCTGCCGGCAATCAGACCGCAGAACGCAAAATTCGTCGGAATCGGATAATTAGTCAGCAGGAACTCGAAAAGTCTTGACAATGCTGCAATTGCAATAGCCGCACCGAGAAAGATCGGAACCAGCAGTTTGAGACTCTCCTTAAATTCTGATTTCAAATGGGTGATCGCATGGATCAGTTTGTCATATAATCCCATGGCGACCATCATTGTGCCGCCACTCACTCCGGGTATGATATTTGCAATACCTACAACCATACCCTGCAGCAATTTCTTTAACATTATTCTGATACTCCTGATTTTTTTATTCGTCTTTTCCAATCTTTTTACGAAGAAATGAAAACAGCGTATTCATCTCCTCATCTGTTCCCACAGTAATCCGCAGATACTGCCCGATTCTCTCATCGTTCCAGTGCCGGACATAGATATGTTCCGCTTTCAGTTCTTCAAACAACTTTTCCGCGTCATATTCCGGATGTCTGGCAAAGATAAAGTTTGCTTTTGAATCAGTCAGGACAAATCCGAGAGACTTCAGTTCTTTCTTTGCCCATTCTCTTGTCTTTACTATTCTGCGGACATTCTCTTCGAAATACGCTCTGTCCTTTACCGCTGCTGCGCCGCAGACCAGCGCCGCCCTGCTCATGGTATAGGAATTAAACGAATACTTCACGTTATTCAGGCAGCGGATCAGATCCGGATTTGATATAGCGTAGCCGATCCGCATTCCCGCCATGCTTCTAGACTTAGAGAATGTCTGTGTCACGATCAGGTTGTCATATTTTCCCACAAGTTCTATAGCAGACTTCCCGGCGAAATCCACGTAAGCCTCATCCACGATCACGATAGAATTTCTGTTGTGCTCCAGAATATCTTCAATAAAATCAAGTTCCTCATAGATCGCCGTCGGAGCGTTCGGATTTGGAAAGATAACACCGCCGTTCTCCCGGTAATAATCTTCTTTTACAATGCGGAAATCGTCATTTAACCTCGGACATTCATAAGGTATCCGGTAGAGCTGTGCCCACACCTTGTAAAAAGAATATGTAATATCGGGAAACAGCACCGGCTTATCAGAATTAAAAAATGTCAGGAAGCACAGAGAAAGCACATCATCAGACCCGACTCCTGCAAATACCTGATCTTCACCGACCTGATACTGCTCTGCAAGAGCTTTCACAAGCACGCTTGACGCAGGATCCGGATACAGACGGAATGCATCTGTATCCAGAGAAGCCAGCGCTTTCTTCACCTCCGGCGACGGAGGATAAGGGTTTTCGTTTGTATTGAGCTTGACAACCTGTTCCTGCGGCTGTTCCCCGGGGACATAAGGTTCTGCCTGACGTATATTTCTAAGAAGTTCTTCTCTGATTTTCATGGTATTCTCCCGTGCTTATTTATATTCCTCTGCCAGCTCTGCAAATTTCGGCAGAGAATTAACGATTGTCTCGTATGCCACGCAATATGCGATCCTTACATATCCGGGACATGCGAAGGAGCTTCCCGGAACAACAAGAATATTATACTTTTTCGCTGCTGCACAGAATTCTTTTTCATCAGCAACCGGTGATTTTACAAACAGATAGAATGCCCCTTCCGGTTTGATACACTCAAATCCGAGTTCCTTCAGTCCGTTGTACAGAGTCTCTCTGTTCCTGTCATAGAAAGAGATATCTGTTTTCTCATTCAGGCAGGCCTTTACCACTTTCTGCTGGAGTGTCGGCGCGTTTACAAATCCGAGGATACGGGTTGCCACATTTGCCGCTGCGATCAGATTTTTACTGTCTGCAGCCTCGTCCGGGATCACAAGATATCCGATACGCTCGCCCGGCAGAGAAAGTGATTTGCTGTAAGAATAACCTACAACTGTATTTGCATAGTATTTTGTAAGATACGGGACTTCGACTCCGTCATAAGCCAGCTCTCTATATGGCTCATCGGAAATCAGATAAATATCTGTTCCGTACTCTTTCTGTTTATTCTCCATGATCGATGCCATCTTTTTGATCGTATCCTCAGAATAAACGACACCGGTCGGATTATTCGGTGTATTTACGATCACGGCGCGGGTTTTCGGAGTGATCTTCTCCTCGAACTCATCCAGTTTCGGCTGGAAATCCGCCGTGTTCGGCGAAACCTCTACGATGACACCGTCATAGTTGTCTACATAGCTTCTGTATTCACCAAAATACGGAGCAAAGACAACAACTTCATCCCCCGGATTCAGGAGTGCCTTCAGGATTACGTTAAGTCCGCCCGCAGCCCCCACTGTCATTGTGATATTCTCAGCGGAAAATGCCGTGCCGAAACGTTTATTCAATGACTCCGCCACTGCCTGACGCACATCTTCATATCCTGCATTGCTGTTCGTATAGCCGTGCAGCACAACCGGATTTTCTTCATCCAGAAGCTCTATGATCGCCTTTTTCACTGCTTCAGGTGCCGGTACGTTCGGGTTGCCGAGACTGAAATCAAATACATTCTCAGCGCCGTAGATTTTTGCCAGTCTGTTTCCCTCCTCGAACATTGCGCGGATCGCAGAACTGTTTGCCACCATGTTTTCCATTTTCTTAGATATCATTGATCTCACTCCGTTTCTTTTACTATTCCTTTTTCTTCAAGAAATGCCGGTTTGTAGGATATTTTTGCTTTTCTAAGCCCCTCCGCTCCGGTATCTTCTTCCCGGTTTACATATTTATATTCCATGCACTCATGCTGTACGAACTGCTGGTTGATCATAGGATAGGCTCCATCGACATCGGCAAAAGCTTTTTCGATATGGACAACAAACGTGTCATCGCACAGAGGCTCTCCTATCGTAAATGCCACGATCTTTCCGCCTGCTTTCAGAACGCCGCCCGTCAGATCCAGTTCCTTATATAAACGCAGGGAATTCAATGTGACGCACATCTCCGAATTCTTCTCCGGATCATCTTCACACCCGTTCTGGTTTCTCCACTTCAGAGCCATCTGGAAGCATTCTTCTACATTGTCATCCGAAAGTGTCTCATAAGTCCAGTCCGGATACAGATTTTTGAACTTGTTAATATGGTTGCGTTTGCCATGCAGCTTCTTGCCCGCCAATGTTGCAAGCTTTTCCGTCTCGTAAACATAGTCTGCGATGTCACGATTATACTCTATTGTAAATCTGCCCGGATACCATTTTTCAAGCTGTGCGAACATTTCCGGAGTCACATTGTAGAAAACAAGCGGACATTCTTTCTCTTTGCAGTATTCTGTCAGATAATCAACCGCCTTCTTGATATTCTCCGGATCGCCCGCCGGATAAGAAAATGATAATCCATTGTCGTCGCTGCGGAATACAAGAGCATCTTCGATCACTGCATATTTCACTTTATAGTGCCGGGACCAGAGGTACACATTCACAAAAGTACGTTCGCAGCTCCTGCTGGGGGATTTGTGAAAGTATGATGTGATAATCTCTTTATCCTCAAGTTCCGGGCGTTTAAATTCGGGTTCTGTCATAAATTCCATCGCCTTTCTGTCTTTTGTCCCTTTTCCGGATCAATCTTCCATCTTCGCCAGTTTCGCCGTCTGGTCTGCTGCGATCAGACTGTCGATAATCTCGTCCAGATCGCCGTTTAAGATAGAATCCAGTTTATGCAGTGTGAGTTTGATCCTGTGGTCTGTCACACGGCCCTGCGGGAAGTTATAAGTACGGATCTTTTCTGATCTGTCTCCTGTACCAATCTGGCTTCTTCTGGCCTCGGCTTCCGAAGCCTGCTGTTTCTCCAGTTCCAGATCATACAGCTTGGAACGAAGCAGGCGGAACGCCTTTTCTTTGTTCTGAAGCTGGGACTTCTCTGTCTGGCTGTAGATCACGATCCCGGTCGGGAAATGAGTCAGACGGACCGCGGAGTCTGTCGTATTGACACACTGGCCTCCGTTCCCGGATGCACGCATAACGTCGATACGGATATCTTTCTCATCGATCACTACATCCACTTCCTCCGCCTCCGGCATAATGGCAACTGTTACAGTGGATGTATGGATCCTGCCGCCGCTCTCCGTCTCCGGTACTCTCTGTACACGGTGTACGCCGCTCTCATACTTCAGTCTGGAGTAAGCGCCCTGACCGGTGATCATAAAGACACATTCCTTAAATCCGCCGATGCCGTTCTCATTTAATGAGATCATCTCCGTACGCCAGCCTCGGCTGTCGGCATAATGTACATACATACGATAGATCTCGGCAGCAAAGAGTGCAGCCTCATCTCCGCCTGCGCCGGCACGGATCTCAACAATAACATTCTTATCATCATTCGGGTCTTTCGGAAGAAGAAGGATTTTCAGTTCCTGTTCCAGCTCCTCTATCCGCTTTTTCGACTCGTTCATCTCTTCTTTCGCCAGCTCGCGCATCTCCTCGTCAGACTCCTCCTCAAGCATGGCAAGGCTGTCGTCAACATTCTGTTTACAATTTTTATATTCCTGATACGCCTCAACGATCGGAGCCAGATCACTCTGTTCTTTCATCAGCTTCCGGAAGCGCTCCTGGTCATCTGCCACGCCCGGCTCCTGAAGTTCTCCCATCACTTCCTCATATCGGATCAGCAAATCGTCTAATCTGTCAAACATTTCTCATACGTCCTTTTCTATTTTATATATCATTTTTATATATCATTTCCGTCTCTCATGGACAGACGGTTCTTGTTTACTGTTGTTTCAGGTCCGGTCTGCCCTGTGTTCAGCTCCACATCTAATAATATCGTCCGCACACAACACGGTCAAGCCCTGCAAGATCCTTTTTGACACAGATATCTTTAAAACCCTGCTCTTTCATCAGTCCGGCCACAGCCTTTGCCTGATCGCATCCGATCTCGACGAGCAGATACCCTCCTGTTTCCAGATGCCGGGGGCTCTCCGCAGCAATCCGCCGGTAGAAATACAGTCCGTCCTCTTTTCCGTCCAGTGCTTCTATCGGATCATAAAGCCTGACTTCTTCCTGCAGCTTCGGAATTTCGCTGCTTCTGATATAGGGGGGATTGGACAGGATCATGAAATACTTCTCCGTAATGTTTTCAAAAAGATCACTCTCGATGAATTCCGCATTTATCCCGAGTGAATCTGCATTCTCCCGTGCAGTTTCCAGCGCTTTCGGAGATATATCGCTGCCATTTCCTTCTGCCCGGTCTCCGAAATAATGGAGCACACTGAGCAGGATACATCCGGAACCGGTGCACATATCAAGAAGACGTACTTTTTTCTCCCGGGAACCGTGTGCCTTGTCAGCCTTTTCCAGAATGTCCAGTGCCGTCTCTGCCAGAATTTCTGTATCCTGCCGAGGGATCAGCACATTTTTGTTCACATGGAAACGCAGTCCCATAAATTCCTGCTCCCCTGTAATGTGCTGGAGCGGTACGCGCCTGCATCGTATATCAATGAACCTTTCATAATCGTCCCACTGTGTGACATCCATTTCCCGGCCGGGATCTGCATAGTATGCTGCCCGTCCGATTCCTGTCACATATTCCAGAAGATACCATGCATCGATTCCGGAGTCGGGAACTCCGGCCTTTTCCAGCCGTTCAGTTCCCAGTCTGTATGCAAGTTCCAGACTGATTTTCTTATTCCGGTTCATAAATTCTCCCTCTGCCATGTCCGCCAGTCAAACACCTCTTCAACAGCGCGGATCCCAACTTCGATCATGCTGTCATCCGGCTCTTTGGTTGTCATATTCTGCACCCACATTCCCGGACGGCTCAGAAGATTGACAAAAGCATTATCGCTGTTTCCCGCAAGACGGATGATCTCATAAGAAACGCCCGAAATCAGCGGAAATAATGCGATACGGATCAGAACTCTTGCTGCCTGAGATTCTGCAGTAATAAAAAAACAGAATATAATACTCACGATCATGACAAAGAACAGAAAACTCGTGCCGCATCTCTTGTGCTGCTTGGAACTCTTTCTCACATTCTCTACATTGAGTTCCAGACCATGTTCAATGCAGTTGATACATTTGTGTTCTGCCCCATGATACATGAAAGTTCTTTTAATATCTTTTGTCCTCGAAATCAGGAAAATATAGATCAGAAAGATCACGACACGGATTATTCCTTCAAATATTGTCATCGCCGTTCTGGATGCTGTGTATTTTTCCACAAAACTGCTCAGGAAATAAGGCAGCACCATAAAAAGAGCGACAGCGATCACTACTGCGGTCACTACAGTCAGATTCATAAATAATTTATCCTGCTTTTCCTGTTTTGCGGCCTCTTCTTCAGTCAGTGTTTCTCCCTCTTCCTCCTCAAAAAAACTTGCTGAATACATCAGCGTCTTCATTCCGAGCACAAGGGAATCAATGAAGCTGAAGATACCGCGGATAAACGGAATCTTAAGCGGCGTCTTCCACGGAATCACACTGCGGTAATCCTGTACATCGACCGCAATCTCTCCGTCCGGCCTGCGGACCGCGACAGAATATTTCGCGCCGTTTCGCATCATAATGCCTTCCAGCACAGCCTGTCCACCTATGTTTGATGATTTCATTTTTCCTCCTGTAAAACCCTCAGCTGATAAAACAAAGAGGCTGAGATGCTTCCACCTCAGCCTGCTGTGTCTGTTTCCTATTTAATACCGTATTTCTTGTTGAACTTATCAACACGGCCACGTGCCTGAGCCGCTTTCTGCTGTCCTGTATAGAACGGATGGCACTTGGAGCAGATCTCAACGTGGATATTCTCCTTAGTAGAACCTGTCACAAATGTATTTCCACAGTTGCAGGTTACTGTAGCCTGATGATACTCCGGATGGATTCCTTCGCGCATGATATTCACCTCTCTATTTTAAAATTATTTATTATAATCTCTAAACAGCTTTCTAATTGTAGCATAAGATAATTCCTTTTGCAACTGTTTTTTATATAAACTTCTGTCTGATTACCTGATGCACCAGTTCGTTGTTTGATTTTGTGCGGGAAAACATATTCAGAAGATTGTCCGCAGCTTCTTCCGCTTTCATACCGTTCAGGCCTCTGCGCATGATATAGACAGCTTCCTGTTCTTCCTTATTAAGAAGAAGATCTTCCCGCCTTGTTCCGGATTTAGCAATATCTATTGCCGGGAACACTCTCTTCTCCTGAAGTTTCCTGTCAAGGATCAGCTCCATGTTTCCTGTTCCCTTAAACTCTTCATATACAACATCGTCCATTTTGCTTCCTGTATCTACCAGAGCAGTCGCAAGAATTGTAAGACTGCCTCCCTCTCTCATATTTCTCGCCGCGCCGAAGAACCGCTTCGGGCTGTAGAGTGCGGCCGGATCAAGGCCTCCTGACAGGGTTCTTCCCGACGGAGGCACGATCAGATTATAGGCACGTGACAGCCTTGTGATACTGTCCAGAAGGATCATAACATCCTTTCCATGTTCTACCAGTCTTTTTGCCCTTGCGATCACCATCTCGGATACTCTTTTATGGTGTTCCGGAAGCTCATCGAACGTAGAATGGATCACTTCAACATTTGGACCGGAAATTGCTTCCTTAATGTCGGTTACCTCCTCGGGCCTCTCATCGATCAGCAGAATGAGCAGATGCATATGGGGCTCCGACTTCTGCACGGAAAGAGCCACTTCTTTTAACAGAGTAGTTTTTCCTGCTTTCGGCGGTGATACGATCATACCCCTCTGTCCTTTTCCGATCGGCGACATCAGATCCATAATTCTCATAGCCGTACTGCTTCCCGGCTGTTCAAGGCGGATACGCTTATTCGGGAAGATCGGCGTCAGATCCTCAAAGTTCTTTCTCTTCATCGCCTCTGACGGGCGGACTCCGTTAATCGTAGACACATAGAGAAGTGCACTGAACTTTTCTCCCTGCGTCTTGACCCTTGTATTGCCTGTCAGTATATCTCCGGTCTTAAGTCCGAACCTGCGGATCTGTGCAGGGGATACATATACATCATTTTCGCCCGGCAGATAATTGTCACTCCTGATAAACCCGAAGCCGTCCTGCATCACTTCAAGAATGCCGTTCGCAGTATGACCGCTGTCGAGCTGTTCAATATCTGTCTCTGCCTTTTTCTCTTTCAGCTCTTCTTTTACTTCTTCCTTTGCCTCCGTGGCAGCTTCTTTCTGCTCTTCCTGTTCATCCAGCGCAAGCATGGCATCGATCAGATCACTTTTCTTCAGCGTGGATATTCCTTTCATCTTTCTTGCCTTGGCTAATTCTTTCAGCGTAGCCAGAGGTAATGATTCATACTTTTCTCTTGTCATAAGCACATTCCTTTCTGATGCAGGTTTCCTTAATTGCAGGTTCCTTAAATGAAATATAAAAATTAATAAAAATGCTTCGGGAATTTTCGTCTGAATTGACATAAAATCGATAAGCTTTTAAAAATCTTTTCTAATTATACATTGCATCTGTGCCCTTGTCAAGACAGGCTCAAAGTGCTATTATATATCAAACCAGTTCAGCCGTCAGAACAGACGGTTCGGACATCTATTAAACCAGTTCCGGCACGAAGTATGAAACCGGAGTACAGCTTTGCAGATGGAGACAGATTCATGCCAGATAACGATAAACTTACAACATATTCATCTAACGTACGCTGGGGCGAAAAACGATATTTTTCACTCGACTTCTTTCTTCGCCGCAGATTCGGGGAAAAGGTGTACCGCATAGCCCTGAACGGGGGCATGACCTGTCCCAACAGGGACGGGCTTCTCGGCACTGGAGGCTGTATCTTCTGCAGTGCCGAAGGTTCCGGAGATTTTGCAGGGAAAGCCTCTCTTTCAATTTCCTGCCAGCTGGCCGAAGGCAAACGCCGGCTTCGCGAAAAACGTCCGGTTCATTCTTACATTGCGTATTTTCAAGCATTTACAAACACATATGCGCCGGTCAGCTATCTGGAATCTGTCTTTATGGAAGCTGTTTCCGATCCGGAAGTCAAAGTACTCTCTATCGCAACCCGTCCCGACTGTCTCGGAGAAGATGTAATAGAACTGCTTATGCGGCTCAACCGCATTAAGCCGGTCTGGATCGAACTCGGACTTCAGACAATACATCCCGAAACAGTACATTTTATCCGCCGCGGTTATGACACAGAAGTATTTGACAGAGCCGTGCGGAATCTGAGGGCGGCAGGAATCGAAGTGATCGTTCATGTCATTCTCTTTCTTCCCGGGGAAACAGAGGAAATGATGCTTGAGACTATCGACTATTTAAACCGCTGTGACATACAGGGAATTAAACTGCAGCTCCTGCATGTTCTGGAGGGAACTGATCTGGCTGATGTATATCGCAGAGAACATTTCTATGTTCCTGATGAAGCGGCTTACATATGGACTCTGGGGCGGTGTATTTCCCGCCTCCGGCCCGATATTGTAATCCACAGGCTGACCGGAGACGGCCCGAAAGATCTGCTGATCGCGCCTCTGTGGACAGCTGCCAAACGCACGGTACTAAATCATATTCACCAGTATCTGAAAGAAAAAGATATATGGCAGGGAAAGGAATATCATGGCTGAATCATTCACACTATACAAACTGATTATACTTTATATGCTCAATAAAGTGGATTTTCCGCTGACTACTTCCCAGATATCCGAATTTGTACTGGATAAGGGTTATACATCTTACTTCAAGCTTCAGGAGGCACTCTCCGACCTTACACAGTCGGATCTTATCCGGCCTGAGACAACACATAACCGTACACTATACCACCTGACAGAAAACGGTGCAGAGACGATTCTTTATTTCAGCAATAAGATCTCTCCTGCCATCCGTAAGGATATTGACGATTTTCTGAAAGAAAAGCAGTATGACCTGAAAGAAGAGGCATCTGTGAAGTCCGACTACTATTTAAATACGAACAGAGAATACGAGGTACGGTGTCAGATCGAAGAAAACGGCTCCAGCCTCGTTGATCTGAAACTCACGGTTCCGACCGAAAAGGAGGCTGAAGCCATCGTAAGCCGCTGGAATACAAAGAGTCAGGAGATCTACACGTTACTCCTCTCGAATCTTCTTTAAATATTCCGCCATAGTTTTTTCATATCCAAGATTGCCGGGTTCATAGAATCTGGCGTCTTTTATTTCATCCGGAAGGTACTGCTGCTTCACATAATGGTTCGGATAGTCATGGGCATACTTGTAGCCCGTCCCGTGTCCGAGCTTCGAAGCGCCCTTGTAATGAGCATCCTGCAGGTGTACCGGCACGGTCGTCCTGTATTTTTTTACAGCCTCATTTGCAGCGAATATGGCATTGCACGCCGCATTACTCTTCGGAGCACAGGCAACATATGTTACCGCCTGAGACAAAATAATCTGGGATTCCGGCATACCGATCCGTTCCACCGCCTGTGCAGCTGAGACCGCTACAGTCAGCGCCATAGGATCCGCATTCCCCACATCCTCCGCCGCGCAGATCATGATCCTGCGGGCGATAAATTTGATATCCTCTCCTGCGTAGAGCATTTTAGCCAGATAATACACCGCTGCATCCGGATCGGAACCTCTCATGCTCTTGATAAAAGCAGAAATAATATCATAGTGGTTATCGCCGCGTTTATCATAATTTACCACTCGTTTCTGGATGCATTCGGAGGCAGTCTCCACTGTAATATGGATAATACCGTCTTCGCTGCGATCCGTCGTAAGGATGCCGAGTTCTATGGCATTGAGCGCATTTCTTGCGTCGCCGCCTGCCATATCCGCCAAAAAATCCAGCGCATCCTCATCGATCTGTGCATGAAAACTGCCCATCCCCTTCTGAGTATCCTCTGCAGCTCTTCTCAGAAGGACTTTTATATCTTCTTTCTCCAGAGGTTTCAGCTCAAAGATGCTGAATCTGGAGATCAGAGCACTGTTTACCTCGAAATAAGGATTCTCTGTGGTCGCCCCGATCAGGACCACAGTTCCGTCCTCCACAAATGGGAGAAGGTAATCCTGCTGGCCCTTATTGAATCTGTGAATCTCATCGATAAAAAGGATGGTCTTCCTGCCGTACATTCCCTTCAGGTCTTTTGCCTCTTTTATGACCTCTTCCATATCCTTTTTTCCTGCTGATGTTGCATTGATCTGCTTAAACTCCGCGCTTGTCGTATTGGCGATCACCTTGGCCAGAGTCGTTTTTCCCGTTCCCGGAGGTCCGTAAAAAATGACGGAGCTCAGCTTGTCCGCCTTGATTGCCCGGTAGAGCAGTTTACCTTTACCTATAATATGCTGCTGTCCCACCACTTCGTCCAGCGTAGATGGACGCATTCTGGACGCCAGCGGCGATTCCTTCTCTTTATTTGTCTCTCTCATATAATCAAATAGATCCATTCTGCCGCTTCCTTTCCTTACTCTGCTCCTGACAGTTCACGGATGACCTGCCCCGCGATCATAAGCCCGGCCGCCGGCGGAACAAACGAGATACTTCCCGGGACAGATCTTCTCACCCCCGGATCCTCCCCGGTTTCCCGTCCGCTTATATCGACCGGCTTTTCTCTGGAATACAATACTTTCAGATGCAGAATCCCGCGCTGCTTCAGTTCTCTGCGCATAACTCTGCAGAGGGGGCACACGCTTGTCTTGGACAAGTCGTCGATCTCAAAAAGCTCCGGATGCAGTTTATTTCCGGTACCCATACTGCTGATCAGCCGTATCCCTCTTTTCCGCGTTTCCTCCGCAAGTGCGATCTTTGCACTCACCGTATCGATAGCGTCTACAATGTAATCGATCTGTTCTTCTCCATCCAGTATACCCGTCAGATTTTCCGGAAGTACGAACGTCTCATATGTTTTCACCCTGATCGAAGGATCGATATCCCTGATCCGCTCAGCTATCACCTCGGTTTTCGACCGGCCGATCGTGCTGTGATAGGCAATGGACTGACGGTTGATATTTGTGAGTGAAACCGTGTCATTGTCAATGATGATCAGTGTGCCGACCCCGCTCCGCGCCAGCGCCTCGATACAGTGGGAACCGACGCCGCCTGCGCCGAACACCATGACCGATGATTTTCTCAGTTTATCCATTCCTTCCCTTCCGATCAAAAGCTCTGTCCTAGAATATTGATTTACCATGGCTGCCTCCTTCATTTTGCTTTCTTTGATTTTCTGTATTCCGAGGGACTCATCCCCTTCTGCTTCCGGAAGGCTTTTGAGAAATACAGGTTATTCTCAAATCCTACAGAATATGCAATGGTCGATACAGACAGGTCTGTCTCCCTTAACAGCCGGCACGCCTGCCGGATCCGGTATCCGGAAAGATAGTCCTTGGGTGATTTGCTCATATAATTCTGGAATGACCGGAACAGATGGCTCCTGCTGATTCCCACATAATATGCAATATCTTCCACGGTAATCGGATAAGAATAGTTTGTTTCTATATAACTCATCGCTTTCTCTACGTACATAACATGAGAGTCTTTTTCCGGCTCCATCCTGTCTGCATAGTGCATAAATACGGCAAGAAGACTGTAAAGGCTTCCCGTCATTGCGACTGAAGATTCATATGTATTTCCCTTATTCCGATAGATTTCCTCCAGCCCGTTCCTTATCTTCTCATCCGGAATCTTTCCCTTCAAAATATACGGCGTCTCCTTGCTGAATCCGGTATTCCTTATTATAGACGCAGCGTCTGTCCCCATAAATCCGGCCCAGCAGTATTCCCACGGTTCCTCTTTATCCGCCTGATACTGAAGCTCGACGCCGGGAAACAGGATAAAGGTGTCGCCCGCATTCAGCCGGACTGATACCTTTCCTGTCGTATATACTCCGCTGCCGGAAAGGATATGATGAATACAGTAATGATCCCGGATTCCCGGCCCCCACTGATATTCCGGCTCGCATTTCTGATACCCCACATTATATACAGACAGAGAGTTCAGGAAATCCTCTCCCATTTTATATGAATGTTTATATGAATCTGACATATTATATACCGCCTTTAAGATCCATTATTTATTGCTGCAATGGATATTATAATATCACTCTTATTGTTCACGCAACATTTTTACATAAATTTGCACGTAATTTTTATGGACTTCAACGGTCAGGTTTTATTATACTGATAACAGAATAACTTATTAGTATTTTTTCAGGACTGAGGAGGATCATCAGAATGAAACAGAAACTTTTTGACAAATTTGCAGAGCTTTTCGGAAATTCCGACGGGGCACACTTCTATTTCTCGCCGGGACGCGTCAACCTGATCGGTGAACATACAGACTATAACGGAGGCCACGTCTTCCCGTGTGCACTCACAATGGGAACATACGGTGCTGCAAGGAAACGTGAAGACCGCCTGATACATTTTTATTCCATGAATCTTGACAAATTCGGGGTCGTAGAGGCATCTCTCGACGACCTGACAAATAAGAAAGCATACAACTGGGCCAACTATCCGCTGGGGGTCGTATGGGCTTTCGCAGAAAAAGGGCACACACTGGATACAGGTTTTGACATGGTCATCTGGGGAAATATCCCGAACGGTTCAGGACTCTCCTCTTCTGCTTCTCTGGAAGTCCTCACCGGAGTTATCCTGACTGACCTGTACGGGATCACAGATCTGACCATGACAGATCTTGCTCTGATCGGTCAGTATTCCGAGAACAACTTTAACGGATGCAACTGCGGTATCATGGATCAGTTTGCTGTTGCCATGGGCAAAAAAGACAACGCAATCTTCCTTGACACAAATACAATGAAATATGAGTATGCTCCGATCCATCTGGAAGACGCAAAGATCGTAATCACCAACAGCAAGGTCAAACACAGCCTTGTGGATTCCGCCTACAATGACAGACGTCAGGAATGTACAGATGCGCTTGCAGCTCTGAAAACAAAACTGGACATTAATGCACTGGGAGATCTTACGCCGGAGGAATTTGAAGCAAATAAAGAGCTTATCACAGATCCCGTACAGCTGAAACGTGCAAAACACGCGGTATATGAGAACCAGCGCACAATCGATGCTGTAGCCGCTTTGAGAGAAGGAGATATCAATAAATTCGGTCAGCTCATGAACCAGTCTCACATTTCTCTGCGTGACGACTATGAGGTGTCCTGCGAAGAGATCGATATCCTCGTTGACCTTGCATGGAAGATCCCGGGAGTGATCGGTTCCCGTATCACCGGAGGCGGATTCGGCGGATGTACGGTAAGTATCGTCAAAAATGACGCTGTAGATACATTCATCAATGAAATCGGTAAAGTATATAAAGAGAAAGTCGGACATGAAGCAGAATTCTACACGGTAGATATCGGAGACGGAGCTTCCCGGATCGACTAATATCCCTCCGGCAGCTGATATGCACATTATTTTCTGAAAGGAGAAATCAGCCATGATTTACGAATCAATTAAGAAACTGGTACAGTACGGGATTAACACTGGGTTGACACCCGAAAGCGAAAGGACATACACGACGAATCTCCTGCTTGACCTTATGAAAGAAGACGATTACGAGGATGTTCCCTGCGATCTGGACAATATCGTTCTCGAGGATGTCTTAAAGGATCTTCTCGATGAGGCTGTAAAGCGCGGCATTATCGAAGACAGTATTACATACCGTGACCTTTTCGACACGAAACTCATGAACTGCCTTGTACCCCGCCCGGCACAGGTTCAGGAAAAATTCTGGAAGGAGTATGAGAAGTCCCCGGAGGATGCAACTGCCTACTACTATAAATTCAGTCAGGATACCAACTATATCCGCCGCGACCGCATTAAACGCGACCGCAAATGGACGGTAGATACACAGTACGGCACGCTGGATATTACCATCAATCTTTCCAAACCGGAGAAAGATCCGAAGGCTATCGCTGCCGCGGGAGCAGCCAAATCTTCCTCATATCCGAAATGTCAGCTCTGTATGGAGAATGAAGGCTATGCCGGACGCGTGAACCATCCGGCCCGCGAGAATCACCGTATCATCCCGATCACGATTCAGGGAAAGAAATGGGGATTCCAGTACTCACCTTATGTATATTACAATGAGCATTGTATTGTATTTAATGGAGAGCACATCCCGATGAAGATCGACCGCAATGCATTTGCAAAACTTTTTGACTTCATCAAGCTCTTCCCTCACTACTTCCTCGGTTCCAATGCGGACCTTCCGATCGTCGGCGGTTCTATCTTAAGCCACGATCACTTTCAGGGAGGCCACTATACCTTTGCGATGGCAAAGGCACCGATCATTGAAAACTTTACGGTATCCGGCTATGAAGATGTGGAAGCCGGCATCGTAAAATGGCCGCTGTCTGTCATCCGTCTGTGCGGGAAAGACACAGAACGCATTATCGATCTTGCGGACCATATTCTCGGCAAATGGCGCGCTTACACGGACGAGGATGCATTTATCTATGCTGAGACAGACGGAACACCGCACAATACGATCACTCCGATCGCACGTATGAAGGACGGATTATACGAATTGGATCTGACTCTCAGAAACAATATCACTACAGAGGAGCATCCGCTGGGCGTCTATCATCCGCATGCAAAACTGCACCACATCAAAAAGGAAAACATCGGACTGATCGAGGTAATGGGACTCGCTGTCCTTCCGGCACGTCTGAAAGGCGAGATGGAACTCCTGAAGGAATACATTCTCGAAGGAAAAGATATCCGAAGCAACGAACAGATCGAGAAACACGCGGACTGGGTAGACGAATTCCTGCCGTCCTATCCCGATGTGAACGCCGAAAACATTGAGCATATCCTCGAGCAGGAAGTCGGAAAAGTATTCTGTCAGGTACTCGAAGACGCAGGCGTGTATAAATGCACCGAAGAAGGACTGAAAGCATTCCACCGTTTCATCGACATCCTCTAAAAGATTTTGTATAGTATAATAGAAAACAACCCGGGAGACAGGCCGTAAAGATAAAGCCGTAACATCTCCCGGGTTTTCTTTATTGCTCTTCTTCAGGATAAATCGAAATATTCAATTCATCATTATCTCCATAATCAGCTTCAGCATGATACGTATTATCATTCTGCACTGTTACTTCCACATCTGTCAGGCCGTCTTTTGACTGAAAATGTCTGGTACCTGCAGTACCTTTCTCGTCTATTTCCACCATTCCGGCACTGACTTCGGTGCTTTTTCCCGGTGCAGCAGTGCTTCCGCCGGCGAATACCGTCATTGCCGTACCTGCCAGCAGTACAGCGCACACAATACCAGCTATGCTTATCTTCTTAAAATTCATAATTGCCACTATCCTTTCCTGAATTGCACTCTTTCCGAATCCATTCAGAAAGAGAGACCATTGATATTGGGTTTCTGCCAGATCAAGCAGAGTTTCTGCATACTTTTTCTTCTGCTTTTCTCCGTATATTTCGAGGACTCTTTCATCACATGAAAGTTCGATATCCCGGTCGAAGAACAGATACATCATCCATGCAAGGGGATTAAACCAGTGAATGCAGGCTGTCATGAGCATGATCAACTTTAAAAGATTATCAGCTCTCCGGATATGGACCATCTCATGAGCAAGAACATATTTTAAGTCTATGCGGTCTGCCCTGAGCTGCTTTGGAAGAATAATCCGCGATTGTACCATACCGACTGTCAGCGGTGTAGATGTTCTGTCAGAAACATATATCTTCACTCTCTCCGGGATCTTCACCAGCATTCGTAAAATCTCATCCTCATCTTTTGATACAGGCAGGGCGTCAGCCAGCCGCTGAGATTCTCTGTAATAACGTATTCCAAAGATAAACAGCAATATTGCAATCCCAGAGATCCATAACACCATCCTCCAGTCAATAATTCCGGCAGCCGGCCTGCTCACGTCTAACACTGCTTTTTCAGCATGTACAACTACCGGAGAAACTATCCCGTAACGAAGAGGTAAATCAAAAGGGATCAACAATCGCAATGCGGCAATCTCCCACAACAACACAAATACTTTTTTCGGAAGCCGTTTTACCGCCAACATTCGCAATGCCATGATCAGAATGATCAGAATCCCGCCGGAAATACTCATGTGCATCAACATCATATCCACCTCATTGCATTTGATCAATCATATCTCTTAGCTGTTTCAGTTCTTCCGCGTCTAGCATTGACTTATCCGACAACAGAGCGGCGAAAAACTGCTGCTTTGATCCGTCAAACATTCTCTCAATCAGTTCATGCGTCTCATACGCCTGAACTTCCTCCTTTGAGATGACAGCAAACAGATACGCAAGCACCTAATACAACTCCAACCCTGCCGGAGACAAAAAACAGCCGGAACACAGGTATCGCTTAAGGGCCGTAGAGCAACATCAGCACTTAGGCTGCGTCCTTTGCAGCCTTATGTACTGCTATGTTGCGGCCCGAGCGAAAGCGCGCCCGCAAGCGATACCTGTATTCCGGCGGATTATTTTGCATCTCCGTCAGCTAATTATTTCTTAGAATCAAGATAAGCTTTTCTTCCCTCTTCGTAAAGGTTATTTCCCTCACTGTCAATAATAACAACGAGCGGCATATCCTCAACGTAGAGCTTTCTCAGCGCCTCTGCGCCGAGATCTTCGTATGCGATAAGCTCAGCTTTCTTGATACATTTTGCAAGAAGAGCTCCCGCGCCGCCAATGGCTCCGAAATAAACGCCGCTGTACTTTTTCATGGCTTCTACAACTTCCGGAAGACGTGCGCCTTTTCCGATCATTCCGCGGGCTCCTACTGACATCATTGTCGGAGCGTATGCATCCATACGTCCGCTGGTTGTCGGGCCTGCGCTTCCGATTACATGACCCGGTTTTGCCGGAGTCGGTCCTACATAGTAGATCGTTGCATCCTTCGGATCAAACGGAATATCCTCACCTTTGGCGAGTGCTTCACACATTCTCTTGTGTCCGGCATCACGGGAAGTGTAGATTGTTCCCGTAAGAAGTACCTGATCTCCTGCATGGAGTGTCTTAGCAAGTTCCTCTGTAAGTGGTAATGTAATCTTTCTTGCCATTTATATCACCTCCGTTTTGTGACGTGTCACGTGACAGTTGATATTAACTGCACACGGCATTCCTGCGATATGTGTCGGCATAGTCTCAATATTGAGACCGATCGCTGTTGTCTTTCCGCCGAATCCCTGCGGTCCGATTCCCAGCTCATTGATCTTCTCCAGCATCTCTTTCTCAAGATCTGCATAGAACGGATCCGGATTAGATGAATCAAGAGGTCTCATAAGTGCTTTCTTTGCAAGAAGCGCGCACTTGTCAAATGTTCCGCCGATTCCTACGCCCACTACCATAGGCGGACACGGGTTCGGTCCCGCTGTCTCAACAGCCTCAATGATGAAATCTTTGATGCCCTGAAGACCTGCTGACGGCTTGAACATACGGATCTGGCTCATGTTCTCACTGCCGAATCCCTTCGGTCCAACTGTTACTTTGATATTCTCGCCTGGCACGATTTCCGTGTAGAGCATAGCCGGTGTATTGTCACCTGTATTTCCGCGGCGGACCGGATCCTTTACAACAGATTTACGCAGATATCCGTTTGTATAACCGCGGCGTACGCCCTCGTCTACAGCCTCTGCCAGATCTCCGCCTACAAGATGAACATCCTGTCCGATCTCGAGGAATACGCATGCCATTCCGGTATCCTGACAGATCGGTACGTTTTCATTGTCAGCGATCTCATAGTTCTCGATAATGTTGTCAAGAACTCCCTGTGCGATCTCGCCGTCCTCACAGGCACGGCAGCCGCGGATCGCGCATTTTACATCCTCCGGGAGATGTTCGTTTGCTTCGATGCACAATCTCTCGATCACATCAGTAAGTGTACTTACATTGATTTCACGCATGAAAGTCAACTCCTTCCCTACTTACATTTCATTTTCTTAATATTCTGCATGAACCGCGAAGATACTTCAGCATCCGCACGGTCCATAACAAACAAATATAACAATTTTGTACGGCCGGACTGTTTATAAGAAGATTCCGATAAACTGGCAGGCCAGTACGACAAATACGAGTGCCACCGGATAAGTTGCGGCGTAAGCAGATGCCACATCGTCTGTTCCGGTTACACGGATCAGTGTTCCAAGTGCCGGAGTACTCGTCATTCCGCCGCAGATAGAGCCAAGCGTATTGAACAGGCTCAGCTTCATCAGCTTTGTAGCAACGAAGTAGCCGACTATCATCGGGATCAGCGTGATCAGCGCACCGTATACAAACAGGATCAGCCCCTGCTCTTTCAGGATTTCGATAAATCCGGCGCCGGCTTCTACACCTGCTCCGATGAGGAACAGTGCCAGACCGAACTCTCGCAGACACTCAAGCACAGATTTCTCCACATGGAAGCTGATCTTTCCTGCATGGCCGAAATGTCCGAGGATCAGACCTGCAATCAGCGGTCCGCCCGACGTTCCAAGAGAGAACTGTGCACCGCCCGGAAGCGGGATAACAATCTTAGCAAGAATGATTCCGAGTGCGATTGCCAGTGCAAACGCGAAGAATCCCATCGAATCTACATGGAACAGATTATCTTTTTTCTGCACATCGCTTACATTCTGCGCGGCTTCAAACTTTGCACGCTCCGCATCCATATCCGTCTTAAGGAGCTTCGGAACCAGCTGTACAAACAGCACAACACCTACTACGCCGAACGGGTAAGCAATGCCATATCCGATAGATGCGTTTGCAGATCCTGTGGCGTCCAGAGCAGCTGCAAGTCCCGGCGTACTTGTCAGAGCGCCTGACATCATACCAACCGTAATGTCTGTCGGTACACCTGCGATCTCAATGATCCCTGCTGTAACGAGGGCTCCGATCGCAATGATGATAAAGCCGAGCAAAATGTATGATTTTGCATTGATTTTGAAGTTACGGAAAAATTTGGGGCCGGCAATAAAACCAACGGAAGTCACAAAACAGATCAGCCCGAGATCCTGAAACATTCCAAGTCCATCGATCAGATCTTCGTTATTGCCGATAAAATGTCCGAACACGAGGGCGACAAGCAGTACGCCTGCCGTCCCCAGCTCAACCCCTTTGATCGTAATACTTCCTACGAGATAGCCTATCGCAGCTACGAGGAATAAGATCATCAGGGTCTCCCCCATCACACTTTCCTGAAACCAATTAACTATAAACATTCTCTTCTTCCTTTCCTATCTCTCATGTCTTGCGTATTTCGGAAGAAGGAGCGGAGAAACATCTCCTGTGTCAATTCCGGCCTCTTTCAGCTCTTCTGCATATGCCTGAATGTGATCCAGATTCATATTGCCAAGCTCTACATTTTTAGCCTTTGCTGCAGCAGCTTTTCCTGCGTTGCGTCCGAATACGATGATATCCAGAAGTGAGTTGCCCATCAGTCGGTTTCTTCCGTGGATTCCTCCGACAGCCTCTCCTGCAACAAGCAGATTGTCGATTACCTTTGTAAATCCGTCGCCGCCGATCTCAAGTCCGCCGTTCTGGTAGTGAAGGGTCGGATATACAAGGATCGGAAGTTTTCTCATATCGATATCATATCTCATGTACATACGGAGCATTGCCGGGATGCGTTTTTCAATCGTTCCCGGTCCGCCGATTTCTTCGATCATCGGCGTGTCAAGCCATACGCCGCTTCCAAGAGGTGTAGTTACACCTTTGCCGCGTGCTGTACACTCGCGGATGATACCTGCGGCAGCAACATCACGTGTCTCCAGCGGATGCATAAATGCCTCTCCGTCAACATTGACAAGCTGTGCGCCTACGGAACGAACTTTCTCTGTTACAAGGGCGCCGAAAATCTGTGACGGGAACGCTACTCCTGTAGGATGATACTGGATCGTATCCTGATACAGAAGCGGAGCACCCATACGGTATCCGAGGATCAGACCGTCTGCTGTAGCGCCGTAGTGGTTTGAAGTCGGGAATCCCTGATAGTGCATACGTCCTGCACCGCCTGTAGCGATGATGACTGTCTTTGCCTTTGCGACAAGGTAATCCTCTGTCTCCAGATTCTGAAGAACAGCTCCTGCAACCTGTCCTCTGTCGTCTCTGATCAGCTCTACTGCTACAGTGAACTCGGCAACCGGGATCTGACGGTTTAATACTTCATCGCGAAGTGTACGCATGATCTCTGCTCCGGAGTAATCCTTGCAGGCATGCATTCTCTTTCTGGATGTACCGCCGCCGTGTGTAGTGATCATTCTTCCGTCTTTATCTTTGTCAAACATAACGCCCAGATCATTGAGCCATTTGATCGCATCCGGTGCTTCCATAACAAGACGTTTCAGAAGTTCCGGTCTAGCGGCAAAATGTCCGCCTCCGAACGCATCCAGATAATGCTGTACCGGAGAGTCATTCTCCTTATCAGCTGCCTGAATACCGCCCTCTGCCATCATTGTATTTGCATCACCGATACGGAGCTTTGTCACGATCATGACATTTGCTCCCGCCTCATTCGCCTCGATTGCTGCAGATGCGCCTGCACCGCCGCCTCCGATAACGAGTACATCAACGTCATAGTCTACTTTGTTAATATCAACTTTGTCTGTAAGCAGACGGCTGTTGGAGTGGAGCAGATGCACAAGCTCTTTCGGTGCTTTCTGTCCTTTGTTCGGTCCTACTTTGATCTCTGCGAATGCTTCTTCCCTGTAATCAGGATGGAATTCCTTAAGGAGAGCATCTTTCTCATCCGCCGTCATTCGTCTCGGCTCTACACCCAGACGCTGTGCTCTGGTGGCCTCCACTTTTTTTACGGATTCCATCATTTCCGGTGTAAACATGATCTTCCCTCCTTATTTCTCAATCTCTCTGTTGTTGTAAAGTTCCTGCATCTCTTCGATTGGCTTCTCCATGATCTGCTCGATCAGCTGATCGTAATCGCCGTGGTGAATCTCTTCCACACGTTTTGTCAGGTGTTTGGACTCCGGTGCAATATATTTACCTGTAAGTCTTCTTGCCAGAACACCTACCATCGGGTGGGAGATCTCTGCCGGACATCTTACGGAGCAGCATCCGCATCCGATACAGTCGAATGACTCTTCGGCACACTTCTCAAACTCACCGCGCTGTGCGTACGCAATGTACTGCATTACGTTCAGGTCCTGAGTACATGCCTTTGTACAGGCATTACATCCGATGCAGCTGTAAATCTCCGGATACAGATCCATCATGATCCTCTGCTCCGGTTTGATATCTTCAATGTCATATGTTCTCTTGTCTGTCGGGAAGAACGGAACAGTTGCCACATACATTCCCTCTTCTACCTGTGTCTGGCAGGCGAGGCATGTCTTCAGCTCGTTCTTGCCCTTAATCCTGTAGATCGTCGCACAGGCACCGCAGAAGCCGTGACGGCAGCCGCATCCTCTTTTCAGTGTATAGCCCGCGTATTCCATCGCTGTCATAATCGTCAGGTCTGCCGGCACACTGTATTTCTTACCGAAAAAATATACATTTACCATATTTTCCATGATATTTCTTCCTTTCCCTAGTATTCATTCGGCATCTCATCGATTTCATCGCACCGAAATACCGGACCGTCTTTACATACATATTTTGAGCCGATGTTACATCTTCCGCACTTTCCGATTCCGCATTTCATGCGAAGTTCAAGTGTGGTGTATATCTGATCTCTGGAGAATCCCAGTTCTTCCAGACCTGCCAGTGTGAACTTGATCATGATCGGAGGTCCGCAGATCAGAGCTGTCTTGTTTACATCGAATCCCAGTTCCTTCACATAATTCGGCACGAATCCTACATGTCCGTCCCATCCTTCCTGCTCGCGGTCGATCGTCAGATGAACGTGTACGTCAGGAGCTTTCATCCATACTTCCTGAATCTCCTTTAACTGAACCAGATCGTCAGCGGAACGGGAACCGTAGACGATATCAACTGTACCATAATCGTCACGGTTGTCCAGCACGTAGTTGATAACGGAACGCAGCGGCGCAAGACCGATACCGCCGGCGATGAAAAGCAGGTCTTTTCCTTTAAGCTTATCCTCTACCGGGAAATGATTGCCGTACGGTCCTCTGACCGTGATCTCATCGCCCACCTCCAGACTATGGAGATATTCTGTAAGCATCCCGCATTTTTTAATGCTGAATTCCTGATATTCTTTATTGGTCGGCGAAGAAGTAATTGAAAACATACCTTCGCTGACTCCCGGTGCACAGAGCATTGCGCACTGTCCCGGCATATGCTCGAACAGCTTGCCGCCCTCCGGAGCATTGACGCGGAACGTCTTTACGTCCGGCGTCTCCTCGCGGATGTCAGTGATCACTCCTACCTTCGGGATCAGGGTATCCAGTGTATAATTTTTGTGACATGTACATTCACTCATTACTTTTCACCTCCCTGTTTTGCAAACGCCTTAATAACTTTTACGATATTTAAGGATTCCGGGCATTTCTCCACACATCTTCCGCATCCCACGCAGGAATACATTCCGTCGTTATTTGCCGGATAGTATACCAGTTTGTGCATGAATCTCTGGCGGAATCTCTCTTTTTGTGTCTTACGGTTGTTTCCTCCGGCCATCATAGTGAAGTCAGAGTACATACAGGAATCCCAGCAGCGGTATCTCTGCACGCCGTTCTTTCCTGTATCATAGTCCTTGATGTCGTAACACTGGCATGTCGGACATACAAACGTACATGTTCCGCATCCCAGACACGGTTTGTACAGTTCATCCCACAGCGGAGAATCAAACTTCTCCATTGTGACATCTCCGTTCCATCCCTCAAGGGAGAGATGTGTATACGGGAGCTGCTCAATGATATTGTGGATTGCTTCTTTCTCTTTCTCAACAGTCTCGTCCGCGCCTGCATCCTCTGTGAGCAGGTCGGCAACAGCTTTCGTGAGCGCTTCTCCTTTTTCTGTAAGCGCTTTCCAGTACAGATCCTCTCCGATCAGCCACGCAGCAACATCAGCAGCCGGCTCTGCCGCATCGATGCCGAATACCTTACAGAAGCAGGTTTCCTCCGGCTCATGGCAGGCGAGGGCAACGATCGTGCCGTGATCTCTTCTGGCCGCATAGAATGTATCGAGCGGATCTACAAGAAATACTTTATCCAGCACTTCCACGCCTCTCACATCGCAGGCTCTCATTCCGAATACGACGAAATCCTGTTCTTTCAGCGCTTCCGGCTCAATATTTATTTTCTTTCCATCCCTGACACAGGTATAAAGTGTTTCGCTCTGCGGGAAGAAAGCGTCTTTCGGAGATTTTACTGTCTTTAACGTATCGATATCAACAGTGGCATCCTCAGACCATGCTGCAAAGTTTACCTGGCCTTCGTTTCTTACCGGAAGATATAATTCCTGTTCTGCGGCAATCTTCTGAAATAATGCCGTCAGATTTTCTTTCGCTATCTTATACATACATTATCCCCTTTCTGCCACAATTCCCGGCTCTGCGTCTTCTACATCATAATTGGTGAGCGGAGTTCTAGGCTCCAGATCTGCACCTGCCTGATACTCTCCGTAGAGCTCGTTGATATCTTTGATAAATTTCCGGTTGAACAGGTGAAGACGGATTCCCTGCGGACAGACTCTGCTGCACTCGCCGCAGTCTGTACATCTTCCCGCCACATGGAATGCGCGGATGATGTGGAACATCTTTTCCTCGAAGGAATCTACATTCGCCTTCTGTGAACTGTCAAACTTATTGCTGTCAAATACACATTTACGGCAGCTGCAGGCCGGGCATACATTACGGCAGGCATTACAGCGGATGCATTTGCTCAGCTCTTTCTGGAAGAATGCAAATTTATCTTCCGGGCTCATTGCCTCAATCTTTTCGACCTCCGCAAATCTGTCGGCGTCTTTTGTGTCTTTGGACTCGCCGATGATCTCGTCGAAGATCATGTGATCCTTGCCTTTGCAGACGTGGCATCTCTCCAGCATAGCGTCTTTGTACGCACAGCTCTTCTCTCCGTAAATTGTATCGATCGTAAGCGTTTCTGCCTCGTCTTCGATCTCTGCGCCGGAGATACTTTTGATACCTTTAATGCCCATAGCTCTGATCTTTTCGATGTCAAGCTTTCCTTTGCAGCCCACACCGATGATATACGCTTTGTCCCTGTCCACACGGTGCTCTTTCATCAGCTCCTGAAAGCTGTATGTATCACAGGGTTTTAAGCACACAAGCGTCTTTCCTTCCAATTTGGAAGCCTCGATCATATATTTGCTTAAGTTTGCCCCGCAGAATCCGTTGTACACGAAATCCGCGAAGTCTTCTTCTTTCTCAAAGTAAGCCGGTTCCGGATTGTAAGGCAGGTCCCCGGCTTTCCATCCGAGCACTCTTGCCACAGTTCCATCGGCCAGAAGCTCTTTTGCGCGGTTGATTAATTCCTGCATCTTAAATCCTCCAATCTTACGTTTTTACCGAGAGATGTGATCTTGTCCACAAACTCATGCATAGTCTGTGAGAACTTGGCACCCTCGGCTGCGGATACCCACTCTACACGGGTACGGCCGTTTTCTACTCCGATATAATCCAGCATGGAGAAGAGAAGCGTCATACGTCTTCTTGCGTAATAATTTCCGGAAGTATAATGGCAGTCGCCCGGATGGCATCCGCACATGATAACTCCGTCTGCTCCTCTTTCAAATGCTCTTAAGATGAACATCGGATTGACACGGCAGGAACAGGGAACGCGGATGATCTTGACGTCGGCCGAATAGGACATACGGCTGCTTCCCGCCAGATCCGCTCCGGCGTAACTGCACCAGTTGCAGCAGAACGCCACGATCTTTGGTCTGAATTCTTCATTCTTTTCTATCGACATATCGCATCTACCTCCGCTAGAATCTGTCTGTTCGAGAATCCCTGCAGGTCCATTGCTCCGGACGGACACGTTACGGTGCAGGCACCGCATCCCTGACAAAGCGCATCGTTTACAACCGCAATACGTCTTGTCTCGCGGACTCCGTGATCATTCACCTCTTTATCTTCGTAGGTGATCGCTCCGTACGGACATACATTAGCACACTGGGAACATCCGTTACACAGAAGCTCATCAGAATGTGCCGTACACGGATTGGTCAGCAGTTTATCTTTGGCAAGAAGTCCGATTGCTTTTACTGCAGCCGCTCCTGCCTGAGATACCGTCTCCGGAATATCCTTCGGTCCCTGACACACACCGGAAAGGAAGATACCGGCTGTCGGTGACTCTACCGGACGAAGCTTCGCGTGTGCTTCTGTGAGGAAGTTGTTTGTATCGATACTTGCTGTCAGCATTGTAGCAATCTTTCTTACATCCGGATTCGGCTCGATCGCTGCAGCAAGAACAACCATATCAGCCTCTTTTAAGATCTGTTTGTTATCCAGAAGGTCAGCTCCCTGAACGAGCAGTTTTCCATTCGGCTGCGGAATAACTTTTCCGACCTGTCCCTTGATGTAGTTTACTCCGTAATCTTCTACGGCTCTGCGGTAGAACTCATCAAAGTTCTTGCCCGGTGTTCTCACATCAATATAGAAAACCGTTACATTTGTATCCGGATACTTATCGCGGATAAGCATTGCGTGTTTTGCTGTGTACATACAGCAGATCTTGGAGCAGTAGCTCTTTCCTCTGTTGTCTGCGCAGCGGCTTCCCACGCACTGGATAAACACCATTTCCTTCGGAGCTTTGCCGTCGGAAAGGCGCTCGAGATGTCCGCCTGTCGGTCCTGCTGCATTCATGATACGCTCCAGCTCGAGAGATGTGATAACATCCTTGCTCTGGCTGTATGCATACTCATCATATTTATCAAGCTTGATCATATCGAAGCCTGTTGCTACAACGATAGCGCCGTACTTCTCTGTCACGATCTCGTCGATCTGATCATAATCAATAGCTCCTGCCTGACATACTTTTGAACAGATACCGCATTTTCCTGTCTTGAATTTGATGCAGGCGTCACGGTCGATAACCGGAACGTTCGGAACTGCCTGTGCAAACGGTGTGTAGATAGCACTTCTTGTATTTAAACCGCGGTTGAACTCGCTCGGCGTCTTCTTGCTCGGGCATTTTTCCTGACACACGCCGCAGCCTGTACATTTGTTCATATCCACGCTTCTTGCTTTCTTGCGGATTTCAACTGTGAAATCCCCTACGAAACCGGATACGCTCTCTACTTCACTGTATGTATAGATATTGATGAGCGGATGTGCGTTCACCTCTCCCATCTTCGGTGTCAGGATACAGGATGAACAGTCCAGTGTCGGGAATGTCTTGTCCAGCTGTGACATTCTTCCGCCGATACTCGGTGTCTTCTCAACGATATCAACCGGATATCCCGCCTCTGCAATATCAAGCGCAGTCTGGATACCTGCAATACCTCCGCCTATTACGAGCGCTCTCTTTGTAACACGGCTCTCACCCGGCTTAAGCGGTGCGTCCAGATTTACTTTTGCAACTGCCGCACGCATCAGGATGACAGCTTTTTCCGTCGCTTCCTCAATATCTTTGTGAATCCATGAACAGTGCTCACGGATATTTGCGATCTCTACCATGTACGGGTTAAGTCCCGCTTTCTCCGCTGCATTTCTGAATGTCGTCTCGTGCATACGCGGAGAACATGAACAGACGACAAGTCCTGTCAGATGTTTCTCTTTGATCGCCTTATGGATGAGCTCCTGTCCGGCCTCGGAACACATATATGCGTAGTCCTCAGCATGAACAACACCCGGCTCATGGAGCGCCATCTCAACGACTTTCTTTACGTCTACCGTTGCCGCGATATTTGTACCGCAGTGGCAGACAAATACTCCTATCCTCTGCACCTGTTATCACCTCCTGTATCTTCTGAGTGCACTTACGAGAAGCTGCTGCGGTGTATCGGGATCTATAAGTTCCGGTATGTCGTCCGCCAGCAGATAATTCTTGCCTCTCTCACGCACAACAATCTGTCTTGCAGCGTCGATCAGCTTGCCCGGCTTTACATCGCGCGGACATCTCTCTACACATGCAAAGCAGGAGAGACATTTCCAGAGTGATTTTGATTTAACCAGTGACTCAATGTCCTCGTTGATCACATAGGAAACAAACTGGTGCGGTTTAATATCCATTTCATTGTAGGAAGGGCAGGAAGCGGAACATTTACCGCATTTCATGCATTTCAGCGGATTCACGCCGCTGATCTCTTTGATCATCTCTGCGCGACTGTGTTCTGTTTTCACTGCTCATCCACCTCCTCTTTGAGTCCCAGCGCCTCTGCCAGAAGTTCTGTAAAGTAGTAAACCGGCAGGTTGCCGCCGTTATTCTTGTTCAGATTATACATGCACAGCGGACAGGCTGTGATCAGCATATCAGCGCCGAATCCTGCTGCACTCTCCTCAATCTTGCGGCACATGTTTTTGGACATATCTTCTTCTTTCAGTGATATGTATCCGCCGCAGCATTCATTTCTGTACGGATAAATTACCGGTTCAGCTCCGATGGCACGGATAAAGTCCTCCATGATCGTCGGATTCTCCGGATCATCAAATGCCATCAATTTGCCCGGACGCAGAAGCAGGCATCCATAATATGCGCCGATTTTTTTGCCTGTAAGCGGTTTTACAACTTTTTTCTTCAGCTCGTCAAATCCCACGCGGTCACGGAGCACCTCCAGATAATGAAGTACTGTCGTCTCTCCGGCGTAAGGCTCATCGAGTTTCATATAGTTGTTCGCTCTTGTACGGATATCATCGACATTTTTCATGTCATCATTTACCCTTTTAATCACATGATGGCAGGCTGAACAGA
The DNA here is from genome assembly GCA_930986645.1 of uncultured Lachnoclostridium sp. GTDB lineage: Bacteria > Bacillota > Clostridia > Lachnospirales > Lachnospiraceae > Mediterraneibacter. Next base: position 45,367 of record CAKNJS010000010.1, read on the forward strand.
CTGTGACCAGATCCTGTCCGTGCTCTTTTGCGTCATTGAGTGCACGTACAGAAGCCAGCTTTGTAGCAATCTCATCTGTTCCCAGCGGATAAACGCCGCCGCAGCACTGCCACTCGCTGATTTCTTCCAGCTCGAAGCCCAAAGCCTCAGCGGATACTCTGGCATAGTGATCCAGATCCACTGCCTTGTTCTTCAGAGTACAGCCGGGGAAATAGCTGTATTTCATAGTGTTTACCTCCTTGTCTGTCAGGCGGGCATCAGACCCGCCCCGTTGCCGAATCATCTTTCTGCCTTTTACCAGCAGAATAAATAACCCCGGATCAAAATTAGATGTCTAACTGAGCGATTACTTCTTTCAGCTTATTTGCGCTTGACTGAAGCTTCTCAATCTCTTCGTCTGTCAAATGCATCGGAACCTTGCCCTGTACTCCGTTCGGTCCGACAAGTGAAAGAACGCTTAAGCATACGTCGTCAACGCCGTATTCGCCGTGCATCATAGAAGATACCGTTGCGACAGAGTCAGAAGCTGCGAGTATCAGGTTGCACAGCTCTACAACAGAAACAGCTACTGCATAGAATGTAGCTCCTTTCTTTGCGATAACCTGTCCGCCTGATTTGTGCACATATTCTTCCATTCCCGGTTTGTCAAGCTCTTCCAGATCTGCTCCGAGAGCTTTCATTTCTTTATAATAGTCGTCGATCGGCATGCTTGCAATGTTGGCTCCTGACCACGGAACAAAGGAAGAATCGCCGTGCTCGCCGTATACATAGGCATGGATATTCTTCTGTGCTACTTTGAAATGTCTGGACAGTCCGTAGCGGAGACGCGCTGTATCAAGAAGTGTACCGGAACCGATGATCTGATTCTCCGGAAGTCCTGAGATTTTTGTAAATACATATGTCAGAATGTCAACCGGGTTGCTTACAATGATGTATTTTGCATCCGGCGCTGCTTTTACGATTTCCGGTGTGATAGATTTGATGATATTGACATTTGTCTGTGCGAGCTCGATTCTTGTCTGGCCCGGCTTACGTGCGATACCGGATGTGATAATAACGATATCTGATCCTTTTGCATCCTCGTAATCGCCTGCAACGATGGAAATCGGGCTTCTGAAACATGTGCCCTGCTCAATATCCATTACTTCGCCTTCTACCTTATCCTTATTAATGTCGATCATAACGATCTCAGATGCGAAGTCCTCGTAGGACAGTTTGTACGCAATTGTAGCTCCGACACTTCCGGCGCCGATGATAGTAATTTTGCTGCTCATAGTTTCTCCTCTGCCTTTCTTTAAAATTTTTCAGGAAATAAAAAAAGAAATCATGATTAGTGACCTCGTTGTCATTGTAGCTTTCAACCTAGTTTTTATCTAACACGTAATTCTACATCGGTTTGTGACTCCTCGTTTCATTAATCAGATTTCGCTTTTTTCATCATATCACATTGTTAATAATTTGACAACATATGTTTTCTATATTTTTCAGTTTTCAGTTCAGCCATCTGTCATGGTATTCTCACTTTGCCGGTTATTATAAGCTCTGTGCTGCTTCCTGTCCGGAAGGCGCTGCAGGCGAAATGTTAATTCTGTGTACCCTGCTTTCTTCCAGATACTCCGTCATTTCGGGATGTTCCTTCAGAAGTTTTTTACGAAGTTTCTTTCTCCGATTATCGATAAGACCGGCGATACGCTCTTTCTCTCTGATCAGCTGTTCCGGGAACTCGCCGATATGACCTTCGATAGAACGGAGAAGAAGATCTTCATCCAGATTTCCCAAAAATCCCCATGAGCTCACCAGCTTGTCAACGCCTTCTTCTGACAGCTTCACCACATCATCCATGGTCCTGATCAGACTGATCACATAAAGAGCTCTTTTCTCAATTTCTTTTTCAGAGTCTTTCCCAAATGCCCACACAAATTCCTCGAGTGTATTTTCCTCTCCCTGCGGATTTGCACGATTGCCAAGTCTCTCCAGTCTGACGGCATCTTCTTTTGGCATATCCAGTCTGCAGGGCACTTCAATACCTGCATCTCTCAGGGCAGCGAGGATTGTGCGCCTCACTCTTCCATCATCTATCAGATGACCGATGCCGAGATGCCTCATTTGTGCGTTGATCAAATCTGTATGACCTGTGATATAGAAACGGATTCCTCTCTTTTCCAGACTGGCGGAAAGCATCTCGACAGCATCTGCCGCGGTAAAATCAATACTGTTAACTGCTTCCGCATCTATGATCACTGCTTTTGTATCATCTCTTACTGCATTTTCGATATCACTCTGCAGTATTTTGATATTTGCGAAAAACATATCCTCACTGAAGCGATAGATAATCACATTTTGAATCGGATAAGCAAAACGGTTTTTATCCAGATCATAATACCCTGATTTCCCCGGAACCATTCCACGGAATGCTCTCGGCGGATTAGTGGCTTTGAGAATCATTGCAACAAAGGAAAGGATAATACCGATCAGGACACCGTAAATCGTCCCCAGACACAGCACACCGACTCCCGCTGCAATAAAGATATAAAACTCCGATTTGCTCACTTTAAAGAGGCGTACCGCAAGATGTGCCTCCACCACATTGAGAAGTGCGGAAATCACGATCGCCGTCAGTACCGGGACCGGCAGATAACCGATAAATCCGGTTGCTGACAGAAGGATTACCGCCATTACAAATGCCGCAACAACAGAGACAGCCTGAGTCCTTCCTCCATACTGCTCATTCATAGATGTACGGGAAATACTTCCGTTTGCCGGACAGCATCCTGATGCCGCTGCCGCCAGATTTCCCGCTGCACATGCAAGAATTTCCCGACGTATGTTCAGCTTATATCCATTCTTTACGGCAAAGCTGTTCTCTGCCAGCAGCGTCTCTGCCATAACTACAACCGCCACCATAAGACCTCTGCCGGCAGCATGTGTCAAATCCACGCGGTGGAATTGCGGTACGAATAACTTTGGAAGACCGGGCTCTACAGATGATAAAAGAATCACGCCTTTCTCGTCCACATGAAAAAAGACTGTTGCAAGGACACCAAGCACCATAATAAGAATCGCCATCGGAAATCTTGGAATATATTTCTTTGCAAGGATGAGGATCACTAAAGCTCCCGCTCCCATGGCAAGCGACAGCCAGTTTATGTATGGAAGAGAATTCCAGATATGTTTTGCCAGTTCCAGAATTTCCCCCCGCCCCGCAGGGCTTCCCATTAATTTCGGCACCTGCATCAGAATGATCGTAACAGCGATGCCGCTGATAAAACCTCCCATAACCGGCGTAGAGATGAAGTCTACAATCTTGTCCGCCCTCAGGAAATAAAACAAAATCAGCCACAGGCCGGTGAAAAGCGCGACCATTGGAATATAAAGCATAGCCTGCTCCGATTCGCTCACAAATCCGTGCGCTGCGATTGCACCGCCTACGATCGCGGCAGGAGTCGCATCCACTCCAAATACAAATTGCCTTGAAGTTGAAAACAGTGCAAAGAACAGAATTGGGAGCACCGATCCGTACAGGCCGTACACGGCAGGCAGGCCTGCGATCTGTGTATATCACATAGCAATCGGGATCGATACTGCTGCGATAATGATCCCTGAAAAGATATCTTTCGGAAGATACTCCAATTTATAGTCTCTCAGTGTTGGAAATAATCTCATAAACTTTCTCTCCTGTCCTTTGTCTATCTATCAGCTTTATCTTCTGCATATCCGCACTTTTTTATCCACACTCTTTCACTGAGGCGCCATGCCCAGCTTTTCTCTTACTTCCGTCATCCTTGCGCGGAACTCCTCATAGAACCCGATGTCATCCTGAGACATATAGGGGGCTTCGTAAAATCTGCGGAGTACATATAGTGTCAGGATTCTTTTGTTATCATCATTTAATGTTTCCAGTTCATTCTCACATACATTTAGGAAATCGTGCCACTCCATGATATAACTCTCATAGGCTTTCAGATTCGGGATGCCGAGCCACTTTTTAATCTTGACTTTTCCCCGGTCTTTCCTTGAGCACTCATGAATCTGGATAAAATACTTAAATCCTTTTTCCTCATAATATCTTCCAAGAGGAAACAGGCGGCAAAGGCCCGGCCTGCAGCTGTGTATCGAGCACCGGTCATCATCATCGAGAAACGGACAGGCATCTTTTTGTACATTCATCTTCAAATTTGGCAGGATCATGCCGTCCACAACTCCGAGCTCGATGCAGTTTTCTTCCAGCAGCGCCGGGAAATCTTTTTTTATTCCTCTGTACAGCCGCCAGATATCCATCGGATCAAGGATGATCGAACTCCCCATTCCCCGGCAGCAGTCCGAACATCCTTTACAGTCATGGCAGTCTGCTTTCACCATATCCCCGGAAGAATAAAGCCTGCCGTCGGATATTTCTTTTATATCTACGTTGCGCTTCATATAAAATTTTCTCCTGTCTCTCATCTATATGTAGATACACATAACGGATAAACTTTCTTGTCCTGTCATGCATATATTTTTTATTATATATCATCCAGCAGTCATGTTCTATGTTTTTTCTCATACTCGGCCATTCTTTTCCAAAATCAGCGTTTTTTTACTGTTTCAGACTAATTTTCAGTCGGGACCGCGAATACACTTTCAGAACATCTTCAGTCAAAAAATCCGGGAAATGCCTGAATTACTCATGCTATTTCCCGGATTTCTGTTACTCATATCCGTTATAGGGCTTTATTAATCATTATATCCGTTCGGGTTCTGGCTCTGCCATCTCCATGAATCTTCACACATCTCGTCAAGTCCCCGCTCTGCAACCCAGTTCAGCTCATTCTTTGCTTTTGTTGCATCGCAGTAGCATGTAGCAATATCTCCCGCACGGCGAGGTTTGATCTCGTAGGGGATTTCCTTGCCACAGGCTTTCTCAAATGCCTTAACCATATCAAGGACTGAATATCCGTTGCCTGTTCCCAGATTGTAGACAGACACTCCTGCTTTTTCTTTCAGTTTTTCAACTGCGCGCACATGTCCGATGGCAAGATCTACTACATGGATATAATCGCGCACTCCTGTTCCGTCCGGTGTGTCGTAGTCGTTGCCGAATACACCGAGACATTTCAGTTTGCCGATAGCAACCTGTGTAATGTAAGGCATCAGGTTATTCGGGATACCTTTCGGATCCTCGCCGATCAGTCCGCTCTTATGTGCGCCGATCGGGTTGAAATATCTCAGAAGGACAACATTCCACTCCGGATCAGCCGTATGCAGGTCAGTCAGAATCTGCTCCAGCATCCATTTCGTCCATCCATACGGGTTTGTACAGGTTCCCTTCGGGCATTCCTCTGTGATCGGGATAAATGCCGGGTCGCCGTATACCGTTGCGGAAGAACTGAAGATGATGTTCTTCACACCGTGGTTTCTCATGACATCGCAGAGTGTGAGCGTTCCGCCGATATTGTTCTCATAATATTCGAGCGGTTTCTGTACGGACTCGCCTACAGCCTTAAGTCCTGCAAAATGAATCACGGATTCGATTTCTTCTTTGTCGAAAACCTCATTCATTGCCTCTCTGTCACGGATATCCGCTTTATAAAATTTCAGATCCTTTCCTGTGATCTGTTTTACTCTGTCCAGAGCTTTCTCAGAAGCATTGTACAGATTATCTGCTACAACAACATCATAGCCTGCATTTAACAATTCCACACAAGTATGGCTTCCGATAAATCCGGCTCCTCCGGTTACTAAAATAGACATGATCGTTTCCTCCTTAAGATAAGACTGCAAATTATGTTTTCCTGTTTACGTGCCCAGTATAGCACATACCGCGGGATATTTCTTTATAATTTTAAATCATCTTTTGGTAAAAATGTTGCATGCCGCTGTTTCCACAGCAGCATGTATGTCACCATATCACCATAATTTTTCAGGATAGAGTCCCGCATCTTTCAGTGACTGGATCGCAGCTTCCACTGCCGGCTTATCTTCTTTGTACGTAACACCATACCATTTGTCCTCTGACTCCAGCACAGCCACAGCTGCTTTATTCTCTGCCAGAAGGGTGCTCACTACCGCCGGAAGATAGTACTCACATTTTAACGGATTTTCTTTCAGTCCTTTTTCGAGGAATTCCGGAAATCCTTTTTTGATCTCATCCAGCATACTGCGCGTAAATCCCCACATATTCATTGAAACGAGTGTATCGCCGTCAATAGAATTCCATGTTTCTCCATCGTCTTCAGAGTAGGCGGTTCCCCCGTCTCTCTTCTCGATTCTGGTCCGCTCGGTCACACTGACAAGCTCCTTATTTTCGTTCAGTTCACAGACGCCGCGGGAGACATATCCATTGTCTGTCACTGTATTTTTCAGCCGGTACCCTACCATTGTATAGCGGTATTTTTCATCGTCTTCATGAGTAGTGAGATATTCATAAATGACTTTAAAAGCATGCCGTCCGTAATAATCATCCGCATTGATCACAGCGAACGGCCCGTCTATCTCATCAATGGCACTTAATACTGCATGGGCAGTTCCCCACGGTTTCACACGTCCCTCCGGAACGGCAAATCCTGCCGGAATATTATTAATATCCTGATAAGCATATGCGACTTCCATAGACTTCTCGATCCGGTTTCCGATCGCCTCTCTGAAATCATTTTCATTTTCTTTCTTAATAATAAATACGACTTTCTCAAATCCCGCCTGCTTTGCATCATAGATAGAAAAATCCATAATGATCTGCCCTTCTTTATCTACAGGATCGATCTGTTTTAGACCGCCGTATCTGCTTCCCATACCTGCTGCCATTATGACAAGAACCGGTTTCTTCATATCAATGTTCTCCTCCTGATCATTTATGTCTTTGGAATATCTGATTCCAAAAGTTATTTTAATCTATAAGGCAGGGAAAATCAATTATCTGCTCCTGTCATTATTCTTAAGAAATTACATATACTCTTGAAAATAGCTGTAAAACATAGTATAAGTAAATATGTTTTTGAAATCAGAAAGCAGTGAAAGGATCAATGAACATATGAATCAGAAAATGAAAAAAAATGTAAATCCGCTCCAGTTCGTCTACCGCATCCTGCAGGGCGCGCTGATCGGACTGGGCGCAGTACTTCCCGGCATATCCGGCGGTGTGCTGAGTGTGATCTTCGGTATCTATAAACCGATCATGGAGCTTCTGTCCAATCCGTTTAAGAACTTCAAATCGCATGTACCTCCGCTGATTCCGGTATTTATCGGCTTTGTCGTTGGTTTTTTAGGAGTGGCAAATGTCCTTGCCTTCTTCCTCGAAAAATATCCGGATCCGTCTGTCTGTGTCTTTATCGGACTGATTACCGGAATGCTTCCGTCGCTGTTCCGGGAAGCGGGCGAGCAGGGACGCAGCAAAGGCTCCTTTATCTCAATGATCATCTGCATGATCGTAATCTTTGCGATACTGATCGGACTGCAGATGTTCTCTGTTGAAGTAACGCCGAATTTCGTCTGGTACCTGTTCTGCGGTTTCTGTCTGGCGCTCAGTGTGATCGCGCCGGGCATGAGCTTTTCCACACTGCTCATGCCTCTGGGACTCTACACACCATTCGTGGACGGGATCGGACATTTTGACATGAGTATTCTGGTGCCGGCAGGCATTGGAGCCGTTGTCACAGTGATCTGCCTTGCCAAAGCGATCAACGCGCTGTTTGACAACTTCTATTCTATCGCATTCCACGGCATTATCGGTATTGTGATCGCGGCGACTATCATGATCATCCCGGTATCCGGATTCATGAGCGCAGGGACAGCGATTGTGAACATCATATGCATCGCGGCCGGTATTGTGATCGCGTTACTGCTTGATAAATTTAACAGCAGGGTGAAGGTGGAGTAATCCGCCTGCCCTGCTGTTATTTTTTTCTAAAGATCAATCTGCAGGCTCCACCGTCCACACATATCTCCCCGCCTTTATCTCAAATGGTTTCATTCCGGGAATTACTATGAGTGCCGTTGTATTCGATGGTATCTCAACAATATATTTCACGCCTTTATCATTTTTCTCCCACCGGCACGAAACTTTCCCGTACACACTGTCATAAGATGCCCCTGCATAAGCAAATTTCCCACCCGGTTTGGGACAGATCCGGAAGTGGTTTTCTCCGTCAATCCGTATCCCGCACATAGTCTCAAACAGCCATGCGCATACTGCACCTTTAGAATAATGGTTCAATGATGCGATCCCGTTCTGCGCCTCAGTTCCTTCCCATGACTCCCATACAGTTGAAGCACCGTGTTTCGGCATAAAGAGCCAGCCGGGCATCTCCTCGTTTTCCAGAAGACGATAGGCATATTCAATATTGATCTCTGAGAGCACATCGAGGATTAATGGCGTGGAGAGGAATCCGGTGCCCAAACGCCAGTCATAATGTTCCAATGCTTTGACAAGCCGTTTCTGCGCATATTCTCTTTCTTTCTTATCCAACAGGTTCATATACAGCGGGCGTACCAGCATTGCCTGCCGGTCTGTATCCAGAGTATACTCCGGCAGTTTGCGGATTTCCTGATAGGCTCTGCGCACCTGATCTGCATATTCCCTGTAAACCGCAGCATCTTTCTTCTCTCCCAGTTCGGATGCGATTTCCGCCATATGTTCCATAACAAAGCAGGTATATGCAGTGGACACCTCCGGGTGAGGCAGGATCATATCCGTCCACTTGTTAGGATGAACGTCCTCGGGCTCCGCCCACTCTCCATAGGATTGCCCCGCATTTACCGCGTACTTTCTGTACGCTTTCGGAATCCGTAAAGGTTTCGACAAAATGGTGTGTTTCCCGCAGCGTTTCATCATAAACCATGCATACTCCTTCATGCCTTTATAATACTTTTTCAGAATAGAACTGTCTCCATAGTGTTTCCAGAACCGGTAAGGGATCAGCACGCCTGCATCCGCCCAGCCTACAGATCCGTTCATTGTATACATATAAGGATCTACTCCTCCTTCCGGGACGATCTGGGGCAGACAGCCGTCCTTTCTCTGCCAATCGAACATATCCTGTACGTATTTTCTGGAAAATGCGGCGCAATCAAAAAGCCAGCTTGCCGTATCAAAGAAAATCTGGGCGTCTCCGGTCCAGCCGTGTCTCTCTCTGGTAGGGCAATCTGTCGGTATATCCAGAAAATTACTCTTAGCTGACCAGATTGTATTCTCCACAAACCGATTGAGCAGACTATTGGAACTGTCGAAAAATCCCGTCTGTTTCATATCAGAATAGACAGCGACAGCCGTGAAATCTGCATCCTCAAGATCAGAGAAATCATCCGCGTCCACCTCACAGTAACGGAAACCGAACACCGCAAATCTCGTCTTATACTCATTTTTTCCTTTTTTGCACCTGTAAATGATCCTCTGCAGAGGCGTTGTCTTCTTTTTATTGCTGCACTGGATATTTTTCAGCGTCAGTTCTCCTTTTTCATCCAGCATCTCGCCGAATCTCAGGCTCATTCTTCCTGTCCGTTCCGCATAAAAAGAGAACCGGATATATCCCGCCATATTCTGGCCGAAATCAAGGAGCAGTTTTCCTGACGGAGTCTTTGTCCTGACCGGGGTGAAATGTTCATGTTCTGTAACCGGTACATTATTTGAGGCAGAGGGGAACACGTTGCAGGAAGTCTTTCGGGCTTTTCCCGAATAGGAGGGCTCTCTTTTCGCATCCACGATCTCGCCGTCCTTATTGTCCGCAAACCGGATAGGGCCGTCATCAGACCATTCCCAGCTTCCGTCCGCAGCGATTGTCTTACGAGAGCCATCCAAGAACGTCAGTTCCAGCTGAACCAGAAGTTTTGTCTCAGTCCCGTACTGATTTACAAGACCCCAAGCTCCGGTACTTCCCCGATACCAGCCGTCAGCCAGCTGGAAAGTCAGTTCATTTTCACCATCCCTTATCAGTTCTGTGATATCGTAAGTCTGATACTGTATCCGCTTCTTATAGTCCGTCACTCCCGGGGCAAGGACAAAGTTTCCGATCCTGCTGCCATTTATACAGCCCTCATAAACTCCGCAGGCTGCGGCATAGAGTCTTGCTTTTGACACGTTACGGCACACAAACCGTTTCCTGAAGCAGTCCACCGGATATCGCTTTTTCGGATTCACCTTATAGTCTCCGCAGATCCATGATGCCGTCCAGTCAGACGGGGACAACAGACCTGTTTCAAAGAAAGCCTCCTCAGACCACTCCCCCTGTCTGTCCTGTTCATCCCACAGACATACCTTCCAAAGCACCCGGGTTCGGCTCTTTAATGTTTTTCCAGAATAAACGGTCCGCATGGCACTGTCCATTACTTTTCCCGTGTCCCACAAAAAATGACCTCCGTCGTCTCTGCATATGATCTGATACGCAGTCTGTGCAGCTCCGCTTTCACAGTTCCAGAGCAGCTGCGGATTTGCAATATCGATCCCCATGGGATTTTCCAAATATTCTGTTTTAAGTCGTACCGCTTTCATGATTTGCCTCCATTCTCTTTTCTCGCTTTAATCTCTGCCTGCTCTTTGTCAATGTCCCGTTCCACATTCAGGAATTTCAGAAGTATGGCGATGACCACTGCAGTAATAACTTCCAGCCCCACGAAAAAGAAGATAAACACATTCTGTGTTGCCGCATTCTGCACAAATCCTGTAGTCTGTTGTGTGATCTCATTGTATTCCGGAGCGGCATAGCCGGACAGGGACAGACAGAGGTTCAGGATTCCGGTGCTCACCCCCATACAGACTGTCGCCACAATAGTATTGACAGATGTAGAGATCCCGTCGCAGCGGAAACCGTACTTCCATTCAATATGATCCAGAACATCGGCAAAAAGCGCCATAAACACATAAGCGGACGGCAGGCCTCCGATATTCTTGATAAACTGCCCGGTCAGCACAACGGCCATGCTCCGGGGTGCCAGACAGCAGATCAGGCTGCCTGCCGCATAAAGGATAAAGCCGGCCATAGTCACATTCCGCTTTCCGAACTTCTTTGCCAGCGGCCACACGGCAAAAAGACCGATCCCCATGGGGAGACCTCCGATCACTGAGATCATCGTCTGGGTAATCCCGTCATTATAAGTTCCAAGGACATAATTGCAGTAATAGACCAGCGAAGCGTTTTTAAAGTTCGCCCCCAGAGTATATATGATCAGATACACTATGAGAATGACCCAGTATCTGTCATGGAGCACTGCTCTTAATTCTTCCCGTATAGGCCTTACTTCCATGGAACCGTCACCCTCAGCCGTAATCCGCTCTTTTGTAAAAAAGTATTCCATCAGAGTAAGCGGCAGTATAAGGACAGCAAGAATACTCATGGTCAGAAGCCATAGATTTCTGTTGACTCCCAGAGCAGGCATTACAACCATCGGAAATACAAGCGCTGCGATGATTCCGCTCACCATCACTGACGCGATATTGTTAAATACTGACAGACTGCCTCTCTCTGTTGTATTTCGTGTGGACAGAGGCACCATCAGGGTGTGGCTCATATTGTAGATCGTATAGGCGATCGAATAAAACAGATTATAAGACACCATGATCCAGATTACCTGAACCGTTTCCGAGGCTCTTGGCACTGTAAAAAGGAGGATCCCGGTAACCGGCATCAGGAAAGCCGACAAAAGCAGCCACGGCCGTGCCTTTCCTTCTTTGGATCTTGTATGGTCTATAATACGTCCCATGATCACATTGGTAATAGCGTCTATGATCTTTGAAATGATGGGGAAAATCATCAGGAAAGCGCCGCCCCACACGCCGGTCAGCTTCAGAACATCGGTGTAAAATACATTCAGGTAAGTCGCCAAAACCGCATTAAACAGAAGCGCACCGCTGGGGCCAAGCAGATAGCCCAGCCACTTTTCCTTTCCTGTGGTATGTTCTGTCCGGATGCGCGTTGCCGGAAGTTTATGTAATCTGATCTCTCTCATATCTATCATCCTTCCCTGTGATTTCTTTCATCTTTTTTACAGTCTTTCGGTAGTTTTGGCACTTTCACCGGCGACAGAAAGAAACGCACTCCTTTGAGCAGATGTCCGTTAGCTAATTCGCGGAATCCGCAGGCGAAATGGTAAGGCATGGATTTCCCCGCCGACATAGACATACTGATCAGGGAATTAGACTCCAGAATCCTTTTTAGGAATACAGCCCCTTTCCTCTTATTGTCCTTTTCCGTTCCTTCCGGCATATGCTCTGCCTCTTTCATCTGTTTCTCTGCTGTGCTCAGTACCGCGCGGAACAGGATTCTGCCAAGAAACGACTGGTTCAGCTCCGTAAATCTGGATTCCAGCGTCACCGGACGGGATGCAGGAAGTTTCGGGATTGTTCTGCCGCTCATCTTCATAAACAATTCATCCGTTGCCTTTTCCAGATCTGCATGGGCGTAGACCGCTTCTACATCCGGGGAATATGGAGATTCCGCCTCTTCTCCGGCAAGAGATAATGTCTCTGACAGCCTTACGGTACAGCAGTCAGAACAGAGCTGAAATTCATACCTGCCGGGTTCCATGATCCAGCGCTTCTGCCTGATATGATAATACCGCAGATCATCCTTTTTTACTGACAGCTCGATCTGTGCACTCTCTCCCGCTTTTATGCAGACCTTGCGAAAAGCCCGCAATTCTTTCTCCGGTTTGAAAATGCCGGTACGGGGCGCCCTGACATAAAGCTGCACCACTTCGGCGCCGTCCCGGGCGCCTGTGTTCTCCACCTGACAGCTGACCCGGAATCCGTCTTCCGTCTCAGTGACAAGCATCTGCTTATATGAAAATACAGTGTAAGACAAACCGTATCCGAAGGGAAACCGTACTTTCTTTCCCACAGTCAGGTAATACCGGTATCCCGCAAAAATACTTTCTCTGTATATCTCCTGAATCCCTTTTCCAAATGTGTCTGAAAACGGAACATCTTTGTAAGTTTCAGGCCATGACTCTGCCAGACGGCCGGATGGATTAACTTCTCCATATAATAATCGTACGGCTGCGGTTCCCCCGTTCTGTCCCGGCAGGAACATATGCAGGATTGCCTGTACCTGATCCGCAAACGGGATTTCGACAACGGAGCCCCCAAAAAGAACGACAATGATCTTCTTTCCAGTCTCGGCAAGCGCACGGATCAGTTCCAGCTGGTTTTCCGGCAGACGCATATTTTCCCGGTCACAACCTTCGCTCTCCGCATAGTCTGTGAGCCCGGCAAACACCAATACCGTATCATATTCTGCAGTTTGCTCAACAGCGTCTCTGAGCAGGCCGCGGTCAATCTCAGTACTGTTCTCCCTGTATCCCCGGACATATTCAAAGGGGATATTTCGCTCTTCAAATGCGTCTTTTGGAGTAGTGACCTTGGTCGGATGGATCATAGAACTTCCTGCTCCCTGATATCGCATCTTCTCAAACAGCTCGCCGGCGGCAAGTATCTTTTCCCCGGTTTTCAGCGGCAGTATCCCGTCGTTTTTTAAAAGTACTGCCGAATCCTCCGCAATCTGTGCGGCTAAAGAATGGTGGGCTTTCCAGTCAACCGAGTCTGCTTTTTCTGTCTTTGTATACTGATCGACCCACCTCAGAATGTTCCGGACTGCCTGATCAAGAGTATTCATAGAAAGTTTTCCACTCTGAACCGCATCCAGTATCCAACGGCGGCAGATGGCAGTATCTCCGGGCATTTCCAGATCCAGTCCTGCTTTCAGGCTTTTCCCCCTGTCATGCATGGCTCCCCAGTCCGTCATTACGACACCGTCGAATCCCCACTCTTTCCGCAGCACATCTGTCAGAAGCCATCTGTTTTCCGAACAGTAAGTACCGTTAATCCGGTTATATGCGCACATCAGGGAAGAAGGGGCAGCTTCCTTTACGATCTGTTCGAAAGCTTTCAGATAGATTTCTCTGGCAGCACGTTCGTCAACAATACTATCTCCCATAAACCGATAGTTTTCACTGTTGTTAAGGGCGAAATGCTTTACCGATACACCCACACCCTGAGACTGCACCCCCTGCACCTCTGCCGCCCCCATCGCGCCTGCCAGAAGGGGATCTTCGGAAAAATATTCAAAATTGCGTCCGCACAGCGGATTTCTCTTAATGTTCACGCCCGGGCCGAGAAGGACGTGCACTCCGTAATACCTGCACTCCTCTCCGATCGCCTGCCCGATCCTGCGTGCATTGTCCGGATTCCATGAAGAGGCGGCAGTCACTGCAGTGGGAAAAGCTGTGGCAGGCTCGCTCTGTGCGATGCCGTTGTCCTGTTCCCCGGTCTGTTTGCGCAGCCCGTGAGGTCCATCCGCCATACAGAGAGACGGAATCCCGAGACGCGGGATAGGATTTGTATACATGAAGTCTGTTCCCGATACAATGGCTGCTTTCTCCTCTGTGGTCATTTTTTTGATCAGTGTTTCAATGTCCATTTGTCTGTCCTCCCGAATCGGTATATTCTATGTAACAGTCCGGTCATGCCGCGGACTGTACTGTTATGATCCATCTGATTTTCTACTATCAATCTTACCAGACAGCAGGCTATATATCTTGCATATTTGTATTCCATTTTATATAATTGTATCTAATGATCAAAAGGAGATGATCTCATGGCTGATAATCTGAAAAATGAAGAAGGTCTTCGCTATATCTGTTCTGTGATCGGAAACCTTTCCGGCGTACCGGTCCGCATTTATAAAAACGCTGTACAGATTTTTTTCCATTCTGTTGTATGGCTTCCCGTGGATCCGATCTGTCTGTGCGAAGATGAGATTTTAAATATAAGATCCCATACCGGATACTATACGACTCAATTTTTTTATTACTACGGCATCGTCAACTATGAAGATTACAGTATCATTGCCGGTCCTACCAGACTAACAGCTGCACCGGTACAGGATCTGCGTGAATTAGCCTTTCTCGCCGGCGTGCCGTCCGAAGAGACAGACACTTTTGTCTCCGGTATGAGATCCGTGATGTCCATGCCTCTGGAAAGCCTGATGCAGATGCTCCTTGCCGTAAACTATTTTTTAAACGAAGAAATGCTCGAGCTCAAAGATATCACGATCTACGAAAAGGAACAGCAGATGTACGAACATCAGCTGGGCAAGGAACAAACAGAACAGAGATATAACGAAGATCTTATGGAGCCTGTTCCTCAGGAAATACACAATACATACACAACAGAGCAGTCTCTTATGGATCTGATCAAAAAGGGCGACACCGATGCTTTGGACAGCTGGCTGAAGCACGC
The DNA here is from genome assembly GCA_930986645.1 of uncultured Lachnoclostridium sp. Taxonomy (GTDB): domain Bacteria; phylum Bacillota; class Clostridia; order Lachnospirales; family Lachnospiraceae; genus Mediterraneibacter. The sequence goes on from CAKNJS010000010.1 coordinate 60,569, forward strand.
TCCTGCGGTGCGTCCCGGCAGCATGTCTCCCGACCAGCTCAGGCAGGTGAAAAATACGTTCATCGTCACAGCCACCCTCGCATCCCGATCAGCGATCCGGGGCGGGATGGACGTGGAAGACGCCTTTTCTCTGAGCGATGCCTATATCCGGAAGTGCGAACTTCTGCAGACTCCGGACCGGATCGCAAATCTCCAGTATCACATGGTTCAGGATTTTGCCGCTCAGGTGTCACGCCTGCAGAATCAGGGACATCATTCTGCGCTGGCGGCATCCGTGGCAAATTATGTCCTCCATCACCTGTCCGAACCTGTCTCCACGGAAAAACTAGCGGAAGAACTGCACTTCAGCCGGACATGGCTGTCCAGAAAATTTCACGAGGAGGCAGGGATCCCGCTGACAGATTTTATCCTGACAAAAAAAACAGAGGAAGCACAGCGCCTCCTCCGTTATACGGATAAACCTTTGAAAGATATCAGTGTATATCTCGGTTTTTCCTCCCAGAGCCATTTTTCCAGAGTATTTAAGAAATATACGGGCATGACTCCGACAAAATACCGTATAAACTGCAAAACCACGGAATAATAAATTACAAGACCTTCATATGGATATCCGGCAGTTCTACACTGCCGCTTCCTTATTCCTGCGCATTTAGAGCCGCCACAACAGCTTCAAACATCGGTCTTGCATCCGGTGCTGCCCCCAGCATCTCGGCCAATGTCATATGCATGGCGAACTGGATCATAGGTCCGTCCAGCATCCCCGGTGCGAACTGTTCAAACATCTGTACTGCCAAAGGCTGAGTCACGATTTCCGCAAGAGTACTGTCCATACTGAACCGTTCTGCTTTCAGGCTTGTTGCAGTGTCATATTCATAATCATAGATTCCGGAACCGGTCTCGATCTCTCCTTCCTTTTCCGGAAGGATAATAACTGCGGTCGTATTTGCCGGTATTTCCACATGGATCCGTATCTTGCCGTCTTTGCAGCTGTATCTGCATGCAATCTTTCCGTAAGGAGATTCCAGCTCCGCTCCAGCTTCCTCAATTCCTTTGACAAACATAGGCCTGATCAGGATCTTCTTATATCCCGGTTCCAGCTGGTTGATCCCCGCGATCTTCCGGTACATCCAGTCCCCGATAGAGCCATAGGCGTAATGGTTAAGGGAATTCATTCCCGATTCATCAAAAGTACCATCCGGTTTGATCGAATTCCATCTCTCCCATATTGTTGTTGCTCCCATATTCACTGCATACAGCCACGAAGGATAGTCCTCCCTCATAAACAGCGTACACGCCATATCGTGGGCGCCGTTTTCTGACAGGGCATGGCAGATATAAGGAGTCCCAACAAATCCGGTTGCCAGATGATTCTTGTGATTCTCAATATTGGTAAGCAGGGTCTTCAGGATCCTGCCGCGGTCTTTTTCTCTTGCGAGATTAAAATACAGGGAAAGAATACATCCGGTCTGTGTTTCGCTGACAATTCTTCCGGTCTCTGTATAGTATTCCTTTTGGAATGCCGCAAGTGTTTTTTCGTACAAATGTGCATATTTCTCCGCTTCATCCGCAAATCCGAGCACCTCAGCCGTCTGCTTTACCAGATCTGTCACGTAGAGATAATAGGCATTGGCAATCATATATTTGTCCGTAGCACCGGTACGGTCCGCACTCTCCTCCTTATCAAGGGCGAGCCAGTCGCCGTACTGGAATCCAGTCATCCACAGCCCGTTCTCCTCGCAGTGATTTGTGATATAATCCACCCACTCGTGCATACATTTCCAGTTTTCTTCCAGAATCCGCTTATCGCCGTAAGTCTGATACACTACCCACGGAACTATGACCGCCGCATCGCTCCATGCTGATGAACTGTACTGTCCCAGAATATCGGGGACCACATGGGGTACGCCCTGTTCCAGAGAAGAATCCGCCGATACATCCCTCATCCATTTTGTAAAGAACAGCGCCGTATTTCTTAAATAAGAAGCTGTCCATGAAAACACCTGAGCATCTCCCATCCAGCCAAGACGTTCATCCCTCTGGGGACAGTCTGTAGGGATGTCAAGGAAATTGTCTCTCATTCCCCATGAAATATTGCTCTGCAGCTGATTTACCTTCTGACTGGAACAGGAAAATGTCCCGGTCTGCTCCATATCCGAATGCATGACACAGGCGGTGAACATCTCCGGTTTCATCTCTTCAATCCCATCCACTTTGATATAGCGGAAACCGTGGAAAGTAAAATGAGGGAGAAAGGTCTGCTCTTCCCCATTGCAGATGTATGTATCTTCTGATTTGGCGGAGCGAAGTGTCTCAGGATAGAAATTTCCATCCTTATCCAGTGTCTCGGCATGGTGTATTACAATCTTCTGTCCTTTCTCACCTCTTAGCTTCACTTCCACCACACCGGTCAGATTCTGTCCGAAATCAACAAGGTGCTCCCCTTTCGGAGTCACGATCAGTTCTTTTGCGGGAATCCGCTCTGTAATTCTGACAGGCTCGTTTTCCTGTGCCGTCAGGACCGACTTGTCAAACTCCATGACAGAGACCTTTCCGGTACGGTAATCCGCCGTCACCGTGTCGATGGTCTCTCCCATGTAGATCTCACTGTAACGGATCTCTCCGGTACGTACGCTCCAGCTCTCATCCGTCACTATTATTTCTTTTTCCCCGTCCTCATAGGTAATATGGAGTTCCGCAAAGGCGGCCGTCCTGTCTCCGTATCGGTCCGGCCTTAAATCGAATCCGAAGATTCCTTTGTACCATCCGTTTCCGACAATAATCTCTGCAAGATTGTCTTTCTGTATCTGCTGTGTGATATCATATTCCTGATACTGGAGTCTTTTATGATAACTGGTCCATCCGGGAGTCATCCTGTCCTGCCCGATCTTCACACCGTTGACACGCATTTCATACACTCCCAGAGATGTCGCGTATGCAACTGCCTTTGCCACCGGTTTTTCTGTCCGGAAACTGCGGAAAAATACGGGACATGCCGTTTCATCTTCCGGGAAATCATGGGTAATCATCTGAGCCTGAAATGACTTCGGATCAAAAACACCTGTCTCAAAAGAATCTTCCACGCTGTCTGCCCTGCCATAATTATCCCATACCGTCACTTTTACCTGATAAAGAGTTTCATCCTTCAGCTGCTCACCTTCATATGGAATAAGCACGGAATTGCTGCTTTCTGTCATCCCTGTATCCCAAACGGAACGCTCACCCTCCGCGACCTGTATCCGATAGATGGTCTGGATCACATTCTTCTCATCCGAACGCATCTTCCATGAAAACCGCGGATGATACACAGATAATCCGAAAGGAGCTTTTCTGTATTCTGTTCTGAGATCATATATTTTCACGTTCTATTCCTCCTGACTCTGCCTTTTCATTATTCTGACACAGCGGACCACAGGATTACCCGCGCTCCGCTGCATCATATCCTCCCGGCAGTTATTTAGTTTTTATTATTTTTCTTTTGCAGTTCCGCCTGAATCTCCGGAAGTTTCTTCTCAAGATCGAATTTCATTGCAACAATAAACATGATCACAAACATTGCAAGCGGTGCATAGATATTGAATGTGAAGATTGCCTGTTTTACTGCCGGAGTCAGTACTGTTGCTGTTGCATCATACGCTGCGATTGCCAGACACCAGCCGATCATAGATGTTCCCACACCGTTTCCTACCTTTGAGCCGAAGCTGGCAGCCGCCTGGGAGGTGCCAACCATCCGCTTTCCAAATTTGTATTCATTATAGTCGATGGACATTGCCGTAATTGTTCCGAGCAGACACATCATCGGAATATTTGCAAACGTGGAGAAGCATCCCAGAACCGCATTGTAAACAAAGTTATACGGATTTATGATTCGCAGTACATTGCCGATAATACCGATCACAAAGGACACACGAAGCGATTTCGTAACGCCCAGAGTCTTGATCATGATCGGAGTAACAACAAATCCCAGTATTGTAGGGATCAGTCCGACTCCGCCTAAGATTCCTACCAGATTGTCGTTTCAATAAATCCATTTGCAGTAATATGTTCCTGACGAATTCGACAGTCCATAAAAGATATTCGAGCATATCGCAAGGATCAGGGCCATTACCCAGTATTTGTTGCGGAACAGACATTTCAAAGTCTCAGCAAAAGGAACAGACTCCTCTTCCGGTTCTGCAGGTATCTCCGCAGTCTGACCGTCAGCCGCAGCATACTCTTTACTTGTCTTATAAGTCACAAACAGAAGGATTGCTGAAATCACAGCGAGACCAGCGCTGAATATTACCCATGCCTTCTGGTCTCCGCCCAGCATATTTGTGATCGGGATGATCATAACTGCAATGATCATTCCTGATACATAGCCGGCGGCCGCACGCCACGTTCCCATCTTTGCACGCTCTTCCTGACTGTTCGTCCGGACAACCATGATCGCCTGATAAGGAACACAGATGATCGTATAGATGACTGCAGTGAACAGGAAATTGGTGATGAACATATACGCGATCTGCAGTGGTGAGCTGACATTTGACGGAACCGTAAACATCAGAACCATAACAACAGCCATCGGAATAATCATACGTAAGATCCACGGTCTGTATTTCTCTTTTCCCGGTTTCGTATGATCGACAATATATCCCATAATAATATCTGTAAAAGCATCCAGAATCTTGACGATCAGGAGCGCCGTAGCGATAGCTCCTGCCGCAACACCTACTTTGTCTGTATAAAAGTATGTAAGCTGTCCGACCAGTCCGCTGATCGCATTCAGTGAAAACTGACCTGCCGCGTCTCCAAGATAGTCAGGCATGCGCATAACTTTCTGTATTCCCATCTTATCTTTGCCAAGTGGTTTCTTTGCCATTTTCTCTCTTCCTTTCTTTTTCTTACCTCATTCTTTTATTTTTTCTGTGCATTCAACGCATCTATTAACTGCTGCAGCATCTCCCGAGTGACGCCGGGCACAAAGCTTATCAGCTGTCTGAGCGGCATATCCTCCATCATAGCCGTCATCATCTCGCTGCTCACGGCGGCGTCAGGATTCTCAGCCTGCAGCTCCTGCTGTTTCTGTACTTCATCAGCTTCTGTATTCTGGGACATATTTCCCATAAAAGCACCCATTACAGCCTGTGCTTTCGGATCTCTCATCAGGGGGCCGAGACAGCTGTTCAGGGAATATACTTTCGGGATTTCTCTTGTTCCCTGTACCTGTACCGGTACACATAAAACCATATCCTGTGCATTTTTTCCGATCCGGATCTGATATTCTCCGCTTTCCACATACCAGTCATGTATTTCTTCTTTCCAGTATGCAAAAGCTCTCTTATCCAGTGTAAAAGATACTTCTTTTTCCTCTCCCGGTTCCAGCTCGATCTTATCAAATCCTCTCAGTTCCACCGCCGGACGGATCGTTTCACCTGTAAACGGTGAGACATAGAGCTGTACTACTTCTTTTCCCCTTCTGCCGCCTGTATTCTTCACTTTCACCGTCACTGTCAGAGTGTCCTGATCTGTCATCTTCTCCTTGTCCAGCTTCAGGCCGCTGTATGTGAATTCGGTATAAGAAAGCCCGTATCCGAAAGGAAACAGCACTTCTCTGTCTACAGATGTGTAATACCTGTATCCGACGAATACACCTTCCTGATATACCGCATGGTCTCCCCCTTTTCCATATGTCAGATAACATGGTGTATCCTCCAGCCTTGCCGGAAATGTCTCCGGAAGACGTCCGCTCGGATTTACGTTTCCATACAGGATATTGACAACTGCTCTTCCTACAGCCTGACCGCCCAGATATGCCTCAACAATACCCTTTACTTTATCTTTCCACGGCATCAGCACCGGCGAACCATTGTGCAGGACAACAATTACATTTTTCTGTACTTCTGCCACTTTTTCGATCAGAGTATTCTGGCAATCCGGCATATTCAGATGTTTCCTGTCATATCCTTCGGATTCAAAGTTGTCCGGAAGCCCGGCAAAGATAACTGCCGCATCCGCTTCTTGCGCTGTCTTTACTGCCTCTGCAAGGAGCGCTTCCGCGATTTCTTTGACAGCTTCAAGCGCAGATTCTACTTTCCAGCTGTTGATATGGGAGCTGCCGCCGCCCTGATATCTTGGCGACTCCGCATATTTTCCAATGAACGCTACTTTCTTTTCCTTTGACAGCGGAAGGATATTATCATCATTTTTCAGCAGTACGATACACTCTTCTTCGATGGCCGCCGCTGTCTCATGGTCTTCCCTGAGATCTAGTTTCGCATCCGGATCTCTATTTTCCGCATAACGGAAAATAATATCGATAATGCGTTCGCATGCCGTATCCACTACACTTTCATCCAGCGTGCCGTCTTTTACTGCTTCAACGATCAGGGCGTCATTCATGCCGCCGCTTGAAGGCATCTCAAGATCCAGCCCTGCCTTAAGGCTTTCCACACGGTCATTGACAGCGCCCCAATCAGATACTGCACAGCCGTCAAATCCCCACTCATTTCTCAGAATATCCGTAAGATATTCTTTCGATTCACCCACATATTTTCCGTTGATCCGGTTGTAGGAATTCATTACAGTCCACGGCTTTCCTTCTTTTACCGCACCCTCAAAAGCAGTCAGATAGATTTCCCGCAGAGTCCGTTCATCCACATCCGAGGAGCTGGTCATCCTTCGTTTTTCCTGATTATTTGCCAGAAAATGCTTTACGCTGGTTCCCACATTTTTGCTCTGGACACCCTGAATCATGGAAGCTGCAAGTTCAGACGCTGCATACGGATCTTCGGAATAATATTCAAAGTTCCTTCCGCAGAGCGGAGAGCGCTTAATGTTGATTGCAGGTCCAAGAATGGTGCTGATTCCCATCGCCTGACATTCCTGTCCGATCGTCTCACCCAGTTTTTTCAGTATATTTCTGTCAAAACTGGAAGCAGTTGCGCATCCTGCCGGGAAGCAGACAGCCTTCTCACTCTCATTGATTCCCAGATGATCTGCGGCCTCCGCCTGTTTGCGCAGTCCGTGCGGTCCGTCCGTAACCATGACAGACGGGATTCCGAGACGTTCCACTCCTTTCAGATGCCAGAAATCAGCTCCGGAACACATCCCGGCTTTCAAATGCTGTATCTGGACGCTAATATTCCCTCTTACATTTACAGCTGTAAAGAAAATCAAATCCTATACGCACAGCCGGAACAGACCTCTCTGACATATCCTCCGGAGAAATATGTCAACAGGCTTCTGGAAAATACTGACAGGATCGCCTATATGTCTGCAGAATACGGTATCTATTACGGATGCCTGAAAGTCTTCTTTAATAATGACTGGCGGCTTCTGTTCGGTCCGGTCAGTCTGACACCCTACTCGGATTCCGAAATCCATCAGCTTTGTATCGACTATGTCGTCCCGCAGGAGGAAAGGCAGGCTTTTTCTGATTTCATGCAGAAAATTCCACAGCTGCCTTTAAATGGCTTCCTTTTGAAACTGATTTTTATTAATTTCTGTGTAAACCGGGAGATTCTGGGTCTGACTGATATCATCGCATTAGGATCATTTGAACAGAAAGAGGAAAGTACGGACAGACTATATGAACAGAAATCCTACGCTGTACATAACAATTCCTATGAAGTAGAAAAATTTTTTTCCGAGATCATCCGGACCGGAAATTTAGATGCACTGAAAAAGATTTCTTTTAATGAATCTCTGGTGCATGCAGGCATTACCGGCCCTACTGCCCTCCGGCAGATAAAGAATAATATAATTATTACAACTACCCTTGCAACCCGCGCAGCCATTGAAGGCGGTTTTGACTCAGATACTGCTTTTCAGCTTTCAGATGATTTCATTCAGGCTGCGGAAAAGCTCACGGATCCGGATGCACTGAATGAGCTGATGGGTAAGATCAGCTATACCTTTGCAGAAAAAGTACGCGATGCACAGATGCCTGTCTCCACAGACGGAATAATACAAAATGCTATCCGCTTTATCCAGCAGAACGTATGTGAACATATCACAGCTTCCGATGTTGCAGAACATGTCGGATTCAGCCGGAGCTATTTTTCGTCTTATTTTAAAAAAGAACTGGGATTCTCTGTGAGCGCATTCATCCTGCGCTGTAAGATGGAAGAAGCAAAACAGCTGCTTAAGAACACGGACAAATCTGCCAGTGTCATAAGCAGCTATCTATGCTTCTCAAGTCAGAGTCATTTTCAGAGCACTTTTAAGAAACAATATGGTATCACGCCGCTGCAGTATCGGAAAGACCCGAAACTGCATGAAAAAGCAGACGGATGATCAAAACTATTCCACATCCTGAAGCGCCGCGAAGTCTTCTTCACCGGTCCTTACCTTGACTACTCTCGTTACGTTATAGACAAAGATCTTGCCGTCTCCGATATGTCCGGTATACAGTGCTTTCTTCGCCGCCTCGATCACAGAATCTACCGGGATCTTGCTTACGACGACTTCTACTTTCACTTTCGGAAGCAGGTTGGCATCCAGCTCAACACCGCGGTATTTCTCTCCCGCGCCTTTCTGAATGCCGCAGCCCATAACCTGCGTCATGGTGATACCGGTCACTCCAAGTTCATTGAGTGCTGTCTTCAGTGCATCAAACTTGGCCAGTCTGCAGATAATACTTACCTTATGCATTCCTGTATCATAGACACCGTCCACAACAGTTTTCTTATTTACAACCTTAACCGCCGCGTCTACCTGAGCTTTGGAGGCTTTCTCATAATCTTCCTCGCCAAGATCCGTATTTTCATTCACATCCATATCCATTCCTGTCATATCATTGATCGCGAAGCCGGAATATGCGGAGGCAAGGCCGTGTTCATGGATATCAAGGCCGTCGATCTCAACCTGAGCCGGTACTCTTAAGCCCACTGTCTTATCTATGATCTTAAATACGATGAACATTACTATAAGTACATATGCCGCAACTGAAACAATGCCAAGTGCCTGTATGCCAAGCTGTTTGAATCCGCCGCCGTAGAAGAGTCCGGGTGCCACGCCGTCGCCGCCGTTGCTGAACAGTCCGACTGCAAGAGTTCCCCACATACCATTTACCATATGGACGGATACCGCTCCTACCGGATCATCGATCTTGGCTATATTGTCGAAGAATTCAACAGAAAGCACTACAAGGAAACCTGCGATCAGTCCGATAAAGAATGCGCCCACCGGAGTGACACAGTCACACGGCGCTGTAATTGCAACAAGGCCCGCAAGAGCCGCATTAAATGTCATGGATACATCCGGCTTGCCGTAACGCAGCCATGTGAAGATCATTGCTGCAACTGTAGATACAGCTGCTGCAAGGTTTGTATTGAACATGACAAGAGAGGCAAGCTCCATGTCCGCATCTGTTGTCATCGCCACTGTAGAACCGCCGTTGAAACCGAACCAGCAAAACCAGAGGATAAATACACCAAGAGCCATTGCTGTCATATTATGGCCCGGAATTGCTCTCGCCTTGCCATTCTTATCGTATTTTCCGATACGGGGTCCAAGCATTGCAGCTCCAAGACATGCGATCAAGCCTCCTACCATATGTACACAGGTAGAACCTGCGAAATCATGGAAGTTCAAGGATGAAAGCCAGCCGCCGCCCCAGATCCAGTGACCCGAGATCGGATACACGATCAGGCTGATCGCCGCACTGTAAATACAGTAAGCCTTGAAATTCGTACGCTCCGCCATGGATCCGGATACGATCGTCGCTGCAGTCGCACAGAACACGGTCTGGAAGATAGCGTAACACCATGTAGGAAGTGTTCCGAAATCATAGCTTCCCTGAATTAAAGGATCCAGTCCGCCGATCAGCGGTCCGCTGCCTGCAAACATGATTCCGAATCCGATCAGCCAGTAGCACGGTGTTCCGATACAGAAATCCATCATATTCTTCATGAGAATATTTCCCGTATTCTTCGCCCGGGTAAGTCCCGCCTCACAAAGTGCGAATCCTGCCTGCATAAAGAACACCAGAATGGCCGCAACCAGAACCCACATTACATCTGTTGCCGAATACATAATATCTCCTCCTTTTGATTTTGTTCCCGGGGAACAAAAAAGTGCACCGCCGGGAGTGATCACTTCCCTTTGATGCACTTCTTTGTACCGAAAGGTATTTTTATGATAAAAGCAAAGGCGCTTCGGAAATTCATCCAAAGCGCCTTTGCTTTTATGCATAAGACTTTACTCTTTCTCTCTTCTGATGTCAAGATAGTGTTAAGATTTTGCTAAAATTTGTTAATATTTATAGTTTTGATACGAAATTATCATTCTTTTTTCTCTGTTTTTACTGTATTATCTATATATTTTTTTATAAATGCAGTCTCATCATCATTTGCCTCTCGTGCCAGATCCGAACGCATATTTACATGGAATACATGTCCTGTATTCTCATCACCATAAATCTTATACTCGCACGGAACGCCTTTTTCTATAAGGAGCTCTGCCATCGGTTCACACTGATCCATAAGGAAATCTCCTTTTGAGGTGAGCAGATAAGACGGCGGGAATTTTTCCGTCACATAGTCGAGTACATCCAGTTTCTTTCCGTACACTGACGGATGTTCCGTAAAATAGTCTATCATCAGTTTATTCTCCGAGATTTCAGATGCCCTTTTTCTCAGATCATACATTCCACAGTTAAGTCCGACAGCTCTCAAGCCGAAAGCCGGCGGAGTCACTTCCATTACTTCGGCATATTCCGGATTCGTGCAGATGACCGCATACTGGCTGGCAAGCTGCGCTCCGGCTGAATCTCCGACCAGCGCCACTCTGTCCATATCAAAACCATAGATATCTGCTTTTTTACAGATCCACTCCATTACAAGATTCAGATCGAGGATCGGAACAGGGAATTTAAACTTCGGCGCCAGATGATAGTTAAAGCTGACCACCGCAAAACCTCTCCGCGCCAGATCCATACAGTAAAACTGATACTGCTTCGTACTTCCGTACACATATCCACCTCCGTGGACATTTACAATGACTGGCAGTTTTCCCCTTACATTTTTCGGCCTGTACACATCCAGAGTATTCCACTTTACATCCGGGCCGTAGGGGATATCATTAATCCGCAGAATATCGTCCGGTGAAGCATTAAGTCCGCGGTCTCTTTTCGCATCTGAATGTCCGGCTGTGACACAAAAAATCAATGACTGTAAAGACATATTATTCACTCCTTATCATCTGTATTATTTCCGTTCAAGTTCACTCGTTGTTCGAAAGACAAAGTCCCGACACAGACGCACTGCTTTATCCGCCTTGTCAATATCCCTCTCTGTGGGAATAAAACTGTCATCTCCCGGATACCGGGTTGAAAAATAGAATCCATCGATCCGATCCAATGCGCTCTCCGTTTCATCCGGAATATCAATGCCCATGTCGCCTGATATATAACGCATCAGTCTCCTCAGACTGTGTGTCCGTAAAACGCTTTCCTTGGATGCTGCTTCAGATTCATTTTCCGGATGAGCACATTCAGAAACAAGATGCTTCAAATATCTCTCACATATACTCTGACCTAAAGCAGCGAGAGCTGATCCTTTATTTCCGCTGTCATACGACTGTCTGAAAAATTTATAGTCATTTTCGGCAAATTCTGCATAAGTATTCATTTGTCCTGCCATATGTCTCTCCCTTCTTTTTTTATATTTTCAAAATAAAGCGTATTCTCGTCTTTCCATTCTTCACCTATCACAACTTTTAAATCCACCTCGGGCATATCCAACTGTCCCGAATTCACGCGGCTTTTCAAGAGGATAATCTCATCCCTGAGCTTATTGATATCAAATGTCTGTTTCAATTCCAACATCAGATCTACATCGCTCTGATAAGTCTGTTCCTCTCTCACGCAACTCCCATACAAATACAATTTCGACACATAAGGAGCCACCGGTGATTCTTCAATCTTCCGGCGTGCATACTCGATTGCTTTTTCACTGCGTTCTTTATAAATTTCTCTTACCTTAGGTGAATTTTTACCCGAAACGATCATAACTTCTCCTTTATATGATACTAATCGCTGTTATGAAGTGACTTTTGTCAAGAGGTAAACAAAGCATCCAACAAATTTTTTC
>CAKNJS010000011.1 GCA_930986645.1 uncultured Lachnoclostridium sp.
GTAAGTCTATCTTACATCAGTTTGAAGGTTTACACAAACTTTGGGATACTCCCATTTTAGCCATTTTTCGCAAAATATCTTCCCTTGGCTTCCTTTCCCCGGATTCGTATTGAGCGATACGGATATCAGCGGAGTTCTCGGAAAAGCCGAGTGCAAGACCAAGCTGCTTCTGTGTAAGATGATTTTTGTTTCTTAAGTGCTTAATTTTTTCTCCAAAAGTGATCATAATAATAATTCTCCTCTCTGTGTGTTGTGTATTGGTTGGTATTAAGATGCCGATATATACGGCGTCTCTGATTGTAAAAGTTTATTTTCCAGTACTGCCAAAGGCTCCGGTGCCACGTTCAGTGCCAAGATCCAGTACAAAATCGGCAATAATCACAGGAGTGATGACCAGCTGGCCAATTCGGGTATCCTTCTTGATTGTCTGCCGGATATTGCTTACATTGCTGACAATGGCATGGATTTCACCACGATATCCGGAATCGATGGGCGGCAGTTCGCATACCAGACCTTTGACGGCCAGGCTGCTCCTGGGAAACACATATCCTGCGTATCCGTCAGGGATTTCCAGTCCAAATCCCAGTGGTATTTTTATGATATCACCGGGGTTCAGAGTACAGTCAAAGGGAACATATACATCCGCTCCGGCATCATTTTCATGAGGTCGGAAGGGACAATGTTCTTTGGAGACTCCAAAATCAATCAGTCGTATTTTCATGAGAGTTCACCTCCCATGAGAAGCGGATAATCCCGTAAGATAATATCAGCCGGAGTAAGGGATCGTTCAAGAGGATTTCTGCAACTCATTTTTCCTTCCAGGCATTTTCCACGTTGGCAGAATGGACCTGTCAGTTCCGGAAGAAAAAGTACCGGGCTTAAATCATACAGATCCTTCCAAATATTCAGGATCACGATTCTCATTTCATCCGTGTTGCGTCTGCAGGAACGCTGCCCGATCATATGTTTCCACTGGTAAGGGGTCGCACTGATAAGCAGAACATTTCTTAACCCCTGTGGTGTCAGATATCCTGCCGAGTCGTGGCTGATGCCGGTTTTGCAGAGGCGCTCATAATTATCCATATCGGTCTGGCAGCTTTTTTCATATAATTCTTTGATAGCCGCCGGTGCGGTGAGGATCTCATAGGGTATTGCGAAATCTGCTTCCCCGGAATAGTTGCTGTACTGGAGGGATGCGCTCATGAATTTTACCTCATTCTGGTGCCGGGTGATCTGGGAAAGAAATCTCCGGCTGGCGCCTACTACAGCTACTGTAATCACGGCAAATTTCTGTATGGCAGGATGCGGGAGTTGTCCCATATTTTTTACGGTATCATTAGTAAAGGACTGATTGTACAGTCGGATCAGATCTTCCATGTTGTGGATCAGATGCCCGCGCTGTGTCAGCCTGGCTGCAAATACCATCGTCTTTTCAGCTTCGCTAACGGCGGAGCAGTTCAGGATTTTTGTTTCAATTCTGTTCATAAGTACCCTCCTCTTTGATGATCGCTGCCAGCAGGAAGAGATAGTTCAGGCTGTCGGTGATCTTCTCATCCCATAATTCTTTTGTGAAGGAAGTATTCTTGGCATAACACATATCATATAAAGATACGATATGTTTTGCCATCATCCCGACAAGAGCCCGCTGGGGCGTGCAGTCCTGAAGAGAAGCGGCGATCCGGAAAGCGCTGAGTCTGTCTTCGCGGTCGCCGGTATATTCTTTTTTCTTCATCCGTAATGTTTCTTCGCATTTATTGACCTGATCTGCAAAGATCAGTCTAAATTCTGATTGTGTCATAATGATTCTTCTTTCCTTTCTTTCTGTGAGTTGTGATGTGCTGCTGATTGAATGGGAACTTTTTCTGTCTCCATTGCCGTTCTGTCAAGAATGGCATCTACGTTATAGGAAACAGTCTCCAGTTCTGTGCAGCGGCTTCTTAGTTCTTGTAATGCCTGTTTCTGGGAACTGATTTTATCCTGCAGGTTCTGTTTGCGGGATTTTAATGATTTCATTGAAAGCATTTTCCCGTCAGTATAGAAGCTTTTCAGCCAGTCCCTGGCCTGTTCATATGCCTGCAGTTCAGAAGCATGCTCACTGCGGAATTTCTTTTTGCTTCTGGATCGTATGAATTCTGTATATGTTCCTTTAGATGAAAAGTACTGTCCTGTGTAGTGAATCTGCGAATTTAATGTCTTCAATTCTGCAGAGAGTTCATCTAAACTTTCTTGTGCCTCATTCAGTTTTGCACTTGCCTCCGATATGATCCTGGACAGGTTTTCTCTGGTGTCATAACCATGTTCCTGAATATAGATCAGGGTATTCGCCATTTGCTGCAGATTGGTGATCTTAACTTTACGGGCATAAGCTTCACTCTGCATAGCTTTAACATTTGTCTGCAAATCAACCACAAGACGTAGATGTGTCCGATAGTAGAAGATAGCAGTTGGATCTTTGTGGTAATCGCCATGGACAGAATGATGTGTAGTTGTTCTGTGTTCTGGCTGGATCCCATTATCGTTTTGGAGAAATCTCTTTTCCAGGTGTTCCATGCCATAGTCTGTTCCCAGTGCTTTTTCAGTGATCCTGAGATCACGATCCGGATGCAGATATCTATATCTTCCTCTTTGCAAAATCACGGATATATTGTAATTTTCCAGAAGAAGAGATTGAAACTCTTTAAAATTTCTGGCTGATCCAGAGCATTCATCAATCGCCTTCCGGAGAAAATCCTTCTTTGTCTGGAATGTTGTGGCCGTTGGTTTGAGACCTTTCTGTACAATTTCCTGATTAATCTGTTCCAGTTTTTTCTGTCCTCTGGTTATTGCACGAAACTCTGCTTCTGTCACTTTTTCCGGAGCAGGAGAAAGAAGATCAACCTGATGTAGTCCTTCCCGCTCACACATGGCCATGACTTCCTTTTTCAGATGTTCCAGAAATCGGTTTGTGGACCGATGCTTATAGCCGGCCTTTTCTTCATTTGGCTTATCCATATAGTTCTGGCGTGCCACGGCATTTTTGCGGACACTGTTGATCACGATATGGGTATGGATGTTGCCGGAATGGTTTCCGCCGTCTGTGTGGGTAACCACCACCGCCTGATAGCCTGGGAAATTCTTTTTTGCAAATTCCAGGCAAAGCTCCTGTGCCCTTTTCCCAGTAAGCCCACATTCCGATACGTCCGCTGGATCGAAACTGATGATGTAATGGTGACTTTTTAATTCGTTTCGCCTGCGGTTTTTCTTAAATGCTTCATTTGTCATTCTGCATTCAATATCAAATGTATCAGGATTACAGTTGAGCCCGTCCAGATAGAATTCATCCCGGAGAATTTTCTGTCCCAGTTCATTTTGAAGCATCTTGCCGGTTTTCTCATCATGCTGAAACAGCAGATACTCCATTGTGTCAGAATAATTGGCGTTATGACTTTTTATGTGTTTGATAACTGCCAATATAATCACCTGCCAATCGAAGCACTTCTTTCCGCAGCGCATAAAGTTCTGCAATTGCACGTTCTATCTCCTCCTGCATGGCAAGAGAGCGTTCCCCACCACTGTTAAAATGCCTGGCGATCTGGTTCAGGTTGGATCCGATTTTCCCATATTGTGCGAGAAGTGATTTGACCTCCTCGCTGTCAATTACAATCTGGTATTTCGGAGTCAGTTTCCTGTTTAAGATCACGTTCCGGATGAAGTCTGATCTTGTCATCCTGCATTTTTCAGCCCGGTCATCTAATACAGATAGTTCTATATCCGTCAACCGGAGGCAGATGATGTGTGTGCGTAGCTGTTCATTATTCTTTTTGATCTTTTTCATACTCCTCCTTCCACTGCGTGATAAATGGAGCCGCCAACAGCGGTGCCATTCACTGAAATGCCGGCTGTCCCTTCCGGATAGATTTCAGTGCTGCGCCCAACATTCTGTTGGAAGCCAATATAATTCCGATACATTTTTGATCACTGCTGGATAAAGAAATGTATGGGAATTGCCGAGGGTATGGGGAAACGGAATCCCCATCAAGAGCCCGACCACGGAGAATGCAAAAGTCAGAAAATCTGCTTTTGTATTACGGGGTGGATCTTGCTCTTTGAAAATTCAAACCCTCTCATTAATAGAAACGAAAAGGGCTTGTTTTACAGTGTGGATCATGAAAAATTTCAAATTATTTTTTATTTGGACTGTCAAAAATAATCAAAAAAAGCTAATCACAGACGCTGTAAAATTCCCCGATTTCCTTTCTATATATGAAGAGGCTAATATCATGGCCCTTCGTATTAATGAATGGAAAGAGGTATGCATGATGGCAGAGAAAAGGTGTTACACAGTAGCAGAATTACAGGAAATTCTTGGAGTCAGCCGACCGACAGTTTACAGCCTTCTGAAAAGAAATGAATTTCGCTGGATCCAGTTGGACGGCGGAAAGTACCGGATCTCCAAGAAAAGTTTTGACGACTGGCTGGATAAACAGCCTTCTGAAGAATAATTTCCATATGAAAAAAGTTCATCGACATAGTAACGCTATTCTTATATTTCCGTTATCCTTTCAGCAGGAAGGGAGAATTGACTATGAATAAAAAGGAAGAATGGATGAAAGAAGAATACCAGGATATGATCGAGGCCATTGAATCCCATAGTCCATACAAAAGAAAACCATCTCCTCAAAAGAAATGGATGAGTGTAGCGGAAATGGGAGAACTGTTAGGACTTAAGAAGACGGATCGGTACTGGCTTCTTCATAAGAATGTATTTGAGTCCAGAGAGATTGCCGGCAAGCTGCGGGTCAATATTGCCAGTTTTGAAAAGTGGTATGCCAATCAGGTGAAATATCAGAAAGTGACCGGGGAAGAGCCGGGACTGGAATTAAAAGAATGGTCCTTTTCTGTACGTGATATTGCGCAGCTTTTGGAAATTGAAGAAAGCGTTGCCTATGACCTGATTAAAAGGGAAAAGCTTGAGACAGTTACGATCGATTACTGGAAGCGGATACCGAAAGATGTATTTTGGAATTGGTACAACGGACAGACGAAGTATCAGACAGCTGAGGATCGTAAAGCAAAGAGAGAATTATATGAGGCAACCATCAGTATGCCGGATATGGCGAGACTGCTTGGTGTTAGCAGAGGAACTGTTTATACTTTGCTGAAAAGCAGAAAATATGGAAAATATTTTTCTACAGTTATTATTGCTGATCAGAAACGGATCACAAAAGAAAGCTTCCAGAAATTTCTTGATGAGCAGGATGAGTATCAGTTGTCACCCTGCAATGATTATAAAGAACTTGCTATGGAAGAAAATATAGCATTGGCGAATTACCGACGAAAGAAACTTTTGCAGACCGGAGATCGGAGATGTAATGGGAATCTTAGTTATCTGACTCCGGAAGAAGCAGCACTGATGGCAAAGGTTTCAAGATCCATGATTGTAAACTGGTACCAGAGGGAAGAATTTCCAATCATACATATTGGAAACCGGGTACGGATTTGCAGAAAAGAATTTGAAGCATGGCTGGAAGAAAGGAGAAAGAAGAATGGCGTCCATACAGGAACGAAACCACAAGTATAAAGTTGTCTATTATTATAAGAATGATGCGGGCGAAAGAAAGCAAAAATGGGAAACATATGATACAAAGGCGGAAGCCCGCAAACGCAAGAAGGAAATTGAGTATAAGCAGGAGTTAGGAACATTTGTTGCACCTAAGTGTACCTACCTGTCGGATCTTCTCGATGAATATGTTTTTATTTATGGAACAAAAGCCTGGGTAATGTCTACATATCAGGGAAAAGTTGGCCTGATCAGGAATTATATCAAGCCGATGATAGGTAAAGTGAAACTTTCGGATTTGAATACGCATTTTATAGAAAAATACTATCAGACACTTTTGGAGACACCGGCTGTTGTCAATCCGATGACCAAAAAACCAAAAAGCGAGTATGTTACAACAGGAACGATACGGGAGATTCACAAGCTGCTCCGCAACTGCTTTGAGCAGGCAATTAAATGGGAACTGATGGAGAAAAATCCCTGCCAGCGGGCGACTGTTCCTAAACATACGCCTAAAAAGCGCGAGATATGGGAAGCAGACACTATGATGCACGCAATGGATGTATGTGTTGATGAGAGAGTTGTCCTGGCCTGTAATATTATTTTTGCCGGTACACTCCGTCCCGGCGAGGTCACGGCGCTTTCCTGGGACGCTATGGATATTTCCATGGAAGCGATTGATGAGGATCGGGCTTATATCGTTATCAATAAAGAATTGCAGAGAGTAAGTAAGGAGGCTTTGAAAGCATTGGATGGAAAAGATGTACTCCTTGTATTTCCAGAAACCAGAAAATCCAACAAAACAGTCCGTATTTTAAAAAAGCCAAAAACAGAAGGCAGCGAAAGAAAAGTTTTCATCCCGCGAACTGTGGCGCTTATGCTTGTCGAGTGGAAGAAGAAACAGGATCTGGAAAAAGAAGTAATGGGGGATGAATATATGGACTATAACCTGGTACTGGCAACCCCCTATGGACTTCCTGTCGGTGAAGATGTGATCTTGAATGGATTGAAGAAACTTATTGCTGAAAACAATCTGCCTTCTGTAGTTACACACAGCCTCCGGCATACCAGCGTTACTTATAAGCTGAAGCTGAATGGTGGTGATATCAAGGCTACGCAGGGAGATTCCGGTCATTCCCAGGCCAATATGATCCTGAATGTTTATTCTCATATCCTGGATGATGACAGGAGGAAAAATGCAAAACTTTTTGAAAAAGCATTTTATGAAAAGAAAGAACTTGATCCGGATATCCACCAGAAGATGCCGGAGAATATGCTGCAGGTGCCAGAGGGAGTGGATCCGGAATTGCTTGGAAAAGTGCTGGCTGACCCGGAGATGGCTGCGCTGCTGGTATCGATGGCATCAAAAATGAACAGTAAAGTGTGATCAAGATAGACAGGGAATCTGTATTTGCTTATAATGAAAGTATTAGTTTGAGTTATTTTTGTTTGTTGATTTTTTAGAAAGAAGATCAACAGAAAAATGGAGGTATGTTATGCTGAGCATCTATCTGGGGCAAATGGAAGAGGCAATCTATTATCCGCCTGCTTATTTTAATAATACGTATGATGATGAGTGGATCACAGATCCCCTGACTGTAGAAATGATAAAAGATGTAGATAAATCAGAAGTCATCGGTCCTCATCTTATAGAGAGTCCTGTATTGGGCCCGATTTCTGTAAAAGAGATATCAGGCGGTGTAAAAACATTGATCTTGATGGCTTTTGATGATTCAGGAAGAATTTTTAATGCATCCGCTTGTGGCAACAATTGTGCGAAATGGATTCTGGAAATCGGAAAAAGGAAGGATCTGACAATTAATCTGCGGCATATTATGAATTTTGGAAAAGAGCCTTTTGAAATCAAAATTCTTAACAATGGGGAAATGGTTCATGATCTTGATCGTTTTATAGCGGTGGCCGCTAAGTACGTGTAGGTGAGAAGATGACGGGAAAGCATAAGATTATTGTAAAAAACAACAGGCTTTATTACGAGCTTGAAATAGAAGAAAAAATAACCATAATCCGTGGAGACAGTGCAACAGGAAAAACAACACTCATTGATATGATATGGCAGGCACGGCATTATGAAGATTCCAGCGGAATAGAGCTGATCAGTGAAGTCCCATGCAAAGTATTGTACAGGGATAACTGGAAGTGGTCTGTGGAGGAGGCAGCAGATACTATATTTTTTATTGATGACGGAAATGTTTTTGTCACTACAGAAGAGTTCGCGGATGCTGTAAAAAGAAGCGACAGTTATTTTGTCATTGTTATCAGAGAAAATCTGTATCATCTTCCGTATAGCACAGATGAAATATATGGGCTGCGCTGTTCCGGACGATATCGTGACACAAAAAGGATGTATCAGCAGATGTATCGGCTGGGTCCGGCGGAAACTTAGAATTGCATTTCGATATAAATACAGTAAATCAGGTGGATGAAGCATCTTAAAGAGTCAAGCAGAGGATGTGTCTTATGGATATGAGTTTCAGATAAATTATGACGATACAAAAAAGCCTATATTTCGTTCAGACAGATATCAGTTTACGGTGGTGATGTCAAATCTGAATTATGATGTCCCTCAGAATGTCCCCCGGATGTCCCTCAGAATGTCCCCCAGGATAATATGGAGGATCAGATTATTGGCTTAATTCAAAAAAACAACAAGATGAGCACAGAAAAGATGGCTATGATTTTAGGCGTGAGTTCTAAGACGGTAAAACGCCGTATAAAACAAATGGATCACGTAAATTATATTGGACGGGGATCAAATGGCCATTGGGAGATTTCAGAGGAGAAGTGATAGTCCACTTTTTAGATCAACTCCAACCTCTTTTTTGTTATTCTTTATAATTTGAATTATAATGGTCCAGAAAAAGAGGTGTTAATTGATCCGGAAAAGGTGTTAATTGATCCGAAAAAAGCGTTAATTGATTTGGAAAAAATTTCAATTCATAATGCTATTGATAAACTGAATGCGAACCAGGCAGCAAAGAAAAAGCAAATCTTTTGTTTGA
The DNA here is from genome assembly GCA_930986645.1 of uncultured Lachnoclostridium sp. Taxonomy (GTDB): domain Bacteria; phylum Bacillota; class Clostridia; order Lachnospirales; family Lachnospiraceae; genus Mediterraneibacter. Next base: position 8,560 of record CAKNJS010000011.1, read on the forward strand.
GAAAATGGGATTTGATAAGATTTTTGGAAGAAAAGAGATTATGGAAAATATCAATTTGTAAGACAAAAATGAAGTGGTCGAAAAAACGTAGACAAACTGACCATTACACGGTATAGTATAGATAGTAAATCTGATCAATTGAATATTGTATATCATTCCTGCTAAGGCGGGCATGGTAGCCGATCCTTTAGGAAGCCGTTGACAGTAAGCCGAACACCTTTTATTAGCCGCAGCCAATATCCGGCTAATATCTACCGGTTGTTCTGGGTTTACAGTGGCTGACAGCAATTGACCAGAAACGATTTGAACTGTAGTAAAAGACCTTTTATTGCGAGCCTTGCGTGAACTGAACATGACTTGGATTGACAGTGGTCAGGAGACCTCCTAAGCGAGGGGTCAGAGGTTCAAATCCTCCCGGAGACGGCAGATATAAGCGGGAATTATTAGCTGGAAAAGCTGAATAATTACCCGCTTATATTCATTCTGGCAGAAGAAATTCCTTTCTTAGGGATGTGCTGAACAGGTTTTGTTATATGGAGCGAAAAGACTGTTGATTTGAAAAGATTATTAGTGGATATGAACTTCATCGGGATATCCCCCATGATGTCCGATAAATTACGTATTTTATGCTAATGAAAAATAGTGAAAAAATAGTGTAATTTTAATGAAAAAACCATTTGTCATGCGGTATAATATTCCTAAAAAGCGGGGTGGTATAGTGATAAGGGTAACTCTCACAAATGAGATATTAAAACGGATATCAGAGATCGATGAGAACCGCTTTTCTCTCAGTACGATCGAGCTTCCTGCTGTCACAAAAAACAGGCTCAGGAAAAACTCTAAGAAAAAAAGTTCTTATGCTTCAAATAAAATAGAAGGAAATATTACACTTGAGAGACTCTTCGGAGTCTTTTTTTAATTTCTATACATTGTTATTTAAAAATACCTTAAGAATCTTTACAAGACATATTAAAAAACATCAATCATAATGAATCCATCTAAAAAACAAGAGGTGACAATATGATAAAACCAGATCAGTGCAGACAGAAAACAAACATTCTTGACTATCTGGAGCAGACAGCAGAGTGTTACAGATACAGTACAGCGGTTACAGGCGTTGACGGCGAGTTCACATGGTATGAGTTTACCGCGATGGCGAGAAAGATCGGCAGCGGTATCAGCCGGAGAGTATCTCCGGGCAGTCCGGTTCCCGTGATGATGGAGAAGAGCCCGCTCATGCTTGCAGCTATGCTCGGGGCGGTATATGCAGGCTGCTTTTATGTTCCGGTGAATCCGGACAACCCTCCGGAAAGGCTGAAGAAGATTTTCCGGACGCTGCAGCCGGAGATCATTATAGCGGACCGTAATATACAGGAATTCCTTACGACGGAAAGTATCTGTGCCGGATCCGATAAAAAAGAGTGCAGCATAATTTCAGCGGAAGAGCTCGTGAAGGAGGACGTGGATCCGGAGCGCCTTGCAGCAATCAGGAATGCATCGAGAGAGACAGATATCCTGTATGGTATTTTTACATCAGGCTCTACCGGGACGCCGAAGGCGGTCGTGGTAAGCCACGGGGCAGTTATCCGTTTTATCGGGCATTTTACGAAGATATTCGGCATAAGCCATGAAGACGTGATCGGCAATCAGGCGCCCTTTGACTTTGATGTATCGGTAAAGGATATCTATTCATCTCTGATGACAGGCGCGGGGCTTGTGCTGATACCGAAAGAATATTTCTCTACGCCGCCGAGGCTTCTGGACTTCCTGTGTGAGAAAAATGTTACGACGCTGACGTGGGCGGTATCGGCACTGACACTTGTCTCATCTCTGAAAGGATTGAGATACCGTATTCCGGAGAAGGTGAATAAGATCATGTTCAGCGGTGAGGCAATGCCGCCCAAGCAGCTGCGGATCTGGCAGGAAGCTCTGCCGGACGCCCGGTTTGTCAACTTGTACGGCCCCACGGAGATTACGTGCAACTGTACATATTATCCGGTTGTCCGAATGTACGAGGACGGGGAGAAAATACCGGCGGGAAACGCATTCCCGGGCAGGACAGTATTCCTTCTTGATGAGGATGATATTGAGATCGCTGAGCCGGGCAGACAAGGTGAGATCTGCGTGGCGGGAGAATCTCTTGCGCAGGGATATTATCGGAACGAGGAACAGACGAAGAAGCAGTTTGTCATGTATCCGGTTGGCGGCGGTGAACCTCAGAGAATATACAGGACCGGGGATATGGGATATTACGATGAAAAAGGCAGGATCATATTTGCCGGGAGAAAGGATTTCCAGATCAAGCACATGGGACACCGGATCGAATTGGAGGAGATTGAGAGCGCCATGAACGCTGTAGAAAATGTACAGCGAAGCTGCTGTGTATTTCAGGAGGAGAAGAACCGGATCGCAGGCTTTTATATGGGAGAGGCGGATCCGTCGGAGGTTCGAAGGAAGCTGAAAGAAAAACTGCCTGTGTATATGGTTCCGCCAAAGCTGATACGGATGCAGGTTATACCGTTGAATAAAAACGGAAAGACGGACAGGGCATATCTGAAGAGATGGAAAGAGTAAAAATGAATTGTTCATACAGATGAAAAGGAGAAATTTATGCAGAGAGAACAACTGGAATACGCGGTGGCACGTTACGGAACCCCGCTCTATATATTTGATCTGGATATGCTGAAGAGACAGGCGGACAGACTGAAAGAGGCACTCGGGGAAGCGGCAGGGCTGTGCTATGCCATGAAGGCAAATCCGTTCCTGACAAAAGAAATGGCCGGGCAGACGGATCGGATCGAAGTATGCTCAATGGGAGAGTTTGAGATATGCAGGCGGCTGGAAATTCCGCCGGAGAAGCTCTTCATATCAGGAGTGATCAAGAAAAAAGAAGATATATACAATATACTGAATACATATGGAGATAAATGCAGATATACAGTGGAGTCTGTAAAACAGCTTCATTATTTCCTTGAGTGGAGCGACGCCCATATGAAGATGCTCAGGCTTTACCCGAGGCTGACCAACGGCAGTCAATTCGGTATGGACGAGGATACCATGCGCAGTGTGTTCGGAATAGTAAATATGAGTCCGTATCTGGAAATTGAGGGCATTCATTATTTCTCGGGAACGCAGAAACGTCATCTGAGACAGTTCCGGCAGGAGCTTGAGATGCTGGACAGGCTCCTTCTGAAAATGAGAGATGAGTGGAAAGTGCGGATCACGCATCTGGAATACGGTCCGGGTACCGCGGTGCCGTATTTCCGTGGAAAAGAAGCTCAGACATACACAGATGAAGGACTGGAGGCCTTAAGAGAAGCAATCCGGTCCATGCAGTGGAAAGGCAATGTGACAATAGAGCTGGGAAGGGCATTTGCGGCGGAATGCGGATATTATCTCACAGAGATCAAAGATGTGAAGAAAAACGGAGACACGCATTACTGTATCGTGGACGGCGGTAATCATCATCTCAATTATGACGGACAGATCAAAGGCATGTATCAGCCGGGGATACAGCTCATACCGGGAGAGCAGACAGGACAGAAGAAGCCATGGACCATATGCGGAACGCTTTGTACGATGAACGATGTGCTCTGCAGCAATGCAGAACTGTCAAATGTCCGGACAGGAAAAGTGCTTGTATTTGAGCGTACCGGCGCATATTCTGCGATGGAAGGAATGGCTCTTTTCCTGAGCCATGCACTGCCTGCTGTCGTGTCATACAGTAAGAATGCGGGATGGACTGTGCTGAGGGAGCATCAGCCTACTTATCAGTGGAATATGCCGGATGACGACCTTAATAAACAGATATATAAAGTAATTTAAGTTTACTTACAGAATCAAGAGAAGGAGAAATATTACAATGGAAAAATTAATGGAAATCTTAATGGAAATCGACGACAGCATTGACTATGAAAACGAGAAAGCCCTGATCGATGACAGGCTTCTGGATTCTTTCGGTGTGATCACACTCGTATCCGAACTGGAGGACGCGTTTGACATTGACATTGAAGCATCTGAGATGACGCCGGATAATTTTAATTCCGCAGAATCAATCTATAACATGGTGAAAAGACTTCAGGAGAACTAGCATATGGCATATCAATCATTGGTATACGGGTTTGTATTTCTTCCACTGTGTCTGATAGTATACCAGATCGCGCCGCAGAAATGGCGCAGGAGAGTGCTGCTTGTGTTCAGCTATCTGTTTTTCTGGCTTCTCAGCGGAAAACTGATCGTATATCTGCTCGGGACAACTGTGTTCGTACACTGTATCGGTATCTGGCTGGAGTGGCTCAGATCAGAACAGAAGACAGAGCTCGCATCTGCGGAAAGATGCGAAAAGAAGAGGATAAAGGGAATATATCAAAAGAAATCCAGAAGGGTGCTGGCATTCGGCGTACTTCTGCTCCTCGGAACTCTTGCATATCTGAAATATTATAATTTCTTTGTGGGCAATCTGACCGGAATCTTCGGGAGCGCGCTGCCGTTTACTCTGGAAGAGAAAAAGATCCTCATGCCGGTGGGAATCTCGTTTTACACGCTGCAGGCTGTCGGCTATCTGGCAGACGTGTACTGGGGAAAGATCCGTGCAGAGGAAAAACTGGAGAATACGGCGCTGTTCCTCGCATTTTTCCCTCAGATCATGGAGGGGCCGATCTGCCGCTATTCGGATACAGCAGGTACACTTTACAGCGGAAAACCTCTGGAGATCGACAATCTGACAGACGGATATATCCGGATATTCTGGGGATTGTTTAAGAAAAAGGTGATCGCGGACAGGCTTGCTATCGGCGTGGATGCAATATTCGGGAACTATACGTCATACAGCGGGGCTATGACGGTATTTGCCGCTGTGGCATATACCGTGCAGCTCTATATGGAATTTTCGGGATGCATGGATATTATTATCGGAAGCGGACAGCTCTTCGGAGTAAAACTTCCGGAAAACTTCCGGCAGCCGTTTGCGGCTCAGAGTGCAGCGGAGTTCTGGAGAAGATGGCATATTACGCTGGGCACATGGTTTAAGACATACATTTTCTATCCGGTTTCTATGTCCGGGCCGGTGAAAAAGTGGAATCAGTACGGAAGGAAACATTTTGGAAAATATATTACTATGCTCGGGACGTCCGCTATGGCCCTTTTTCCTGTATGGCTGTGCAACGGACTGTGGCACGGAGCGAGATGGAGTTATATCTTCTACGGGATGTATTATTTCACACTGATCCTTTTTGGAATTGCGGTGGAGCCCCTGCGTGACCGGGTACTGGAGCTTTTGCACATCGGCGAAAAGTCCGCGGGGCTTAAGTTCGTGAGAATCGCAAAGACATGGCTTATCATATTTACCGGTGAACTCTTCTTCCGGGCGGACGGACTGCGTGCGGGAATCTATATGTTCCGCAGTATATTCCGGAATTTTGACCTTAACAGTCTTTTTGACGGAAGATTGCTGGAACTCGGGATGAGCAGGGCAGATCTGACCGCCATTGTAGTCGGATGCGTTGTAGTGGCTGTTGTGGGGGCTGTGAAGGAGCGAGGCGTCCATGTGAGAGAAGCTCTGGGAAGAAGGCCGGCTTTTATCCGGTGGAGCATTTACTATGCCCTTCTGCTGGCGGTGATCGTGATCGCCGCGTACGGAGACGGATATCAGGCGGTGGACATGATATATGCCGGATTTTAGCAGCGTATTGACAGAAAGATTTTAAAGGAGGCCAGTTTGAAGAAAATAAAAAAGATAATTCTGTTTATGCTCATATTTGTAGTGATCCTGTGGATTTGTTCTACAGGGATACAGCTTGTGGTGAGAAATGTAAATGGATCCGTAAGCGGACGAAGCCGCGTATTTGCGTCTGTCAGCGCGGAGAAGAAAAATACGATTGATGTACTCGTAGCAGGGGACAGCGAGAGCTACACATCGGTCTCCCCGATGGATCTGTGGGATCAGACCGGAATCGCGGCATATGACTGCGGACAGCCCGGACAGCGGATACAGGAGACCTACTATATACTTAAGACGGCTTTTAAGACACAGTCTCCCCGGCTGGTGGTCTTTGAGACGAATACAATGTTCAGGGATCCCGGCATGCTGAAGAATCTGCAGCTGTCATTGACAGAGCCGCTGGGATTCTATTTTCCGGTCTTTAAGTATCATAATGCATGGAAAGCGCTGTTTGACGGGCCGGGGGGACTGAAAACCTGCTATAAGGGATTTGAGATCCGGGATAAGACTGTGTCCTACGAGGGTGATGAAAATTATATGAAAGAGACGAGGGATAAGACAGAAATTCCGGAGGTTACGCGTATCTACATGGATAAGATCAGAAATCTGTGCAGAAAAAACGGAGCAGATCTTCTTTTATTCAGTGCACCTTCTCCCGTGAATTACAATTATAAGAAGTATAATGCTCTAAAAGAATATGCAGAAGAGGCGGATCTTCCATATGTGGATCTGAACCTGAGATATCGGGATATCGGCATTGACTGGAGAAAAGACAGCTATGACAGAGGAGATCATCTGAATATAGAAGGAGCCAGAAAGGTGACAGAGTTTATGGCAAAATATCTGACGGACAATTACCAGCTTCCGGACCGCAGAGAAGACAGCCGCTGGAAAGAATGGAACGAACTGGCGGAGAGCTATTTTAAAGAGCTGGAGCAATGTGTTATACTTTAATAAAATGCGGAACGAAAAATATTGCGGAAGGATGGCGCCTGCAGATATATGAAAGAGATCCATGAGATGGCGGTGACGGGAAAAAGTATTTCGGCGTCCATGAGTACAGAGCTGCCCATGCCGTCATGGGATGATATCCTGATCCTCGGCGCCCAGCTGGACCCAATGCCTCTTGACGAGGACGCGCCGGTCAGGACAACAACGGTGATCGGAAAGCACGCGGAGAAACCGCTGATCCTTGAGAATCCAGTGTATGTCTCCCATATGTCGGAAATCTCTACAGTGTAACTCCTGAAAATCTGCGCAATGCGGATGCCATCGAGATCAAGATCGGGCAGGGGACAAAGCCCGGAATGGGCGGACATCTGCCGGGAAATCAGTGAGTATACGGATATTGAGCATGCATAAAGCATCATTGATTTTAAAGATGTACAAATATATAATATAGGCAGAAATTATTTATCGTCACCTGTTATCAGGTGGCGATTTCATCAGGAGGAAATTGTTATGACGATCAAGGAGATCGCGCAGCTGGCCGGAGTATCGAGCGCCGCCGTTTCGAGATATTTAAATGGGGGCTATGTCAGCGATGAGAAGAAAGAACAGATCCGGAAAGTCATCGAGGAGACCGGATACCAGCCGTCGGCACAGGCGAGGATTCTGCGCACGAAAAAAGCCTGTCTCGCAGGTGTCGTAGTGCCGAAGATTAATTCGGAGTCTGTCAGCCGGATTACGGCCGGGATTGAGCAGGTGCTTTCAAGACGGGGATACCAGATGCTCCTTGCCAGCACGGATAATGATCCGGATAAGGAAATCACGTATCTGAAGCTGTTTGAGAATTATCCTGTAGACGGCATCATCCTGATCGGAACTGTGATCAGTGCGGAACACAGAAAGTTTCTGAAGAATTCTAAAGTTCCTGTAGTAGTTGTAGGACAGTACACAAAGTATGCCAATTGCATTTACCACGATGACTACGGCGCAGGTAAAGCCATGGGCAGACTTGCGGCGGCTGAACTGAAAAAAGCATGGACAGAAATCGGTGAATCCTGTGGAAAAATTGCTTATATCGGAGTGACAAAGGAAGATAAGGCGGTCGGTGTATCGAGAGAGGACGGATTCCGTTCGGGACTGAAGTCCGAGGGAATCCTGTTAGAGCCGGATTATGTAAAGACCGCGGAATTTACCATGGATTCGGGTTATCATGCAGCACTCGAACTGCTGGAACAGAAACAGGATATCCGTATCATATCGTGCGCCACCGATACCATCGCAGCCGGCGCCATCGAAGCAATCCTTGTATACAGCAGACAGAATGTACCTCGCTCTGCAGCTGATTCGGGTACAAGAATGCAGTATGTTCTGAATAATTCAGGAATCCGGGTAACCGGGTTTGGTGATAACCAGTTCTTAAAAGCTGTTACGGGGGGAATCCCTACCGTGCATTTCGGATATAAAACAAGCGGGATCCGGGGAGCGGAGCTGCTTCTTGACGTGGTCGAGCGGGGGGAGAAGATTCCAGTCGAGATTAAACTGGGATTCAGGCTGGCTGACCGGGAAAATTGAGGAAGAAATATCCGGTATTTCATCCGAAGTCATTAATGTCAGATATAAAATGAGATATCGATTTCACATTATAACTATGTAAAAGTAAAAAGTGCACAAAAATATAATCTAAATATCGGTAAAAATTCCATCTTTACAAATGGGATTTTTACCGGTATTATTTATATGAAGGATGTGAAATCGATTACACATAAGGAAGGAGAGTTACCATGGATTACAGAAAGACCGCACAGGAAATCCTTGATAAAGTAGGCGGCAGTAAAAATATCGTGTCTGCCGCACACTGTGCAACAAGGCTCCGTCTTGTAATTGCTGACAACAGCAAGGCAGACAAGGCAGCCATAGAAAATGTTGAGGGAGTAAAGGGAGTATTCGAGGCGTCCGGACAGCTCCAGATCATCCTCGGCACAGGAACAGTTAATAAAGTATTTGACGAATTCATCTCCATTGCAGGCATAACTGCCAGCACGAAGGCGGAGGCGAAAGAGGCGGCAGCCAAGCAGCAGAATATATTTCTGAGGGCGATCAAGCTTCTGGGAGATATTTTTGTGCCGATCATCCCGGCTATCGTGGCGAGCGGTTTTCTCATGGGTATCATGAATTCACTGGACTTCATGATCAAAAACGGATTTATCAACATGGATACGAGCAGTTCCATCTATGTATTTGCAAATCTGTTCAGTAACACGGCATATACATTCCTGCAGATCCTGATCGCATTCTCGGCGGCAAAAGCTTTTGGAGCCAACCAGTATCTGGGTGCGGTCATCGGTATGATCATGATCAATCCGGCACTTCAGAATGCATATACTGTTGCTACGGACGGTGTACAGCAGACACAGTCGGTATTCTTCGGACTGTACGACATCGATATGGTAGGTTATCAGGGCCATGTGATTCCGGTCGTTATCGCGGTATGGCTCCTCTCCGTTATCGAGAAGAAGCTGCACAAGATCGTTCCGGAAGTTCTGGATCTCTTTGTTACACCGCTTGTCAGCGTATTCGTGACAGGATATCTGACGCTGGCAATCATCGGACCTGTCTTTGTATGGGCTGAAAATGCGATCCTCGGCGCGATCCAGTGGATGCTCACTCTGCCGTTTGGCATCGGAAGTCTTATCATGGGTGCTCTGTATGCGCCGACGGTCGTAACAGGTATCCATCAGATGTATACTGCGATTGATATCGGACAGATCGCGCAGTACGGCGTTACATACTGGCTGCCTCTCGCAAGTGCGGCAAATGTGGCACAGGGAGCTGCGGCTCTTGCGGTTGCACTGAAATCAAAAGACAAGAAAGTAAAATCACTGGCGCTTCCGTCTTCTTTAAGTGCATTTATGGGAATCACGGAGCCGGCGATCTTCGGTGTAAACTTAAGATTCTTCAAGCCGTTTATCGCAGGATGTATCGGCGGCGGATGCGGAGCTCTGTATGCGTCTATCGTTCATCTTGGAGCAAAAGGAACAGGCGTGACAGGTATTTTCGGTATCCTGCTCTGTCTTGATGAGCCGGTACAGTACTTAATAGAAATGGTGATCGCAGTAGGCGTTGCGTTTGCTGTCTCATTCATTATCTATCGTGACGCGAAGCCGGCGGCAGCTGCAGGCGGAGCGGCTACAGGAACGGCAGGAAATGCAGATGCTGAGCCGTCAGAGGCAGCGCTTTCAGATTCGCAGGCAGATGAAGGAGCAAAAGCTGAGGTTGCAGAGGAAGAACTCAGAAGCCCTGTAAACGGAAAAGTAATTCCGCTTACGGAAGTGACAGATGAGACATTTGCATCTGAGATGCTCGGTGCAACTGTCGCAGTGGAACCGGAAGACGGCAGGATCGTGGCTCCGTGTGATGGTGAGGTGCTCAATGTATTTGACACAGGACATGCGGTGTGTCTGACAACACAGTCCGGCGGTGAACTTCTGATCCATGTGGGAGTAGATACGGTTAAGCTGGAAGGCAAAGGATTTACGAAGAAGGTTTCCGATGGAGCAAAGGTACACGCCGGAGATGTACTGATAGAGGCAGATCTGGATACAATACGAAATGCAGGATATCCAGCGACAACCATGGTCATCCTGACGAATGCGGATGAGTATTCAGAAGTTAAAAAAGCTGAGCCGGGTGAGACAGGGACAGACAAGATCATCATGAACCTTAAAAAATAAAATCTGAGAACAAGAAAAGTATCAGACACTATCAGCGCCGGCACCATGTGGAAAAGGTCCGGCGCTGATTTGAAACAGGGAGAAGATTATATGACTGCATTGACAAATGATTTGATAAAACTGACGGCTGAAGCGGAAAAGAATGGGAAAAACGGTGGAAAATTCCGGCAGAAACTGCATCTTATGCCGCCTGTCGGATGGCTCAATGACCCCAATGGTCTCTGCCAGTTTAAGGGTGTTTATCATGCTTTTTTTCAGTACTCGCCGTTTAATGCAGAGGGCGGAGTCAAGATGTGGGGACACTATACGAGCCGGAACATGATCGACTGGGAATATCAGGGTGTGATGCTTTATCCGGATCAGCCGTTTGACTGCAGCGGCGTATATTCGGGATGTGCCTTGATCGAGGACGGAGAGATGTATCTGTATTACACAGGCAACGTGAAGCTTGAGGACAGCGGCAGCTACGATTATATTAATACCGGCCGTCAGTCAAACACAGTGCTGGTGACAAGCAAGGACGGCATCCATTTCGGAAAAAAACAGCTGCTTATGAGAAACAGTGATTATCCGGATGGCCTTACCCTCCATGTGCGCGACCCGAAAGTATGGAAAGAACATGGAACATACTATATGCTTCAGGGAGCACGTACAAAAGAAGATGTGGGACAGGCCGTGATCTTCCAGTCAGACGATAAAATAAACTGGACATTTCACAGCCGCGCAGAGACGGAAGAAAAATTCGGCTATATGTGGGAGTGTCCGGACTACTTTGAAGTGGACGGGACAAAGATCTTATCCGCATCTGTGCAGGGGCTGACAGGAGAAGAGTGGAAAGACCGCAATGTTTACCAGTCTGGATACTTCACTGTGGAGGGCGATATTCTCGGACGATACAGCCTGTCTGACTACCGCCTCTGGGATTACGGTTTCGATTACTATGCACCGCAGAGCTTTGAGACAGAAGACGGCAGAAGGATCCAGATCGGCTGGATGGGAATGCCGGACTGCGAGGAGTACACCAACCGGACGATCGAAGACGGCTGGCAGCACTGCTTTACCTTTCCGCGGGAAGTGTTCGTAAAGGATGGAATCATCAGACAGAGACCAGTGAGAGAACTCGAAGCAAGAAAAATATTATCTGAGGAAACAAAAAACAGACTGGAAACAAAAAAATATACAGTATATGAAGCTGTTATAAATAATATCTTGGATGATCAATTCCGTGCAGTACTTGCAGAAGAACTAATTGTGAAGTATGAAAATAATAGATTTGAAATTGAATTTATGAATAATAGAAATGATAAAGTTTCCTGTGGACGCAAATCCAGATCAGTGGAGATAGATCATTTGACAGATGCCACAATACTGGCAGATGAATCCTCTGTGGAAATATTTGTAAATGAAGGGGCATATGTTTTCAGCACGAGGTATTATCCGGAAGAGCCGGGAGTCAGTATAGAAGCAGAAGGAGCGGAGATCAGCTTATATAAGATTCCGGGATAAATAGAGGACATACATTTTATAAAGACATATGATGACGGGAAAATGGAGAGGATAATCAACCATTTTCCCGTTTGTTTTCTCATCCGTAATCTTGTATGTATCGCATAAATTGACTATAATTGAGAAAGAGTTTATGTATACATCGGAGGAATGAGATGGGAAAATTTGTCAAGCGTTCAATTGCGGCGGTCCTTGCACTTACAATGACAGTGCTGCTGCCTGCAGTGTCTGTGAACGCAGAACCGCAGCCGGAAGCAGCAGATACAGCGTCGCAGCAGACAGAGCTTTCGGACTTCGAGAAGCAGAAGCAGGCTTCTTATAACACTGTTCCGGAGACGAACAATATCGACGGCTGGCCGGAGGGACCGAAAGTGTATGGCGATTCTGCTATTGTGATGGATATGGACAGCGGCGCCATCCTGTATGGCAAGAAGATTGACGAACGGCACTATCCTGCAAGTATTACCAAGCTGCTCACGGTTCTTATAGCACTGGAAAATTCAAGCATGGATGATGAAGTAGTGATGTCTCAGGAGAGCATAGATATCCTGCGTTCTGATTATGCAAGTATCGGAATGCGTCCGGGTGAAATCATCAGTATGAAAGACGCGCTATATGCCACATTATTTGCATCTGCCAATGAGGCAGCATATGCAGTCGGAGAGAACGTGGGAAAGATGATGGGCGGGGATTACAGTACATTTATTCAGGAGATGAATGACCGGAGTGCAGAGCTTGGATGTACAGGTTCTCACTGGACGAACGCCAATGGAATCCACGATGAAGCACATTATACAACAGCGCATGATATGGCACTGATCACATCAGAGCTGTACAAGCATGAGGAATTCCGCGAAATTGAGCAGTCGCTGAGTTATACGATCGGGCCGACTAATATGGTGAATGAACAGCGGGTGTTTCAGCAGCACCACAAGATGCTCTGGCCTGAGAATCAGAATTATTACGAATACTGTACCGGAGGGAAAACCGGATACACGGATGCGGCCAGAACAACTTTGGTGACAACAGCAGATAATGGGACGCTCCGCCTTGCCGCGGTCGTGCTTCAGGACGACGGAGATGTATATGGCGATACAAGAGCAATGTTTGACTATGCATTCGGAAATTTCAGTAAAGTTATGCTTAATGGGGAAGAAAAGCCGGATGGAATCAGATCATATGTCAAAAATGATGCATATGTTCTTCTGCCGGAAGGGGCAGATTTTGGCTCTCTGGAGGAGAAGATTACGGTTCAGGATGAAAGAGAAGCATCCGGAAGAGTTACATTTTATTATCAGGGACAGAATGTGGGATCAGCGGATGTTACGCTTACACCTGAATACATAGAAGCGGCTACCGGATACAGCACAAGGCTCAGGCCGGCCGGCGGGGAAGAAGGAACCGGCGGAGCGGCAGCAGAGGAAAAGACTGTGGACGTGTCAGTACCAGTTCCTCTGGCTGCTGCGGCAGGCATCCTCATTCTTGTGGCATTAGGAATTACTATTTACGGGATTGCAGGACATTTTGCAGCCGTGAACAGAAAGCACGGAAGGATAAAAAAACGAAGAAAATCCAAACGTAAAAAATAAAGTGAATTATATATACTGTCTGCGGTAATCCGTGGGCAGTATTTTCATAATATCCTTAAATGCTGCCGAGAACTTGCTCTGGCTCTCGTATCCTACTGCACGGGCGACGGAGGCGATGCTCTCGTCACTGTTTCGAAGTAATCCTGCGGCTTTCATGATACGGTAATGCTTCATATATGAGGCAACCGGCATGCCGTAGACAGATTTAAAAACGCTTTTCAGCGCTGCAGTATTGATGAGATATTCCTTTGCCAGCTCATCGATCGTATATCTCTTTTCCGGATGCTCTGTCATCCGGTCATGAATCCGGCGGATGACGCTGACCTGCTCCGAGTAATGAGGATCCAGTATATTTTCACCGGCGGGTTCCGACATATTGAGAAACATGAGAAGTTCCTGACATTTCAATTTCAGATAGGGAAGCTTCATCTGCTCCGGAAGGTCATATACTTCGGAAAAGATGTGTTCGATCCGGCTGCTGGCGGGAAGTGCTGCAGTTTCCCGTTCCCCGCAGAATTTCAGGCAGAGCTCTCTGGCGTTCACGCCTGCATCGCTGAGAAGCTCCGGCAGGTTCTCCTGAAGTACCGGCAGGTCGAGGGCAACGGAAAGTCCTTCGTAGTAACCGAGGGGAAGTGTGATTTCGGACTCGGAACATTTATCTGTGTAGTGGAAAGAAAGGCCGCCGTTCCCGAAATAAAGGCTTAAGCCTCCTTTCATTTCCCAGCCGATCCTTCCGGCACGGCAGTGGTCGATTGACAGGACAGAGATGCCGTGGCAGTGGCGGATGTGGAAATGGTCTGCAAGACAGCAGTGAAAAGACAGCTCGATGCCGGGATACAGCTTGAAAGTTTCCGACTTCAGTCTGGCGCCGGCAGGTACGCCCTCGGAAGATGCGGTTTTTACAATATCAGATGTACCGAGAGGGTGGACGATGTTCAAACGGGTTCCTGCCGTCACGTCTTTCAGTTTTCCGGTAATTGTGCACAGTTCTTTTTCCATATTACGCATCTTCTTCCGGGCAGGTGATACTGCCGAGTTTTTCAATCATATGATGGAGCATCTGAGCCAGCTCCGTATCTGCCGTCCGGTAATACATTTCTTTGCCGTCACGGCGGCTTACGATCATCCCGCTGCTCTTTAATAATCTCAGATGGTGGGATACAGCCGGACTGCTCATGTTGACAATAGCGGCGATATTGAGCACGCATTCTTCGCAGTGGCACAGCAGCCAGAAGATCCGAAGGCGGCTCGGGTCTCCGAGCTGTTTCATCGCTTCTGAAACTCCCGCTATTTCAGCTTCGCCGGGCAGATGCTTACGTATTTTTTCTTCATTATTATGCCCATGGTCGTGTGGAAGTTTTTTCTCATTCATATCGTATTGCTCCAATCAGAAATAGTTTTCGCCCAAATGGAAATAATGCTCCTTTTGTTCTTGACTAATTATATAATCTGAAGTACATTATAGTCAACAATTAAATAATTGTTTAATCAAAACCGCTGAAGGAAGCTGTATCCGGCTTGATATCCGCGGAAACGGATTAAAACAGAATGTATAATGAAGGAGATAACGTAATGAAAAAAAGTTATAAGATCGATGTTGACTGTGCGAACTGTGCAAATAAGATGGAACAGGCTGCGAAAAATACAGCGGGAGTAAAGGATGCGGTCGTAAATTTTATGACTCTGAAAATGAGCGTGGAGTTTGAAGAAGGTCACAATGCAAAGGAAGTTATGCAGGAAGTGCTTAAAAACTGCAAAAGAGTGGAAGACGACTGCGAGATATTTCTGTAATAGACTCCGGCATTTTACGTATGATTCAAATCATATAAGGACTTCCCCGGGAATCTGGATGATCCCGGGGTAAAAAAGCTTAATCAGATAAACGATTAATCATATGTTTAATCATAGGCTGGATAAATTTTTCACAATAAAAGAAAAAGGAAGGAATATTTATGAATAAAAAACAGAAAAAAATGCTGATCAGAATTGTAGTGTCGGCGGTACTGCTGATTGGATTTAATTTTCTGCCTTTTGGCGGTCTGCCAAGATTCGTTCTCTATATGATCCCTTATCTGGTGATCGGCTATGATATCCTGATCAAGGCGTTTAAAGGAATCAAGAACCGCCAGCCATTTGACGAGAGCCTGCTGATGGCAATCGCCACGATCGGCGCTATCGCTATTGCGGTATACAGCGAAGCGGCCGATCATGAGGCGGGAGATTATGTAGAGGCGATAGCGGTTATGCTGTTCTATCAGGTCGGAGAGTGGTTCCAGAGCTACGCGGTAGGAAAAAGCCGCAGAAATATCAGTGATCTGATGGACATCCGTCCGGATTACGCCAATATAGAAATAGACGGAAAGCTTGAGAAGATCGATCCGGATGAAGTAGAGATCGGTTCTGTGATCGTAGTACAGCCGGGTGAGAAAGTTCCTATCGACGGCGTGGTGATGGAGGGAACTTCCACTCTTAACACAAGTGCGTTGACAGGAGAGAGCCTGCCGAGAGATGCACAGGAGGGCGATGAGATCATCAGCGGCTGCATCAATATGACAGGCGTATTGAAGATAGAGACGACCAAAGAGTTCGGGGAATCTACCGTGTCGAAGATCCTTGATCTGGTGGAAAATGCAAGTTCCAGAAAATCAAAATCTGAAGACTTTATTACCAAATTTGCACGGGTCTACACCCCGGCAGTGGTTTATAGTGCTATTGCACTGGCAATTTTACCGCCGCTTGTGCGGATGTTCGGCATGGGAATCCCGGCAGAGTGGGGCACATGGATCTACCGCGCTCTTACTTTCCTCGTCATCAGCTGTCCGTGCGCGCTGGTGATCAGTATACCTTTAAGCTTCTTCGCCGGTATCGGAGGAGCCAGCAATGCAGGCGTACTTGTAAAAGGATCCAATTATATGGAGACATTATCCAAGACCAAATGTGTCGTATTTGACAAGACAGGCACACTGACACAGGGTGTGTTTGAAGTAAATGAAGTGCACCACAACGAGATGGACAGGGCACAGCTTCTGGAATATGCTGCACTGGCGGAAAGCGCTTCCTCCCATCCCATCAGCAAGAGTCTGCAGAGAGCTTACGGAAAAGAAATTGACAGAAGCAGAGTGACGGATATTCAGGAAATCAGCGGAAACGGTGTGACGGCCAAAGTGGACGGCGTCAATGTAGCGGCAGGAAATTCAAAGCTCATGGACAGACTGGGAGTCAAATGGATCGACTGCCATGCGGCAGGAACGATCATCCATATGGCGGTTGACGGGCGGTATGCCGGACATATCGTGATCTCCGATGTCGTGAAGCCGCATGCAAAAGAGGCAATACAGGCGTTAAAGAAAGCCGGTGTGGAGAAAACGGTCATGCTTACCGGTGATTCCAGAAAGGCAGCCGAACACGTGGCGGCAGATCTTGGTATTGACGAAGTACACGCGGAGCTTCTTCCGGCTGACAAGGTATCCGAAGTGGAAGAACTTCTGAAAAAGAATACCGGCAAGGGCAAGCTGGCATTCGTTGGAGACGGGATCAATGACGCGCCGGTGCTCTCCCGCGCGGATATCGGTATCGCCATGGGAGCTATGGGATCAGACGCGGCTATCGAGGCGGCGGATATCGTGCTGATGGACGACGATCCGCTGAAGATATCCAAAGCCATCCAGATCTCAAGAAAATGCCTGCGCATCGTGTATGAAAATATCTGGTTCGCCATCGGCATCAAGCTGATCTGCCTCATACTAGGAGCAGTTGGTATTGCAAATATGTGGCTTGCTATCTTTGCAGATGTGGGCGTTATGATCATCGCAGTGCTCAATGCGATACGTGCGCTGTTTGTGAAAAAGTTATAAAAGGGACAGGGTGAATCTTGATTGGGGACGTAGTAAAACCGGGTTTTACTACGTCCCCAATCAAGATTCACCCTGTCCCTAATTAACATCTTTGCTGTAATTCTTTATATAATCTGAGTATCCCCTCATAAGTTTCTCCATATATAAAGTAATAATCAATCTGCCCCGTCCCCTCGGTATACAGATATGTCCCGTACACGGGCACATTGCAGCACATGACTGTCTCGTCCGCCACGATTCCCAGTCCGTACCCGTACTCGGAGGCAATGAGAGGCATCCGCATGATTTTTCCGCCGAAGCTGATGTACCGTGCCTTGCTTTTAATGAGCTCGCGGTCCTCTGCAAGGATTCCTTTGACATAGAGTTTTTCTTCCCGGGGCCAGTCAAAATAATTCCATGTTCTTACGGGAATCCCCGGCTCGATCAGTCTTGGAAGCAGTCGGGATTCGGTCAGGAGTTTCCGTCCGTTTTTGTCGAGGAAGCGGATGGCGCCGCTTCTTTTATCAATCTGTACTTTAAGTTCTGCTGTGTCAAGCTCTGCAAGAGATTTCCCTGCCCGGGCTGTCCATGCAGGAGCTTCTTCCGGGACATAGTTCCAGTAACCGGCAGCAGGCGCGCTTAAATTCCTGCCCCAAAACTGTACCCGGATAACGGAGTCATGCACAGGTGTCAGACGTAAGGTTCCGTCAGCGCTGATCAGTTCTAGAAATCGGCGGGTGCGTCTGATATTCCGGATCGATAAGTCACAAGCATGCCCGGCAGTTTCTTTTCCGAGTTTCAACAGATCTGCGTCCGGAATGGAACCGAACCGGAACGCAGAGGGATTGACGGGAAGGTCAGCGGTCTGTGCGGTTTTTAATATAGAACCTGATTTTTGTTCAGTCTTTGCGCTCTCCCTTTTTTCCACGCCGTGATCTGCCGTCACAGTCCCTGTATTCTCAGAGCCTTTCAGCTGCAGCTGTTCTCTCTCCGGAGCCGGCTTTGCGATGAGATCGGTCAGATCTCCTGTATGCAGTACAGTCAGTTCATGGAGAGCGCGGGTGGCTGCCACATACAGAAGCTTGACATATGCATCTTCTGCGGGATAGTTTACAGAAGTCGGATTATAGAGGAGCACTGCGTCAAACTCAAGTCCTTTCGTATATTCTACAGGGAGCACCATGATTCCTGCCGTAAATTCGGCTGTCTCAGGATCTGTATCGGCAAGTGTCAATTCTGCACCGAGCAGCTTTTTAACATTTTCCGCTTCCGCATCATCCCGGCAGATGACAGCAATCGTTTCACGGCCTTCTGTCTCCCACCGGCTGATTGTCTTTATGGCTTCGGCAGTCATGGAGTCTTTGTCTCTGCACTCTGTTATGGTTACCGGATTACCATGGCGCAGGATCGGATCTGCCGGATAGACGGGAAAGCTGCCGTGCTTTAATATTTCAGCAGCAAAGTTCGAGATTTCAACAGTGTTGCGGTAGCTTTTTTTCAGAACTCCGAATCCGTCCGGAATTCCTCTCAGCATCAGTGCTTTCAGATCCTCCCAGTCATTCAGGCCATAACCGTAATGAATGTTCTGTGATACATCGCCCATGATCGTGCAGGTACAGCCGCGAAGACAGTAGTACAGGGAGGCATACGCCGTCATGCCGAAATCCTGAGCCTCATCTATGATCACGTGGCTCGCCTCGCGGATGCCGTCTGTTTCCTTGATCCGTTTATAAAGATATGCCAGCGCAGCAAGATCATACAGGTCAAATGACTCTCCGGGATCGGGAACTGTCTTTCCATTTGCTGCTTGAACCTTGAGAAAATCTCTGTATATCTCGAAAATGTATCCTTTCCACACATTTCCTCCGAAATGCCGTCTGTATTTCCGAAACAGTTCTTTCCGCACGTCCGGCGGATACGCGATATCTTTGCCGGTGACCTCATTTTCCAGTTTTGATATAAGGATCGAGTTGAGCAGATTGATCTTACCCTGCATAGATAGGAGGGGATTGTTGTTCAGGCAGTTTGTAACAGTTCTTTTCTTCATGAGCAGAATGCCGTTTTCAAGAATAATATCTTCTGCGGGAATAGTCTCCCTTTCCATCTTTTCACAATATTTTTCAAGGTCGTGGAACCAGTCATAGCTGCCTTTGATCCGGACGGCAGCTTCCTCTTTACCGATACGGCGGATGCTGTAAGTCTGTGGATTCCAGTCCTCGTAGAGCAGGCGCACGAAGAGCTGCTCCATTGTCATCTGGGATACCCCGTACACATCCAGATCCGGGAGCACACTGGTAATATAATTCAGAAGAATCCGGTTGCTTCCGATAATATAGAAGTCCTCATGACGGAAATCTTCTTCATAATTATATAAAATATAAGAAATGCGGTGCATTGCCACAGTTGTCTTCCCCGAACCGGCAGCCCCCTGTACGATCAGGTTCATTTTCGGGGAACGCCGGATTACCGCGTTCTGTTCTTTCTGGATCGTGGCAATGATCTCACCTAGAACGGCACTTTTGTTTCTGGCAAGATATTTGGTCAGGAGTTCATCATTTGCAACTACATCTGAATCATAGAAGTCAAGAAGACGGTCATCTGCAATTTCATAGGTCCGCTTGCGCTTCAGGTCGATCTCACAGCGGCCCTCGTTCTTTACAGTGTAACTGCAATGTCCTGCCGTGTTTTCATAATAAACAGAAGCAACAGGAGCGCGCCAGTCTATGACAGCAGGTTCGGAACTGTTTTCAGAAATTCCCACACGCCCTACATAATAGGATTCCGCGCAGGGAAGCTTCGGATCCCGGAAATCAATCCTTCCGAAATACGGTTTTTTCCTCGCTTTTCTGCACCGGATGAGATCTCTTTGATTCTCCCTCAACTGGGACTGCGTGTTGTGGAAGAGCGAGAGGGCTTCCTTGTCCTTTGTCCCGTAAGTTTCCATTAGTTCATGCAGCTCATCGGATAACTGCTCGCCGCTCTTTTCCGTCTTCTCAAGATTGGCCTGCGCAATCCCGATAATCATGGAAAGCTGTGCCTCCTCGGCTTCCCTGCTCAGTCCCGGAACAGGGCGGGATACTTTTGTCTTTTGCCGGTCCAATGAAATTCACCTCTCCTTTCCCATTGGTCTGTTACTATTGGTACGATAGATATGCCTACTGCGTAATATAACATTTTTCTGCACAATTTCAAAGATTTACTTAGATTAATGGCGATAACAATAACATAAATTGCAAAGGGCTTGACGAACCGGAAGATTCTTCTTATAATTACCTTTGAATGAATTTCAACAGCAAAGGTTATGACGGAGACAGTAGGTTTTATCCGAACATCCCAGCGAGCCGGGAACGGTGCGAGCCCGGTATCAGTAGAATATTTCCGAAAATCACTCCCGAACCGCAGCCCCCAAAGCCTACGGAAGATACAGACAGCATGAGAGAGTAAGGGCTGACGCGGATCCCGCGTTAGAGGATACCATATGCGAACTGAATTGCTTTTACCACAGAATCAGACAGTGTGTATACGGGTGAAGGAAGTTCAAGTATGTTGTAACAGGTGGTTAAAACGAGAGAGATGGCTTTCGTCCTTTTGCAGGACGGGAGCCTTTTTTTATCGGATCTTAGAAAGCTGGATTTGGACACCGCCGGAGCGATTGATATGTCCATTGCGGACGCGCTTTCGCTCGGGCCGTAACGCAGCGGACACATAAGATCGCAGAAGGCGCGATCTAAGTGCCGGCGTTACTCTACGGTCCTTAATGGACATATCAATCGCTCCGGCTCCTCGAAATCAGGAGTTTTCTAAAATCCGATAGAAAAAGGACTCCCGTCTCTCCCGGTTTTGATTCAGGTTCCGTTCTGGACAGGTCTGACGCAGCTATGTGTCGATTAAGGACCATAAAGGAACGCCGGCCCTTAGGCTGCGTTTTTTGCAGCCTTATGTGCCGCTGCGTTCCGTCCCGAGCGAGAGCGCGTCCGCAATCGACACATAGCTGCGGCGGACCAGAGACAGAAAGGAAAATCATCATGTATAAGAAAGTTCCCACAGATATGAATTTTGTCGGCCGTGAGAAGGAAGTCGAGAAATTCTGGGACGAGAACCACATCTTCGAGAAGAGCATCGAAGAGCGTGAGGGATGTCCGGAATATATCTTCTACGACGGACCGCCGACCGCAAACGGAAAACCGCACATCGGACATGTGCTCACCCGTGTCATCAAGGATATGATCCCGAGATACCGCACGATGAAGGGCTATATGGTTCCGAGAAAAGCCGGCTGGGATACCCACGGACTTCCGGTAGAGCTGGAAGTGGAGAAATCCCTCGGCCTCGACGGCAAGGATCAGATCGAGGAATACGGTCTGGAGCCGTTCATTAAGAAATGTAAAGAAAGTGTCTGGAAATACAAAGGAATGTGGGAGGATTTCTCCGCTACCGTCGGTTTCTGGGCTGATATGGAGCATCCTTATGTAACATACCACAATACATTTATCGAGTCAGAGTGGTGGGCTCTGAAACAGATCTGGGACAAAGGCCTGCTCTACAAGGGCTTTAAGATTGTTCCCTACTGCCCGCGCTGCGGTACGCCGCTGTCCGCACAGGAAGTGGCTCAGGGCTACAAGGATGTGAAAGAGCGCTCCGCAGTTGTAAGATTTAAAGTAAAGGACGAGGACGCATACATCCTTGCATGGACGACAACACCATGGACACTGCCTTCCAACCTCGCACTCTGCGTAAACCCGAACGAGGATTACGCGAAAGTAAAGGCAGCAGACGGATACACCTATTATATGGCGTGCGCTCTTCTTGATACAGTTCTTGGAAGACTGGCAGAGGAAGGAAAGCCGGCATATGAGATCCTTGAGACATACAAAGGTACAGATCTCGAGGGCAAAGAGTACGAGCCGCTCTATCAGTGTGCCGCAGACGTTGCTGCAAAACAGAACAAGAAGGCATTCTATGTGACATGTGACACATATGTTACTCTGACGGATGGTACCGGAGTCGTACACATCGCGCCGGCATTTGGTGAAGACGATGCGAATGTGGGAAGAAAATATGATCTTCCGTTCGTACAGCTTGTAGATGAAAAAGGAAACATGGCGGAGTCCACTCCGTTCGCAGGACTGTTTGTAAAGAAAGCAGATCCGGAAGTATTAAAGGATCTGGATGGCAGAGGACTGCTCTTCGACGCACCGAAGTTCGAGCACAGCTATCCTCACTGCTGGAGATGTGACACACCGCTGATCTATTATGCGCGCGAGTCATGGTTCATCAAGATGACAGCAGTACGCGATGACCTGATCGCAAATAACAACACGATCAACTGGATCCCGGAGAGCATCGGAAAAGGACGTTTCGGCGACTGGATCGAGAACGTTCAGGACTGGGGTATCAGCCGTAACCGTTACTGGGGTACTCCGCTCAATATCTGGGAGTGTGAGTGCGGACATATGCACTCCATCGGAAGTATTGCAGAGCTGAAGGAAATGTCCGATAACTGCCCGGACGACATTGAGCTGCACCGCCCGTACATCGACGCAGTGACCATCAAGTGTCCGAAGTGCGGCAAAGAGATGCACCGCGTGCCGGAAGTGATCGACTGCTGGTTTGACAGCGGATCCATGCCGTTTGCACAGCATCATTATCCGTTTGAGAATCAGGAACTGTTCGAGCAGCAGTTCCCGGCAGACTTTATTTCCGAGGCAGTGGACCAGACAAGAGGATGGTTCTACTCCCTGCTGGCAATCTCCACGCTGATCTTCAACAAGGCTCCTTACAAGAACGTTATTGTCCTCGGACACGTTCAGGATGAGAACGGACAGAAGATGAGCAAGTCCAAGGGCAATGCGGTGGATCCGTTCGATGCTCTTGAGAAATACGGCGCTGACGCGATCCGCTGGTACTTCTACATCAACAGCGCGCCGTGGCTGCCGAACCGTTTCCACGGCAAAGCCGTGACAGAGGGACAGAGAAAATTCATGGGAACTCTGTGGAATACCTATGCATTCTTTGTTCTCTACGCGAATATTGACAATTTTGACGCGACAAAATATACACTGGAATATGATAAACTTACCGTAATGGATAAATGGCTTCTGTCCAAGATGAACACCATGGTGAAAGATGTGGATAACAATCTGGCGAACTACCGTATTCCGGAGGCGGCACGTGCCCTTCAGGAGTTTGTGGACGATATGAGCAACTGGTATGTAAGAAGAAGCCGTGAGCGTTTCTGGGCAAAGGGCATGGAGCAGGATAAGATTAATGCATACATGACACTGTATACAGCGCTTGTGACCGTATCCAAGGCAGCTGCTCCGATGATCCCGTTCATGACAGAGGAGATCTACCAGAACCTTGTCCGCAGCATTGACAAGGACACACCGGAAAGTATCCATCTGTGCCTGTTCCCGGAGGTGAATGAGGATCAGATCGATCCGGAGCTGGAGCAGAACATGGACAATGTCCTGAAGCTTGTTGTTATGGGACGTGCCTGCAGAAACACATCCAATATCAAGAACCGTCAGCCGATCGGACAGATGTTCGTGAAAGCCGCATTTACCCTGCCTGAGTTCTATCAGGAGATCGTGGCAGACGAGCTGAATGTAAAGAATGTTAAATTTACGGAAGATGTAAGAGACTTTACTTCATACAATTTTAAACCTCAGTTAAAGACAGTGGGCCCGAAATATGGTAAAATGTTAGGTGGCATTAAGGCTGCCCTTGACTCTGTGGACGGCAACGCTGCAATGGATGAGGTCAATGAGACTGGAGCTCTTAAGCTCGATGTGGATGGTCAGGAGATTACACTGTTCCGCGAGGATCTGCTGATCGAGACTGCACAGATTGAAGGGTATGTATCAGAAAACGACAACGGAATTACCGTAGTCCTCGATACAAATCTGACGCCGGAGCTCTTGGAGGAAGGATTCGTCCGTGAAATCATCAGCAAGGTACAGACCATGAGAAAAGAGGCAGACTTTGAAGTGATGGACCGTATCCGCGTAACTTATGACGGCAGTGACAAGGCAGAGACGATCTTCGCAAAATATGCCGATGAGATTGCCGGAGAAGTACTCGCCAATGAAGTGGCGAAGGCAGAACCGGCAGGTTACGTAAAGGAGTGGAAGATCAACGGTGAAGCAGTTACCATGGGTGTGGAAAAGGAAGGAAAATAAGACAATGTTCAGCAAAGGATTTGAGAAAGAAACATTTAAGCAGACGGTAAAGGATAACATCAGAACCCTTTACAGAAAAACAATCGAGGAAGCGACGCCGCAGCAGCTTTTTCAGGCTGTATCCTATGCGGTAAAGGACGTGATCTTTGACGACTGGTTCGCAACACAGAAAGCATATGACAAAGCAGATGCCAAGACAGTTTACTATATGTCAATGGAATTCCTGATGGGCCGTGCGCTGGGAAATAACCTGATCAACATGAGAGCCTACAAAGAAGTTAAGGAAGCGCTGGATGAGATGGGCATCGACCTGAATGTCATCGAGGATCAGGAGCCGGATGCGGCACTTGGAAACGGCGGTCTGGGAAGACTTGCAGCCTGCTTCCTCGACTCTCTGGCTACTCTGAACTATCCGGCATACGGATGCGGTATCCGTTACCGCTACGGTATGTTCAAGCAGAAGATCGAGAACGGATATCAGAAAGAAGTGCCGGATGACTGGTTAAGAGAGGGCAATCCGTTTGAGCTGCGAAGAGAAGAGTATGCAAAAGAAGTACGTTTCGGCGGAAATATCCGATTTGAAAAAGATCCTGAAACAGGAAAGGATATCTTTATTCAGGAGAACTACGAGTCCGTACTTGCAATCCCGTATGATATGCCAATCGTCGGATACGGCAACCACGTAGTAAATACACTGCGTGTATGGGACGCCAAGGCGATCACGGACTTTAAGCTGGATGAGTTCGACAGAGGAAATTACCACAAGGCAGTAGAGCAGGAGAACCTTGCAAAACTGATCGTTGACGTTCTCTATCCGAACGATAACCACTATTCCGGAAAAGAGCTCCGTCTGAAACAGCAGTATTTCTTCATCTCTGCAAGCCTTCAGGCGCTGATCGCAAAATACAAGAAGAAACACAGCGACATCCGCAAGCTTTACGAGAAAGTCGTGATCCAGATGAACGATACACATCCGACGGTTGCGGTTCCGGAGCTGATGCGTCTTCTGATCGATCAGGAAGGACTGAACTGGGATGAGGCATGGGATGTAACAACAAAGACATGTGCATATACGAACCATACGATCATGGCAGAGGCTCTTGAGAAATGGCCGATCGACCTGTTCTCCAAGCTGCTTCCGCGTATCTATCAGATCGTGCAGGAGATCGACCGCCGCTTCCTCATCAAGGTCCGCGAGATGTATCCGGGCAATGAGGAGAAAGTAAGGAAAATGGCAATCCTCATGGACGGACAGGTGCGCATGGCAAATATGGCGATCATCGCAGGCTTCTCCGTAAACGGCGTTGCAAAACTCCACACAGAGATCCTGAAACATCAGGAGCTGAAAGATTTCTATGAGATGATGCCGGAGAAGTTCAATAACAAGACAAACGGTATCACCCAGAGACGATTCCTTGCGCACGGCAATCCGCTGCTCGCAGACTGGATCACAGATAAGATCGGCGACGGCTGGATCACGGACCTGTCACAGATCGCGAAACTGAAACCGTATGTGGATGACGACACTGCAAGACGCGAGTTTATGGAGATCAAGTATAAGAACAAAGTACGTCTTGCAAAATATATCAAAGAGCACAACGGAATCGATGTAGACCCGCGTTCTATCTTTGACGTACAGGTAAAACGTCTCCACGAGTATAAGCGCCAGCTTCTTAATATCCTGCATATTATGTATCTGTACAATCAGATTAAAGAGCATCCGGAACGGAGCTTCTATCCGAGAACATTTATCTTCGGCGCCAAAGCGGCGGCAGGATACTTGAGAGCGAAAGAGACGATCAAGCTGATCAACTCAGTGGCAGAGGTTGTTAACAATGACCGCAGCATTAACGGCAAGCTGAAAGTCGTATTTATCGAAGACTACCGTGTATCCAACGGAGAGATCATCTTTGCGGCGGCAGACGTCAGCGAGCAGATTTCCACGGCGTCCAAGGAGGCATCAGGTACAGGAAATATGAAACTGATGCTCAACGGAGCTCCTACGCTGGGAACCATGGACGGGGCAAATGTGGAGATCGTACAGGAGGTCGGCGAGGAAAATGCATTTATCTTCGGACTGAGCTCAGAGGAAGTTATCAATTACGAGAATAACGGCGGATACAATCCGCAGGATATCTATTTCAATGACTGGGAACTGAAGCGCGTTGTGGATCAGCTCATGGACGGCACCTATTCACACGGCGACCATAACATGTATGCCGACCTGTATAATTCTCTTCTCAACACGCAGTCTACAGACCGGGCGGATATGTATTTTATCTTGAAAGATTTCCGTTCTTATGCAGATGCCCAGAAGAGAGTGGAAGAGGCTTACAGAGACCAGCAGAGATGGTCGAGAATGGCTATGATGCAGACGGCATGCAGCGGCAAATTCTCATCCGACCGTACGATCGAGGAATATGTAAAAGACATCTGGCATCTTGAGAAAGTAGAGGTTCCGTCCGGACAGGACGAATAGGAGGTATCTTATGGATTACGGATATAGTTATCAATATGAATATGATTACCCGGTCACACATGGAACGGGAGGAAGTACGGCAGTTACTTTACTCCTGACAGTTTATCTGGTTGTACTTGCAGTGGTCATCGCTGTTGTGCTTGCAAGCTATATCTTTCATTCCATCGGTCTGTACACCATCGGAAAACGTATGGGCAGAGAGCATGCATGGCTTGCATTTATCCCGTTTGCCAGAGATTATTTCCACGGAGATCTCGCAGATGAGATCCCGCTGAAGAATAAGAGTATTAAAAATCCGGGGATCTGGAAACTGGTGCTGCCGATCATATACAGTGCAGTTGCAGGAGTTCTGTTTGTATTTCTCATAGTTGCTGCAGTGGGAACCGGAGCGGCGGCAGGAATAAACAGCGGCGCATTCGGCGGTGTTATGGCATTTTCGACATCATTGATTGTACTGTATATATTGATTCTTGTTCTGGCTGCTGCATATTCCGCAGTATACTCTGTACTGCGCATCCTGATCGACATCCAGATTTATGAGAGATTTACAACACGTAATATGGCGGTGGTCCACTCGGTACTTTCAGGGATTATTCCTCTCTATGAAGCAATCTGTTTCTTTGTAATGAGAAATAAGCCGTTTAATCCGGGAATGGAGCCGCAGATCACGCCTCCGCCGGTACCGCCGGTTCCGCCGGTATATCCGGGAAATCCGCATCCGAATGGTCCGGTTTCAGGCGGTCCGGCACCCGAGGCTGCACCCCATCCGAATGGTCCGGTTTCAAACGGTCCGGCACCCGAGGCTGCACCGCATCCGAATGGTCCGGTTTCAAACGGTCCGGCACCCGAGGCTGCACCTCATCCGAACGGTCCGGCACCGGATAATAAAAACGAATAAATTGCAGACAGCTCTTCATATATTGGATATATGGAGGGCTGTTTTTTATGAACCGATATGCCGTGGAACAGAAATTTAAATCCATTGCCGCTTTTCTTATAATATTGATATTACTGCCCTATATTGTATCTGTGTTTGTAAATGGAACAGATGTAAGAGAGGATGGCAGCAGGTTTTATGTAAAAGTAAAAGTTCCTGATACCGAACAGGCCGACGGAGTGACGGAGATTGAATGGACAGACTATCTGGCCGGGATACTGGCGGAAGAGATTCCGGAAGACTGTGAAGAGGAGACATTAAAAGCACAGGCAGTGCTGATTCGAACGCAGATATACAGGACAGCGGCTGATTTGGAGGACAAGGTCCTTACGGAGAGTTATATGACGCGGGAAGAAATGGAGCATAAGTGGGGAGAAGATAAATATGAAGAATACCACAAAAAATATACACGTGCCGTGGAAGAGACAGATGACACGGTGCTTATGTATCATGAAAGTTACGCATGGACACCGTTTCACCAGTCAAGCTGCGGGAAAACACGAAGTGCCGCTGAAGTGCTGGGCAGTGAAGAATATCCGTATATTGCCGTCAGGGAATGTCCCCTTGACAAGGATGCGGACGATGAGATCCAGAGTTTTATATTTACCTATGCTGAAATCCAGAATCTATGCAGAGACTTTCTTGTGGCGGAAGAAGACGGGGAAAAAGCAGCGGAGGGGTATACATTTAAGGATTTTGAAATACAGTCCTATGATTCCGCCGGCTATGTCAGCCGTCTGAGGATCGGAAAGACCGAGTGTACGGGAGATCAGTTCCGGGATGCGCTTTCTCTTCCGTCAAGTGCATTTTCTTTGAGTGAGGGCGGAGATAAGAGTATTAAGATTACAACGACAGGAAAAGGACATGGAATGGGAATGAGCATATGGACCGCTGACCAGATGGCAAAAGAAGGAAAAACATGTGAGGAAATTTTATCATTTTTCTTTGAAGGTACAGAACTGAGAAACGATATTCAGGAGACGGAAATATTTTGAATAATACGCTCATTTTCTGGCAAAAATATAGCCAGAGGTGATGACAATGAATAAAAATGAAAGACCGTCTTTCCTCAGAGGAAAAGGCGCTGCTGTGTGTCTTGTAATCTGTTTTGCAGCTGTCATAGCACTGGTCGGTGCATATACATTCAGCAATTATCAGAAAGACATCAACGAGCAGATGGCGAAGGCTGAGGAACAGGCAGAGAAACTTACAGAAGATATGGAAAAAAACAATGAAAATGAAGAAAACTCCATGGAGGATACTGCCGAAGAAACAAATACAGACGATATTCTTCTTCCGGAAAATGACAGCGGGCTGGCAGGCGGAGGAGAAGATATGCCGAATACTTCCGGAGAAACCGGAACGGATACTGCGGATCCGCAGAGCGGTACGGCTGATGAGAATGCAGGAACAGACGGAGGAGCAGCTGCATCCGCGGATACATCAGGTGTATGGTTCAGTGAAGACAGCACCCTTGCATGGCCTGCCAGCGGCGCGGTGATCATGAATTACAGTATGGATCAGACAGTATTTTTCCAGACACTGGAACAGTATCGATATAATCCGGCTATGATCGTAAGCGGCGAAGTCGGAGAGACAATCGGGGCTTCTGCTGCCGGAATCGTGACAAATATCGAAGATACGGCCCAGACCGGGACCACAGTTACTCTTGATATGGGAAATGGTTACAGTGCGGTATACGGACAGCTCAGCGATGTGCCGGTCGCTGTCGGAGATTATGTCGGGGCGGGAGAACCTCTTGGCACATTAAGCGAACCTACAAAATACTACAGCGTAGAAGGGCCGAATCTTTACTTTGAAGTACTCAAAGACGGCGATCCGGTGGATCCGATGAACTTTATGGAGTAAAAAAGTTCGATTTTACGTATTGGTCTGTTAATGGGTAAAACGTCCAAAACAGACCGATACGAAAAATCGCAGTTTCCATTGCCAAACCGTGTGAAATGGAATAGAATAACCTTGGTGTTGTTTATGAATTATACATATATTGTTGAATGCAGTGACGGTTCCCTTTATACCGGATGGACGAATGATCTGGAGAAGCGCATCAAAGCGCACAATGACGGGAAGGGAGCAAAGTATACAAAATACCGGAGGCCGGTGGTACTTGTCTATTATGAGCAATTTCAGACAAAGGAAGAGGCAATGAGCCGGGAGTGGGCGATTAAGCAGATGACGCGGGAAGAGAAAAAACGGATGATCGGAGCTGATCCGCAGTAAGCGGTACAGATCCGGTCATCCGTTTTTTGTTTGAAAGAAAACTTTGATCAAAGATTATAAAAGGCCAAGCCCCTTTGCAACGATCATAATAAAGTCCTGTACATTTGTGACAATCGTTGTCGCGGCAAGACTTCCGCGGTCCAGAAGCTTGTTTACTACGAATTCATCGGCATCTACTGTATACAGGAAAACTGGCCGTACCGTACCGTCTTCAAGCACGCGGTAGGACGGCGTCATATTTCCGGCAGCAATGGTGTGCAGCATGGTTGCGAGGCAGATTACAGTTGTTGATTTCTTAACCATATTTCTCATTGCCGTCTGGCCTTCGTATGCATTTCCGATCACCTCCGGAAGAGGGCCGTCGTCACGGATCGATCCTGTGAGAACAAACGGAACATCGTGCTTCACGCAGCTGTACATAATTCCGTTGTCGATGTCATAGTCATCGATAAACTGAGCGATAGAACCGCTTTTTCTTACACGGTTGATGACATCCAGATGGTTGTAGTGGCCGTTCGGCTGGGATTTCTGTGTGTAGATATCCTGCCCGAGTGCAGTGTGGAACATGGAGCCTTCAAGATCGTGAGTGGCCAGTGCGTTTCCTGCCATCAGTCCGTCCACATAGCCGTTTTCCACCATAACCTGCATCGCGCGGCGGGCATCCGCATCAAAGGAAAATGCCGGGCCCATGACCCACAGGATGTTTCCGTGTTCTTTTTCATATTTTAAAAGCTCGAACAGACGGTCATAATCTCTGGCAAAAGAAGTCTCGCGGCTTCTTCCCTGACGGAAGACAAACTGATCGTCGTTTGCTTCGGCAGGATCTTCAAATCCGGTGGAATGCAGATAGATTCCCTCTTCCGCATTTTCCGAGCGGCCGAGAATGACTTTGTCACCGATCTCCAGATTGCGGTTCTCTACCACCTTTAATTCTCCGTCGTTTCCGATCACGACGCTGGAGTCCATACGGCTTTCTTTTGCGAGAATCCATTTGCCGTCTATCTTAAAATATTCCGGATACATAGAGGTACTGTGATAGTTTTCCGGCGCAACGCCTTTGATTGTCACTTCCTCCCATTTCGCATCCGGCGCGTTTACAAATTTTTCTTTGGTAAAATCCGGTTCCCGGTATTCTGGTAAATGAAACATATGATATCATTCCTCTCTTCTGTTTTATCTTGTTATATGCCTTGTCTGATGATACTTTTTATCAGAATATACAGGCTGCTTCGCTTATAAAGCGGCGGGCTGCTTACCGCTCATAGACACATCTGCCGCCAATATAAGTTTGTACTACTTTGACTTTATCAATATCTTCAGCAGGAATATTCAGGATATCATCGCTGAGCACAGCAAAATCTGCATGATACCCGGACTTCAGTATTCCTGTATCAGGAAAACCGGCTGCAAGCGCAGCTCCCTTTGTATATAATTTGACTGCAGTGGTGATGTCAACTGCCTGATCCTTGCCGCAGTCTGTTCCGTCTGCAGCGGTACGGGTGACAGCGAGTTTAAGTCCGGGGAAAGGATCGGACGGATCCGACCAGAATGTGGCCGGGGCATCTGTGGAGAATCCCAGAGTTACACCCGCATCCAGCATTTTCTTATACGGATAGCACTGCTTCATCCATTCTGCGCCCAGATTGGAGAGATAACTCTTGCTCTCAGCGTAGGGGAAGATCGGCTGGGAGACAAAGGAGATCCCGTGTTCTGCCGCTTTTCTGATGCTTTCCTCTGACGGATCGGTAACGTGTTCTACCCTCACATACGGAATTTCCGGAGATGTCCACGGATCTTCCAGACATGCCCGGTCTATCATTCTTGAAACAGCTCTTGTGCCCATGGCGTGCATGGATAACTGGCAGTGGTTTTCCTTACAGAAAGCAACAGCGGTCTCAACAAGATGATCGCTGCACACGGATATGCCATACTCATCTTCGGAGCCGTAATAAGGACGGTTCATCCATGCTGTCCTTCCGGAAATGCTGCCGTCGCCGATAAGCTTCAGTCCTGCGGCAAAAATCTGCCGCTTACGGTCAAATCTCTCCGGCGGAATCCGGAAATCTTTATTATCTGCGAAGAAATCCCACATATAATAAACGCCGACTCTCTGGTGGAAGCCCTGTTTCGCGGCAGCCTCATAGACCGGAATATTATCGCTTTCATCGAGATTACCCATATCACAGATTGTAGTAATACCCTGAGAGGTGAGCACCCCGCCCAGTTCCAGAAGGTTGTCCACGTGCTGTTCTACCGATTCCTGAGGCAGCAGAGGTGCGATCAGATTGCGGGCGTTTTCTTTCAGTACTCCGGTAGGTTCGCCGTTTTCATCTCTCTCGATCTCTCCGCCCGGCGGATCAGGTGTGTTCCTGTCAATGCCGGCCAGTCTGAGCGCCATGCTGTTGACACAGCGGATATGTGCGCATGTGCGCATAATAGATACAGGGGAATCACTGCATCCCCGATCCAGATCATAACGGGTGGGAGAGCGTTTTTCGAGAAGTCCCTGCTCATCATAGCCCCATCCTTCAATCCACTCTCCGGGCGCCTGCTGTTTACGGCGTTCTCTGACTGCCTCGACAAGATCTTCTATAGAATTGATCTCCGGAGGCATTGCCGTGATTTTCTTGCGGAAATCCGCAAGCATGACCGGATGCATATGGGCGTCCACAAATCCGGGGATCACGCGTCTGCCTTTCAGGTCTGTCACGTCACAGCAGCCGGCTGGCGTATTTATCTGTGCTGAAATGGCTTCTGCATACTCTCGAGGCATAGAGGCCTTTTCCCCGATCCATATGATGCGGCCTTTTTCTGTTACCATACTGTCCGCAAAGGGGAAAGTGTCATCAGCCGTAAAAATTTTTCCGTTAATAAAGATATGTTTTTGAGTTTGTTTCATGCTGTTCTACACTCCTTTGAAGTCTATGATAGCAGAATGACAGGTTTTTGTCAGGAAAAATTCCGAAAAACCTTGTAAAATGAGGCAAAAAATGTTAGCATAAAGAATATTTATGCAGACAGGCTTTATAAATATGAACCAAAAGACTCCGAGGCTGGAACAAGAAGATGTCCGGAGTTTTTTCATTTTATAAGGAAATATGTGAAGAAGTCGGAAAGGGGCATAAAATATGGCAATATCAGCCGAAGAAATAAAGAAGAGAGCGTATGCGCTGAAGGATCAGATCATCAATGACAGGCGGCGTCTGCATCAGATTCCGGAGATTGGAACAGATCTGCCAGAGACAAGTGCATATATTAAAAAACGTCTGGATGAGATGGGAATTCCATGGAAAGACTGCGGGGGTCCGCTCCCGGAAAAAATGACAAACGATTTTGTGGAAGCGGGATTTCCAAGAATGGAGAAGGAAACAGGAGTTACCGCGGTGATCGGACACGGAAGTCCGTGCATCCTTCTGAGAGCGGATATGGATGCGCTGCCGATCAGAGAGGACAATAATCTGGAGTATAAGTCGTGTAACGGGGCAGGGCATATGTGCGGTCATGACAGCCATGCAGCTATGCTGCTCGGAGCAGCGCAGATTTTAAAGGATATGGAAAGCGAGCTGAAGGGTTCCGTAAAACTTATGTTCCAGCCGGGGGAAGAGACCGGAGCAGGAGCGAGGATCATGGTGGAAAACGGCGCGCTTCAGGATCCGCCGGTTGATGCGGCGTTCGGACTGCACGTCCAGCCTGCAGATGAGACCGGGAAAGTCGGCTATGCGGTAGGAGTAAATTCCGCTTCTCTTGATTCATTTATCCTGAAGATCCACGGAAGAGGAGGACACAGTTCCCAGCCCCAGCTCTGTACGGATCCGCTGATGATCATGAATCAGGTGTATCAGGCGGTTAATCTGCTGGCATCACGGGAAGCAGATCCCGCGGCAATGGTGGCTCTGACATGCGGTGTGGCAAAGGGCGGCACGGCAGTTAATATTATCCCGGACGAGGCAGAACTCCATATAGGACTGCGCACGCTGGATGTAGAGGCAGCCGAGCATTTGAAACAGCGTATTCCCGAAGTGATCGATCATTATGTGAAAGCGTGGAACGGTGAGTACGACCTGACTATATTCCATACACCCTGTACGTATTCAAATGAAGAACTGTGCAGAGATATCGTCCCGCATATCGGGGAGATCGTCGGAGAAGAAAAAGTACATCAGATTCCGCCAATGACAGGAACAGAGGATTTCGGATATGTGACAACCGAAGTTCCCGGCATGTTCGTATTTATCGGAGCAGGCAGGCCGGGCAATGCACCGCTTCACAGCCCGAAAATGATGCTGGACGAAGAAGTGCTGCCTCTCGGAGCAGCAGTCCATGCAAATGCAGCTGCTGCGTGGCTTGAGGAACACGGAAAGGAGAACCATTAAAAATGAACGGAAAATCACAGAAGAAAGGCTTTCACATGCCTCATGTCTTCATTATATTACTTGTTATCATGCTGTTTGTCGTCATCCTCTCTTATATAATCCCGAGCGGATTATATGAGCGGATTGAGGATGCCTCAGGGATCACCGTGATCGATCCAGATACATTCCAGTATGTGGAAAATGAGACGCCTATTACATTTATGGATTATTTTGAGGCTGTATATACCGGCTTCGTAAACGGCGCGACGATCATGGGAACCCTCTTTATCAGTTCCGGTGTTATCTATCTGCTTGAAGTCAGCGGAGCGTTTGGAGCCGGGATCGATCTGATCCTGAAAAAGACAAAAGGAAAAGAATTTTCTGTTGTGTGTATTTTCTACACGATCTTTGTCGTATTCGGAGTGCTCGGATATGGAGAGGCCGCTTATCCGTTCTATCCTCTTGCAGTGACCATCGGTTTTGCTCTGGGATATGACCGCATGGTGGGCACTGCTCTTGCTATCGTAGGAAGCACTGTCGGATTTACGTCCGGTCTGATGAATACATTTACGACCGGAGTGGCACAGCAGATCGTGGGGCTTCCGCTGTTTTCCGGCATCGTTTTCCGGGCTGTCGGATTGGTCGTATTCTATATTATCGGTCTGATCGGATTATATACATACTGCCGTAAGATCAAGAAAAATCCTGCGCTCAGCCTGATGAGCGAAGAATATATGAACCAGAAGAAGGAAGACCATACAGAAGGTATGGAAGAGATGAATGTCAGAAGAGCCCTCGGGCTTCTTGTATTCCTCGGAATCATTATCATACAGGGCTTCGGATGTATCAGGCTGGGATGGTCCTTCCCTCAGATTGCGGCAATCTATGTGATCATGGGGATCCTGCTTTCCATTATCTTCCGGATCGGACCAAGCGAAGCATGCCAGCTCTTCTGTAAGGGTGCCGTCCGCGTATTCGCCGCAGCTTTCGCAGTAGGGCTTGCTCAGTCAGTTGTAGTGCTTATGAATCAGGCGTGCATTATGGATACGATCGTGCACGGCATGTCACAGCTGCTGGAGAACAGAAGTGCCATCCTCGCGCTTCTCATTATCTTTATCTTTGTGACACTGTTCAACTTCCTTGTAGTATCCGGAAGCGGAAAGGCTGTCATCGTCATGCCGATCCTGCAGCCTCTCGGAAAGATTCTGAACATCAACCAGCAGGTGCTTGTGCTCACCTATCAGTACGGCGACGGCATTACAAACAGCTTCTGGCCGGGAAGCTCCCTTGTCCAGCTGTCCATGTGCGGCGTGGACTACGGCTCATGGATCAAATTCTGCTGGAAGATATACCTAGGATTCATCGTCAGCGCGTTTGTGCTTGTCATGATCGCTTATGGAATCGGGTACGGACCGTTCTAAAGAAAAATTACGGAAAGTTAAAAGCAGGGAAATGGCGTTATTCAGCCATTTCCCTGCTTTGTTAATTGAAGTTATTTCCTGTAACCGGAGCTGGCATCAATTTTGTAATCCGTCTGCGGATACGTGAATCAGACTGTTGCAGCTGACTGTACTTCAGACGTTATACATAATATCAGCCGGTACGAAAAATCGAAATTTTAGTAATTCTCAGCCTTTCTCTCAAAGTAAGCCTTCGGATGTGCGCATACCGGGCATACTTCCGGTGCTTCGTCACCTTCATAAATATATCCGCAGTTATTGCATTTCCATCCGAGAGGAGCTTCATCCTTGAAAGTTTTTCCCTCACGGTAATGATCGAGAAGTTTCTGGTAACGTTTTTCGTGAGCAGCTTCTACTTTAGCTACGCCGCGGAATTTTGCGGCCAGTTCGGCAAATCCTTCGGCTTCGGCTTCCTCAGCCATACGTTTATACATATCTGTCCATTCGTAGTTCTCGCCTGCAGCAGCGTCTGCAAGGTTTTCTTCAACATTTCCGATACCATGGAATTCTTTGAACCACATTTTTGCATGTTCTTTCTCCTGATTTGCGGTCTCCTCGAAGATATTGGCCATCTGGACAAATCCTGCTTTTCTCGCTGCGGACGCATAGTAAGTATATTTATTTCGTGCCTGTGATTCACCGGAAAAAGCTTCCATCAGATTCTGTTCTGTTTTTGTTCCTGCATATTTTGACATAAGTGCCTCCTTTTCTGAATTATGAAAAGAGACTGTCTTCGGGAAAGAGTATGCAATTCTCAAAGACAGTCTCAAATATATTACTTATTCTACAGTTGTAATTATAGTTTCGGATTAGCCGAAGTATCTCTTCAGAAGTCCTGCAAATGCTTTTCCATGACGAGCCTCATCTCTTGCCATCTCATGAACTGTGTCGTGGATTGCATCAAGGTTAGCGGCTTTTGCACGTTTTGCAAGGTCTGTCTTTCCTGCTGTTGCGCCGTTTTCAGCCTCTACACGCATCTCAAGGTTCTTCTTTGTGCTGTCTGTAACAACCTCGCCGAGCAGCTCAGCAAACTTAGCAGCGTGCTCAGCCTCTTCATAAGCAGCTTTCTCGTAGTAAAGTCCGATTTCCGGATATCCCTCTCTGTGAGCAACTCTTGCCATTGCAAGATACATACCAACCTCAGAGCACTCTCCCTCGAAGTTAGCTCTCAGATCAGCAAGGATGTCCTCGCTTACGCCCTGTGCAACGCCTACAACGTGCTCAGCAGCCCATGTCATCTCTCCTGTCTGCTCCTGAAATTTCTCTGCCGGTGCATGACATACCGGACATTCTGACGGTGCAGCTTCTCCTTCGTAAACATAACCACATACTGTACATACCCATTTTTTCATAATTCCTGTCTCCTTTTCTTGAAAATGTATTGTTAAGACTTTTTAATGCAGTCACTGCATTCACCATAAAATAATGTAGAACTGGATTCAATCAGTCCGTCGAAATTTTCCGCTGCAAGGCGGTTCACTTCCTCGATACTTTTCATATCGAGCTCCAGATCCAGTAATCGTCCACATCTGGTACATAAAAAATGATTGTGCGGTTCTGTCCTTCCATCAAACCGGTCTCCGCCATCAGGTGTCGAGATCTTGACCGCCTCACCGATATCTGTCAGAAGATTAAGGTTTCTGTACACCGTTCCGAGACTGATGTTCGGAAAATCTTTCTTTACATGCATATAAACCTCATCGGCGGTAGGATGTTCTTTGGTTGTCATCAGGAAATGTTTGATGGATTCTCGTTGTCTACTGTATTTTAAAGTTGTCAATGGGAATCCCCCTTTCATTGCTAAATGAGAACCGTTATTAAGTTAATAATGATAACGATTACTGTAATTAGAATATAATACTTTTTTATTTGTTTGTCAACCTTTATTCAGCAAAAAAAATAAAAAATAATAAAGTATAAATAAACTTTTATATATGAAGAATTATAAACGCCAATTTGTTACAAAATAATTAATAATATTCTGGAATCACACATGATATCAAAGAGAAAATAATGATATTTGTCGAGATATGGTGAATGAAATGCCTTATAATCGGTTGACATGCGGGAATGCTCCTGATATAATATCAGCGTAACAAAGTTAACAATTGTGTAACATTTAGAACTTCCTACAAAAGATAAAGACACAAATGTCAGGGAGGTTTTATATGGACAGAACACACATCAGCCAAAAAGTGGTCTTTTCTGCTATTGCAGGAGTGATCATGATCCCGGGGAGTGTGCTTCGTGTATCGGCTGCTGAAGAGATAGATGACCAGCCGTTTATACAGGCATCAGGGATTGAATCGGTACTGGAAGAATGTTATGAGACAGATGTAAAAGACAATATTGATCTCTATCTGGTGCCAACAGAAGAGGGAGAGTATTTGAATATGGCATTTTCTGATACAGGAGATTATACCTATATCAGAAGTGCACCGGATGAAAACAGTGACTGGGTCGGGAAACTGTATAAAAATTCTGCGGCCCAGGTACTGGAGTATCTGGACGGCTGGACGAAGATCCGTTCAGGGGAAGCAGAGGGATACGTTCCTGCGGATGCTCTTATAACAGGGAATGAAGCACAAGAGCATGCCGGTGAGTACGAAAGTAATACAGTTACGGTTACCGCATCGGTCCTTAATGTGAGGGACAGTCAGGGAACAGATGCTCGGATACTGACACAGATTATGGAGGATGAACAGTATCAGGTGACCGGTGATCCGGTGGACGGCTGGTATCCTGTAAAAGTCGGGGACATTGACGGCTGGGTATCAGGCAGTTATGTAACAGAGGAAACTTCTTATTCCTACGGGGAGACAAAGGAAGAAGAAGAGGAACGGATTGCACGGGAAAAAGCGGAAGAAGAGCAGAAAGCCGAGCGGGAGTCTGCTGCAGAAACAGCGGCGGAGAGCAGCACGGGAACCGCTGGACAGGCTGTGATCGATTACGCCTGTCAGTTTATCGGGAACCCTTATGTCTGGGGAGGAACAAGCCTTACGGACGGGGCGGACTGCTCTGGATTCGTCCAGTCGGTTTATGCGCATTTTGGAATCAGTCTTCCGAGAACAACATATGATATGGTGAATTCCGGATATGCTGTAAGCTATGAAGATGCACAGCCGGGAGATCTGATTTTATATGGCGACTGCAGTCATGTGGGACTTTATATGGGTGACGGCAATATTGTGAACGCTCTTAATTCAGACAAAGGGATCTGCATATGCAGTGCCACATATACAAATATTTACGCAGTCAGACGAGTTCTCTGACACAGCATGTAATACAAAATGAGAATGTTAAATAATAAGAACGGGAAGATTGTATTTTACTGAAAATGCGGTTTTCCCGTTTTCGACATTATATTTGATAAAATAAGCAAAATGCACAAAAATGTTTTTATTTGTAAAAATCCGTCGAAATCAGAAATCAGGAAGTTTTCAACTTATCCACACTCTGAACAATGAAAAACGTGGAAAAAGTAAGGTTTTCTACTGAGTTATCCACATTATCCACACAAAAACATATGTTTTTGGTGAATTACTCGGAAGCAAAAAAGGAACGAACGTTTTGGTGAGTTGTTATGAAAATGTGAAATTGTCGAAAAAAATCGGTTTCATTCTTGACTTTTAAGTATTCAAAAAAACAAAAAATCGAGCAGAAACATTTCAGAAAATTCAGAAAAGATTGTCAAATACACAGCGGCAGATAATATACGCTGTATAAAATAGAAAAACACGGTTGATAATTTAATTAACAGGGATTATAATAAAGAACACTGAAGAAATTCAATTAATTTAAGGAGGAAATAGAAATGGCACAGGTTTCTAAAGATACAAAAATCGGAGAGCTTCTCAATATTTTCCCGGGATGTGCACCAATCCTTATGGAGATCGGAATGCACTGCCTTGGCTGCCCGGCTTCCCAGATGGAGACTCTGGAGGAAGCGGCTATGGTACATGGCATTGACAGCGCACTTCTCGTAGAGAAGATCAATGCAACTATGGCGGCAGAACAGTAAAAATGGAAATAAAAGCCCCGGAGAGCAGAGCATCTTTTAAAGATGTCCGTTCTCCGGGGCTTTTTATATATCCGGTGATTTACAGTGCGGATAATTTCTGTACGGCATCGGCCGGTACAATGATATCACAGTGCTCTTCCAGAAAAGCAAGGATAGTGGAATCGGTCTTTTCCGGGGTTCCATATTCGGAAAGCATATTGCATATCTTATTAAATTCGCTGGTCATATGCTCTGATGGAGCAAGGGCAAGCAGGAAAACTCCTTCGGAAGTGTCTTTATACAATGTGTTTGCGCCACTGTAGAGAGGGGCGATAAGCCGTGCTGCCCTGATTGCGCTGTCGAGTGACTCGAAAGAAAACAGACGCACAGAAAATGGCGGGGTACCTGCCTCTTCTTTTTCTTTGCTTCCGGTTCCGGCAGCGGCTGCAGCTTCTTTTACTTTGTTCAAAAGATTAAGAAATTCATCTGCACCTTCAAGCTTCTCCAGAGCATCGGCATTAAGCGAAGTGTTTTCGCCTGCCGGTGTAAAGCGGGAAAAGCGTGTATCAAGTTCCTCCGGGTCTTCCACTTTTGTTATGATCAGAACGATGGAATCTGCTGAGGAAGGAATTGCTTCTATCATAAGAGGTATATTATCCGCTTCAAATCCAAAATCAAAAGAGGCCTGCTGCATCATATCGCGAAATAAAGATTTTGCTTTCTCAGTACCATAGGCAAGCTCGCTCAGTTTCAGATGGCGTGCTGCCAGATCCGCGTGTGTCAGCGTACAACGAATCTGATTTTCATTGAGCTTTTCAATCTTCATATAATCACATCCTTATATTATATAAGATAATATGCACATCAAATAGATTTAGATACATATTCTCATGATTAGTATAAACAAAAAATATGGCAATGTAAAGAAAAAATATATGATCGGTTTCTGCACTTTCATCAGGCTGGATATTTGTGGAAAACAAGTGGAAAACTTTGCCGGATGTGTGGATAGATTTATCAACAAATAAACACAGGTTATGAACAATAAACACATTGCAAAACGCATGCAGTGCTCATATAATGGCACTTACAAAAGACGGCGACGCCGATAAGTAAATGAATGGAAGGGAGGAGTACAGAAACGAGAAGGTGATTGATGATTTCCCGCTGAAGAGCCGGCTGTCTTTTGCATTTCGGAAAGCCGACAGTATGTCACAGATACTTCCTTATGGCTGTCTGGAAAAGAAATTCTATTTATCGCGGGCAGGAGCGGGTGAAGGAGTATACAATGAAAATGGATGAGACAGTTTACAGAGAGCTGTTTACGGAACTGGAAAATTATGAACAGAAGGGAATTGATATTTCGCTTGACGGATATCGTGCCAGCCCTCTGCAGATCGTAACAGCCTATATGACAAAAGAAGAAGGAACATATATGCGTGATTATGTCCTGAGCCGGGAAGGAAATATAGAGGCGCTGACATTTACTGATATTAATCAACGGGCAGGAAATACCCCTTAACCTGCCGGACGCAAAAAAATCGCAGATGTATTTTCATTATGCTGTTTAAATTCTCCTCAAACAGGTAAATTATTAATGAATGAAAGTGAATATGTGGTATAATGATTGCACAATGTGCAAATCGGACTGCAGCGCGGTCCGCCTTGCTGTGCAGGGATTGTACTGGTGAGCCACGGCTTGAAAAGTAAATGGCGATTTATGCCGCTTCCTTTTCTGTGCATGTGGTATAAGAATTACCGACAGGAGGTACGGAATGGACGAAAGAGAAAGAAAGGGTGCACGGGGAAGGCGGAACAGAACAGCCGGACCACAGAAGCAGCGCCCTGACAGATACGCCCAAAGGCCGTCAGACGGAGATTCCGGCCGCAGGCGCGCAGTCAGACCGGGATCGGGGAAGAAGAGAAGCAGCAGAGCCAGAAGACGACGGCGTAATGCAGTGATAAGATGGATCATCTTTATTGTTTTGATACTTGCAGCAGCGGGAGGTTTCCTGATCTGGCAGAGATACGGTGCATCAAATGAGAGAGCAGATCTGGAACAATATTATGAATTAGATCAGGATGACGAAATTGCAGTTGTGATCAATAATGAAGTGGTCAGGAAAGAGGCGGATGCTTCATCAGGAGAATCAGAGCCCTCGCCTGCGCCGGGGAAAGTTTACGACGGACAGTATTATATAGAATATTCAGTTGTTAGAGACCGGATTAACAGCCGTTTTTACTGGGATCCGAATGAGAATATTCTGCTGTATACATTGCCGGACGGCAATGTTTCGGCAGAAGTCGGAAGCAATGAATATACAGATGTTACAGATCAGAAAAGTGCAGATTATACAATTCTGAAAACGGAGGGCAGAACAGCGTATATCGCACTTCCGTTCATCCAGCAGTATACAAATATGGAATATGAAGTGTATGACGAACACCCGGTCAGAGCTGTAATTACATCTGAGTGGGGTGAGATACAGACGGCGGAAATCAAGCGGGATACTGAGGTGAGGTATCAGGGCGGAGTAAAGAGCCCGATTCTTACAGATATAAAGAAGGGCAGTAAGGTTACAGTTCTCGAGGACGAAAATAACTGGATGAAAGTGGGGACGGAAGACGGCTTTATCGGTTATGTCCGGACAAGACTTTTGAATGATATCCATGAAGAAACGACTTCCAGAGAATTTGATGAACCTGTCTATACAAACATTTCCAAGGATTACACGATAAATATGGTGTGGCATAATGTTTCAAACCCTGATGCAAACGGATATATCCTGCAGAGCATTGCACAGACAAAGGGGCTGACAACGATTGCCCCCACATGGTTCAGCCTCGCGGATACAGAAGGAAATATCACTTCTCTTGCAGATTCGGATTATGTAAATTATGCACATCAGGCCAAATTGGAAGTATGGGCAGTGCTTCGTGATTTTCATGGAGGAATCAATTCTTATGATGAAACGTATGAAGTGCTCAGCTATACCTCGAAACGGACGAAGGTTATTAATCAGGTTATTGCAGAAGCGATTGAAAAAGGGATTGACGGGATTAACCTTGATTTTGAACTGGTGTCAGCTGCCTGCGGAGAACATTACATCCAGTTTGTGAGGGAGTTGTCCGTAAAATGCCGGCAGAACGGGCTTGTACTGTCTGTCGACAATTATGTGCCGCAGCCATACAATGAACATTATGATATAGAAGAGCAGGGAAATGTGGCGGATTATGTAGTGATTATGGGTTATGATGAACATACCGACGGCTCCTATGAGGCTGGTTCGGTTGCTTCGATCGGTTATCTTGAGAATGGAATAACAGACGCCTTGAAGTCTGTTCCGGATGATAAGCTGATTGCCGGGGTACCGTTCTTTACCAGACTCTGGTTTGAAACACCTAAGACAGATGAGGAACTTGCTCAGGAGGCAGGTACGGAAGCAGCATCGTATCCGGACAAAGTTACCAGTTCGGCATATGGAATGGATGAAGCGGCTCAGGTTGTTGAAGATGCAGGAGTACAGGCTCAGTGGGATTCGGAAACCATGCAGAATTATGCCCAGTGGGAGGCAGACGGCGGGACATATAAAATATGGCTGGAAGATAATCAGTCTCTCGAAGAGAAACTGAAGGTTATTAAATCCAATAATCTTGCCGGAGTTGCCGAGTGGAGTCTTGGTATGGAAGATCCTGCGGTCTGGGATGTGATTCTTCAGTATGTGAATTGATTCCGGACATGCCATAAGATGGTTGACAGATTAATCAGTGGAGAAATCCGGCGCTCTGGCACCGCCATTATGTGAAGGCAGATACTTCAGAAAGAGACATCCTCTTTCCGCATATATTATATATGTAGGAAAGGGGGTGTTTTTTTATGAGGAAAAAGATAAAATACGCCGTAATCATACTGGCAATGACGGGAATAGTCATTCTCTGCCAGCATGCCGGAAGAGGTTTGAAAAATTATATCGCTGCCGATATGACAGCGGCCTCGTCAATTTCCGGTTCAGAAAGAATGGTTGTTCTGGATCCGGGGCATGGAGGAATTGATGCGGGAAAGACAGGGATAAACGGTGCGGAAGAAAAAGAGATAAATTTAAAAATTGCTTTATTAATGAAAAAGATTCTGGAAGAAGAAGGAATTACTGTCGTTATGACGCGTGAGAGTGATGACAGGCTTGGCGATTCTCAGACGGAGGACCTGAAAGAACGGGTGAAAATTATGAATGAATCCGGACCGGTGCTCGTTGTAAGTATACATCAGAATAGTTTTCAGGGGAGTGATGTGAAGGGACCGCAGGTTTTCTATTACACGGATTCTGCAGAGGGAAAGGCTGCGGCAGAGATTCTGCAGGCGGAGTTAAATCAAATTGATTCGATGTACACAAGAGAGATGAAGCCGAACAGTTCCTACTATATATTAAAGCATGCGGAAGTGCC
This sequence comes from uncultured Lachnoclostridium sp., assembly GCA_930986645.1. Classification (GTDB taxonomy): domain Bacteria; phylum Bacillota; class Clostridia; order Lachnospirales; family Lachnospiraceae; genus Mediterraneibacter. Next base: position 52,979 of record CAKNJS010000011.1, read on the forward strand.
TGTTGTAATTGTGGAATGCGGGTTTCTCAGTAATGCGGAGGAGGCGGCTAAGCTTGTGAGCGGCGAGTATCAGGAAAGAGTTGCATCGGCTGCCGCCGGCGGGGTTGTGCAATACATACGCGAAATCTCGGAGTAATGTGCCGGCTTACAAAATAGTTTTTTTTTAGCACGAATGATGGTATAATAAAATTTATGGAAACAAAAATTATAAAAATAGATAAAAATCAAATAAATGAAGAGGCAATAGAAGAAGCGGGAGCGCTTCTGCGGGAGGGAAGGCTGGTTGCATTCCCGACAGAGACGGTGTATGGTCTCGGAGCGGATGCGCTTCAGGAACAGGCGGCAAAAAGAACATATGAGGCGAAAGGAAGACCGTCGGATAATCCTCTTATCGTGCATATTGCCGATTATGATGATCTGAAAAAGATTGCAGTGAATATTCCTCCGGAGACGGATATGCTTGCGGCTCATTTCTGGCCGGGACCGCTGACAATGATTTTTGAAAAAAGTGATATAGTACCGTATGGAACGACGGGAGGACTGGACACGGTTGCGGTTCGAATGCCGGTTGATCCGGTCGCTCAGGCCCTGATCCGGGCAGCAGGCGGTTTTGTATCCGCTCCCAGTGCGAATACCTCGGGGCGGCCGAGCCCTACAACAGCACAGCATGTGGCAGAGGATCTCAACGGGAAGATTGACATGATACTTGACGGAGGAACTGTAGATATCGGGCTGGAATCTACTATACTGGATATGACAGTTTCACCTCCGATGATCTTGAGACCGGGAGCCATTACGGAAGAAATGTTCGAAGAAGTGATAGGACCTGTTAATGTGGATCAGACTCTTTTGAGCGAGAACAGTACACAGGCGCCTAAAGCTCCGGGTATGAAATACAGGCATTATGCGCCTAAAGCAAAACTTGTGATTGTGGAAGGAGATTTAAGAGAAGAGATACTGGCAATACGTCAGTTGGCATATGAAGCGGACAGAAAAGGACATCCGGTCGGAATTATCGCTACAAGTGAGACGCTTCCTTTTTACAATCACGGAATTGTAAAAAATATTGGTACGAGGGAAAATGAGAAGACGATTGCGCGAAATCTCTATGGTGTATTACGTGAATTTGATGAGGAAAATATAGATACGATCTATAGTGAATCTTTTGCGGTTCAGGGAATGGGAACAGCAATTATGAACCGGCTGGAAAAAGCGGCCGGGCATCTCAGAATACAGGCGTCAGAAGTTGTAAAGCTTCAGAAATACAGAAGGATAACGTTTGTGAGCGGCACAGATTCGGCCAGAGGCCCGATGTGCGCAGAACTTCTAAGGCATTGTGACCTGAAACAGGAATATGTGATCGACTCCAGAGGAATGGTTGTGCTCTTTCCTGAACCGGCAAACCAGAAAGCGGAAGCTGTTATGAAAAGTGTACAGATGACACTGGAAGGCCATAGTTCGCTGCAGCTGGATCCTGAAGAAATTCAGGAGGATACATTAATCCTTACAATAGATCAGAGTGAAAAGGAAAAAATACTTGCGGAATGCGGACCGGCAGAAAACGTATATACACTTAATGAATTCACCGGCGATAATACAGAAATTCCGGATCCTTATGGAAAACCGTTGACTGCCTACGGAGAGTGCATGGAAGTGTTGGAAAAGATTATTAAAAAACTTGCGGATAAACTAAATTCACTTATGGAGGAAGAAAAATGGGAAGAACTGTCGTGATGGATCATCCGCTGATTGCACATAAGATCAGCTATATTCGTCAGGAAAATGTCGGGACGAAAGAATTCAGAGAGGTTATTGGCGAGATTGCCCAGCTTATGTGTTATGAAGCAACTAGGGATCTCAAGACGGAAGATGTGAAGATCAAGACGCCGATTGCGGAGATGACGGGGAAAATGCTTACTGGCAAGAAACTTGCGATTGTTCCTATCCTTCGTGCCGGTCTTGGAATGGTGGATGGAATGCTCTCGCTGATTCCTACTGCAAAGGTGGGGCATATCGGTCTGTACAGAGATCCTGAAACATTGGAGCCGGTAGAATACTATTGCAAATTGCCGGCAGACTGTGGTGAAAGGGAAGTGTTTGTGGTAGACCCCATGCTTGCTACTGGCGGCTCCAGTGTGGCGGCGATCCGTATGCTGAAGGATAAAGGCGTAAAGCATATTCGTTTTCTCTGCATATTAGCCGCGCCTGAAGGTCTGAAACGGATGCAGAAGGAACATCCGGATGTTGATATTTATATAGGGGCTCTGGATGAGAAGCTGAATGATCATGGCTATATTGTTCCGGGACTCGGAGATGCAGGCGACCGCATATTCGGTACTAAGTAGTCTGCGCGGCAATTCAGTCAGTTCTGGCCGCAGAGTAAAGGAGATAGGAAAATGTCAGGAAAAAGAACGGATTATCTTTCGTGGGATGAATATTTTATGGGGGTGGCAATGCTGTCCGGAATGAGATCAAAAGATCCTAATACGCAGGTCGGATGCTGCATTGTAAGTGAAGATAATAAAATACTCTCTATGGGATATAATGGATTCCCGATCGGATGTTCAGATGATGAATTTCCGTGGGCCAGAGAGGGAGAGGATCCTCTCGAGACAAAATATGTTTATTCAACACACAGTGAACTTAATGCAATATTAAATTACAGCGGTGGAAGTCTTGCAGGGGCAAAGCTGTATGTTACACTTTTTCCGTGCAATGAATGCGCTAAAGCGATTATACAGTCAGGGATAAGGGAAGTAATATATGACTGTGACAAATATGCCGATACCGCAGGCGTTCAGGCGTCAAAGCGTATGATGGACGCAGCCGGTGTCCGGTATCATCAATATCACAGAACACATCGTAAGATTGAAATAAATCTGTGATTTTAAATGCTCCCAGAGGGGAGCATTTCTACGCGTTAAAATAATACGAAAGAAAGAGGAACTTTATTTATGAAACGTATCTTAATGATGGTGCTTCGCAATCTGCTTATAGTTCCGTATGGGTGGATACGGCTGTGTTATAGAGCAACTCATGTGGATAAATATAGTGAGAACGACATGTATGCTTTTCTTCAGTGGATAGATCTCCATGCAAATCGCGGGGGGAATGTGCGCATTGATGTGCATGGCGTTGAAAACCTTCCTGAGAAAAATGGATTTATGTTTTTCCCGAACCATCAGGGCTTGTATGACGTTCTGGCTATTATTGAAGCATGTCCGAGGCCTTTTTCGGTTGTCGCAAAAAAAGAGATTGGAAATATACCTTTTTTAAAGCAGGTTTTTGCATGTATGAAAGCATATATGATTGACCGCGAGGATGTCCGTCAGGCGATGCAGGTTATTATTAATGTAACAAAAGAGGTGAAGAAGGGCAGAAATTATCTTATCTTTGCGGAAGGCACCCGCTCAAAGAACGGAAATCGTGTCGGGACATTCAAGGGCGGAAGCTTTAAATCAGCGACGAAGGCGCAGTGTCCGATTGTACCAGTGGCTTTGATTGATTCATTTAAGCCTTTTGATACGAATACAATACGTCCGGTAACCGTGCAGGTTCATTTTCTTGAACCGATTTATTATGAAGAATATAAAGAAAAGAAGACCACGGAAATTGCTGCTGAAGTCCAGAAAAGAATACAGAAGGTAATAGATGCTAATACGTAAAAAGTGATAAGATGTATTTTGTCAAAAAGTTTTTAAATTTCCCGTTGACATTAGCGGAAGCGTTTAGTATAATAAATTTCGCACTATTAGTGCAGAACTGAATAAATTGCTGCAGCGTTGCCTGTAGTCTCATTCAGAATCAGGAGAAATACTCAAGAGGCTGAAGAGGCGCCCCTGCTAAGGGTGTAGGTCGGGAAACCGGCGCGAGGGTTCAAATCCCTCTTTCTCCGTTCGGTATTATCCGTAAAAACTACTGGAGAAACCCAGTAGTTTTTGTATGTTAAAAGTAAATTTGTGGATAATATCGTGTAAAGATACCAGATGTAGTGCTTGAATGACAACTGAGAAAAAAGTTGAAAAACTTGTAAAAAATGGTTGACATTAGCCGAAACAAATGGTATTATATTTAAGCTGACTCGTGAGGGACAGCAAAAACAAAAGAAAAATAAAAAAAGTTCTTGACAAAGCGGAACGGATTTGATAAAATATCAAAGCTGTCGCTT
>CAKNJS010000012.1 GCA_930986645.1 uncultured Lachnoclostridium sp.
GAACCGGTGAATCAGGGTGTTGCAGACCCACGCCTTACCACTTGGCTACTGCGCCATATGTTGTTTATTTTATTCCTGCACTCAAAAAATTATACCAAAGTTCACTGTATTCGTCAAGAAAAAGCCGGCATGTTTTCACACACCGGCTTACATCTATCATATTTTCCGCCTGTCTGTTCCGGTTTTTCTGTTTATTGCCACTCTTCACTCCATTCCAGAATCTCGCCGCTGTCAGCATCGATTTCAAAATCATACTCTGTTCTGTCGCAGATAATATCTCCTTCGTATTTATATCTGCCGTCATCGTAATCCAGTTCAATTCTGATATCATTTTCCGTTGCCCCGGGCACTTTGGCGAGAGCCGTCTCTATTGCTTTTTCTCTGCTGACGGCTGTTCCGGCATTATTTCCGTTCTGACTGCGGTCATCGCGTATCTGTTCAATATCCGAACTTACAACCTGTCCGTCTGCTGCAAGTATTTCATAATCATATTCCGTCTGCCCCGCATCGAATCTGACATCATAGACAACTCTTCCGTCATCACGGTCCATGGAAACCAGAATTCTCGACGCATCCGCCTCATTGATGCCTGCAGCGTCCAGTGCTGCCTGCAGCGCTGCGTCTTCACCGATATCCTGTGTCCCTGTATTCTTGGTTTCTGTGCCGGCGGTACTGCCTGTATTATCTGTCTGCCCTGCCGTATTTCCGGCGTTGTCCGTCTGTCCTGACGCTGCTGTTCCGTTTCCGCTATTCTGATGTGCCATTCCCGGATTTCCGCATCCTGTGAATACTCCCGCTGCCATTACCGCAATAATTGCTGCTGTTAATCTCTTCATTTTTCTTTCTCCCTTCATGATTATTTATTTATTTTTTGTTTTATCTGTTTTGTTGATACCACTATAAAAGAGAAAGATTAAACCAAGATTAAAGTATCTCATATTTTTCAATTTATTCGAAAATCTTTTCTTCCGCAGGGATCCGGAAAGTGAATGTGCTGCCTTTTCCCTTGATACTTTCCGCTGATACACTGCCCCCGTGAGCCTCTGCGATCCACTTGACCATAGACAATCCCAGCCCCGCATGGCTGCCGCCTGTCCTTGAGGCGTCCGTCTGATAAAAGCGCTCCCAGATATGGGGCAGATCCTCCTGAGATATTCCGCTGCCATAGTCCCGCACGTTTCCGATCACCATATCCCCGTTTTTTTCGAGGGATACTTCTACCGTTCCATTCTCTCTGCTGTACCGGACTGCATTCGAGATCAGATTTACAAGCATCCTTATGTAGAAAGTCTCATCCACATCCGCCCATATTTCCGAAGAGCTGCGTGTTTCCACGCGGATTCCCCGTCCCTGCGCTTCTGAGAGCATCTGCTGTTCTTCCGCGATCATTTCCGTCAGTTCGCTCAGATTGATATGTTCTCTGCGCAGAGGCTGCCTGCCCTGATCTGCCCTTGACAGAAAAAGAAGCTGTGCGATCATATCCGCCATTCCCTGTGCCTTTCTCCGGATAAGACCGATCTGTCCCCTCTGTTCTTCTGTTAATGTATTGTCTTCCGCAAGCATCGCGTCACACTGAGCCATGATCACGCTCACCGGCGTGCGCAGTTCATGAGAGGCATCTGATGTAAACTGCTGTTCCCTGCAGAACACTTCCTCCAGTTCTCCCAGCATTTCATCAAATGTCTTTCCCAGAATATAGATCTCGTCGCGTTCTTTTCTTCCTCCGGACTCTTTGAATCCGATCCTCCGTGACAGATCGGTATCTGACCGGATCTGACGCACCGTGTCCGTCATCCTGCGTACCGGCAGAAGGGTACGTCTCGTAAACCGGTAGCCGATCACTGCTGTCGCCAGCACCATCAGCGGAAGAAGAACCAGCGCAAACCGCAATGTTACAGTAAAACTCTCCTCCGCATCCGTAATCGATGTGATTCCCCGGATATATACAGTCTGATCATCGGACAGCCTGTATGACATATCGTATACATACCATTCCATATTTCCGTCCCTGATCGTCTGCATCTGTCCGTCTGCCAGTTCCGGAGGCTGCCCGAATCCCCTCGGCACCCTTCCATACATAAAATACATATCACTGCTGTACAGAGAAAGGTATACGTCCCGCACGATCGAATAGAAATCCGAATCGATCCGTATTTCTCCGTTTCTCAGCAAAATATCTTCTGCACTCTCCTGAACCCGCTGTTCAAGCTTTGACTGGGTAGAAGAAAGCACCTCCCGGCTGCTGAGAGAGAACAGAATGGCAAGAGCCGCACACGTAAGAAGTGCCATAAAAAATGTATATAATAATGTAAGTTTTAATTTCAGTGAAATCTTCTTCATTATAGTTCCTTTCACCGTCTGCCTGAAAAATCTCTCACGCTTCCGCCCTGAGCACATATCCCGCTCCCCGCACGGTATGGATCAGTTTCTGTTCATGTCCTTCATCGATCTTCTTGCGTAAATAACGGATATAAACGTCGATCACATTTGAACCGCCCGCATAGTCGAAATTCCACAGATGCTGTTCCAGTCTGTCTCTCGATAGCACGATCCCCTCGTTCTGCACCATGTACCGTAACAGTGCGAATTCTTTTCCGGACAGCCGGATTTCCTGTCCGCCGCGCTTCACCTGCTGCGTATCCATATGCACTTCCAGATCCGCCACTGTATAGCAGGTCTTCGGCGTTTCCGCCGGCTTTCTGAGCAGTACTCTTATCCTTGCCAGCAGCTCCTCAAATGCAAACGGCTTCACAAGATAGTCATTTGCTCCGGCATCCAGCCCTGACACCCTGTCTTCAATGCTGTCCTTTGCAGTGAGAAGAAGCACCGGCGTGCTGTCATTTCTCCGCCTCATTTTCCTGAGCACACTGAGGCCGTCCAGAACGGGCATCATGATATCCAGCACCACCGCATCATACTCCGCGCTCTCCAAATACTCCAGCGCTTCCTGTCCGTTATAACAGGAATCCACGCTGTAATGTTCCCCTTTCAGACGTTTTGTTATAATCTGATTCAGATCATTTTCATCCTCTGCTATCAATATCCTCATACGATCAGCTCCTTTATAATTCCCAGTATACGAAAGCCGGCTGCGATTGTAAAGAATCTTGACAGCGGAGGATACAGATTATATTCTGAAAATATATTTTACAAGAAGGAGTGACTTATTATCATGGATAATACATCTGCAAAAGAACTGGCTCAATTTCTGGAAAGCAGTCCTTCCTGCTTCCACGCCGTGGAAAATATGAAAAATATGCTCTTGGACGAGCACTTTGAACAATTATCTGAAAATAAAAAATGGGACATACGTCCGGGTGGCAGGTATTTTGTCACCAGAAACGATTCCGCACTGATCGCATTCACAATTCCGGGGCATTCCTTCCCCGGTATGCGGATCATGGCAAGCCATGGCGATTCTCCCGCATTCAAGATCAAAGAAAATCCGGAACTGGAAAGCGATGGTCACTATATCCGCCTCAATGTGGAGCGTTACGGCGGTATGCTCTGCGCTCCATGGCTGGATCGTCCGCTCTCTGCAGCCGGCCGTGTCATTATCAAAGATCCTGCAAGCGGTAATTTCATATCCAGACTGGTAAATATAGACCGTGACCTTGTACTGATTCCGAACCTTGCCATTCACATGAACCGCGAGGCGAACAGCGGCTTCAAGTATAATGCCCAGAAAGATATGCTCCCTCTGTACGGAGATCTGGCAGATAAGGGAACATTCATGAAAATAACTTCGGAAGCCGCAGGCGTAAAAGAAGAAGATATCCTCGGACACGACCTCTTTCTCTACAACAGAGAAAAGGCGAGTATATGGGGCGCTTCCAGAGAATTTATATCCTGCGGAAGACTGGATGACCTGCAGTGTGCGTTTGCTTCCATCAAAGGGTTCCTCGCCGGAGAAAAGAAGAAATATATGGCCGTGCACTGTGTCCTTGACAATGAAGAGGTAGGCAGCGGCACAAAACAAGGAGCCGCTTCCACATTCCTCTATGACACTCTGACACGGATTCACGACTGCCTCGGCCTTACCCGTGAAGACTATCTGATCCATCTTGCAGACAGCCTGATGATTTCCGCGGACAACGCCCATGCCGTACATCCGAACCATACAGACAAAACTGATCCGACAAACCGGCCTTACATAAACGGCGGCATCGTCATTAAGTTCAATGCGAACCAGAAATACTGCACGGACGGAGTGTCCGCCGCCATGTTCCGGGATATCTGCCGGACTGCCCGAGTGCCGGTACAGACTTTTGTCAACCGCTCCGATATGGCAGGCGGTTCTACATTGGGTAATATATCCAATACACAGGTTGCCCTGAACACTGTGGATATCGGACTGCCGCAGCTCGCTATGCACTCTCCGTATGAGACCGCCGGAGTGCGGGATACACAGTACCTGATCCGTGCAGCAGAAGAATTCTTCCGGTAAGATACACAAAACCGGGGCGCATATTCTATGCCCCCGGTTCATCTTTTTCCGAATCAAAAGCCGCTGCTGTACTCTTCAATCCTGCCCTTCACCCGGTCAGCCTCATCGCCTTCCAGAGGTGTGGGCTGATAATTATTTTTCCCTGATTCAGAAGAAATAGAACAGGGAATAATATTTGTTACATTGTCTTCTATAAGCTCATCTCCCTGAACTGTAAATGTCTGCTGGAAGATCATTGTATCTTTATCTGACGGATTACTGTTGCCGCCGAAGCAGAAATTGCCGAGACTGTATACAATATTCTTTCCGTTGTATACCTCGATCCCTTCCAGCACATGCGGATGATGTCCGAGCACAAGATCTGCGCCGTTATCAATGGCAGAATGGGCAAGGTTTACCTGATTTTCCGTAGGATAATTTTCTTTTTCCAGCCCCCAGTGGAAACTTACAATTACAATCTGGGCTCCCTGCTCTTCCACGGCCTTAATGTTGGCAATCATGTCATCTTCGCATCCCATGCCGTCCGCCAGTTCATAGGTTCCCACCAGTCCGACCTTCACGCCGTTTACATCCATAACGGCCGTTCTGTCATAACCAAAACTCGTAATACCGGCCGCATCAAGAGCCGCAATAGTATCCGTATAGCTCTGTTCTCCATAATCCCGGCTGTGGTTGTTCGCCAGATTAGCCGCTTCCACACCGCCGTCTGTCAGAATCTTGGATACTCAGCCGGCCCTTTAAACGCATAGGTTTTATCCTGACGTGATGTTGATTCTGTGAGCGTCCCTTCCATATTTACTATAGTCAGATCATCCGCGTCAAATATCGGCTTCACATTCTGGAAGAAATACGCTGGACCGTTACTGTCATAATACGCATTCAGACTGGTGCTCTGGTTAAAATTCTCATCTGTTCCAAGAGTACAGTCACCCGCCGCACTGATCGTAATAGAGACCGGTTCCGCCTCCTGTTCCGCCTGCTGGTCTTCTTCCTTTTGCTGCTCTATCGTCAAATCCGATGCCTGTCCCTGTTTCTTGCCGCTGCCGCTTCCCCCTGCAAAATGTCTTACCAGTGCAGCAATTCCCGCAATGATCAATATCAGCAGCAATACCAGACCGCATAATACTGCGATGGCAATCCGCCTTCTTCTTTTCAGCCGTTCTCTCTTTCGGCGCATCCGTTCTTCGCGGCTTACGGGCCTGCGCTGCGGCGCTCTCTTTTCAGTCTCTGATGTCCGGCTGCCTGCAGACCGCCGGTTTCTTTCTCTCTGGTCTTCCCCCTTGTTCATCCCCAGCCTCCTCACAAATCCTTTTTCTTATGGAAACAATATTTTACATCCGTAAAATCTGTTTTCATGGTATCATCCGAAGCAGTATTTTGCAACTGTGAACAGTAAGAAACGCCCGGTTTTCCGGACGTTTCTTCTTTAAAATCTTATACTTTACTGCTGCGGACTCTGTCAAACTGTATGTTTACGCGGAACAGATCGCCGTCCAGATACAGCTCGAACTTTCCTCCCTGCATCGTTGTAAGACTCTTTGCGATAGACAATCCCAGCCCGCTTCCTTCCGTGCTTCTCGAAATATCTCCCCTGATAAAGCGCTCGGTCAGCTCATCCGCTGAAATATTCAGCTGCTGCTCGGATACATTTTTCAAAGAAAATTTAACCTTATCTTCCGTCAGTATAAGATCCGCATAAACTCTTGTCCCGGGCATTGCGTATTTTGCCGCGTTCCCGAAAATATTCTCCAGAACCCGCCACATACGCCTGCCGTCCACATGGATGACTGCCGGTTCCTCAGGGAGATTGAGCACCATGGTCAGGCTGCGCGCGGCAAATTTCTCAGCCATCTCACCCTCCGTCTGCTGCACCAGCTCCCTCAGATCCATATCCATATATTCCAGCGTGATATTACCGCTGCTTACCTTGGATGCCTCCACTACATCTTCCGTCAGTGTCTTGAGCCTCTGCGCCTTTGCCTCAAGGATATCGAGATATCCTCTGATTTTTTCGTCATCAATATTGGAACGTTTCAGAATATCCACATAGTTGATGATCGAAGTAAGCGGAGTCTTAATATCATGGGATACATTCGTGATCAGATCAGTTTTCAGCCTCTCGTTTCTCATCGCCTCGTCCACGGCCTTGTTAAGGCCGCTTCCGATATTATTGATCTTCTCCGCAATATCACGCTCTTCCCCGCGCAGCCATTTCAGATCGATGCGGTATTCCAGATTGCCGCCCGATATCTCTTCAATCCCTTTTCTGATCCTGCTCTTTGCAACTGCTCCGCACATAACTGTCCATATGACCGCCACATCTGCGGCAAGCGCCAGAATCAGAAACGGAAGATCCCGGAAGAGGATCGCCAGCCACTGGATAAGCATAAATCCCAGTACCGCCGCCGTGCCTCTCAGGGTGACCGACCGCGATTTCCACACCCGCCCGGCAGCTGCGGCCAATGCACAGAGAAGGCTTCCTTTCCAGAGGATCTTTGCCTTGATCCGCCGTACCAGACTCACATATCCGGCAAAGAAGCAGAGGAAAGTGAACAGTCCGTAGAAGAATAATCCTGCCAGATCCGCCAGATTTATTGCAGCTGTAAATAATGTGGAGTAGACTACCGGAACTGTTTCAGTGCCATAATATTCGACCGCAGTCATTGCATCTGAGAAACTCCCAAATGTAGTTCCTGCGGCAATAATGCAACATGTGACAAACACCCACACACCGATCACCAGCGCAGCCGATATTTCCGTCTTCCAATGGTCAAACACAGTCAGATGAAGCTCTTCGTCTCCCGGCTTTTTCCCGGCCGTCACAGCCAGCCACACAGCTGATACGATAAAGAGTATGCCGCCTGCTGTAAAAAGGATCAGCGCCCATCTCAAAAACGGTATGTTCCGGTTGTAATTCTCGCTTCCCTCATAGAACTGATCCTGTATAGGGTACGAGGTATCTACTGATATAGCCAGAATGTTCTCAGAATTCCGGTTGGATTCATATGACCTTACCGTATCCCACTCGCCGGATGCAGACAGTTTCATATTTGTTTCAAAATCTTTCAGTCTGGGGTTGACGATCACATATTTTACAGAGTCTCCCGACTTCATCTCCTCGATATTTTTTCCGGCATCTGCATACTCTGCGTAATCTGCCCTGTTAGTGAACACCTGCTTTTTCTCCCGGTCCACGTAGAGATAGGTAAAGTTTGTATTGCCTTCTTCCAGATATTCCCACCCGGACTGGTAAGTTGTATAATCATCAAATATACCGCTGAGCACAAAGGAAAGGCGGTCGTAAATCTCACTCAGATTTCCGTTCAGCTCCGGCGTATTATTCACAACCTCAAGAAGATTTTTCCCTCCTGCCGGAGCACACTCTTCCTCAAGGGCCGAGCCGAAATTCCAGCAGTCGGTATAGATCTCTTTTCCTTCGGAATCAACGATCTTTACGCTGCCATTATATCCCTCTTCTGAATTTTTGTTCGAAAGATCATTTAAAAACTGCGCCTGTGTATAATATTCATCATCAAACTCGGCCATCAGCTGCCCGCCTTCAAAAAGGGCAAGGAAGTCATCAAAATAATAGTAATAATAGCTTCCATCTACATTCCGGCATACAATGACATTTTCATTGTATAAATCTTCACCTGAAGAATTATAATCTTTACTCCAGCTGATCAGGTCATCCAGCCTGTACATTAGTTTTCCGTTTTCAACACTTCCGCCCTGCCCGGGAGCGGCATACGCCATAATATCAATTTCCTTGTCAGGATCATACGCTCCGTCTGTCTCCATGAGGTTCTTCACCCGGAACATCCCGAAGGCTTCATACATAGCTCCTTCTACCGCTGAATTAAAATCCGGCGAATCCTCGTAAGGCTCATTTATAAGGGTCATAATCTGCGACGGGTCGATCGTCCCGGCATAAGTGGCGGCTACTCCCAGCGAGGTGACAAATGCCGCGCCGCTTATAATGCCGACCAGCAGGACAATCACTTTAGTCAGGATTCTTCTATACCATTGCTTCATATATTATCCTATATTCCTTTCTCAATCTTATATCCCACGCCCCACACTACTTTCAGATATCTGGGGTCTTTGGGATTGATCTCAATCTTCTCTCTTATATGACGGATATGCACGGCAACTGTGTTGTCCGCGCCGATTGCCTCCTCGTTCCAGATTGACTCATAAATCTGACTGATCGAAAATACCCTTCCCTGATTCTTCATGAGCAGAAGCAGGATATTATACTCGATCGGAGTAAGTTTTACAGGCTCCCCGTCTACCGTCACTTCTTTCAGGTCATCGTTGATCTTCAGGCCTCCTGTCTCATAGATCTTTTCCTGCTCTCCCTGTCCGGATCCGCCCAGCTGATTGTACCTTCTAAGCTGGGATTTCACCCTCGCCACAAGCTCCAGCGGACTGAACGGCTTCGTTACATAATCATCCGCGCCTACATTCAGCCCCAGTATCTTATCCGCATCCTCCGACTTCGCCGAGAGGATAATGATCGGGATACTGTTCTTCTCCCGGATCTTAAGTGTTGCGCGGATTCCGTCCAAACGCGGCATCATCACATCGATGATCAGCAGATTGATCTTCTCCTTCTCAAGAATATTGAGCGCCTCGATCCCGTCATACGCTTTCAGAATATGATATCCCTCCTGGGACAGATATATCTCAATTGCCTCCACAATTTCTTTGTCGTCGTCACACACAAGTATGTTGTACATAATGATCACCCCTTCGTTACTCTTAAACACTCTGGATTCTTTCTCCGGCTGAAACCGCAGCGGAAAGAGTCCATCTATAGTATACATGATAAGATTGATTTTTTAAGAGGGGAGAATGAAAATCTTATGATTTCCTTAACTTAATAATAGACCGGAACGTTTCCTGTTTTATGAAACATTCCGATCTATATATGGTAAATTATATTTAATATTTGTTTAAAACATCCCTTTAAGCACCGGATAGAATTTTCTGAACTTCTGGTACTTCTCCTCATACTTCTGTACCAGCTCCGCATCCGGCTCTTCAGTCTTCACGACTTTTACCAGCTTCTTCGCCGCCTCTTCTACCGAGGAATATACTCCGCATCCGACCGCAGCGAGGATTGCAGCACCGTATCCCGGTCCTTCTTCGCTCTCAATAATATCCACTTTCATATTCATTACATTGGCAATGATCTTACGCCACAGCGGGCTCTTCGCTCCGCCGCCGCAGATCTTTGTCCTCTGCGGATTCACACCGATGCTCCGCGCCACTTCAAGTGAATCTCTCAGGCCGAACGCCACGCCCTCGAGAACAGCAAGCGTCATATCCTCACGGGTTGTATCCATGCTCATTCCGATGAATGCAGCTCTCGCATCCGGATCATTATGCGGGGATCGTTCTCCCATCAGATACGGCAGATAGAATACATGATTCTCGCCAAGTCCTGTGATCCCTGACTGCTCTCCTGCATAATCTGTCGTCTTCAGGATCTCATCCATCCACCATTTATTACAGGATGCTGCGCTGAGCATACATCCCATAAGGTGATAATTTCCATCCGCATGGGCAAATGAATGAAGGGCGTTATTCTCATCCACACCGAACTTTTCACTGGAGATAAAAAGCGTCCCCGATGTTCCAAGAGAAATATTGCATCCTCCGTCGCCTACTGTCGCAGTCCCGACAGCGGCAACAGCGTTGTCGCCTGCTCCCGCGATCACTTTTACATCCGGAGACAAACCGAGTTCTTCTGCAATCTCCGGTTTCAGGCAGTCAACCGGCTCCCAGCTCTCATACAGCTTCGGAAGCTGTTCTTCCGTAATGCCGCAGATCTCCATCATTTCTTTTGACCAGCACTTGTGCTCTACATCAAGAAGCAGCATGCCTGATGCATCCGAATATTCCGTACAGAAGCTTCCTGACAGCTTATATGCCAGATAATCCTTCGGAAGCATGATCTTCACGATCTTTGCAAAATTATCCGGTTCATTCTCTTTCATCCAGAGGATTTTCGGAGCAGTGAATCCGGCAAAAGCGATATTTGCAGTGTATTTAGAAAGTTTTTCCTTTCCTATAGTATTATTCAGATACTCAACCTGTTTTCCAGTCCGTCCGTCATTCCACAGGATCGCCGGACGTATCACATTATCATCCTTATCCAGCGCGACAAGTCCGTGCATCTGCCCGCCGAAACTGATCCCCTTTACCTGACTCTTATCGCATTCTGCGGTGAGTTCCTTCAGGCCTGCCATACTCTGCTCATACCAGTCCTCCGGCTTCTGCTCCGACCATCCGGGATGCGGGAAATAGAGCGGATATTCCTTTGATACGATCTTATGGATCTTCCCGTTCTCATCCATCAGCAGGAGCTTGACTGCGGACGTCCCGAGATCCACACCGATAAAAAACATGTCATTTCCTCCTTCCGGGACGTAGTCAATTTCAATTTTACTACGTCCCCATTCAAAAACAGTCCTGTCCCTTTTTTCATATTGTGGTGTCCCCACTGTAATTTTGCACAAATCACATCTATAAATGCTTTGCATTATCACTAACAATTTGTACACTTTTCTATAGGGGACAGGGATATTTCAGAAAAGGGACAGGGCAAATCGTAATCCGGGACGTAGTAAAATCGGATTTTACTACGTCCCCGATAATTATCTCCACGGATTCTCTGTCGGGTATCTCACTCCTGCCGGCTGGTTATATCCGATCTCTTCTACCGGAACTCCAATATATTTGAATACTTCGAACAGCTCTTTTCCATAGTGCCCGAACGCTACAGCGCCGTGATGCGGATAGTTCTTCTCGATCAGCACGTGGCGGTAGAATCTTCCCATCTCCGGAATTGCAAATACGCCGATAGATCCGAAGGATTTTGATGCAACCGGAAGGATTTCTCCCTGTGCCACATAAGCACGCAGTTTATTATCTGATGTACTCTGAAGACGATAGAATGTGATGTCGCCCGGTTTGATATCTCCTTCAAGTGTTCCCTGTGTCACCTCTTCCGGCAGTGAACGTGCCATAATGAGCTGATACTTCATCTCACAGGAAGTCAGTTTTCCTGAAGCTGTATTTCCACAGTGGAATCCCATAAATGTGTCTTTATGTGTATACGGGAATTTGCCCTCAATGCTCTCTTTATACATATCATCCGGAACTGTGTTATTGATATCCAGCAGTGTAACTGCATCCTGGCTTACCACTGTTCCGATGAACTCGCTTAAGCAGCCATAGATATCCACTTCGCAGGATACCGGAATTCCCTGAGCTGTCAGACGGCTGTTCACATAGCACGGAACGAATCCGAACTGTGTCTGGAATGCCGGCCAGCATTTTCCTGCGATTGCAACATATTTACGGTAGCCTCTATGCTCCTCGATCCAGTCTTTCAGAGTCAGTTCGTACTGAGCCAGTTTCGTAAGGATCTCCGGTTTCTTGTTTCCTTCTCCCAGTTCTTCTTCCATCTCTTTTACAACAGCCGGGATTCTCTCGTCGCCTTCATGCTTATTAAATGCCTCGAACAGGTCCAGCTCGGAATTCTCTTCAATCTCAACACCGATATTATAGAGCTGCTGGATCGGCGCATTACATGCAAGGAAGTTGAGCGGTCTCGGGCCGAAGCTGATGATCTTCAGGTTGTTAAGACCTACGACAGCTCTTGCGATAGGCTCAAACTCATGGATCATATCAGCACACTCTTCAGCTGTGCCCACCGGATACTCCGGTATGTATGCTTTTACATTGCGCAGCTTCAGGTTGTAGCTTGCATTGAGCATGCCGCAGTATGCATCGCCGCGTCCCTGTACAAGATCATTCTGTGTCTCTTCTGCTGCCGCCACAAACATTTTGGGTCCATCAAAATGTTTCGCAAGCAATGTTTCAGATATCTCAGGGCCGAAGTTTCCGAGATATACGACAAGTGCATTGCATCCTGCTTTCTTGATATCTTCAAGTGCCTGTACCATGTGGATTTCACTCTCCACGATACAGATCGGGCACTCATAAACCGTGCCTTTGCCGTATTTCTTCTCATACGCATCGATCAGCGCTTTTCTCCTGTTAACAGACAGGCTCTCAGGGAAACAGTCGCGGCTTACTGCGACAACTCCGATTTTCAGTTCTGGCATGTTGTTCATAATAAATTCCTCTCTTTCTTTTTGCTGTTATTACAGCATACAGGCTTTGTTAAAGGTTTCTTTATATGTTACCGTATGATAACAGTCTCTTTTATCGGTCCGTCCGGCTCTATACCTCCAGATTCTCACCTTTCAGTCCGCAGAACGCGTCTTCGATTCCGGCCTTCTCATGTGCGATCAGCCATTTGTTCACTGCAGTCAGCAGACGGTTCTCACCTTCCTTGGCAGGAGTAAATGTGAGTTCCTCATTTGTTCCTTTCGGCAGCACGATCACACAGCGGAATCCGCCTTCCTTTGCGGAGCAGGGCGCATAGTGGAGCGTTGTCGCATAGAGCTCGACCGCTGTTCCCGCCGGCACAAAGAACGCCTCTGCTTTTGACGTATCGTAGGTGTCATCCTCTGTGATATCCTGCTGGCAGCCCAGCAGCAGAATCAGATCCGTCACAGCAATATCAATCTCCGAACTTCTGTGATACTCGAATGCATTCAGCTTGTGATTGTCTCCGTTGCAGTATCCGATCTGGATCGGGAGTCCTCCAAATCCCTTCCGGCATACGTCCTCTGCTTCCGGCAGAACTTCCATCGCCTCAACAGACGGTACATAAACAACATCCTTCGGCAGCGGAGTGTGCTCCATCTCCTTTAAGATCTTCTCAAAAGAGAATTCTGTAACCACTTTCCCGTATTTGCCGAAGGATGCATCTGTCAGTTTCTGAATCTTCATTTTTCATCCTCCTTTATACCAGCCTTGATTTTACTGTTTTCTTATATGGTCATTTTATCACCCCGAACCACTCTTATCGACCAAATATTTAGCCATTTAGTACCCATTTCTTATCTTTTTTACCCAAACTACTATTCAGATCTGATTATGCCGTAAATTAAAATCCCTCATTCTGACATATACCACATCAGAGTGAGGGATTTTGCTTCTCTCTGTATTCACTCGGCAGCATTCCATACTTCTTCTGAAATGCCCTCGCCAGAGCCTTGCTTCCTGAAAAACCGTTTCTCAGCGCAACTTCTGTTATATTGTAGCTTCCACTGTCCAGATCCTTTACCGCATACCCCAGCCGGATACTCTGCACATAACTCTTAAATGTGATCCCTGCATATTTCCGGAACATCCGAGAGAGATAATTGGGGGAGTAATCGAAGATTCTGGCCACCTCCTCAAGTGTCAGGTCCGCCATATAATTTTCCTTCATGTAAGAAGTGATCGCAGACAATTTATTAAGCTTTTTATTTTTCCGCACAAAAGACTCCTCAACATCCGTCAGCCGGTAATCTTTTACAAGCAGATACATAATCTGATAGAAAATGCTCTTCATCTTCAGATCATATCCGCATGCTTTTTTGCGATAAACCCTGTACAGTTCCCTGATAAGCTCCATAAACCGCTCGTCACGCTTCCCCGGCTCATGGGAAAACCAGATAAACTGCTCGCCCGTAAAATAATCCTCAAATAATTTTAATGGGATCTGCAGAACAATTGTCTCATTAGGCAGAGGCGAATCAATCGAATGCACTTCATTCGAATTTACGATCATAAAATTCCCGGCTTCCAGATGCCACTTTCTGTCATCGATATAAAATTCCAGTTCACCGATGCACACTGCAAAGATCTCGATCGATCTGTGCCAGTGTTTGTCCCGGTGATAGTTTCCCGTATTTCCCTCAAAGATAAATATTTTAAACGGAAATCCCGTTTCCGGGACGATAAGTTCATGTGAAAATTGCATGGGCGTTCCCTTTCTGCACTCCGGCTTCCTACTGATCCAGCTCATATCCTCCCTGCTCCAGCGCCTTTTCAGCCTTTTCCAGAAATTCCACATTTTTCTTCTCGGTATTATTCAGGACAGAGCTGCTCTTCTTATCAAATTCCTCTGCGGAATACTCACCCTTATACCATGACTTGCTTTCAAAGTAATCCCGCAGTTCCTTTGAGTCGAATTTCCTTCCGTGTCTTGCAAATATCTCATTTCTCGCATAGTTGAGTTCTTTTGCCGACATTCCTTCTATATCTGCATCTTTGAGTACCTTACGGTCACTGTCCGGAATGATATAATCGCTGTCTGGTGCGATTTCATCTTCTGTATCCTCCGGCGGTTCCGCCCCATTAATCTGTATCTGTGCCTTAGTCTGAGTCTCCGCTTCCTTAGGCTGGTCTGCCTGAAGCACCGCTTCCGTACGTTTCAGTCCGGAGGAGCCGCTGTTCCCAAACGGCCACAAAAGAAGAACAGCCGTTGCCGCCAGCGCCATCACAAGTACAAGAGCAAGCAGGGCGCATACACCTTTCCAAACCGCTTTCTTTGTCATATTATCCATCATATGCACTCCTTCCCCTGATGTCAGTACCACCATACTGTCGGCATCGAAACTTTCTGTATCTTGTAAGTAGTTCCGTCATATGCAAAAGATGCTCTCATATATGCAGAGCCTTCACTTGTTTTGCTCTGTCTGCCGGAACTGCCGAATCCGGAATACTCATAGGTATAATCCATTGTGTACTCACAATCCATTTCCCCGGCAATCATTCCCGATTCCACATTAAAGCTGCAACGGAAATTATCAAATGTGATCTGATTCATCTTATAATAATCACCGCTTTCACTGGCGAGGCTCTCTTTCAAATCATCATAGACAGCCTTGTATTCCGGGGCCGCACTCTCCGTAAACAGATCAGATACTTCACTGTAATCTTCACCTGATGCAGCCGATGTATAAAATCTCTCCAGAGCATCTTCCATCTTTGCCTGCAGTGCTTTTGCCCCTGCCTCTGACGGCGTCAGTTCCGTCACCGACGCGCTGCTGTCCGAGGATGTGTCGAATTCCCCCTCATATAACTCGCACCACGGCACTGCGGCTTCGATAGAGTGTACACCGTTAAAGACAGAAATCCGATACGTATCCGTCCCTTCCTCATTATCCTCGACTTTACACTTCCCGCTGAGCTCCACTCCGTCTACTGCTGCTTTCGCCCCCGCCGGAACTACAACAGGATAATCGTCCGTAATCATGCCTGCGGCAGATATCTTCCATATATCAAAAAGGAAAAACGCTTTGCTGTTCTGACGTACTGCGGTAAGGCGCATCTTAGAAGCGCCCTGTCCCGGCACAGAATACTCTACGTCAAAATTCCGGGCAATATCGCTGTTCTCCTCATCTGCTTCCTTCACCGTATAGTTGGTAATATCTGATGTACGCGTCCTCTCCATCATGTCCGCGAACTGCTCCTCCTGCATAGTGTTTTCCTCCGGGAACTCAAGCAGGTCATACATCGCAGACCAATCTCCGGATGCATATGCCGAGAAATACTTTTCCGCCGCTGTACGCGGATTGTACTTTGTAAAGCCGATCACAAAAAAGGCGGCGATCACCACGGCAAGACATACAGCTTCTCCGATCGCGATTATCTGCAGCAGAGAAAGTCTTCCGCTCCCCTGCGGTGCCGATTTTCCGCGCTGTCCGGTCTGTTCCTCCCACTTCACATTCCGGTCTGCTCCGGTCTGGAATTCCCTTGCTGCTTCGCCATCCGGTTCCCTGTCAATCCTGATAGTCTCCGTCAGTTCGCCATCCTGATTTTCTTCCTGTATCATATCATCATCCATGTCCAGCTTTCTTCCGCAATGTTCGCAGAACCGCGCGTCATCGCTGTTGTTTGTTCCGCATTCCGGACAAATACGCATAGCCCTTCCTCCTGTCCCTGTTCTTTCGTATATGCACCCTGTCAGGCGCAAAAGATTCTGTTTCTGCATTGGTGCGGAATACTCCGCATTTCATGCTCCTGCTTTCATATACATAATTATAATTTTCTCATATATTTTTTGCAATATTCATTTCACAGGCTCTCTTTCCGGGCATTCCTTTCTCCTTCTTTCACATCAGATCAGCACTCTGTTTCCGCACCGGGCATATATTAAACTAAAACTGCCGGCTTTCAGATACCCTGAACAGCCGGACAGCATCTATAGAAAGAAGGACATATTTATGAGTATAAAAGGATTAGACGTCAGCGAATTTCAGGGAGAAATCGACTGGGAACAGGTGAAAGCCGCCGGATATCAGTTTGCCATGTTAAGAGCCGGATACGGCAGCAATACTGTTGATAAACAATTCCGACGCAATGCATCCGAATGCAACCGGATCGGTCTTCCCATAGGAGCATACTGGTTCTGCTATGCATTTTCCGCCGAAAAAGCAGTTCAGGAAGCAGACGGATGCATCAGCACAGTATCAGAATACCGTCTGGATTATCCGGTCTGCTATGATATCGAGCAGGCATCCGCGGATTATGTGGAAAAACAGGGTGTTTCTTTCACTCCTGCACTTGCAAGAAATGTAGTAACCAGTTTCTGCAACCGTGCAGAGGCGAAGGGATACTTCGCCATGTTCTACACAAACCGCAATTTCCTTGACACATATCTTGGAACAGAACTGACAAAACGGTATGCTTTCTGGTATGCCCGTTATGCCAGCCAATTTGACGGCACAGACTGCGGGATCTGGCAGTACACCAGCACAGGCAGCATTCCCGGAATCAGTGGAAATGTAGATCTGGATACCGGTTATGTGGATTATCCCGCAGTTATTAAAAAAGCCGGTCTCAATCATCTGTCCGGCAGCGCACCGTCCCCCTCGCCGTCTCCTCAGTATATCACTTATGTGATCCAGCCGGGCGATACATTAAGCGGTATCGCACAGAGATTCGGCACCACCGTCAGCACACTGACTCAACTCAACGGCATCTCCAACCCGGACAAAATCTACGCAGGAAATACCCTGCGTGTACCGGAAAACGGAAGCACCGGAGGCGGCGCCCGGTACTACACCATCCAGCCCGGAGATACGTTAAGCGGTATTGCGCTGAAATTCGGTACCACCGTCAGTGCACTGGCACGGCTCAACGGCATCTCCGATCCGGATAAGATCTATGCGGGAAACAGAATTCGAATCCAATAATTGCGGTCCAGATCCTGCACTGTTTTTTATATTGAGAAAGCCGCCGCCCTGCAGATAAGCAGCTATCTGCAGGGCAGCGGCTCTGCTGCCTTGTACTATGCCTTTGTTGTCCTATATCTTATTTTCTTCTGCGTCTGTACACAACAACTCCAATTCCTGCTATTGCAATTAACGCAATCCCAATTCCTGCTGCAGGCAGCCAGATATTCGTTGTATCACCGGTCTGAACTGCTTTACTGCTTTCACCAGAGTGTGCCCCGTTTCCATTCTGAACATCTCCGTTTCCGGATGCCGGTCCTCCGTTACCGTTATTGCCGGCATTATCACCGTTATTGCCTTCGGTTCCATCCGGGTTGTCCGGGTTATCAGAAGGTCTGCCATCTTCTGTAACTTCAATGAGAATTTCCGCTTTAGCTCCATCTGGATTCTCAATTCCATCTTTCAGAATCAGTTCTCCTTCCAACGTATATGTTCCGACAATGTCACCATTATAATTGTCTGATATCCAGTTAACCTTCAGTTCCTCTTCAAGTCTAGTCTCTCCCAGTACGACCTTGACTGTTTCCGGCAAATCAAGTTTCTCAAACGGTGTTCCTTTCTCAACCGTAATCATCTCAGGATTCTGCACTGAAGTCACCTTCATTCCTTTTACATCCTTTAAAGTAAAATGAAACGAAGAAGCAAGTGATTTATTACCGCTTTTGTCCTCAGATACCAGACGCACATGATAGACCATACCTTCCTCTACATTGTCCATAATATATTCTGTCTTATCCGTTTCTGCTTTCTTTGCCCCGTTAATGTAAAGGACATAGCTGACACTGTCACCCTGATTATCTGATGACGCATTCCATGTTATAATAACCTGTCCTTCCTTGTCACCTCTGGTCACACGGATGCCCTCTACTTTGGAAGGTGCCTCGTTATCCACAGCCGGAAGCGTGGAAGCAGATATAGTAATACACTCTTCTGACATTCCCGCTATATTATTTACCGCATATACTTTAAACACATAATCTGTTCCCTGTGTAAGCTCACCGATTTTAAGCCATGTTTTTTCTGTTGAACCTGCCAGCCGGCTCGTTTCTGAAGCAGGATCTGACACATAAACATTATAAGAATCTGCATTTTCAACAGTATCCCATACAAGAGTTAGCGAATCTGTACCAATCCCGATCGCCCGCCCTTTACTTTCCGCCGGAATTTCCGGAATTTCAGCCGGTGCGTTTTCCAGTGCTTCTCTTGCCTTGTTCAATGCCTCTGCAAGAGCCTCCGCTTCAGAGAATGTTGTATCAACACTGTTCATTCCATACAAAGCATTTTCCAATGCCTCTGAGAAAGCTTTCCATGTCTGCTGTGTATAGTCATTCGCTCTAAGTCCTTGAGCCGCTTCAACTGCGTCCTGAAGCTTTGATTTGTCGACAACATCCGCCGGACCGAATATCTCAATATAATCCAGATTTGTCTGCACCCTTCCATCCCGCTCCACATTAGTAAAAGTAATCGTATGCTCTGTGTTTTCCAAATCTAACTTTTCGAATAGCAACTGCTGATCATCACCATTACTGCTGCCATCCATACTGTAATTTCCCATTTCTTCTTCATCAAGGGTCACATCGAAGCTAGAAAATCTCTGGTGTTTCTGTACATACACCCTGATTCCTGTCCCTGTGAATGTATAGCTGAACGAAGCTCCGGGCTCACTGCATTCCGTTTTTGTTCCTCCATGATGGCGGTCAGCTTCACCAGCCCATGTACTCCACGCCCCTTCCCATAGTATTGCGGGATTGGGATTAATATTATCCACTGAGTCCTCTATGATAGTACTTTCCGCCTGTGACGAAGCAATAGCAGTCGTGATATCCATGCTGCCAGATATGGAACTGTCAGATGCCAGTGCAGCCGTTACTTTCACCACTCCATTTCCGCCGCTTAATGTCAGGACACCATCCTCATCAACTGTCCCCACTGCAGATCCACTCATTGTCTGAGCTGACCATACAACTCTTTTGTCTGTCGCTTCCTCAGGTGTAACAACTGCCTCCATAGCCAGTACAGTATCAGCTTTTCCGACTATTGTCATACCGCTGACAGTCCTCACCTCAATACTCTCTGCTTTTACCGCCGTATTATCCAATACATTAAATGCATCAATCTCTACTTTAGCTTTGCTGCTCGCCTCATTTTTTTCGCCAGTCGCACGAACCGTAATCGTATGAATACCATATTCCATATCATCTTTTGAAAATATTTTCTGCTGCCGTTGAGTAGTCCGCGCATAGGTATCTACATTGCCGAAATCCTCGCCGTCGATTGTAATATTCAGCAGTCCTCTGTCCCAATTCTTGCACACATACAATTCTATACCCGTTCCAAGAAATGTAAGCTGAGCCGTTTCTTTTCCTGTCGGATTCTCCAGATATTTGATCGTATCAGCATAGTTAGGATCGTTATACCAGTCGCCCCAGTTTCCGTTCCATATGATCCGCTTATCCTGATCATCAATCATACCGTTCATATTCCGCAGATCTGTCACCGTGACGGCTTCACTCAATTCACTTTCTTTCCCGTTAACAACCACCGCTACTTTATAAAAAAGTTCACCGAGAATATCATATGCATCACTGTCTGTCACTGTCGTAACAGGAGTCTCTGTCTCTATCTGAATCCACTCTCCGTCTTCAATCTGGCGATACACGTTATAATAGACTTCACCTTCTGCCTCTGCAGCGTTCCAACTCAGCTCTGCTTTTCCGTCCTCTATCTTAACCGCTTTCAAGCCGTCAGGCGCAGGAATAGTTTCTTCTTCAACAGGAATCATAGAAATCGTATAGGTTGTGTCCGCATCCGTATTAAAAGAAATCCTGTTTTCTTTTACCGCTTCAAAATCGACTGTATTACCATCATTGTCTGTTACTACAGCAAGAGACGCATTATCAAGCTGAACAATCGCCTCCCCTCCGTTTTTCGACAGCAGCTCCGCTTTTACAATCGCACCATCTGTCCATGACATACTGATTTCAAAATTTCCTCTTGCCACCAGACCGGATACGCTTCCGTCTGCCCATTCATCAGGAAGGGCCGGAAGCAGATTGATATATCCGGCGTTGCTCTGTACAAGCATTTCAGAAACACCGGATGTCATACCAAAATTGCCATCGATCTGGAATGGTGGATGCGTATCCCACAGATTTGAATAAATTCCATTTGCAAACAGGTCTGTTATCAGTTTATATGCCCTGTTTCCGTCTCCGAGTCTTGCCCATGTATTAATTCTCTGTCCCATTCCCCAGCCAGTACTGGAGTCTGTCCTCAGATTCATAGATACTTTAGCCGCTTCGAACCACTCCGGTGTATCCTCCGTTACCAAATCTCCCGGGAATACCCCAAGCAGATGAGAAAGATGTCTATGTCCGTAGCCTTCGCCAAGAGTGTTTCCGTCAGCATCCTTATTATAAGAAGTTTCAATATACCACTCTTTAATCTGTCCGTCATCACCAATCTCAATAGGCCCCTTCAGATTATCCAATTTTTCCTGCCAGTCAGCTAGTAAACGCTCATCCTCTCCAATAATCTTTCCCGCTGTGATTGCGTCTGTAAAAAGCTGCCATATCAGAGACTGCTCATATGTATTTCCATTTGTGCGCGGTCCCTGTTCCGGCGAATAAGTCGGAGACGAAACGTATTTTCCCTCCTCGTCCTTAACCAGCATTTCACTGTACATCTTTGCTTCTTCTTTCAGCATAGGATATATATACTGTTCCATATATTCCGTATTACCGGTATACTCATAATACTCCCAGCAGTTTTGTAATATCCACGGCACAGCTGCCGGAGACCAGCCCCAGTCAAAACTCCATCCGGGACATGTCCAACCGAACGGAGTATTCTGCGTATGTGCCATAAAGCCGTTCTCTTCACCGCCTTCACTTACAATTCCCGCATAAATTGCTGCGGTAACACGGCCCGGCTCACGGAGAGAATCCACATAGCTGATCAAAGGCTCTGCACATTCCGCCAGATTCGTGGAATATGCCGGCCAGTAATTCATCTGAAGGTTAACATTCATATGATAATCGGAACTCCACGAAGGATTATTCACATTATTCCATACACCCTGAAGGTTAGACGGGAGTTCAGAATTTTCCCTAGATGATCCCAGAGTCAAATATCTACCATACTGAAACAGCATAACCTCCAATTGGCGACGTTCCTCCTCCGTTGCCGTACCTGCGTTATAAGCCTTAAGCAGTTCATCTGTAGGTTTGTCTGACACAGCCTGACCAAGGTCAAGCTCGACTCTGCCGAACAGTGAGCTGTAATCTTCAATATGTTCTTCTTTTACCGCATCATATCCTTTCTTCGCCGCCTCTTCCACAGTCTTTTTCACTTTCTGATGAAGTTCCTCCGCAGTCTCTCCTGTCCGGTATTTAGGATAATCGTTTTTGTAATCCGTATCCGCACTGAGATAAACTATTACTGCATCTGCATTCGAAACAACCAGCTTATCTCCTTCTGCTTTTACTGTTCCGCCGTCGGGAACAGCTTTAAGAACAGAATCATATTGAAGCTGATTATCCGTAACTGTGCCTGCAAGCACCAGCATATCATCCTGCCCTGTTGTGGATCCTCCCTGATTTGACGGAAACATAATATCCAAATTCAGTTTTTCTCCCCCTTTTGCCGTCAGGCGGGCAACAAGGACATTGTCCGGATTACTCGCAAAAAATTCCCTGTTGTAATGGGTGCCGTCTATATCAAAATCAACAGATGCGACTGCTGTTCTGAGATCCAGACTTCTAACATAATTTTCCGCATTATTTTCATCAATATTCTTATAAGTAAGATAAATATTTCCCCATGACTGATACGCTCCATAACCGTCACTCGTACCTATAAGCTGATTGCACAACGAAGACGCTTCCGAAGCTTTTCCCTCTGCGAAAAGCCTCTGAATCTTTTTGAGCGTCTCGCCGTTCTTTCCCTGATTTTCCAGATTGCCGCCATTATAGTCTGGTCTGCTTTCACTTGGACCTCCTGTCCATAATGTCTTTTCATTAAACGTCAGGCGTTCATTTACAATTTCTCCATACACGTTTGCTCCCATATCACCATTACCTATAGGAAGTGTGTACTGCTGCCAGATATTATTTTCTCCGGAAGCCCCACCCTGAGATGCAGGCTTTGTATACCAGAGTCGAAGATCATTTTTTTCTTCTCCCGCGTCTATCTCTGCACCATTATTTTCGGAGCCGGCCGCATATGCCGGCAGTCCGTAAAGAATCATCTGGCCTGCTAGTGCAAAAGACAAGACAGCTGTAATAATTCGTTTTTTCACTTTTTCCTCCCTTTAACATGAATTTCCCCATCTTTATTAGGTTATTATATACTATAAATTGTTTTTTCTCCCAGCTGTTATCCGACTTTTTTAATATTATAATGTCGATTTTTGCGCTTTCTTTTGTTGATTTTTTCCCCTTCCGCAATTTATACTAAAATAGGAAATATTTTAATTAAATATATTCTCAAACTCAGTTATTCGTGGTGTATATCAAGGGAGTGGTCAGCTTGAATTTATTTTATAATCCAGACATTAAATTTGTAATTGAAAATATCACCTTATCAGTCCCGAACATTGCAAGGGAACAGTTCATGGAACCTGTTCCAAAACATGCTCACGGGAACGGCTGCTATGAGCTTCATTATATTTCCTCAGGCTATGGTACAGCGCGTATCTGTGGAACTGTATACAAACTGCTTCCCGGCACGCTCTATGTCACCGGTCCGCATGTCGACCATGAACAGGTTCCGTATATTGCAAATCCTATGACTGAGTATTCTGTTTTTTTCAACATACGAAAAGAAAGCAGTGCACCTTCCTTTCTGGATCAGCTTATTGCTACTCCCTTTTGGATTGGTGGAAATGCATCATTGCTTTACTCAATTCTCAAGGATATTTTCAAAGAACTGCAACACAAACGCGCAGGATATCTAACCCAAATTTCTGCACTTCTCCAGCAGGCTGTGATTTTTCTGGTGCGCAATTATCAGACTCCCCATCCCGGAAATATTGAAGGGCTCCCCTCCGGTGATCTGTATGAGAGCCGTGCTTTTCTGACGGATAAAGCATTTTTGTATGAATACCGGGATATTACACTGGCAAAGCTTTCTGACTATCTGGGATTGAGCGACCGACAGACTGAACGTTTTTTAAAAGAATATTACGGAAAAACTTTTGCCCAAAAGCGAACAGATGCCCGAATGTCCGCTGCTTGTCTCTTTCTCGGAAAAGGAAATCCTAATCTCCACGAAATTGCAGAACAGACAGGATACAGTTCTATAGATTACTTTGTCAACGCATTCAAAAAATATTATAAAATCACCCCAAAACGATATATTCAGCTCATACAGGAACGTACAGACGATGGGGAAGAAACTTTATTCCCCGCATCCATTTCATAAGAACGATTAAATAAACTGTGGAAATATTAAGTGTCAAAATAAAATGCAGCGCGTCCTCCCAATCGCGCTGCATTTTTTCTTTCAAGTGCCTGTTTTACTATTATCGATTCTTTTTTCTCATGACCACTGCCGCCACTGCCGCTGTTGCAGATAACATGACAACAATACCTGCTGCCACTGCCGGCGTAGTATCTCCTGTTTGGACAGCACCACTGTTCCGGTCGGTCAGTTTTTCACTTCCGTTTGCTCCGGTTCCTTTTTCCATACTCTCTCCGGTACTGTCGCTGCTCCCGTTTTGACCCTTATTTCCGTTTCCGCCATGACTGTCATCCGGTATATTCTCCCCCGGTTGCTGACTTGGTTCCTTGCTCGGGTCATCGGTATCGCTTCCGCCCTGATTCGGATTATCCTCATCTTCTATTGCTTTATACTGGGCGATTATAACCGTGTCGCCTTCCGGCATGGTAAACGTAGTCTCAGCCGCAGTTGCATCAAGGAACAAGCCGCCCCCGTTACTTACCCAGCCTGAAAATTCCATTCCTTCCGGAGCCGGTTCCGCCTTAATTTTTACCGTCTCTCCTGCCACATACTCACCGCTTCCGGTGCCGTTCTCAACTGTAAGTTTATAAGAAGTTACAACAGGTTCTGTCACCTTGACAGTAAATTCCGCCTCTAGATTTCCGTGAGAAACGATAATTTTCTTTTCTCCGGTTTCTGACGTATCAAAGCCTCCAGCATACATATTGCTGTTCATTGGAATTACATTCTCAGATCCATCGCTGTATGTTTCGGTAAGCTCTCCTCCCAGCAAAGAGATCTCTCCCGCGAACCCCTTCTCATACTCGACAATATCCGGCTGTTTGGTAATCTCAATCTTTTGCAGCTCAGGTGCCATTTCCCCATTGCGTACAGTGCAGGTAATTCCTCTCAGTTCGAGATACCGTTTGTCAACATTGTCATTATGATACACACGAATTGTAACAGAGTTGCCGCTCAGACCGGTTTTCTCATATATCCTTACTGTATTGCCGCCCTGATCCCTTGTCTGTTTCACCTCATCACTACATACTTCCTCTCCAGAGTCGCCATCTGTAATCACCACTTTGAAATCAGCCGAATCATATTTATTCGCCCCGTCAATTGCAAAGGAAACAAAGTTCCCCTTAAACTCGGCATAAGCGCCTTTAAAAGTAGTATCAACCTGGGAATCTCTTGCCTGCCACTGATCTCCATTTTTCGAGTCTGTATTTCCTCCGTCCACTTCACCATTATCTTTGTAAATCTCGAATTTTACTCCCTTATTAGCTGAAGAAGGATTATATTTCTCTTCTATATTAAGCGATGTCAGTGCCATCTGCGCTCCAGTCAGGGCGTCCGTCACAGCGATGATATCCGCCTGTGTCAGCGCTGTATCTTCCAGCTGTTTCATGGCTGCATAATATGCATTGTAGAAGGTCATCCAGCTGTCCCTTGTATAAAGTTCTTTTTGCGCATCGTCAGAAATGATTGCTGCCGCCGCTTCAACTGCTGCCTGCAGCGCATCTTTATTCAACACGCTTTCCTCTGAACTTATCTCCGCAGACAGTTCTTTCTCTGTTCCCATTTCATCATAAATCCGAAATGTAATGTCTCCTTCCGTTCCTTCCGGAAGTATAAACGCACATTTTACCTGTCCGTTTTCTCCTACTGTTTCCTGCCTGATTCCAAGCAGATCTCCGTTTTCCGACTGGATTATGCTCATTGCCTGTACACCATGAGCAAATCCTTTTGCAGCAGATGTCAGCAGACGCTGTTCTGCGGTGTATGTATACTGAATTTCTTCTCCTGCCGCATCAGAAATCGGCGCGGTATACGGGTTAATAGAAGCTCCGTCCACAGTAAACGGATATGCATACATCTTGCCACTGGCAGCATTGTAGACAAAAATTTCCAGTCGCTTTGACTCGCTTCCTTCAGGCGTATCCACTTCCAAATTCAACTTCGTTTCTTCTCCCGGTTTTATCTGAGCATTTGAACTAATGGATTTTTCTGTCTGAAGCACTCCAATGCCGCCACTGAGCACCGCCGCCACCGCTACATTGACCTCAGACTCTCCATTATTCACAACCGGTACTGTAATATGCAGTTTCCGCTCCGATACCAGTTCTGACGTCCTTACCCCCTCCGAACTGACGGAGATTGGTTTCACTACGGTCTGATCCGCTGTATCTTCAGAGGAATATACTTTAAATGCATCAATAATGAGATAATCGCCATCCAAAGCGCTCACGGTTAAAGTATACTCTCCGCTCGGAAATACTTCTGACTTGAATATGGAGACTTGATTTGTCTTTTGCTCACTGTAAGCACTGCATTCACCCTCTTGCACTGTCTGCCCGGACGCATCCTTTATCGTAATTTTATACTTTCCCATATTGTTCTCAGTCCGGCTGAACATCTCTATCTGGGTGCCTTTGAAAGGCACCTCCGCATATACACCGTCATGCCCCCACCTGCCTACATTGCAGTAGCTCATCGTCTTACCGATACATTCCTCAGCGTTTGTCGGATTGTTGCTCGGAGATGACTTTTCCCAGTGGCTGCCATGATACTGAACAGTTCCTCCCTGATCGTCTATTATTGTTCCTCTTTCATTCTTTATGAAATTGAGTTCTTCTGTAAGCTGGTTTCTGACAATCACAATATTGACAACGCAATCATTTTCTATCTTTTCATATAATGGTATAAAATTGGATTTTTCTCCGATCGTCTGTCCATTTATGCTCTTGAGCACATCACCGGTCTCAAAGCCGAACAACGAAGCCTGAGAGTCTTCCGGCACTGATTCCATATAGACTCCGTCCAAGCCGCCCGCTCCTGTAGACGACATAATAGCATCATCCAGAGCACTGATTGTCGCTCCCAGCCATGTTTCCCTTTCCAGTATATCTTCCGAACCGTCCGGACCTGTCTTTACATAAACCGGCGCCTGATACTCGCATCCCGGCTTTCCAAACTGATCCATAGGGAAATTTTCAAATCCTACAGCTGCCATTGCTTCTTTATTTGTTACGGTATAATCATTCTGTTCGGGATCTTGGAACATAGGGTCTGCATTTACGGAATTAACATCAAACCCCAGATTTTGCCACCAGCTTCCAGGATATGCTGTCTTCATTCCAAAATCATAAAACCAGTTATTATCAATCGTATCCTCACTGACACGGAACCTGCCTTCATTCGTCGCCGCAAGTTTGTAAGGGGTTCCCATAATCACAATATTACGTTCAATTATATCTTGCGAGTCTTCAAACGTACAATGAAGGTTAAACGCTCCGTTTACGAGAATATTATTGTAAACATTTCTGTGGAATCCTTCACGCAGTTTAATTCCCATATTCAGGCAGAGATTATTATAAATTTCATAATTCGTAGAGCCATCATCCAGATCTATTCCGAACGTCGAGCCACCGTCAACACGTCCTGCAAAATGCATTCTGTTATCATGGATTGTAATTGTATCGATCACGTCCAGTTCACTGTACGGCTCTTTTGCCGCCCCATTGTTTCCTCCCGTATCATATCCGCCAAGAGACCAGAATCTGTCACGCCCCCATGAATTAAACATTCCATGGTCATCAGTCTCTTTTTGTACGTCAAAAATATCATTATATGCTATTTCATGACCGCCAAATGTACCGTCTCCTACATTAACACCTGCTCTCGGCCCTTCATGCAATGTATTATGGACAATCTGAATTTCGTATGCAACTGACAACGCTACATGGCTCGACTGCTTCTCCCATATTCCTACATTCTGAATATGGTTATTGGAGATTACAGCCTCGCGCGGATAATGTTCTGCCTTCGGTCCAGGAGTTTTATCGTCTATCGTTGTTTTGTGAACATATTTTTCGTCCGTCTCCGGTTCCAGTGGAGCAGTATAATTCCAGAACGACGCCTCACGGCAGGAATCCGGGAATCCTGCTGCCAGTACGCCAGAAGATCCGATATTAATGATCTCATTATTGTCAATCTTCACACCTTTAGAATGTCCGGACAGAAATACCGCATTCCCACCGATATTTCGGATTGTTCCGTTTTCAAATACTACATCTTCCGCATCCTGAATAAACAGCGCTCCCGAGCGCACAACGCACCAGTCGCTCCTCATCAGAGGAACATATTTCCCGGTAAACATGGTTCTTTTCGTGTTTTCCAAAGTGAGCCCGCTAAATGCCAGATTCGTAACCTGTTCTCCGTCTTCTTTACCTTCCACATGAAGAAGCTCCTCTGTCACAGCGCCTTCTACAGAAGCCTTGTTCAAATCCGTACCTTTCTGAGGCCATATATAGAGTTTCCCTTCCTCTCCGTCATAGTACCATTCTCCCGGGGAATCCAGCTCTTCAAAAATATTTTCCACCATGATCGCACTGGACAGCATACCCGAACCGCGGTTATTATCCCCCACCCACTCATAGGATAGTCCAAGAGCTGAATCATTTTTTCCTGTTATTTTATAAGAGTTGCCTCCCCACCTGTTGGAGTGGAGAGCTCTGATATATCCTCCGGCAGGATTTGACCACTTCTCACTCCTCGCCTTAATATCTGCCTGGCTTGTACTGCCCTGAAGCACCTGATTCGCATCGCAGTTGGGATATCTGGCCAGTATCTGCTGCTCGCCGTCAACAAACAATTAATCGATGCCGAGCCCTTTTTCAACTGATGCGACTTGAATTTCGCCTTCATAAGTTTCCCACTCAAGATCTGCCAGTGTTTTCGCCCCTGTAAGCACAGCATTTTCGCCTACATATGTAACATTGCTGTCCTCAGGCCCAAATTCTACCGGTTTTTCAAGAAAATACTTTCCTTCTCCGATATAAACAGTTGCTTTTCCCTTATCTGAAGTCACTTGTCTTGCCGCTTCGCGGGCTTTATCAATAGTTGCATAAGGGCTGCTTTCGCTCCCGTTTCCTCCAGTATCACTCCCAGAAGGCGACACATAAATATCATATTTCACATCTTGTCCGCCCGCCTCATCTGTGCCGGCCGCCTGTGCGCCCAGAGGGATGCCAGTCACAGTCATCACTGCACACAGAAGCGTCGCACACATTTTCTGGATTTTCATAAACCCACACTCCTCCTTTTCTCCTATTTATTTAGTAATTATACACCTACTATTTTCTGTATTTCGGCTATTTTTCGACTTTATGCATAAATTCATGTCTATTTACATACTTTTTTACCATTATTTTATATATTATCTTAATTTTCAGTTAAGTTAACATACAAAAATATTATTGGGGAACAACTACACACGCTTAAGAATTTCATAACTATTTTTCTTTTTCTTTTAGAGTTTAAACATACTTTGGACACAATTTCTGTCTATACTATGAATCAGATAGTTGATAACACAACTATCTCCCCCCTCATAAAGTATTGGCATCCCGGGGGACCGGGATGTCGCACTTTACTCTCATTCCTTTAGATAACTATAAAAACAACGAAAACCCGTCAGTCTCTCGGCTGACGGGTTTTCGCTGTTTACCGGGTTCAAAATCCGCTCCATATTATCTTGTCTTTACCAATACTTTTTCCCACTCTTGGTTTCCTTCATCCTCTTCTCCGGTATCATTCAACATCTCCTCCAGTTCAGCCTGACTGGTTTCCAGTTCATCCAACATGGAATCCAGTTCACTTGCTTCAGGTTCCAGATTCTCATAGAACTCATTATCAGGCTCAAACTCCGGCAGTTCCAGAGTATCAGGTGTATCTGTAAGTTCACTTCTCAATTCCTGAAGCTCTTCCAGATTCATATCTTCAAGAGCCTCATCCCATTCCGATTCACTGCTCTCCGGCTCCGAGACATCATCTACATCGCTGACCGAAAATTCTCCAAATTCATCACACACTATTTCCGCCTCCTTCTCTCACCCAAAATTATTTCTATATTTTCTGTTCATTTTCTCTAAAATGGCTGTAAAAAAACTGTTTTTCTTTTTCAGACATAGAAAAATCCCTGTCAAGCGCCATTTTCCGCGCCAGTTTGATCCGTGCACATATACACAGTTTTCTGTATTCCTGCGCCTTATACTTTCCTGTTTCTTCCTGTGCCAGTTCAGGGAGCAGATAGATACATTTTTTCATATCTTCCACAGTTCGGAAAGATTTTTTATATTTTCTGAAAGTTGTATCTGCAATAAATTCCGCGTCCGCGCGTATTTTAAAATCACACCGTTCCCTGCATTCTTCACAGTACCGGCAGTCCTGATATGGTTTTAACATTTCCTGACGGGTCTTCCAGTAGGCGTTTCTCCGGGCTGTCTCCTCATCTTCCACCCGCAGGCGTATTCCTTCCTTTTCCCGGATATCTTCTGTCCTGACCAGCTGCGGCGAGTCCAGCAGACTGTAGAAAACAAACGCTTCGCCTGTTCTCAGTCTGGACAGCTGTTCTCTCTGGCTGTCATCCATATTTGTACTGTCAGCGATCAGATCTTTTTCAATTCCCTGTACAAGCCGGAATGACACTTTTATATCTGTATTTGCCACCACTTCTCGGCTTACTTTTGCAGGAGACTGGTCTGCAATAATAATACTCGTTCCATAGGAACGGATCTCGGCAATCATATCCTGAAGCGCCCGGACCGTAGTGCCCTGAGCACCGGTTCCGTTGTCTGAAGCATTTTTTCCTCCCAACAGTACGTGAGCCTCATCGATCAGGATCGCATTTTTTAATTTACCGTCCCCCGCCTGATTATGTTTCGTATATACACATATGTTAATAAGAAGAAGCGCCATAATCAGTGATTTCTGTTCCGAGTTGTCAATCGAATTCAGCTCCAGCACAGTGGGCGTCCGCAGCAGATCTTCTATTGGTATTGTATTGATATTATCGTAAATATTGCTGTTCTGCTCAATCAGATTAGTCAGCCGGAATAAGCCGCCGCTCTGTAAGTTCGATTTGACGTCTTTGCTGTAATTACTTGATTCCAGCAGTTCTTTAAACACAAGAATAAATTCATACAGCCCGAAAATCCGGACATCCTCGTCCCCCTGCATGCTGTAGTCTTTCCAGCCGTATTTTGTATAACACACGCGGATTGCATTTAAGAATAAAATATCCAGCGGAGACGGCATGGAAAATGCTGCCTCAAATGCACTCACCAGACTCGGAATATACTGCTCGATCCGGATTCCCTTAGGCGGGATAAACGGATTTACGATAAACGGGGACACCCTGTTATTTCCCGGGGTGAATATCTGCAGATTTTCCACGCTGTCAATCATAGCCCTGTATTCTGTTTTTGTCGGCTCTATTGCCAGAAACGGGATTCCTCTTTTTGCAAACTGCAGCAGAAGGTGAATAGAGAAAGTAGTTTTTCCTGTTCCGGGTGTCCCTGTAATAAGTGCGTGCCGCGTAAAGATCTTATCCGGACATCCTATGGGAATTATCTGCTGATCGCTGGTAATAAGATTTCCCAGCAGGATATTATCCTCATCCACAACCGCGCCCGCAAACTGTTCCTGACTTCCGGCTGTCCTGTTTTCATTCAGAGCAGCAGTTCCCGGTTCATAGACAGGCAGTTTAAAAAAGGCAGCAGCCTCTTCCGCCGAAACAATATACGCAATTCGGTACATCTGTTTTATCCCTGATACACTCTGCATCAATTTCCGATTCCTGTATTTACGGAGCATTACGGAGTTCATATTCCACGGATAATTAATAAACTGCCGTACAAGACATATCTTTTCTGCACTTAAATCCCTGCACACGAAATCTGCCGAACTGCTTACTCTCTCTCCCGCGCGCAGATGACTGGAAACCCTCGTGGCTAAAGATTCCGCCTGTTCCCTCCCCGCAAATATAAAGATGTTGTATTGAAACATCGGCGCGCTCATCCGTTCTGCGTAATAGCGGAACACACTGCACGGTTCCTTGGCAGAAGGATCCCTTATCACCTGCCCGGCATAGGGACGGCCTTTTTCCAATTCGTCGTACTGGAGCGCCATACTGCGGTACAGATTCTCCTCTCCGGCAGTCATCCTGACAGGAAAGATCTGCATTGATACAGCAGAGTTCGTCATCTGGCTCATCCCCGCGATCATATCTTCAAAATTAGAGATATTTTTATTCGGAATAACATCCGCATAATAATACCCTGCCGATATCTGTGTGCTGACAATAAATTTTTCCTTTTTAGTCAGGCTAAGCATACAGCTGTCGTTTATCTGTTCCAGCAGACCGGTCAGGATTTCCCCGTTTTCCGGACCATAGGAAATTCCGTACCGGCATGCAGAAAGTGTCGCAGTAAACTCGCCGACTGCACGTTCCAGCTTTGCCCGCACATTTTTTTCACTGTTTCCGATCTGACGCAGTACAAGAAACATACGTATCCGTGAGCGCACCGACTGATTTTTCACGCCCTCTGTAATCCACAAGATCTCAGCGCAGGCGCCATTGCCTGACAGGCTGTGATACCCGGAAATAAGACTGACAAACCTTTGATAAACTTCTCCTCTCCACTCCTTTTCACCGGAAATGGATGCCGGCGGAAAAGATACAATTTCCATCCAGTCGATTCCCAGATAATTTCCTCCATTTAATTCATATACTCCTGCTTTCACGTACTACCTCATACCACCTTATATCATACTCAGCAGACGGCTCTTGCGCTCTTCAAATTCTTCTTCCGTCAAGAGGCCGCTGTCTTTCATAAATGCCAGCTTCTCTACTTTCTCTTTGAACTCATCCATAGAAAGCTTTACCGTTTCTTTTCCGGTATCAGAAGCATTTTTTTCTTCTTCCTCAGATGTTTCACCAAATGATGCGGGGAAATCCGTCTTCAGCTCTACATTATCCGGAAAACCGTCATCCCACAGGTCCTCTGCATTTTCTTCTGTCTGGCGGTCTGCTGCAGAATGGAAGAATTCATTCGCCGCATCTTGGAACATTCCTCCTACTGCCCCGCCTACTCCGAGTCCGACCCCGACTCCCATCAGGCCGTTTCGTATGTCGCTTCCGCTACCTTCATTTTCCGCCAGTCCCTGCATCACCTGAGCCTGTTTTCCTTCTTTCCACGTATATCCCAAACGCTGCTGACTGTATGCCTCGGCATCAATATCCAGTTTTCTGTGGTACTGATCCGCCTCCGCCTCTAATTTACGCCGATATTTCTCAGCCTCTGCATCCATCTGTTTCACGCGCACGTCTCCGATATGCTGTGCCGCCTTTACATCGCTGTCAATAAGAGCCTGCCGTTTCCGGATATCGCCTTCCAGATCAAGGGTCACATTTTTCCCGTGAAGTCTCAGCAGATCTCTGTAGGCAGGGTCTTCTTCCGGCATTGCAAGGCTGTTGATCCAAAATTGTACAACAGAGAGACCGTATTCTGAAAACCACCGGTTCACCTGCACCTTCAGATCTTCCGATGTCTCAGAGAGTTCTGTTTCAATATCAAATACAGAATACTCTTTTCTCTGAAAAATCTGCGGAAGCAGATTTTTAATTTCCTGCGTGATCGCGGCTCGAAAATAATTACTGATCGTATTATTGTCCAGAACAGCTTCTGTTCCCACCAGCCGTTCGATTAATCTTCGGGGATCTGTTACAACAAGACTCATCTCTCCGTTGGCTCCGATCCGGAACGGATAGTTTCCATTATTTTTGTCTCTGAAAATGATATTGCCCACTCCCCACGGTATGGACATATGCTCTGCCATATTAATATAATATACTTCACAGTGAAACGGGGATTCTCCTCCAAACGGCAGGTTAATCAGCTTATTCAGAAGCGGAATATTATCTGTATGTAATGTGTATGTTCCCGGCAAAAAGAGGTCCATTGCCTGTCCTCTGAGCATCAGAAGAGCATTCTGGGATTCTCTTACAACCAGCTGTGAATATGTTGTAAAATCCTGCCGGGGATACTTATACACCAATGTTCGGTTATCTCCCTCATATTTAATTACATCTAAGATACTCATTTACTTTCCTCCTAAAACAGACGTTTTCCTTTCCATCCGAATTTTTTTGCAGCCTGCATCGTCTCTTCGCTGACTCCCCGGAACGGATAATGTCTGATATTGGTAACCATACCGTTAACCGTAACCAAAGCATCCATGGACGCTCCATGCTGCATCAATAACTGAATTACTTGATAGGGGCAGTCACTGTTAATTGCGCGGAAAAGAATCGGAAACTTATCATCACTTCCTGTCAGCGTCTTGCCCAGTGTCTGCCGAATAGTACCCTTAAATATCTGCTTTCCCTTTGAAGTAAAAGCCCAGTTCGGATTTGCACCTTTACTCAGAAGCAGTTCGACAACCCCGGGCTGGTCCGCATATGTCAGACCGGTATCTTTCAATGGTGATACAGCTCCATATAAAGGACTGAATCTGCGGCTCTCTTGATATACCTGCTGGGTGGAAAAGATATTGGCCGCTGTTTTATTGTACTCAACAATCTCTTCATTCACATCTGCGCCTGCTGCTGTCAGAATTTTCACGATCTCTGCATTGCCGAAGTAGACTGCATATCCAAGAGCAGAATAATCCACATATCCTCCGTCAAAAAAGATCTGCCACCGGAATCTTGGGTTCGCCCCATAGCGGAGCAGCAGATCTGTCATTGCCGCCTTCTTCATATCGATTGCCGCTTTGAGTGCAGGAAAATAAGAATTTTCTTTTATTCCATATTTCTGGTTGTATGCCAGACCGGCTGTATTTGCTGCCGCGCCTCCCTTTAAAAGCGCTTCCGCCACATCTGTATCCGCATACCACACAGCCCAGATCAATGCGCTGTCTTCCCTGTAAGTATCTCCGTCACTGTAGCAGACATTCTGCATCGGATCAGCTCCATTCCGGAGAAGAAATTCTGTCATCTTTCTGGAATTTGCTTCAATCGCATAGTATAACAGAGGCCATTGCGCTGAGGATTCCTGTATCATCTCACACGCATCAGCACCGTGCTCTGCCAATATGCCTGCTATTTCTGTATTCTGTGTCATTGCAGCGGTATAAAACAGAAGAGATTCACTGCGGTTTTTCTCCTTACGCCTGAACTGTACTTTCGTATTGACATTTAATCCTCTGTCTATAAATTTACTCAGCAGGGCAGTATATCCTTCCCTGCATATTGCAGTCAGCAGGGCATTGTCCGTAAGGAGCTGCGGGTACTGGCCCAGCACATAGTCCACACGCGTTTCATCATTGATCAGACTGTAAATTTTAATAAGAGCCGGTGCAGTCTGAAATGTCAGGATTTTCTTTTCCTTTTCTTCCATCTGCGGTGAAATATATTTTTTCAGCTGATTAATATACGTTGACCATTCCGCGCGCACCCCTTCTGTATCGCCCTTTTCCTTTCTGTAATCCAGATAGATCAGAAGTCCGAGGTATGCCCTTGCACAAGTAATATCCTCCTCGAGCACCTCTTTAAATTTAATATCCAGCTGCTCAAACTTCTGCGTATTGATATTCATAAACGCGACGCCCAAGCGGGATTCAATCTTAGACTGGTCAGCAGAAGCCGTCGTCTGCGCTTCTGTATTCGACGCATTATCTGCCGGCAGATTTTTTTCAATAATTCGGTAAAGATCCTGCATCGCACCGATCTTTCCCATATCCAGAGCCTGCATTGCCGCAAGTTCTGCCGGCAGTTCATATGGATCCATATCCTTATAGCATGGAATCAAAATCTTTTTATAATCCTTCCTCATCAGCGCAATGAAACGGCTCCACTCATTTTTTACCCATACTGCAGATGCATACTCCGCTTTAGTACTGACTACCAGCATAATCCTTGCAGTATTCAACGCAGAGAAAATATAAGGCTCATACTCCTTGCCTGCTTTATCTTCCAGCGTAATTCGTGAAAAAAACACTTTATACCCAAGATCTGCCAGATGCTGATAAATATCCTGCGCAATCACGCTGTCTGCCGTACGTCCGCCCGCATCGTCATTTTCTTTATAACATATGAAGATATCATAGGCTTCTTCATCTCTGGAAATCGCGATCAGCCGCTTCTGCACTTCTGCTATTTTTACGGCATCCTTCATATACTGTCTCTTTGCTATTCCGTCTGAATATTTCAGGGCGAGCTGATAATCAATATCTTGCAGAAAGTCATCATAACTGACTCTGTGACATGTCGGCACCCATTCATAAGTGTTCGGATCTTCCACATAGTCAATACCAAATCTGCACAGCGCACAGCACCAGTGTGCCTCCGCATCCGTGTTATCTTCCGCTGCAATTCTTTCATAGGCACTCAGCGCCTGATCAAATTCGCCTTTCCTTCGAAAAAAATTTCCTCTGTTAAATGCGGCAAGTCTCGCCTCATTGTCCATACGCGGTATTGTCATCGTACTTCCGCAGTATTGACAGGTTGCTATTTTATTATCTCCATTCAGCTGGATATCTGCTCCGCAGACTTTACATTTTAAAACCGGCATAAAATCCCCTCCCTACACATTTAAACAAATTATATCATACTTTTTTCTTAATATTTTAGCATTAGTTTATAATTTTCTTTTTTCTTTTATGATTCACTCATACTTCTGTCACAATTTCCTTTTATAATAAATTCAGATAGTTGATAAACAACTATCTTTCCCCCCTCATAAAGTTAAGGCACTGACAGGTGCCGCACTTTACTCTCATTCCTTTTAGATAACTATAAAGACAACGAAAACCCGTCAGCCGAAAGGCTGACGGGTTTCCGTTTTCATCTTATTTTCTGTGTTCTTCCAGCCATTCCAGCAGATCCTCATATACCTGCTGCCGGTCCGTCTCATTTAAAATCTCATGCCGGTCTCCCGTATATAACCGGAGCGTTACATCCTGTATGCCCGCTGAACGGTACTTCTCATAGATTTTCCGGACGCCCTTTCCAAATCCGCCTACCGGATCTTCCGATCCTGATACAAAAAGTACCGGCAGTCCTTTGGGAATCATGTACACGCTCTCTTTTCTCTGCATATTTATCATGCCGAGAAACATATTATAATACGCATTCACGGTGAACCGGAATGTACAGAGCGGGTCTGCGGCATACTTTTCAAGCCGCTCGTGATCACTGGTAATCCAGTCTGCCTGTGTACGGGCAGGCTTAAACTTCTTATTATACCCGCCGATCGCGAGGTCGTCCACCAGCCTGCTCCTGTAGTGCCAGCCGCGGAATACAGCCATAATACGGCAGAGCCTTTTCCCGAAAAGAAGTGCGGCTTTACTGTGATCCTCTACCGTACCCATAAGAATAACCCCGGACAGTCCGTTCCCGTACATCTCGATATACTGTCTCAAAAGGGACGAACCCATGCTGTGCCCCAGCATAAAATACGGCACATCCGGATATTTCTTCGCTGTGCGCTGACGGAGTGTATGGATATCTCCAAGCACACATACATTTCCATATTTTTCATTGAAAAATCCGTACTCGGACTTTGCCTGTACGGATTTTCCGTGTCCGAGATGGTCATTTCCCACTACATAATATCCCTTGTCACAGAGAAACTGTGCAAACTCATCATATCTTTCGATATACTCCACCATTCCATGGCAGAGCTGGACCACAGCTTTGACTTCCTTATCGGGTTTCCATTCAATCGTATGGATCTCTGTGTTGCCATCTTTTGATGGGAAATAGAACTCATCTCTCATGTTATTCACTACCTGTCATCTAAATTTACATACTCACGATACGGCGCAAGCGGTTTGTATGCCGGGCGGATGATCTTATCAACATTCTGAAGCTCTTCCATCCTGTGCGCACTCCAGCCGACAATACGTGCTGCCGCAAAGATCGGCGTATACAGTGACGGCGGGATATCCAGCATACTGTACACCAGACCGCTGTAGAAGTCCACATTGGCATTAACGCCTTTGTAAATATGGCGTTTCTCACCGATGATCTGCGGCGCCATATGCTCTACCTTTTCATACAGGGCATACTCTGCATCGTGTCCTTTCTCATGCGCCAGCTGTTTTACAAATTTCTTGAAAATATCCGCACGAGGATCAGAGATGGAATATACCGCATGTCCCATACCGTAGATCAGACCCTTCTTGTCAAATGCTTTCTTATCGAGAAGCGCCTCAAGGTACGCACGCACCTGATCATCGTCTGTCCAGTCGGTCAGTTTTGACTTCATATCCTCGAACATTCTCGTCACCTTGATGTTCGCACCGCCGTGCTTCGGCCCCTTCAGGGAAGCCATAGCTGCAGCAATAGTAGAATATGTATCGGTTCCCGACGATGTAACTACGTGCGTTGTAAATGTAGAGTTATTACCGCCGCCGTGATCCATATGGAGCACCATCGCCATATCAAGTATCTTGGCTTCCAGCTCTGTATACTGTCTGTCCTCGCGGAGCATCATCAGAATATTCTCCGCTGCTGAAAGTTCGGGCTTCGGCGCATAAATATACAGATCTTCACCTCTTCTATAATTGTATGCATGATAGCCGTATACCATCA
The DNA here is from genome assembly GCA_930986645.1 of uncultured Lachnoclostridium sp. Taxonomy (GTDB): domain Bacteria; phylum Bacillota; class Clostridia; order Lachnospirales; family Lachnospiraceae; genus Mediterraneibacter. The sequence continues at coordinate 38,483 of CAKNJS010000012.1, forward strand.
GCATCGGGAACTGCGCGATCAGGTTCAGACACTGGCGCAGTACATTCGGAATACTCGTATCATCTGCTTTTTCATCATAAGAATAAAGCTGCAGGATACTTCTCGTGATACTGTTCATCATGTCGCGGCTTGGAGCTTTCATTATGACGTCACGCGTAAAGTTCGGCGGGAGCATACGTCTCTCTGCCAGCATCTCCTGAAAATCTTTCAACTGCTTTTTCGTAGGAAGTTCACCGAAAAGGAGCAGATATGTTGTCTCTTCAAAGCCCGGATGTTTCGCATCTAAAAATCCTTTTACCAGATCCTTGATATTGTAGCCGCGGTAGTAAAGATTTCCCTCACAGGGAACCGACTTACCGTCGATGATCTTGGATGCGCAGACATCGGAAATATTCGTCAGACCGGCAAGAACGCCTTTGCCGTTCAAGTCACGAAGTCCTTTCTTTACCTCATACTTCGCGTACAGATCCTTGTCAATTGCATTGTTCGTTTCACATTTGAGAGCTAATTCTTCAATCTCCGGAGTAATATCGAAAAAAATGCTGTCAATATCTTTTGCCATGTGCGTTCCTCCTTCTCTCTTTAATACTCAGTTTTTACTGTATGACCTTTTTATTATACTAAAAAAAGAGAATTTATACAATTAACACTCTATTAAAAATTTATGAACTGATGCCCCGTTTTTGTCTTTTTATTGGCATTTTTGCATAAAACAATCTGTCATTTTCTTAAATTGCACAAAATATTCGATAAATTCGCAAACTCTTCCAGCGTCAGCGCTTCTCCTCTCACACTGGCACCTTTTCCCAGCTGTTCAATTGCTTTTTCGATTTCCTCTTTCGTAAAATCAAGCTCGGGTGAGTTCTTCAGGCCATTTGCAAGTGTCTTTCTCCTCTGGTTAAACGATGCACGGATAATCCGGAACATGAGCCGCTCATCTTCCACGTTCACAGGCGGTTCCTCATACCGCTCCAGCCTGATCACCGCCGACCCGACTTTCGGACGCGGCATAAAACAGTTTGGCGGAACATTGGCCGCGATATACGGCTCTGCATAATACTGCACTGCCAAAGAGAGCGCGCCATAGTCCTTGGATCCGGGTCCGGTCTGCATACGGTCCGCCACTTCCTTCTGTACCATTACCGTAATGCTTTTAAGCGGCACATGATTCTCAAAGAGCCCCATAATGATCGGAGTCGTAATATAATACGGCAGATTAGCCACCACCTTCAAGGGTTTTCCGCCGTTTTCCTCCTCCGCAAGTTTCCCAATATCCACTTTCAGCACATCTTCATTAATGATCTTTACATTATCGTATCCGTCCAGTGTATCTTCCAGAATCGGAATCAGTGCTCTGTCGATCTCAACGGCGATTACCTTTTTGGCCGCGCAGGCAAGATATTGGGTCATAGTTCCGATGCCCGGACCGATCTCAAGCACACAGTCGTCCTGCTCGATTTCTGCCGCACGGATGATCTTGTCCAGAACATGCGCATCAATAAGAAAATTCTGTCCGAACTTCTTCTGGAACACAAAGTTATATTTCTGAAGCACCGCGATCGTATTCTGCGGATTTCCTAATGTTGGTTCTTTCATATATAATCTCCATTCCGCCGCCTTTCAGCCGGCTGCACAACTCTATTTTGATAATTTACAGACCGTACAGCTTCCTGCTGTTTTCCTCCGTCTGCCTGATAACCTCTTCCTTACTTACACCTTTCAGTTCCGCAATCTTCTCAGCCACATAAGGAAGATAAAGCGAGGAGTTCCTCTTGCCCCGGAAAGGCTCCGGAGCAAGATACGGGCAGTCCGTTTCCAGAACAATAGACGTGAGCGGAATTTCTTTTACAACATTTTTTAATTTCTTTGAGTTTTTAAAAGTGACTACCCCGCCAACTCCAATATAATACCCCATCTTCACATATTCTTCTGCCATCTCCACTGAATAAGAATAACAATGGATCACGGCCCGCATCCCTGCAGCATATTTCCGCATGATATCCATCGTATCTGCCGCCGCATCCCTGCTGTGTATGATCACGGGCATATCTTTCTTCCGTGCCGTTTCCAGCTGGCGTATAAACCACTTCTTCTGCATATCATGACTTTCATTATCCCAGTAATAGTCCAGTCCGATTTCCCCGACCGCTGCAATCTTATCCAGATCCAGCAGACGCTCCATCTCAGACATATGCTCTTCCGTAAGTCCTCCCACTTCGTCAGGATGGATACCGACAGCCCCGTATATGAAAGGATAGTCCTCTGTCAGCTTTTTTATCTTTCCCCAAGACTCAAGAGTGGACCCTGCGTTGACAATCAGGCCGATCCCGCCTGCTGCCATGCTTCCCAGCAGTTCGTCTCTGTCAGGATCAAACTGCTCATCGTCATAATGCGCGTGTGTATCAATTATCATATTCTGCTCCTTTTCATCTATTAATGATGCAACAGCTTTTATTTCATTGTAAGTTTAACTTCCAAAATCCGTCTCACAGACTCATCGATGCGGTCTTCTGTCAGTGTACCGTTCTGAACTGCACTCAGCACCCCCTTGAAGGCGCTCTGGAAATCTTCCGGCATAAGCAGCATATCCGCGCCGGCATTTAATGCCGCAACCGCTGCTTCGGCAGAACTGTACTGTTCCGTAACAGCCCCCATATTCAGTGCGTCTGTAATGACCATCCCGTCAAATCCCATATCCGTTCTGAGTATGTCTGTAATCATTTTCTTCGACAGCGTGGCCGGCGTATTATCCCCTGTTACATTCGGACAGGAAATATGGCTGACCATAATCACCTGTATCCCGTTATCAATTCCATTCTGGAACGGGATCAGCGCACCGTTTTTCAGTTCATCCAGCGTATCATCCACATATGCGTATCCCTCATGGGAATCCGCAGTTGTTCCCCCGTGTCCCGGAAAATGCTTATACATCCCCACAATGCCCTGATCGCTCAGCCCTTTAAGCTCTGATGCAGCCATAGCAGCCACAAGCTGAGGATCCGAGCCGAAAGAACGGTACTTCACGACCTCATTTTCCGGATTTGTCAGCACATCCGTATCCGGTGCAGCGTCCATATTAAATCCCAGATCCTTCAGATACGCTCCGATGGTGCTTCCGATATTGTATGCTTCCTGTGTATCTCCTCTGCTGCCCACATCGCTCATATTTCCAATCTTTTCCACTCCGAATGCAGGGTTGCTTCCCACGCGCGCCACTTGACCGCCCTCCTCATCCACCGACAGGAAGACAGGAAACCCCGTTCTTTCCTCTGCATACTGGTACGTATTGGATAACATGGTTCTTGTCTGATCCGGGCTCTGGAGATTCTGTGAGAAATAAATGAGCCCGCCCACAGGATACTGACTGATCGCAGCCTGAGTCGATTCTCCCGCCTGTACCACGGTTTCCACACCGGTAAGTGCCTCGGGAGTGATCATAAAGAGCTGGCACACTTTCTCTTCGAGCGTCATGGAGTTCATTATAGTTTCTATATGTTCTCCCATATTGTCCGTCTCCCCTGCTGCCGCTCCATTCTCATCCTGCGGTTTCGGGTCTGCTTCTTTATCCTGCCCTTCAGGCTGAGTCTGCCCGTTCTGTTCTTTTCCATCCTGCTCCTGATTTTTCTGTTCCGATGCAGACTGCTTTTGTGCATCCATACTGCTGTGGTTCTTATTCGTATGGAATATCCAGAATACCGCCGCAATCGCAGCAATTATAATCAGTGCCGCGGCTATACCGCCAAAAATATTTTTTCTCCGGGCATCCGTATCTTGATCCCGCCTGTATCCGTTTTCATGCTGATCCATTCAATTTATCCTCTCATTTCACGTTTTCAGCGGCTCTCCTATGCAGATTCACTCTATAATCTCTGCGCAGCAGGGCGTCTGCCGGTTCGGATTGCGCTATGCGCAATCATTATACCACACTTTATCTCTGCCCGCCTCATTTTTACTTATAACTCATAATCAATACTTATAATGAATAAAACACTTGTATTTTCCCTCTGTTTTGTCTACTCTTATATATAGAAGTTTCTTCTTCAGCAACAGAGAAATTTTAAACGGCGCAGTTAGGTGCCAGATTATGAAAATTGACGAGGTGTATAACATGAAACCAATCAAAGAAGGTAAAGTACGCGAAATCTATGATAACGGCGACAGCCTGATTCTTGTAGCTACAGACCGCATCAGCTGCTTTGATGTGATCCTTAAGAACACAATCACTAAGAAGGGAACTGTTCTGACACAGATGTCCAAATTCTGGTTTGAGATGACACAGGATATTCTTCCGAACCATATGATTACAACAGATGTAAACGAGATGCCGGAGTTCTTCCGTCAGCCGCAGTTTGACGGCAACAGCATGATGTGCCGCAAGCTTAAGATGCTCCCGGTAGAGTGTATCGTCCGCGGCTACATAACAGGAAGCGGCTGGGCAAGTTACCAGAAAGACGGCACGGTATGCGGCATCAGACTTCCGGAAGGATTAAAGGAATCCGATAAGCTCCCGGAACCGATCTACACTCCGTCCACGAAGGCAGAGATCGGTGACCACGATGAGAACATTTCCTATGAGCAGAGCATTGAGCACCTTGAAAAAGAATTCCCGGGCAAAGGAGAAGAATACGCACAGAAACTCCGCGATTACACAATTGCTCTTTACAAAAAATGCGCTGACTATGCGCTGAGCCGCGGTATTATTATTGCGGATACAAAGTTCGAGTTCGGTCTGGATGAGAACGGAAATATCGTGCTTGGAGATGAGATGCTTACACCGGACAGCTCCCGTTTCTGGCCTGCTGACGGATATGAGCCGGGACACTCACAGCCGTCCTTTGACAAGCAGTTTGCACGTGACTGGCTCAAAGCCAATCCGAACAACGACTGGACACTGCCGGACGATATTGTTGAGAAGACAATTGATAAATATCTGCAGAGCTATGAAATGCTGACAGGGAAAAAACTTCAGTAAACCGCAGCAAAACTTAACCGTCAGGGCTGTACATCATTACGTATTGGATTGATGTGCAGCCTTATTTTATAAAGGGGGGAGCCTGTGTTATGAACAGCAGGAAAATAGAACAACTCAGATACCGCACTTATGAGATTCTGGAAGTACGTTCAGGGATCGATCATGCAGCAAGAGTCTATGATATTATCTACCTCATCACAATTATCCTGAACCTGACCGTCAGCATAATGTATACATATGACTCGTACCGGACGGAATACGGCGATCTTCTGCTCGCGGCAGAGAATATCACAGTAGCCCTTTTCTGCATTGATTATATTCTCCGGCTGTGGACAGCCAAATATATGTATCCGGAGTCCCGGGGAACCGGCGCAGTGCGGAAATATATTTTCTCATTCACCGGTATTATAGATATGCTCTCGTTTCTTCCATATTATCTGCCGTTTTTCTTTCCTTCTGGAGCCGTCGCATTCCGGATGTTGAGAGTCATGCGGATCTTCCGCCTGTTCAGGATCAATGCCTATTATGACTCTTTTAAGCTGATAACAGAAGTTCTCAACAGCAAAAGACAGCAGTTATTTTCTTCGGTATTTACGATCCTCATCCTCATGGTGGCATCCAGTCTGTGCATGTACAGTCTGGAACATGAAGCCCAGCCGGAAGTATTTACCAACGCATTTTCAGGAATCTGGTGGTCCGCCTCTACCCTGCTCACAGTCGGATACGGTGATATCTATCCGATCACAACACTGGGTAAACTGTTCGGCATCTTCATTACATTTCTCGGCGTGGGCATGGTTGCCATACCTACCGGTATCATATCCGCCGGCTTTGTAGATCAATATTCCCGCATCAAACGTATGGCAGAATATGGGCAGGAGGCCGATGTTCATTTTATCAAGATTCATCTTACCGCCCGTGATCCATGGGTTAACAAAAGCATCGCCCAACTCCATCTCCCCGAACGTGTTATCGTAGCTGTTGTACAGCGCAGCCATCGCGCTCTCGTCCCCCGCGGCAGTCTCGTTCTCCGGCAGGATGACGTGATGGTGCTTGCCGCTGAATCGTTCAGCGATAAAGACCATATCCGCCTTAAGGAGATTATCCTTCAGAAGAATAATCCTTGGAACGGACAGAAAATCCGGGATCTTGATATCTCAAGGCATTCCATCATTGTACTCGTAAAACGGAAAGAGAAGGTCATGATCCCGAACGGCAATCTGATCTTGAGAGAAGGAGATATGGTAATCCTGTATTCGGAAATAAGGATTGCCAATGTTACCGAGATTGAGATATAAAACTAAATCTCATAGTCTTCTCTGCTGAAAGGAATTTCAAATGTCTTCATGGCTTCTATAACCTGTTCCGCATTCTTCGGGCCGTACAGCGGGGCGCAGTCAAAGTCCTGCTGTCCGAAGAATCCGAGAACAGCCTGAGTCACAGTCGCATTATACTTTTTACAGATTTCTTTTACCCGCTCAGCGGTCTTCAGATTTCCCTCTGTATAATACGGGCTCCCTTTCACAGCATCGGCTCCTCCTGCTGCATATTTGTGGAAAAATCCGCTGCACACTCCCATATAAGGCATCAGCAGATTATCCTTATTGTCCCGATGATACTGCTGCATCCGGCTGTCTGCATACACAAGGGTATCATCGTCCAGAGGATTCATATATTTATACCCAAGATTCAGAAGCGCCTGATTGGCAATAAACCCTCTGTATCCCTTTTCCCTGCAGTACCGGTCAGCTTCTTCCATCCTGCCGGTCGTCCAGTTGGAACATCCGTAATAACGGATTTTTCCCTGTCTTCGAAAATCTTCCATCACCTCAACCAGATCTTCCACCGGCTGGCTTACATCATCCCGATGGTAAAAATAAATATCAACGTGGTCCGTCCGAAGCTGTCTGAGAGATGACTCGAGATCGGATATCATATCCGCTTTTTTCATTCTGCTTATATGCGTATCCGGATGCTCCGATGTCATATCCGGATGTCCTCCCTTTGTAACGAGTACAATATGATTTCTCTTGCCGCTTCTCTGCAGCCAGCCGCCGATCGTCCTTTCACTCCTCGCCCTCTCAGGCTTCACCCAGTCAGAATAAACATGAGCCGTGTCAATCAGGCTGCCTCCCATATCAAGAAATGTATCAAAGATTCTGTCCGCATCAGCGCCGTCCCACGCAAGCCCTGCATTGACTGTACCGAGCCCCAGCGGATGAAAAGCAAGATCTGTATCAGGAATTGTAATTTTTGTTTTCACAGCTTGTACCTCCGTCTTCTGTTTTATATTGTAATTCTTATATTTGTATTCATAATTGTAACATTGCCAGCACAGGAACTGCTACAGAAAATTCTTTTGATTACGGGTACTTTCTTTTTTTCTGTCCATCAATTTACAGAAAATTACGGCAGCCCCTGTGCTTACCGCTGTTGCTGCGATTCCTGCCCCGATAATCCCCGCAGGGTTTACACTGCCGTACTGGCTGCGGTAGGCAATCACATTAACGGGAATCAGTTGCAGCGATGATATATTTATAATCAGAAAAGTACACATTTCATTACTTGCAACGCCGCGTTTTCTTGCCAATCCAGAAACATTATTATTTCTTCTTTCTTCTTCTAATTTACTAAGTTCTTCCATTGCCTTGAGACCGGCGGGCGTTGCCGCCCAGCCCAGCCCTAAAAAATTTGCAATAAAATTTGTTGATATATGTTCTTCCGCTTTATGTCCTTCAGGCAGGTTCGGAAATAAAAATCTGAGAAGCGGTCTCATTTTGCGGGAAGCCGCCTGTATAATCCCCGCACGGGCCGCAATCTCCATAATCCCTGTCCAGAATGCCATTATGCCGATCATCGTTATACAAAGTGTAACCGCTTCCTTTGATGAATCCAGCGCAGCATTGGTTATATCCTGCATTTTTCCGTTAAAAGCCCCGAATACAATTCCGGCAAGTATCATTCCCGCCCAAAGATAATTCAGCATTCCTTACGTCACTCTCCTGTTTCCCACATATACTTTTCTACGATTCTAAAAGGTGCGGGCCCGACTCCCAGCACTGCCTTATGAAAATCTTTCTGAGAAAAATCCTCACCTTTTTCTTCCGCCCAATCTTTCTTAAGCTCCAGAAATTCCACATATCCGATATAATATTTCAGATAGTTTCCCGGCGATCCGATGATAAGCTCATAGATACGTTCTATAGTCTCACCATCCGTAATCCCGTAATTGCTGAAAAACTCTGCCGTATCCATGCGGCTCCACCCCTCATAATGGATCCCCATATCTGCCAGAGCATAGAGTCCGAGTATAATGGAGCTGTTCTTCTGCAGCAGCGCCGCCTGCGCTTTAGGCAGCGGAGCCAGATAATAACTTCCCATCTCCGCATAAGTAGCCCATCCTTCTACATATCCTCCAAAGTCCATAAGGCTGCGGATCGGATCAGGATCCGTACTCTCATAATAGACCGTCTGATAGAGATGACCGGGATACCCCTCATGGGCCAGTGTTGTAAACAGCGTCAGGTCATCGTGCATCTGGGCCTGATTAATATAGATCACATTCTCCTCTGTATTGTCAATTGCAGGGATCATGTAAAACGCAGGACTTAAGTGCTCCTCCAGCTCCTCCGGCACATATTTTACCTCAAGCACCGTATCCGGTGCCTCTGGAAAAGCCACGCCTATTCCGTCCTGAAGTCTGGACAGGATTTCTTCTGCCGATCTGCTCCCCATGGACGATGCTGCTTCCTGCGCCTCCTGAGTTGTAATTCCGAGCACCTGTTCCATTGCCTCCAGATCATCTGTTATCTGCCTGCGGGTCAGATCTTCCATTTCTTCCACCGACCGGTCGGATCCTGTCTGCTGCCGCACGGTCGTCTCATAGTAATCCATCCCTTCCGGAAGATAAACAAGTCCTTTCTCATTCTTGCCGCTTCCTCGCAGCTCCTCCATAGCTGCAATCAGTTTTTCATATGCAGGATAGATATAATCGCTGACGGCTAGTGCGTTGTCTTGTATGTAGTCACTTTTTTCTTCTTTTGTCAATTCATTTACATCTTCAATTCGATCCACAAATGTCGAATACAGATAATTGCCATCTCCCATATCAAGAAATGCCCTGCACTGTTCCAGAACTGTATCCAATGCGTAATCCGCCATAAACAGACCGGCTTCCGCCTTCTCCCGCTCAAATTTTATCAGGCTCTCAAAATAATCTCCTGACATTTCCATCAGCTCGAGATAATTTTCTACATCCTGCCTGTCATAAAACCGGTATTCTGACAGAATCACGGGGAATTGTGTCTGTACGCCGCTTACAAGCCCCATCGGTTCCTCATACAGCAGGTAATCCGAACTCCGCTCAGCTGATTTGATCTGATAATCAAGGATATCATATGTAATTTTATTCTGCAGATTCAGTTCTTCGCGCGAAAACTTCTGAAGGGAACTCTTCATATTTTCCGCTGAAGCCCTGACTTCATCCGGATCGGCTTCAAAGCTCCCGAGGCTGACTTCCCTGTCATCTATTCCGTAATCTTCAGGATTTCTGAGCGTATAGTGCAGATTTATAGTATTGGAAGCTGCTTCCGTACAGAACAGTTCTTTTGTATAAGCCTCGAAATCCTTATTCTGATCCCCTTCGGTTCCACTCCCGCATGCTGAGAGAAATAGTATACAAGCCGCGGTCAATACCGTCGTAAGTAAATTTATATATTTCTTTTGACTTTTATAAATGGATTTTATGTGAGAAATATCCTGATGAAGCATAGAAACTCCCGCGAATCGTTTTTACTGCATCTTATGTTATGATCAGCCGCTATATTCCATCAGGAAATTGCATATAAATATACAGAACAAAAATTTTTACGTGGTTAATCATGCATATCCTGATCTATATTTCCAATTATCTCGTTCCCTTTATTGTACTCAGCATTGTTGTATGCGGAGTACTAAAAGGAATAAATGTATACGAAGCTTTTATCAAGGGAGCCAGAAGCGGTTTTCTCACCGTAATCCGGCTTATGCCTACGCTGATCGGCCTCATGGCCGCAGTGGGTATTCTGCGTGCATCAGGATTTCTGGACTTTATCTCAGAAATAATCGGACAGTTTTCAGGAATCGCAGGATTTCCGGGAGAACTTGTTCCTCTCACTGTCGTAAAGATGTTTTCATCTTCCGCCTGTACAGGACTTCTTCTGGACATTTACAAAAAGTTCGGAACAGATTCCAGAATTGGTCTGATCGCTTCTATCTCTCTTTGCTGTACTGAGACGATTTTCTATACCATGAGCGTCTACTTTATGACCGCGAAGGTAAAACACTCCCGCTATACGCTGGCCGGAGCCATGCTCGCCACCTTTGCAGGACTGGCCGCCAGCGTCATCCTCGCTGACGCCATGCTCTGATCTGAAGCCCCGCCGGCACACCGATTCGAGGCTGCATATTGTAGGCAGACGGTCTTTGTGCTAAAATAACCGTATAGTTCAAACGAACACGCAGTTTTTCTGCACTGTAAAATAAAATATGGAGGTTTCCTTATGGCAAGTGTGACATTGGAACATCTGACTAAAACATACCCTAACGGATTCGTCTCCGTAAATGACGTCAGCCTTCATATAGAAGACGGTGAATTTGTTATCTTTCATGGACCGAGCGGCTGCGGTAAATCTACGATTCTGCGTATGATCGGGGGACTGGAGGATATTACTTCCGGAGAGATCTGGCTTGGCAGAGATCTGCTCAACGACATACTCCCCCGTGACCGGCGGCTTGCAATGGCATTCCAGAATTATACGCTGTACCGCCATTTTAATGCATACGATAACATGGCTCTGGGGCTGCGTCTCAGAGATCTTCCGAGAACGGTGATCGACAGCCGTGTAAAGGCGGCGGCCGAATTTTTCGGAATCACAGATGTCCTCGACAAGAAGATCAAAGCCCTTTCCGATACGGACAAACAGCGTGTAGCTCTGGGACGTGCTATTGTATGCCATCCCAAAGTATTGCTCGTGGATGAAGATTTTGCCCGGCAGGATGACGCCCGCCGTATGGAAATGCTGGGAGATATCCTCAAGATCAACGAAGAACTGCACATCACTGTCCTCTATGTAACCAATGACTATCAGGAGGCTGTCAGCTTAAATAAAAAAGTTGTATTTATGAAAGACGGAAAAATAACGGATATCAGGTAAAACCCGATATCCGTTATTTGTTTTTTTCTTTCTCAAGAAAGTTATATATTTCTCGTTTAGGAACTCCGCGGTCCTTTGCTGTCCTTTTCATAGCTTCTTTCCGATCCAGCCCCTGAGAAAGATAATATTCCATATGATCTTCAATGCTCATATCCGCCCATTTTTCTTTTTCTTCCTGTTCAACTGCTTCCCTGCTCATACCATCTATGACAAGCACACATTCCCCTTTCGGTTCATGACTCTCATAGTACACAGCTGCTTCCGCAAGTGATGCACAGAATACAGTTTCATGGCGTTTCGTCAGTTCCCGGCACACGCTTACCCTGCGATCCCCTCCCAGCCGATCCGCCAAAAGCTTCAATGTCTTTACCAGTCTGTGAGGTGCCTCATACAGCACGATCGTTCTCTGTTCCTTCTCAAGAATACAGAGTACATTTTCCCGCTCCTTCTTATCAGACGGCAGGAACGCTTCAAATGCAAACCTCCGTGCAGGAAGTCCGGATATTGTAAGCGCAGTGATACACGCCGCCGGTCCCGGAACTGCCGTCACACAGATTCCTGCTTCGTGACACATCTTGACCAGCTCTTCTCCCGGATCAGATATACCGGGAGTACCTGCATCTGTAATCAGAGCGATACTGCTGCCTTCCAGCAGCTTTGCCACCAGTCTGCGCCCTTTGTCGAATTTATTATATTCATGGTAACTCGTCATAGGAGTATGAATATCAAAATGATTCAGGAGTTTCACGCTATTGCGTGTGTCCTCCGCTGCAATCAAGTCAACCTCCTGCAATATGCGCACCGCCCGGAATGTCATATCTTCCAGATTGCCGATAGGCGTCGCACACAGATATAAAGTACCCGGCATTTTCTTCTCCTTTATTTACCGCGGCCGTTCCAGTTTCTGTTATACCGGACATCTCTGCCGCTTCCGTAACTATTTCTCTTTTTGGGACTCTCCATATATTATAATCGGAGGCTCCACAGTAACTCTGGATTTGGCGCCCCGCACACCCTCGATCAGAACCAGAACAGGCTCCTTATCAATATACGGATAAACAAACTGTATCCTCTTCGGCTCTATCTTATAATAATTCATCTTAATCATAATCTCTGTCAGCCTGAACGGTCTGTGCACCATATAAAATCTGCCCTTATCCTGCAGCAGTCTCATACTCTCCCTGAGGATATCATCCAGTGTACACATCACTTCATGTCTTGCAACAGCTTTTGCACTATTCGGATTTCGGATTCCATGCTCAGCCAGCATATAGGGCGGATTCGTTGTGATTACATCAAAAAAGGCCGGCTTAAATATTTTTGCCGCCTCTTTGATATCTCCGGTCACAATTTCGACCTTGTCTTCCAGATGATTATACTGCACGCTCCTTCTCGCCATCTCCGCAGTCTCCGGCCGGATCTCCAGACCGGTAAATTTTCTGCCCTGCGTCTTGGCTGTCAGCAGGATCGGTATAATTCCGTTTCCCGTTCCCATATCCAGAACAGTCTCTCCGGCCTTTACCTTTGCAAAATCCGAGAGAAATACAGCGTCAACACCAAAACAGAATCCATCGGGATTCTGTATCAGTTCGAGACCTCCGATCTGGAGATCATCCAGACGCTCCCCCGGCTTTAACAGTTCTGTTTTCCTGTTATTTGTCATTCAGCTTCGACGCTCCTTGATCTTTTTCCAGTGCTGCCAGCTTCTTCATTTCTTCCTTCGAGACCTTTTTCTTTTTCTTGCGCGGCCTGAATTTTAATTCATCTGCCGGATATTCACGGATTTCTTTTTCATCATTTTCAAGGTTCACTACCACTTTGACCAGCTTGCGCAGAACGCTCAGTGAATGAACAGTGCCCGTCAGGCCATCCTTAGTCGTAACACTATCGCCTACAGACGGAAGCTGGCCGTTTAATTCTTCATATGTCTCTTCTTCATTTGTCAGACAGCACATCAGTCTGCCGCACACCCCGGATATTTTCGTGGGATTAAGTGAAAGATTCTGCTCCTTTGCCATTTTAATCGACACAGCCGAAAATTCCGTCAGATATGTGCTGCAGCACAGCGGCCTGCCGCAGATTCCGATTCCTCCGCGGATCTTTGTCTCATCCCGGACGCCGATCTGCCTGAGTTCTATTCTTGTCCTGAAGACAGCCGCCAGATCTTTTACAAGCTCGCGAAAGTCTATTCTTCCGTCTGCTGTGAAATAAAATAATATCTTATTACCATCAAATGTGTACTCAACATCGATCAGTTTCATTTCCAGCTTGTGTTTACGAATCTTTTCAAGACAGATCTTAAATGCTTCTTTCTCTTTCTGCTTATTCTTTTCCACTGTCTTGCGGTCCTGATCTGACGCCATTCTTATGACAGATTTCAACGGCTGAACAACATCCTCATCCTTTACTTCTTTCGGTCCGCTGACAACCCTTCCGAACTCCACGCCTCGTGCAGTCTCGACAATCACGTTGTCTCCCTGCTTTATCTGGAATTTCCCCGGTGCGAAGAAATATATCTTTCCTGCTGTCCGGAATCTGACCCCTATTACTTTTGTCATTCTGTTAATTCTCCTTTATTGTCAGCAAGAGCAGTTCCATCACCAGCTCAAAATTTACATTGGCTTTCATCCTTGCCTTTGCTTTTTCCAGTGCATCCAGAATATTCTCGATTCCTTCATAAGAACTCTTTCTTGCCCGCTCTTTTATATATTTCATTTGATCAGAAAACACGACTCTGTCTACACTTTTCGTCGCTTTATAAATGAGTACATCCCTGTACCAGATCGCAATGATATCAAGATAATCGTTAATCTCCAGCTTATAGGTCATACAGCGTTTTACAGCCTCCATAAGCTCCGGAACCGTCATCTCATCAATATTTCTGAGCAGATGGACAGCTTCCTCCTTAATCTCATTAAAATACTCGGAATGCGCCAGCATAATGGCTTTTCCCATATTTCCCTGCGCAAAAGCAACACAAACATCCGCTTTATAATCCGGTACCTCAAGCTGTTCCATCAGATATTTCTTCACCAGCTGATCCTTAATATTACGCAGCTTCATCATGACACATCTTGAACGTATCGTGGGCAGAAGTACTTCTGCATTCTCTGTCAGCAGCATGATCACCGCATATGAGGGCGGTTCTTCGATCGTCTTCAGAAGGGCGTTCTGAGCCTGTACCGTCATCATATCCGCATCTGCGATAATATAGATCTTATACTTACTGCTGTACGGACGGATCACAATATCGTCATTAACCTGCACTCTGATATCATCTACACTGATCGAATTCGGCTTTTCGTGCGTTACGCGGATAATATCCGGATGATTACCGCTCATTGCCTGTTTACAGGACTGGCACTTACCGCAGGCATCTCCGTCCTCATCGCGGTTCTGGCACTGCATGCTCATTGCGAACAGATTAGCGAGCAGCTTCTTACCTGATCCACGCTCGCCATTCAGGATGTACGCATGGGAGACTGCGTCCGCCGTAACTGCATTCTGTATATATTTTATTATATTTTTGTGGCCGACCACATCTTTGAAACCACTCATCTTTATCACCTGCCGTATTTTATTCTTTCACAAATCTACCCGTTAAGTATAACACATTATTGAAGGAAGTTATAGTCCCAGATAACTTTCAATTTCTGCTAAACATTCCGAGAGATCATTATTTTCGAATCTTCGTGTAATCCCAGCCCGTCTCAGGTTGTCTTCTGAAAAATCCTTTTCATCCGACAGAAACCGCCTGCACATTTCCGCATATCTGGGATGTACCTGTTTCTTTTCCCGCGCAAGAGCACGGCTCAGGCGCTCTCCGTCTTCCACCTCGATATAAAGAGGCACAAGAGCATCTTCCCCGAAATACTGTCCCAGCGCTTGATACGATTCCAGAGTGCCGATCATCAGATAGTCATACCGGCTCAGATCAATCTGCCCGTCATCAGCTGTAAAATACGTCCAGATACCGCATTCTGTATTATAGGATCTCTCCTCTATGATTTTTCCGTCTCTGCGCATTTTTTCCAGACATACATCATCTGCAAAATAATATTCCACACCGTTGCGTTCTCCTTCACGAACCGGACGGGTCGTATAAGGGACAATCGTATGGAACCGTGAATATTCCGCTGTAAGATGTTTATAAATTGTATCCTTGCCCGAGGAACTTTTCCCCATCACATAGTAAATCTTACCCATTATCCAGTACCTCAATCATGCCTTTTTGCTTTGTTCCCCGAATCTCAAATCCTGTATCAATATATTTCATTATCTGACACACCGTTTCCTCTGATATGCGCTCCCCCGGAACAATCAGGGGAATCCCCGGCGGATAGAAATATACATATTCAAGCGATATGAAGCCTTTACTCTCTTCGTATTTTATACTATTTTTTTTCTTTTGCAATTTATATATTTCTCCGCTTGAGTATACCTGTTCATTACCACTACTTCTGTACGCTGAATCTTCATATTTTGAATTACATGATTCAGTTTTAATATATTCTGCAAGTTTTCCGTCAATTTCATTTAAAGCCATAACTAATCTCCGCATTCCTGCTTCGGTATCTCCCGGAGACGTCATGGCAATCACATAGCTGGGAGCCGACATCTCAAGCTGTAAGAAATATTTTTCTCTTAAATCAATATATAGTTGTTTTCCTGTATATTTTTTTATTTCTTCCCCGTATATTCCACTATTTGCTGTTGATACAAGAATTTTAGACCGGTCATAACGAATACTCTCCCAGATCTTCAGATGTTTCATAAAATGCAGCTGTTTCCTCGCATTTTCAAGCAGATAGACATATTTCTTAAATAGATCTTTTCCCTTAGTCTCCAAAAGCCGCACACACTCATCCATAGAAGCCATAAGAATATATGACGGACTGCTGGACTGTAATATATCCAGATACATCCGGATCCTCTCTCTGTCTGCTATGGTACCGTTTATATGAAGAAGCGCCGTCTGAGTCAGAGATGGAAGAGTTTTATGAAGGCTGTGTATAACAATATCCGCATTTTGTTCATTTCCGTTTCTGGGGAAATAGGGATGAAAGCTGAAATGCGCTCCATGTGCTTCATCAAGAATCAGAGGGATCCCTCTCCTGTGAACATGCCGGGCAATTTCTGCCACATCGGAAACAATTCCGTCATATGTGGGCGATGTGATTACAACTGCAGCCACATCACTATTTTCCTCTAAAAGTGCTTCAACCTGTTCCGGAGTGATCGGTCCATTTAAATCTCCTTCCCCGTAATTGCCTGTTGAAAAGAGCTCAGGAAAAAGATATACCGGCCTGAGCTCATTTAAAAAAACAGCATTATACACTGATTTATGGCAGTTACGCGCCATCAGAATACGGTCCCCGCGGTGTGTAGAGCCTAATATGGCGCACAACAGCCCTGCAGTACTTCCATTGACCAGATAATGAGTCTCATCTGCGTGATACAGCTCAGCAGCACGCTGCTGAGCCTCCTGCAGTATTCCTTCTGCATAATGCAGATCATCAAAACCGTCAATTTCCGTAATATCAAATTCATAGGGCAGCTCCGCTCCGGTCAGCTGTGCATTCCTCTTATGTCCGGGCATATGAAATGCATAGTAGTCTGAATCTCTAAGAACTTTCAGTTTATCATATAAATATTCCATACTAATTTGAACTGTTTTCTTCCTTTTCTTTATCAGATGATACGGATGTGTCTGATGTATCCTCACTGTCTGAAGCATCGTCATCTTCCGTATTATCATCCGTCTCTCCCGAAGTTTTCTCTTCGCTCTTAGTAGTACTTGTATTCTTTTCCGGCCTTTCATAGCCGAGCCCTGCCAGACCTGAATGGGCCCGGTCAAGACAGTCTGTCAGGTTATCCAGAAGATCATGCCGTCCATATGCATCGCTCAAAATCACAAGTACATAAGGATGATCCCCTTTCATAACAATTCCGGCATCATTTTGTACATTATAGTAAGGATCATCACCGTCAGCTATCCAGCCTGCCTTGGAATAGACAGTATATTGCTCTCCAAGAGTTTCGGAAATTGATGATTCCTCTGTCCCTATATACAGATCTCTTATAGTATCTGCATTATTCTGACCTGACATGAAATAATCATACATATAACACCAGATTTTAGTAAAATCCCGGGAACATATCGGTCCGTAGGATCCATCCGTCATTGCCACGTTCGGAACTCCAAGTTCCGCAGTCCAGTCATTGAAGCCGGACTTCCCATATGTATTTATCAGAGTAAAGTAATCACTGTTGCTTGACCAGCTTATCGTATCCGAAATCGTCGAATACATATCTGAGACTGAGCTGGGATATTCCTGTGCAATCCATACTACATAAGGACCTTTAATAGCACTTGCACTGTAATATTTTTCATCCGGGCGATAACTGATTCCCCCTCCTGTATTCAAATCATAAAGAACAAAACCAGCCGAATATCCCTCTGCTGTTAACGAATCAATACTTGTCTGAATATCACTGAGCATATTGTCATACATTTCTTTTTCCACAGGTCCGTCCCAGCTGATTGTAAGTTCGCTGCCTTCCTTTTCAAGAATATTAACAAATGGCTCATCGACTACTTCAGGTTTTTCCTTTTCCACCGCAGCATCTGCGGCATCAGCAGTATTAGTTTTTTCTTTATCATTTCCAAGGCTCCTCAAAAACGACAGCAGAAAAACCACAAATAAAATTACTATCAATAGAAGACCAAAAAGAAAAATTCTTCTTCGCAGTATTCTTTTTCTTCTTGCCTTCAATCTCTGTAATCTCCGCCTTCTGATATATTCATATTCCTCTGTCTCTTCCGGAGTCCTGTCAGGGTATCGGTATCGCGGCGGATATATCCCCGCTCCCGAATATCCATTATTCCTCTGCTGTGTTCTCTGAGTATAAGCATTTGTATTAGTTCTTCTGCGCTGCGCAAGCTGCCAGTCTATTTGCGGTGAAGGATTCTGCTCTCTGCCGTAATATCCTCTATATTCACTATTCGTGTCCCTTCTGGCTGAACTATATCTCTGTCTGTACCTTGAAGAATCGTAATGACTGCCGTATCTCCTCTCATCCTCCATTTCTGTATTGCTCCTTTTCTCTCATTTTCCTCTTAAGTACTAGTCATTCCATCCTGTCTAATATTATATCATATCATGTTTCATATAAATAAACATCTTTTTATAAAAAAAAGACCGAAGAATACTCTACGATCTTCTCTTCATGAGCGTGCGGGGATTCGAACCCCGGACAACTTGATTAAAAGTCAAGTGCTCTACCACCTGAGCTACACGCCCTTATTCAATTATCTATCTCTCTGTACCCGCTATGCTATTCATTACAGAGAAAAATGCCCAGAGCCGGAATCGAACCAGCGACACGAGGAT
>CAKNJS010000013.1 GCA_930986645.1 uncultured Lachnoclostridium sp.
TAATTCCTTACTGGCTGTAAGGGGTATTAACCATAAATATATTGTAGTAGAAAAAAGAAAGGAAAAGGGAAATTATGAGTCAGCAAAAACAATCAAACTTCTGGAATACACCGCTGACATCCTCCCTGATCAAAGGGAAGGACGTTCGTATGCCTGAGATGCTGCTGGGCTACTTTATCGGCCCCATCGGAGGGCTTCTGTCATCCGGTATATTTACCAGTATTCTGAACACCTACTTTACAGATGTGCTGAAGCTGGATCTTACATTTCTGACCACCTTGCAGCTGTTCTCTACGATCCTGATCGTCATTGCCAATCTGGTCGTAGGACAGCTGATCGAGAGGACGAGAGTGCTGGCCGGCAAGGCAAGACCTTGGATCCTGCTCTCGGCACTAACACTTTCCGCAGCATCGGTGCTGATGTTTATTGTGCCTTTTGAAGGTGTCATGAAGATGGTATGGATCGCAATCGCATACAATCTGTTCTACTCAGTTGCGTATCCGATCTACAATACGGCAAACTCCACTCTGGTTGCGGTTTCTACAAGGAATTCAGATCAGAGAGGACAGCTCGCATCCTGCAATAATATCGCAGGCCTTGCTGCCATGGGCGTCGGTTCAATGATCTTTCCGATCCTCGTGTCATTCGCCCTGAAAGAAAATCAGGCACTGTGGTTCACTGCAATGCTTGCAGTCGGAATCCTGACGGCCTTGACGATCTTCCTGCAGTACAAGTTCAGCCGTGAGCGTGTCACAGAAGAACTGATGGAGAGCGGTGCAGCACAGGAAACAGACAAAGCAAAATCTGTCTCTATGGGAAAACAGTTTAAAGCTGTGGCAACAGAAAAATGGTGGTGGGTGGTCATGATCTTCTATATGATCTTCCAGTTCTCCGGTGCGATCAAGAATGGATCCATGTCTTATTTCTGCAGATGGGTTCTTGATAATTCTGCACTGGGACCGGACGGCTGGGGTACATACCAGTCAATCCTCGCCATTATGGGCGCTATCCCGATGGCAGCAGCCATGCTCTTTGTCAATCCGCTGTGCCAGAAGTTCGGCAAGCGGAAGACAGTCAGTGCATTCCTTGTACTGGGCGTGATCGGCGGCGTGATCGCAATTCTGGGAGGAAGCAGCATCGTCCCCGTGGCAGTCGGAGTGGCACTGAAATGTCTGGGATCTTCACCGGCATGCTACATGATCCTTGCCATGCTGGCGGATGTGATCGATCACATCGAGTGGAAGACGGGACTCAGGACAGACGGCCTGACCATGTCCATCTACAGCTCCCTCATGGTGGCTGCGTCACCTGTCATGAACGCGGTATTTTCAGCAATCTTGAATATGGTCGGCTATGACCAGAATCTTATTGTGGGTACCGATATGCAGAGCGCAGTGGCACAGACCGGTATTTCTGTCGGATATATCTGGTTCGAGACAATCGCATATGTAATCTGTGCGATTCTGATGTTCGTATTCTTCCGGGTAGAAGATAACCTGAAAGAAGAGCAGGCTGAGATCGAGAGAAGAAACAGCGCTGCAAGATCATAATCATTTTTGGGTCTTTCAGTCCGGGGACTGATAAAATAGATCAAAATTTTAAAGGAGGAGACATTATGAGAGCAAAAAAACTTGCACCTGTCATGCGCGGTTTATCAGCGGTTACCGCTTCCGTGATGGCTCTGTCCATCGTCGGCGCGGATATCGCAGACGGATACCGTGCAAGGATTGACGACTTTCTGGGCACCCAGAGTTACGTCACAAATACGGATGAGGATTCCGCCCGTTTTGTCAGCGATTATGACACATTCGAGGATATGAAAGCTGCGGCAAAGGATATCGCGGTTCGAGAAGGTGAAGAGGGTACGGTCATTATGAAAAATGACAACAGTGTACTTCCGCTTTCCGGGAAGAGCGTTGCTCTGTTCGGACTGGCTGCTTACGCGCCGTATCCCTACGCCAGCGGAGACCTTAAGGCAGGCAACACGGATGCGGTAGATCTTGTACAGGCATTTCAGGATGCCGGAGTAGAGGTAAATCAGACAGTGATGGATTTCTATGAGAACGGAATCCTTAACGAGCATACAGAGGAAGTTGCTAACCAGTGGACAGGAGAAATGGAAACTCAGGTTGCATATGACCATATTTATGTGACGGCGCCCGGCGATATGACGACATATCAGATTGCCGAAGTTCCGCCGTCAGAGTATGAGAATCTGGGTGCGCCGTCAGGCTGGGAGTCCCAGATAGACAAGGATAATACAGTAGGTATCTGTGTATTTGCCCGCGGCGCAGGCGAAAGTAATACATACGCTCCGGGATCTGCTGTGAATTACGCAGGAGAGGAGACCGGTGAAGATCCGCTTGCACTCTCCGAAGATGAACTGGCAGTGATCGATAAGGCAAAGGAGACCTGCTCGCAGGTTGTAGTGCTGATCAACTCAGGAAATACGATGGTTTTAAGCGATATTGCCGCAGGCGGGGAGCATGAAGTAGACGGTATCGCCTATATCGGCTGCCTGAATGATTATCAGGCAATTGGTGTAGTAAATGTGCTTACAGGACAGATTAACGCTACAGGAGCCCTGACGGATACTTATGTAGCCGACAATTCATCCATCCCTGCAGTGCAGAACTTCGGCGGCGGATACTATGCCGACTATGAAGTTGTGAACAGTGATGGAGATGATCCGCGGTATCCGGGAACAACAATTGAAAACATCGAGGCCGGATCTTTCGGCGGCACAACTCCGACATACAACGGAGGAACCTACATTGTAGAGGCTGAGGGCATCTATGTAGGATACAAATATTATGAGACAAGATATTATGATTCTATTGCAAATCCGGATTCGGGGGCAGCTTCAGCAGCAGGGGCGACACAGTCCGATGCTTGGAGCTATAATGATGAAGTGCTCTATGACTTCGGTCACGGTCTGAGCTATCTTGACTATACTCAGGAGCTTAGAAGTGTGAATGTGGACTGCACAGAGGACGGAGAGATCACAGCGGTTGTTGCAATTACTAATAACAGTGATCAGGACGGACGTTTCCTTGCACAGCTCTATGCACAGCAGCCATACACAGATTACGACAGAGAAAATAATGTGGAGAAATCTGCGGTTATGTTCCTGAATTCTGCAAAGGTTGATGTGGCAGCAGGCGCCACAGAGGAAGTTACAATTACGATTCCGACGAAATACCTTGCAAGCTATGATTATACCAACGCGAAGACATACATTCTTGACGCCGGCGACTACTACTTTACAGCAGCTGCAGGCTCACATGAAGCTGTAAACAATATTCTTGCAGCACAGGGATACACAACAGCTGAGGGTATGGACGCAGAGGCTGCCGGAGCAGTTCAGATATGGAATCTGGCAGAGATGGACAACACGACATACTCCGTATCCAACGGTACAGAGGTTACAAATGTTGCAGACGATGCAGACCTGAACTACTGGACAGAGGACGACACAGTAACATACCTGACTCGTCAGGACTGGGAAGGAACATGGCCGGTTAACTACAACGAAGTTGAGATTAATATCAGCGACAGCCCGAAGAGCGAGGAATGGATCGCAGAACTTCGCGGGCAGACTTATACAATTCAGGACGGTGATGCCGCAACAGAGGGAACAGACAGCGGACTGCGTTTCGATACGACAGATATTCAGTATGAACAGCTGGATAATATTGAGGATCCGTTCTGGACAGAGCTTGTAGGACAGATTACGATTGATGAGGCTGTAGGAGCAGTTATCCACGGCGGAAGCCAGACAGATACACTGACAAATATAGACAACCCGGTTGTAGTACAGAACGAGGGTGTCAGCGGCTTTACAGCTGCATATACAGATGAAGAAACAGGAGAAACATATAGATTCAACGTACATTCCCAGACACTTCTCGGCTCTTCATTTAACCCGGAACTGGCTTACGACTGGGGGCGTGTGGAAGGCAATTCAGGACTGTGGCTGCAGCGCTATCATCTGTGGGGCACAGGTCTGACACAGAGACGTACACCTTATAATGGACGTAACTATGAATATATTTCAGAAGATCCGATGCTGACA
The DNA here is from genome assembly GCA_930986645.1 of uncultured Lachnoclostridium sp. GTDB lineage: Bacteria > Bacillota > Clostridia > Lachnospirales > Lachnospiraceae > Mediterraneibacter. Next base: position 4,076 of record CAKNJS010000013.1, read on the forward strand.
AACCGGATGGGATACGGCGTGCTTCAGGGCTGTGCAGATATGGGTATCCTGAACGGACCGAAGCACATGGGATTTAATGATCAGGAACACAATCGTGCAGGTATCTCCGTATACATGAACGAGCAGAAGTTCCGTGAGACAGATCTGCGCTGCTTCCAAGGCGGACTTGAGGATGCAGACGGCATGGCGGTTATGATCGCTTTCAACCGTATTGGGGCAACCAACGCTTCTCATTATGCACCGATGCTCCAGACGATCCTCCGCGGTGAGTGGGCATACACAGGTCTGATCTCTACCGATATGATGAACAATAATTACTACTTTAATCCTGAGTCAATGATTATGGCAGGAATTACACAGGTTGCGGATTTTGCCACAAATGATAACCATATCAATATGGGAGACGGCGGTACGGACGCAACATGGGCGTACATTGACGAGGATACGGTTTCAAAAGATGCCGCTCTTGTCGATCAGGCTCGTGAGAATCTGAAATATCAGCTCTATACATTTGCAAACAGTGCGGTCATGAACGTATCTACGGAAAGAGTCCAGACATGGTGGGACAACGCGATCAGCGCAGTTACATATATCAGCGGTGCGCTTGCAGTCGTGACACTTGCGGCATGGATCGTACTTACAGTGAAACCTGAGAAGAAAAAGGAGGAGGAATGATCATGATTAAGAAACAGTCTTTCGGAATCTGGTTCAATCTTGTTGTAGCAGTGCTGACAGTTGTTTCCCTGATCGTATACGGTGTGAACATCTCCGGAGAAGGCTATTTTAAGGGGGCTTCAGTAGGTAATCTCATTTTGTACGGCGTGATTGCAATTATCATGCTTGCAGCAGTGATCGTACTTGCACAGCTGCAGATCACAGGTACGGCTCAGAAAGTTATGGAGATTATCTCTGGTCTGCTTAGAATCGCTGTACCGGTACTGCTCACACTGGCTCTTGTAAATCTGGTGAGTGCAAGGGCAGAGGGACTCGGATTTATCTATTTCTCCAACGCTGATGTGCTGCAGGAAGTACAGACACCGGCCAATATGTCTTCAGCAACAGGCACGATCGCAAATATGATCTGCCTTGGAGCTGCAGCAATCTTTGCAATGATCGCCGCGTTCTTCACACTTCGGAAAAAAGATGCGTAAGACGGACGGAAATATGGAAGGAAAACAGAACTAAAAAAGGATCTGAAAGTAGAAAAAGAATCAGATAAAAGGCCTCCGGGCTGCGGATGACAGAAGCATCCGCGGTTCGGAGGCTTTTTGAAATTTCGTTTCAAATCACGGCGAAAGATGGTATAATAATTGCACGATATGCAATTCGGACCGGCGGAGCGGTCCGCCCTGCTGCGCAGGGATTATACCGCAGGCTGCGGCTTGAAAAGTAAATGGCGCTTTGCGCCGCTTCCTTTTCTGAGCGTGCAGTATAATGATTGTACAGTGTGTAATGAAGCAAGGGAGGAACTGCCATGTATCATATCGCGGTGGTGGAAGACGACAAAATGTATGCCGCACAGCTCAGGGAATATCTGAAGCGGTACGAGACAGAGAAAAAGCAGAAAATCTCGGTCACTATGTTTTCCGACGGTGAAGATATTGTGACAGATTACTCTGCGGATTTTGATATTATTCTTATGGACATAGAGATGACGTTTTTAGACGGGATGTCTGCGGCGGAACGGATTCGGGAGAAAGATTCTGAGGTGATTATAATCTTTATTACAAATATGCCTCAGTACGCGATTCAGGGCTACCGGGTAGATGCGCTTGACTATGTCCTCAAACCATTATCTTATTTTGCTTTTTCCCAGCGGATCGACAGGGCGATCGGCCGAATCAGGAAAAAGGGCAGCCGTTTTGTTGTTATACCGTTAAAAGGCGGCAGGAGAAAAGTAGATATTTCTCTGCTGTGCTATGTGGAAGTGAGAGATCATGACCTGATCTACCATACTGCGGACGGAGATTTTGAGACAAAGGGGACGATGAAAGATGCGGAAGATGCGCTGAAAGATGAAAACTTCTTCCGGTGCAACCGGTGCTATCTTGTCAATCTGGACTATGTGGAAAATTTTCAGGGCAGTGATGTTACAGTGAACGGCAATGTTATTCAGGTGAGCCGCTCCCGCAAAAAAGCATTTCTTGATGCGCTCAACGATTATATGAATGAGGTGGGAAGATGAGAGAAATCGTCAATACTCCCGGATATTATTATTCCATTGCATATATTCTTGCGGCATTTATTGTTGCCCATACAAACCGCAAAAGAATGAACGGCTGGAAGAGAAATCTGACACATATTATATTTGCAGCTGCCCTTTCGGGATTTATGTGGATTACAGACGGGGTGCGCCAGATGTTTTTCCTGCCGGCGATGGCCGTGTCTGTTACCCTGATCCTGTTCTATCTATATATGTGCTGTGAGTTTACCGTCCCGGAAGCAGGCTACTACTGTGCCCGGGCGTTTATCACAGGAGAGTTTGCGGCATCCCTCTGCTGGCAGATTTATTTTTATACAGCAGGAACTGTACTGCCGGGACAGGGACTGCTCTGGAAATGGGGAGAGCTGATCGTTGTATACGGGATTATTTTTACCGGGATATACCTGCTTGAGCGCGGCCTGCAGGGCGATGCCGTAAATGTACGGATCAACAGACGGGAACTGCTGACCGTGATCGTCATCACGATCGCCGTATTTGCCGTGAGCAATGTGAGTTATCTGGACCAGAATACAATATTCAGCAGTCCCTTCGCAGGAGAGATGTTCGCCATCCGTACACTGGTGGACTTGAGCGGTATGGCAGTGCTCTACGCTTACCATATACAGACAAGAGAACTGCAGATGAAGTTCGAAGTGGATACGCTGCAGAATATTCTGGAGATGCAGTATAAGAACTACCAGCTCTCACAGGAAAGCATTGAGATCGTAAACCGGAAATATCATGATCTGAAGCATCAGATCACACTTCTGAAAGCAGAGGCGAACAGCCGGAAATCACTGGAGTATCTTGAGGAGATGGAACAGGATATCCGATCTTATGAGGCACAGAATAAAACAGGAAATAAAGTGCTTGATGCGGTGCTTACAAGCAAGAGCCTGTACTGCCAGAACAACGAGATCAGTCTGACCTGCGTGGCTGACGGCACGCTTCTTGATTTCATGGCGGAGATGGATATCAGTGCTCTGTTCGGAAACATGCTCGATAATGCGATCGAGAGTGTGGAGAAGCTGGATGATAAAGAGAAGAGGCTGATCCATCTGTCTGTGGCGGAGCAGAAGAGTTTCCTGAGAATACGTGTGGAAAACTATACAGAAGAAAAAATAACATTCCGCAACGGAATGCCTGTTACTACCAAGAAAGATAAGCATCTTCACGGGTTCGGCATGAAAAGTATACAGAGTACGGTGAGAAAATACGGTGGTTCAGTAACAGCCGGGGTGCGTGACAATTGGTTTGAACTTCGCGTGCTGATTCCGCTGAATCAGAAACAGCAATAATATATAGAGAAGGAAGAGGTTATATGTCAGAAGTAAGAAAGCATATTGTATTTCACGGGAGAGTTCAGGGAGTGGGCTTCCGCTATACGGCAAAATATCTCGCTTTGTCCATGGATCTTACAGGCTGGGTGCAGAACGAGTGGGACGGCACCGTGACTATGGAAGTGCAGGGAAGAGAAACACTGATCAATAAGCTGCTTGTCGGGCTGAATCATGACAGATTTATAACGATTGAATGGATGGATACGACAGAAGTGCCGCTGCGCGATGACGAGAGAAGCTTTTCCGTGCGGTGACACAGTGTCTGTTGATATAAATATTATGAAAGAGGAGAGAACATACTAATGAAAGAAAACACTATGAAATTGGGATTTATCGGAACAGGAAATATGGCAGGTGCCATTATGGGAGGCATTATTAAAAATGAGATATTCAAGCCGGAAGAGATCATTGGTGCAGATATCTCCGAGGCAGGCCGGGACAGAGTAAAGAATAATTACGGTATTCATGTGACAGGCGATAACCGTGAAGCGGCAGAAAAATCAGAGGTCCTGATCCTTTCTGTAAAACCTCAGTATTATGCGGATGCTATTGCCGAGATTAAAGACTGTATCAGTGAGGATCAGCTTATCATTACGATCGCTCCGGGCAAGACACTTGCATGGCTTGAGGAGCAGTTCGGAAAGCCGGTTAAAATCGTTCGTACTATGCCGAATACGCCTGCTCTCGTAGGCGAAGGCATGACCGCGGCATGTACAAACAAATATGTAACAGAGGAAGAAAAAGAGTACGCGCTTAAGATTCTCGCTTCTTTCGGAAAAGTTGAGCTTGTGCCTGAGCATCTGATCGATGCTGTAGTGGCAGTGAGCGGAAGCTCACCGGCGTATGTATTTATGTTCATCGAAGCGATGGCAGACGCGGCCGTAGCTGAGGGAATGCCAAGACCGCAGGCTTACCAGTTTGCGGCTCAGGCGGTATACGGCAGCGCGAAAATGGTGATGGAGACAGGAAAACATCCCGGTGAGTTAAAAGACATGGTATGCTCACCTGCGGGTACAACGATCGAAGCGGTCCGCGTACTTGAGGAAAAGGGCTTCCGCAGCGCTGTGATCGAGGCAATGAAGGCCTGTGCGGATGTATCGAGAAATATGTAAGCAGAATACAGACCGTATTAAAATCGCGGAAAGGAAAGATTATATATGGATAAGACGGAACATATCTATGATATCGGAATCATCGGCGGGGGAACCGCCGGAATGACAGCGGCTATCTATGGGCAGCGCGCCGGAAAACAGACAGTTATCATCGAGGGCAGTACGTTCGGCGGACAGATCACCTCTTCCCCGAATGTAGAAAACTATCCGGGCATCGCCAGTGTCAGCGGCAGCGAGTTTTCTATGAACCTTTTGGATCAGGCGACGAAACTCGGCGCCGAGACAGTGATGGAACAGGTGACGGGAATTCGAGACGAAGGAAGCGTCAAAATAATCGAGACTGCAGGAAAAGAATATCCGTGCAGAAGCATTATACTTGCGACCGGTGTGACACACCGCCATCTCGGTGTGCCTAACGAGGAACGTCTGACCGGTGCAGGAGTATCCTACTGTGCGACATGTGACGGCATGTTTTTCCGAGGAAGGGATGCAGCTGTTGTAGGGGGAGGAAGCACGGCTCTTCAGGACGCAGAATTTCTTTCAAATTACTGCAGAAAAGTGTACCTTATCCACCGCAGAGATGAATTCCGCGGAGAGGACAGTATCGTAAAAAGACTTGAAAGAAAGGAAAATGTAGAATTTGTCCTGAATACGACAGTAAAAGAGATCATTGGAAATACCGCAGTCGAGCGGCTGATCCTGAATAATAAGAAGACAGGCAAGGAATATAAACTGGAAGTATCCGGCGTATTCATCGCAGTGGGCCAGATTCCGCAGAATGAAGTATTTGCCGATGCCGTAAAACTGGATGAAAGCGGATTTATCCTCGCGGCTGAAGACTGCGTCACATCCCATCCGGGAATATTTGCCGCAGGGGACTGCCGTACAAAAGAAGTAAGACAGCTGACTACGGCGGCTGCCGACGGGGCAGTAGCGGCGCTGGCAGCGTGCAAATATATAGCGGAATAAATTCGTGTTTATCTGAGAGGCATTTTCTCGATAAAACGTCCGAAAATCACTCGGAAACAGCAGATTGACTCACGTATCCAGGACGGGCGGGGAGGGGATGCTTCCGATTTGTATGAGCGTTTGTTGAAAGATGGTACCGCGGCAGAACAAAGGATTACTGATTGGATAAGACAGCGGAAAAAGAGGATACTGCATAAGCTGTGCATCGACATAGAGCGTTCCGAATACACCTCGTTCTCCATGTCAGCGATATTAAAATGCAAGTTCCAATGGACGAGCATTTTGATATCGCGTTACATGGATTCGAGGGGATGAGGTAAAGCGGGTCGGCACAGCGTTGCAGCATCCTCTTTTCTGCGTCTCTTATTCAGTTATTATATCTTTGCTGCTGTAATGGCATCTATTAAACAAACACGAATTTAATCCTGATACATCTTCATCCCCATCCACTGTTTCATATGATCTACCATCTTCGCATCGGGTTCGATGTAGATGCACACGTTTTTCTGCTCCATAGGCATCATGATCGCATATGCTTTAGCAGACGGATTACCGGATGTATAATCAAATACCTTATCCGGTTTATATGAATTTAATCTCGGAGATCCTTTCGGAGCGATAATTTCAGCACTCTGAATATCCAGACTTTTAAGGCGTTTGCGCTTTGCCTTATTGTAGATCGCATCAATCTGCAGATCGTGGTTCAGGATCATGTACTCATATTCCACATTGAGCTTCGGGAAGATGAAATAGTAAGCAACTATTGCAAGGATGACTGCGATCACAAAAGAAAGAAAGCCGATAAAGGGCATACCGACTACCGCTGCCGCTACGATCACGAGGATCACGAGAATGCGGACCGGCAGGTCATAGGCTTTGGGTCTGCGGGAGATAAGCTGTTCATATAATGCGTCGTTCATAGTTTAATGATTCCTTTCTGATTGTAAATAATTGAGCACCATAATGGCTATTTTGAATGTCATGGCATCTTCGAAAAGCCGGACATCAAGGCCGGTACGCTTCTCAATCTGTTCAAGGCGGTAGATCAGCGTATTGCGGTGCATATGGAGCTGGCGGGATGTCTCTGCAATATTGAGATTATTCTGGAAGAAGCGGTTGATCGTACCGAGTGTTTCGTCATCAAACGATTCCGGTACATCGGATCCAAAGATTTCTTTCAGAAAGTTTTCGCAAAGAGAAACGGGAAGCTGATAGATCAGTCTTCCGATTCCAAGCTCATTGTAGGGAAATACTGTCTGTTCGGAGTAGAAAAGTTTGCCGACTTTCAGAGCAAGACTTGTCTCGCGGAATGCTTCGGGCAGTTCCGTCAGATTTGTGATTACAAAGCTGTAGGAAAGCTGGACACGGATCAGAGCCTCCATACTCAGTGTATCAACGATAGTCCGCGCAATTCGGCGGCTGTCAGCTTCTGTCTCACCCGAACGGAGAGGACGCAGCAAAGCCAGTGTATTTTCCGCAACAGGAACGAGGTAAGTCTTGGTCTGTGCTGGAAACATATTTTTCAGTATTTCAGTCACTGTTTCGTCAATATGTCTGCATTCAAGAAGGAACAGCACGCGTCTGTCATCCGGAGTAATATGAAGCCGGGCAGCCCGCTCTGTGATGTCATATGCCGGAATTCCGCCGGTCATAAGCCCCTGAAGGAAATCTGTCTTATTATATTTTTCCTTGTAAGCTGTGCACAGACAGCGGATCTGAGCAACAGCCTGTTCCGCTGCTTCAGGTGAATCCGCGTTTACGTCCATTGAGACCCCGGTAATGCGTTTCAGCTCTGCGAGTGCTTTTGTCAGTTCCTGTGTGTAATCCATACTTTCTTCTCCGTATTTCCCGTATAAAAAGGCTGCACTCGTTAACCAAGTGCAGCCCCTCATATTATGATAGATAAGCGGTAAGCTTGCCGGTCAGGCAGACCAGCGGTGAATAGCATCTTTGCTGCCGCTCAGCTGCTATCCCAATTTTAAAGCATTAGTTTGTAATCGTCAACTCTGTCTCTTTGTCAAATACGTGGATCTTCTCCATGTCGAGTGCGAATACAGCTTTGTCGCCTGTTCTCAGTGTAGTACGCGGATTTACGCGTGCTGTCATCTGTGTTCCTTCTACGTCGAAGTAAAGGAATACTTCAGCGCCGAGCAGCTCGTAAACTTTGATCGTAGAAGTGATCACGCTGTCCGGTGAGTTGCTGATGAATGCCTGTGAATCATGAACATCCTCAGGACGGATACCAAGTACGACTGTCTTTCCGTCATATCCTCCGTCGATGAGAGCTTTTTTCTTGGAAGCCGGTACTTTCAGTACATGCTCGCCGACTGTAAGAGTTACATCCTGTCCGTTTACTTTACATACAGCATCCATGAAGTTCATCTGCGGTGATCCGATGAATCCTGCTACGAACAGATTGCAAGGTGTATTGTAAAGGTTCTGAGGTGTGTCTACCTGCTGAACAACACCGTCTTTCATAACTACGATTCTTGTACCAAGTGTCATAGCCTCTGTCTGGTCATGTGTTACGTAGATGATCGTAGCGCCCAGATTCTCATGCAGTTTGGAAATCTCGATACGCATCTGAACTCTCAGTTTTGCATCCAGGTTGGAGAGAGGCTCGTCCATAAGGAATACCTTCGGATTACGAACGATCGCACGTCCCATAGCAACACGCTGTCTCTGTCCACCGGAAAGAGCCTTCGGTTTACGGTCAAGCAGTTTCTCAAGGTCAAGGATTCTTGCAGCCTCGCGAACTTTCTTGTCGATCTCATCCTTCGGAACTTTACGAAGTTTCAGTCCGAATGCCATGTTATCATATACTGTCATATGCGGATACAGAGCGTAGTTCTGGAATACCATTGCGATATCACGATCTTTCGGCTCTACATCGTTCATAACCTTTCCGTCGATCTTCAGTGTACCGCCGGAGATATCCTCCAGACCTGCGATCATACGAAGTGTTGTAGATTTACCACATCCTGAAGGTCCTACGAAGATGATGAACTCTTTGTCTTCGATGTCAAGATTGAAGTCCTTAACTGCGTGGAATCCGTTCGGATAAATTTTCTGAATGCCCTCAAGTGATAAGCTTGCCATTTTATGCTGCCTCCTTAAAAATAATTGTTTTCGTTGAATCTGGAATTAGTATAATCCCGCAGGCGGAATCGGACAATATCACGAGTGACTAAAAAAAAGGGAAAATAATATACATTTCGACCATAACAGGTTCAAACAGAAGATTGACGGGGAAAAGGAAATTCGCTACAATAGCTGTGTTTAACATTATTTTATAGGAAAGAGGAAATCATTATGGCAAATCCAGTTGTTACATTTGAGATGGAAAACGGCGGCATCATGAAAGCGGAGCTCTATCCGGAGATTGCGCCGAACACAGTGAGAAATTTTATTTCATTAATTAATAAAGGATTTTATGACGGCCTGATCTTCCACCGCGTGATCCGGGGATTTATGATTCAGGGAGGCTGCCCGGACGGAAACGGAATGGGAGGTCCGGGATACACGATCAAAGGTGAGTTTTCCCAGAACGGATTCAAGAATGATCTCGCTCATGATCCGGGAGTCCTGTCCATGGCAAGAGCAATGCATCCGGATTCTGCAGGCAGCCAGTTTTTCATTATGCACGAGAAGTCCCCGCATCTTGACGGAGCATATGCCGCGTTCGGTAAGATTATTGAAGGGATGGATGTAGTAAATAAAATTGCTGAGACTGCAACGGATTACAGTGACCGTCCGCTTGAGGATCAGAGAATGAAGAAAGTCACGGTTGAGACATTCGGGGAGACGTATGAAGAACCGGAGACTTTATAAAAAATTTAGAGTTTTCATATAATTGTTAGCACTCTTTTCTGAAGAGTGCTAATTTTCTATTGACTTTTCATTTTTTGCGTACTAGAATGTATTGCAGGCACAGGATACAGCCTGTAACAGCCGGATGAACGAGGCTGATCAAGGAATTATCAGATACATTTTTAAAGAGGTGTTAAAGATGGAAGTTAAAAAAGGAAACTTATCGATCGACAGCGAGAATATATTTCCTATTATAAAGAAATGGGTATATTCCGACCACGATATTTTCGTCCGTGAGATGGTCTCAAACGGATGCGATGCGATTACGAAACTGAAGAAACTGGATATGATGGGAGAGTATGAACTCCCGGAGGGATATAAGCCGAAGATCGAGGTTATTGTAAATCCGGAAGAGAAGACGATGAAATTCATCGATAACGGTCTTGGCATGACTGCCGACGAGGTTGAGGAGTATATTACACAGATCGCATTTTCCGGTGCGACACAGTTCCTCGAGAAATATAAAGATAAGACTACAGAAGACGATATGATCGGACATTTCGGTCTCGGATTTTATTCTGCATTTATGGTAGCGGACGAAGTCCAGATTGATACTCTTTCTTATAAAGAAGGAGCAGCACCTGTACACTGGGCGAGTCAGGGCGGTACAGAGTATGAGATGCAGGACGGCAATAAAACGACAGTCGGTTCCGAGATCACACTGTTCCTCAATGAGGATAGTCTGGAGTTCGCCAATGAGTACCGTGCAAGGGAAGTACTCGAAAAGTACTGCTCATTTATGCCGGTAGAGATTTTCCTCTCAAAGGCAAATGCGGAGCCTGAGTATGAGACGATTGATGAGGAAGACCTGCTTGATACAGATGAAGTGGTTGAGCACATCGAAGAAGAGAAGAAAGAAGGAGAAGAGGGCGAGCCGAAGAAGAAAGTAAAGATCGTAAAACGTCCGGTCTCCATCAGTGATACACATCCGCTGTGGGCAAAGAATCCGAGCGAGTGTACAAAGGATGAATATATTGCATTTTACCGCAAGGTATTCATGGATTACAAGGAGCCTCTGTTCTGGATCCATCTGAACATGGATTATCCGTTTAACTTAAAAGGTATCCTGTATTTCCCGAAGATCAATACAGAGTACGAATCCATTGAGGGAACAATCAAGCTGTATAACAATCAGGTGTTTATTGCGGATAACATCAAAGAAGTGATTCCGGAATTCCTGATGATCTTAAAGGGAGTTATCGACTGTCCGGATCTGCCGCTGAACGTATCGAGAAGCGCGCTGCAGAACGACGGCTTTGTAAATAAAGTTGCAGATTACATTTCCAAGAAAGTAGCAGATAAACTCGTGGGAATGTTCAAGACAGACCGCGAGAATTACGAAAAATACTGGGACGATATCAGCCCGTTTATCAAGTTCGGATGCCTCAAAGACGAGAAGTTCGGCGAGAAGATGAAAGACTCCATGATCTACAAGAATCTGGATCACAAGTATCTGACTCTGGAGGATGTGATCAAAGAGAGCAAAGGCGGTAATACAGACGCAGAAGAAGGCAAGGAAGCGGAGAACGGAAGCACCGGAGCTGAAACCGATAAGACGGACGAAAGCACAGAGGATGCGGCAGAGGCCTCTGACAGCGGAGAAAAGTCCGATAAGGAAGAGGAAAAGACCCGTATTTATTATGTGACCGATGAGGTACAGCAGAGCCAGTACATCAATATGTTCAAGGCTCAGGGACAGGATGCCATTATCCTGACACACAACATCGATTCTGCTTTTGTGACATATCTGGAGCAGAAACATCAGGATCTGCAGTTCCTGAGAATTGATGCGGATGTTCACGAGTCTTTGAAAGACGAAGTGGCTGAGGATGAGAAAGAAGACTTCCAGAAGACTGCAGACAGCCTTGTGGAGATATTCCGTAAAGAGCTGAATAATGACAAGCTGGATGTAAAAGTTGAGAAGCTGAAGGATGACAAAGTGGCATCCATGGCTGTTCTTTCCGAGCAGGAGAGACGTATGGCAGAGATGATGAGAATGTACGGCATGAGCGGGATGGATCCGTCCATGTTCGGAACGCAGGCTGCTCTGGTTCTGAATGCAAACCATCCGCTTGTGAAATTCCTTGTTGAGCATAAGCGCAGCAAGAATGTGCCGATTATCTGTAAACAGCTCTATGATCTGGCAATGCTGGCTCATAAGCCGCTCAGTCCGGAAGAGATGACGGCATTTGTACAGCGGAGTAATGATATCATGATGCTGCTGACAAAATAATCTGCAGAACAAACAGCCGGAATAATATAAAATCCCGGCGGCAGATCCTGAAAAAGGAAAAGCCGCCGGGATTTTTCTGTATCCGGAATCTGTTCTACATCTGTTCAAATATAATTCCTTTCTGATGAAAGAATTTCTTCACCATTTCATCCCAGATATGTTCCAGTGATTTGTCTAATATAAATGTTTTAAAGGACGTTCCGGTTACGCACGTAAGATGCGTACCGTCAAAGTGCAGGTTAAGATAGAGCCCCTGAACATCATCCGGGCGGATGGACGGAACATTCTGCCGGATAAGGCGGCCGATGTTTTTGGGGGACAGGCTGAAGACAAAACGGAAACTGAGCGGAGTCCTTTTCCCCCGGATGATCTGAAAACAATAGTCGCGTACATTTTTCCAGTAAGAATATTCCGGAAGTTCCGTGTCTGTATCAAAGAAATCTTTCTGGATAAAACCGTCGATGCGGAATGTATTAAATGTCACGATCTCGCCTTCAATAAAACAAAAGCTGTCGAAGCTGTCTTTCAGCAGAAGGTGTGATGTGAAATCTTTAATATCAGGTAAAGTCAGTGATATCATTCAGGAATGTTCCCCCTTATCAGTATTAGCAAGTCTGTTTATACGTTTCTTTATATCTCTGAACGAGCAGTTCCATTCGATCGAGAGCCTCATCGGGCGGATAGAAAAGATTATTGTCCAGATTTTCAAAAAAATCCCAGAACGCCGAAAGCAGTCCTGATTCACGGATATCCAGACAGATCGGCTGTCTGCCCCCTACCGGTGTAAAGAGCAGATATCCGGATCTCTCAGTAATATAGATATTCGCCCCGTTGCGGACGGTCCCTATGCTGTGCCGGAGCATGCGGAAATTCCTGAAATGCTTTCTGCATTCTTCTACAAAACATTCTACCAGTTTTAAACGGTCTTCTTCCAGAGGCCGGCTGTATATATCGGCAGGATATTCTTCGATCCTTCCCGTATCAAGAAAATCCGCCAGTCCTTCTTCTGAAAAAATAATTGTCTGCCCGGCAGTCTGATAACGGTTATAAGTAATTTTGATATGTTCCTTGAGATGACGGATAAACTGCTCTCTGGACGGAAGATCCGGATTCACATATTTTTCAAGAAACTCATCTGTCAGCAGGCAAGTCATGCAGGGAGTCATCTGGAAACTGTATTCGGCAGAAGAATCCTCCGCAATAAATTCCTGTATATAACGCAGCTGTTCGGATGCGGAATCTATTTTCTGAAGGAGCGGCCGTGACAGCTGTGTGTACTGGAAGTATATAGTGTTGAAAAGTGCAAGCAGATCGGACTGAGAGGTGAATAATCCCTCCCGCAGCGTTTCGGACAGAAGGACTGCACCGTCTTCCGTCAGAATCATAAAAGGAAACAGGCGGAATGTATCCAGCCGGGAAGTTATATTGTCATAGTAGTAGCGCGGTCTGTACCTGCAGCCGGCTGAACACAGCGGAAGAATATTCATCAGGCAGTGGAGATTGTAGTTCTTCTTGTCAGCATCGATCTGCTCGGTATTATTCAAGCAGATAATGTGGTTGATTTCAGCGGGGCGTCCGGGCTGTGATGCGGTAGCGAGAAGATTGATGAGAAAAGAGTAGTCCGGACTTATGAGCATATTGATCCTGCCGTCCTTTTTGCGCAGCTGCTGCGTTATGATGTTGTATACGGCTTGGTTTACTTCCGACTCACTGTTTAGTGCCGCTGTATCCCGGAGATATCGAGGCGGTTCAGTCTTTTCGGACGGAGATCCCCCCGCGTTTGCAATATTTCTGAAATTATCAAGAAAATTCAGGACGTCTTTCCTTCGATAAAAATTATCCCTCCCCTGTTGAAGAATACAGTAAGCTTCGGTAAGCTCTCTGGATTCACCCGGTGTCAGACGCAGATAATCTGCAATTTTGTCTACAGTTTTCAGGGAGGAAGGAGTGCGTTTCCCATGTATGATCTTATACATCAGTGAACGGTCAATGCCGCAGTATTCCGCAAGTGAATAAATACGGATATCTTTAGTATGTATGTATTCAGAGAGAAGTTGTGAAAATTCAGACATAAAATATTCTCCTTCTATTCTATACAAAGCTGTTTCTAAAGTATAACATTCCAAAAAGAAATTTACTACACTTTAAGAAAAAACTTGTCCACAAATCTGTCCACACCTTGAAAGTTGTTATTGATATCTTTACAATTTAAAAGGTTAGGACAGATATAAAATTATGAAACGGGAGGGAAAGATGAACGAGCTGACTACAGTATCCGCCGAAGAAGAAAAGCAGACTAAACTGCTGGAAAACGGCCTTGTTATGGCGGACCGCTTTATTAATAAAAATTACTTGATCAATATGCAGGAGCGTTCGGTTGTACCGCTCCCGGAGGAAGAAAAGACAACGAATGCACTTCGGCTTTATCAAGTGAAAAAACTTGTCTATGACAAGAAGGAAAATGTAAATGATAAGCTGATCAGTGTATACAGTGCGCTTCAGGACATAGAAGGAACGGCATTGATGATCGTCGACAGTGACGGAAAAAAGATTTCTTACTATATCGGTGTGAGAACAATGGAAAATGCGGCTACAGCAAGCCTGATCCTAGAGAAAAGCTTTATGGGAAACTTCAGCGGCAGTGAACTGCAGAATCTGAAAAACTCTGAGATTGCGGAAGTAATGTCCCATATTACGGAATCCCAGTTCAAAAATACTGCCAGAAATGTGGCGGAAGTAACAGTTGTGCCTTCGCCCCGTGATGAAGATAAAGATAAATTTGTACAGGGAATCGAAAAATTCGTGGATACGATGCAGGGTGAGAAGTACACAGCTGTATTTATCGCCCATCCACTGGGCAAGTCAGAGCTGGAGCGGCAGAAAAGAGGATATGAAGAACTATATTCCGCCCTTTCTCCGTTTGCCAAAACAACCCTTGCATATGGGGAAAACTACAGTAAAGCCGTGTCGAAGGGAATGTTCAAGAATTTTTCCCATTCCATAAATAACAGTATTTCCAATACAAACGGGGGAAATGAAGGCACGAGCAGCTCCTATACTTCAGGAAGAAGCTGGGGCACCAGTACGAACTGGGAGGGATTCGGCACGAACTCCGGGTCTTCCACCAGCAGTACAACGGGATATTCGTCGGGAAAATCGTGGTCACAGTCAGTGACAAGTGGCAGCGCGGATACGACTGGAGAGGGAACTCAGGAAGGCGAATCCGAGACAACGGGGGATTCCCGTACGCTTACGATCGAGCACCACAATAAATCTGTCGAAGCGATTCTGGAGAAGATAGAAAGCCAGCTGAAACGCATTCATCAGTGTGAGGCATTCGGTGTGTGGGACTGTGCGGGATTTTTTGTAGCGGACGATATACAGACGGCAGTTGTGGCGGCAAACACATATAAAGCTCTTATGCTGGGCGATGAGACGTATGTTGAAAATTCATTTGTCAATGTGTGGGGCATGAAAAATGAAAACATGACAAACCGTGTGCTGGAATACATTCAGTACGGCATGCAGCCCCGCATTGAGATCAGGCCGGAAGAAGGATTTGCAGGGCAGCTTGTGACGCCGGGAAACTTCATCAGCGGGAAGGAACTTCCTCTTATGATGGGAATTCCGCATAAGTCGGTGACCGGGCTGACCGTCAGCAGCATAGCAGAGTTCGGAAGAAATGTCTTTATTCAGAATAAACGGGGAGAACGCCGACAGATCCGTCTTGGGCGTGTACACCATATGGGGCGCACCGAGGCCAGCACAGTGAATCTGGATCTGGACAGTTTTACATCCCACTGTTTTATTACCGGTTCTACCGGTTCGGGAAAGTCTAATACGACATACTGTCTGCTGGAAAAGTTTATGGAGAATCAGATCCCGTTTCTTGTAATTGAACCGGCGAAGGGAGAATATAAAGACGCTTTCGGCGCGGTTCCGGGAATTCATGTGTTCAGTACCAATCCGCAGATTGGCGAGATGCTCAAAATTAATCCGTTCCGATTTGATCCGAAGATTCATATACTGGAACATCTTGACCGGCTGATCGAGATATTCAATGCCTGCTGGGAGATGTATGCCGCCATGCCGGCAATACTCAAAGACGCTGTGGAAAAAGCGTATATTGCCAAAGGATGGGATCTGCTGAATTCTGTATATATGGAGGAAGGAGAACCGGAGTATCCTACATTTACGGATCTTCTGGAAATCCTGCCGAAAGTGATTCAGACATCCGGGTATTCTTCCGATACACAAGGAGATTATACAGGAGCGCTTGTGACCCGTGTCAGTTCACTGGCGAACGGCATCTCCGGTCAGATTTTCTGCGACTGTTATGATGTGCCGGATCATATATTGTTCGATGAAAATGCTGTTGTAGACCTGAGCAGAGTGGGAGCGGCGGAGACGAAGTCGCTGATCATGGGAGTTCTGGTGCTCAAACTGTCTGAATACCGCATGGCAAATGCCGATGAGGCAAACCGCGGGCTGAGACATATTACGGTTATGGAGGAAGCCCACAATCTCCTCAAGAGAAGCAGCGGAGAAGGCGCAGCCGGTTCCAGCGTGATCGGCAAATCCGTTGAGATGATCTGCAGCAGCATTGCGGAGATGCGTACATACGGAGAAGGATTTATTATCGTGGATCAGTCGCCTACGGCGGTCGATATTGCGGCGATCAAAAATACTAACACAAAGATCATTATGCGTCTTCCGGAGGAAAAAGACTGCGAGGCAGTCGGAAATGCAGTGGGTCTCGATGAAGAACAGCAGAAAGAGATCGCCAAGCTCGGCACCGGGATTGCTGTGGTTATGCAGAATAACTGGCTGGAGGCAGTTCTGACCCATATCGATGCATTTTCAAATAAATATGAAAAGAAATTTGAGATGGCGCGTCCGCAGGATATGAGACGGCTTCGGGGCGCAGTAATTGGAGAACTGGCTGTCCAGTATATTGAAGAGCGGAGAATGGACTATGGCCGCATGGAAGAAGTGATCGATGCCCAGAATGTGCTTCCGGAAAAGAAAGCAGAGATGAAAAACTGTATGCAGGCAGTGATCGGACGGCTGGAAAAAGGAAGGGATATTAAGTTCTTCTGCCGCAGTCTGATGAATATAAGCTGCTGTAAAAATCTGTTTGACCTTCTGGAAAAGGAGCTCCTCTTCACAGAGCAGGAGGGTGCAATGCTTTTCGATAAGGATAATATACTTGAATGGCGGGATGAGTTTATAGATCAGCTCGGACGGTATATAGACCTTGAGCGCAGCGTCAGGGAGGCGCTCTTCCAGTATCTGCTTTTCGCCAAGACGCTGGAGAAGACAGTGATCGACTACGGCGGCGTCTATGACCTCCTGTATTGATGCAGTGTGGCCGGAAAACCGGGTGAAAACGCAAAGGGGTGGAGATAGAAGTGAGTCTGGAAACCGGGAATAACAATAAGGAAATAAATGAAAATAATGAAGTAGAAAGACAGCGGGAGATTCAAGAACAGGAATCTGTCAAAAATGCGGAAACAAAGCGCAGAGGTGAAAGTCTGGATAAACAGCAGGAATTTTCACCAAAAGAAAAAACAGAGATAAAACCTGAGAAAACGGAAGAAAAAGCGTCAGAGATAAAACCTGAGAATCCGGAGGAGAATAAGAAAGAGGACGTGCCGGAGAGTAAGGGACATAATATGTCCGAATTAAAAGAAAACGCGGATATTGTCAAGGCTTCGGATATCGATATGACCTATGCCCGGGATATGGATAAAGAAAAATTCTGGGAGCATCACGGAAATGATAAAGAAGTATATATGAAGCTTGCCGAGAATATTCCGGAGGTTCAGGAGCAGCTGGACAGCGGGAAAAGTCTTGAGGAAATCCGTGAAGATCCGAAGCTGAGTGATACCGTTACGGCGTACTTTGATCCGAAGAATATGGTCAAAGTTGAAGAACAGCCGGACGGCTCTTATGCATTTCAGGATGACGGCCGCCATCGCGTCGCCGCGGCGCAGGAACTCGGATATGAGATACCGGTCGATGTGGTCAACAAAGGGGAATTCAGTAAAGAAGAGTCCGACCTGAAGGAAGAAACTGCGGAAAAGGACAGCCCGAAGTCCCTGCAGGAGATCATGGACAATAAAGAAGAGCCAAAATCAATGGAGAGCCTGACAGAAAAATTTGACAATCTGACAGAAGGATTTGACAATACCCTGTATGACGGCATGGATAAGAAGAGCCGCACAGAAAGTATGGAGAAGATGTACGGGGCGAACGCAGAGGCGATTCATGATATCTATGGCAAAAAGACGGAAGTAGACCAGCGCAAGGAAGAAATCATGGAGGAAATCCGTGATATGCATATGAAAGATGAGGATGTTACTCCTGAGAATAATCCGAAATTAAAAGAGTTGAGCGAAGAATACGATAAATGTGAGAGCGAAAGCCACAAGCTTGACTATATGCAGGCGAAACTGGAGGATAATAATAAACGGATATCCGAGGAAACAGGAATAGAGTATGTCGCCACGTCTGATGAGTTTATGCCAACCGGAGGTCCCCGCGAGACTGCGGCGTATTTTGAAAAATATCTGGACAGTTCACTTGAGAAGCTGGACAATAAGGAATCCTCTGCCGTTGATGCCTATGCATTCGCACAGATGAAAGACCGGCTCAGCGATTCCATCAATAAGCTGGAAGGAGCGTGGACACCGGACGGACCGGCTGTTCCCGATCAGAAAGTTGAGGAACTGAGGGGAAAACTAGAAACGCTGGAAAGCAGATATGTCGAAGAATATAAGGATTGTAAATTTAATCCTGACGGAACATACGAAAAGTCAGAGAAAAAGCAGACAGCAGAAAAAGAATTATTTGCCGGGGAGATAAAAAATGATCATTCAGAGCACAGTTTTGCGGTCAAAAAGGGATCGCGTGAAGTGACCTTGGATGAAAACAGGACTATTTTCTCGGATCGCGTGAACCGTTCGGTAAAAACAGAAAGAAATGACGGTATTAAGGTAGAAGGGCGGTCTGCACATATAGATGCTCAGGGTTATATGTCAGAAAATAAATTTACGGCCGGCATGTTAAATTCTGAGGTGAAAAAAGAATATAACAGCGAGAAGAACAGTGTCAGTTCAAAGAGGGAGACGAATCTTGCAAAGGTCGAGACGGAGCAAAATATGGAGACAAAGGAGGGCAAAGAGCGGACACAGAAGACGTTTACCTTTATGCATAACAGCGCAGAAGGAAAAATAAGCGCCAATCCGGAGAGCGGTCTGAAAGCAAAGGGCGAGTACGCTTCGAGTATTGCGGAGGCCAAATATGAGCACACCTATTTCTCACGCGGAAAGGAAGGCGAGCTTGAAGAAGATCGGAAGACGGAAGCTTCAGCTTCTGTGGGAAACATCCATCTAAAAGCAGATGCAGAGCTCAGTAAGGATGAACGGAAGATACATACGGAAGCCTCAAGGAATATAGCAGAGGCCAAGGCGGCTTATACACAGAGATACCAAGATCAGGAGCTGAAGACAGTAGTTTCCGGAACAGTCGGCGAGCAGAAAGTTGAGGGAACTGCTGATCTGAAAAATATGAATATTAAAGCCGAGATAAAGGAAAGCGTGATATCCGGAAAAGCCGGGATGGAACTGAATACGGCAGGTTCTGAAAGATCGAAGGATCATGTTCAGCTTGGAAGCAAAGAGGTGAACATTGGAGGACATAAAACCGTACTTGGACCGGATGGTCTTCAGGAATTGTCCTCCAGACTCAAAGAAATTAATGAGGACAGGAAAAAAATAAGTAAAATCGGTTCACTCATCAGGAAAAAGCCGGAAGAGTGATAAAAATATAGAATACAGACAAGGAGTGGCAGCATGAATGAGGTGACATTACAATTAGATCCTTATAAAAATCTGAATATGGTGTCTCTGAATCATCATCATTTATCGCCGTACAGCGAATTAAACAATTTTATGAAACAGCCCTTTTTTGCTTGGGCAGATCAGTTTTTTGATGCAGTGGAGAGAGAAATTAATGATGATTTCTATCTGTCTGTCTGCTCGGAGGAGTTTGAAAAACTCTTCTTTCAGGACATGGCAGAGATGGCAGATGCATGCATTACGATCGGCACATCCGATTTCCGGCTGAATACGCCGGTTAAAGAGAGGCTGGCTATGCTGGAAGAGCTTAAGAGCAGGTATCCGGATACAGAGAAAGGGGAACGCAAAAAAGTTGCCTGTTATACTGAAAATTCCGGACAGACTCAGATGCATGAGGGCTTTTACAGAGTCACGGATTATCATGAAGCATTTGTGATCATGGCAGAGGATGATACCCGGCTGGAGGAATATATATACGACGGGAAAATGCATATTATACTTCTGGAAGGAATGGGCAGTGGACTTCAGAAGATCGGGGGCAGCTTTGTGTGGGTATCGGAAAAGGAGCGGATACCGAAAATCCTTGACGCGGCCAGAGAACGCTTCTTCGATATTCCGTATATTGTTGAAGAAATCAGAAAACTTTCTTCGAAAATCGGAGAGTTTACCCCAAAAGACAGGGAAATGTATGAGGTGATTCAGGCAACGGTGCCGTATGTGGCAGCAGATGAGATTCCTGCCATTGAAACAGGTACCTGCTTTTATCCTTCTTTTCGTATTATTCCTGAAGGTGAAACAATTCCTGAGATCAGAATGGTCTCATTAAATGAAAATGTGCTGCGTACAGATAACGGAATACTCTCAGGTGTAAAACCGGGACGGACTATTCTTGAGTTCTACAGAGGAGAGGAGAATCTGCCCTTTGACCGCAGAGAAATCACTGTGTTTTATAAGCACACGGTCAAGCAGATCCAGCTGTCACTGGCTTCGCCGGTGATGGGAGTGAATTATAAACAGAAGATTGGGGTTACGCTCAATCCGCCGGACGCAGATGATGCAAACCGGCTTATATGGACGACAAGCGATCCTTCTGTCGCTACAGTGTCGCAGGACGGGACGGTAATCTCCCACAGCCCGGGAAAATGCCGGATCACCCTTGCGGGGGAAGATGCCGAGGCATCTGTGACTCTGGAAATACCGCCGCAGCTGCAGACAGTTTCCCTGCCTGCAGACGAGATAGAGTGTTTTGTGGGAGAAACGGTGCCGATCGATGTAAAAGTTGCTCCGGCAAATGCCTACAATAAAAAAGTAGCATGGTGGACAAGTGATAAAACTGTGGCGGTCGTGGAGACGACAGAAAGCGGCAATTTCCGGATACGCGGAATCGGAATCGGAGAGTGTACGCTTACATGCCGTGCGGTCGAAGGGAACGCATCTGATTCTCTGGAGATGAAAGTATACAGTACTCTTCAGCGCAAGAAAAAGCGATGGCTTTTTTCATAACTATACTATGTAAGGAGGAAGAAATATGTTTTGCAGAAAATGCGGAAAACAAGTAGATGAAAATGATCTGTTCTGCTGGAACTGCGGCGCAGAGATCGCCAGACGTGATCCGTCGCCTCAGCAGCCGCAGATGCATGCACAGGAACCGGCATCCGGGCAGAACGCATCTTTTGTGCAGGAGCCCGCAGCTGCACGGGAGGCAGTTCCAAATACACCTGTGCAGGCAAAAGAACCCAGACAGGAGAACCGCGCAGCGTCAGCACAGGTATACGGCGCAGCGTCACAGGGAGCAGCGCCTGTATACGGAGCGGCTCCGGCACAGGAAGCGGCAGGCGGGACAGCTGCCCAGCCGGCTCAAATGTATGGCCCGGCAGGAAATGTCCAGAATGTTCCGGTGGAAGGAATGGAGTCAGCAGCTTACAGCGGAAAAGTTGTGAATGTATCTCAGGAGACAGAAGAGTATGATTACAGAAAACTGCCTACGGAGAAACCTACAGGAATCAGAAGTATTTATTTTGTGGACTTTCTTTTAAGACTGACCGGAAAATCTAATATTGCGCTGTGTATTTATCTCGTACTTAATTTAATCCTGATCAGCCTGTTTTCTATGGCCTTTTTCGCGCTCCCGGTTGGCTGGGGCATCGTGACGGCGCTGCTGCTTTATATTGCGTCCTTATCTATTGCGGTTTCGCCGATCGGGGAATTTATTCTGAGACGGCAGACCGGATGTGTTAAGATTCAGGAGGCAGCGGTAATTAACCGGCTGGAACCTCTTTTCAGAGAAGTATATTACAAGGCGAAAAAAGGAAATCCCATGATATCCAACGATGTCAGGCTGTTTATTAACGACGACGAATGCCCCAATGCATTTGCCACCGGACGCAGGACAATCTGCGTGACACGGGGACTGCTCCAGTGGAGCGACGACGAGATCAAGGCTGCGCTGGGACATGAGTTCGGTCATCTGGCACATAAAGATACTGACCGTATCCTTGTCATTTCTATAGGAAATACTGTAGTTGCAGGCCTGTGCTATATGTTCCAGATCGCAGCGATTATTATGGATGTGATCATTGGCATTATCTCGGCATTTATGAAAAATGACAGCGGTTTCTTTGTGCGTATGATCAGCGCTTTATCACGGCTGGTTACAATCAAACTGATCAGTCTGTTTGAACGTGTATGGACGCAGATCGGTGTGCTCCTCTGCATGAAGACAAGCCGTGATAACGAATATCTTGCTGATGAATTTTCATTTAATCTGGGTTATGGGAATGCACTGTGCCAGCTCTTATCTACTCTGCCGTCGGAAAAACCGAAGGGATTGTTCGCCAATCTGGCAAGCAGTCATCCGCAGAGTGAAGCACGTGTCGCACGTCTTCAGGAACTTGGCGCTACATATGGAAGAGAGGTGTAGAGGACTGTTATGGCATTTGGAAAGAAAAAAGATAATGACAAGAAAGTAAAAATACAGACAGTCGCTATGAGTCAGAATCCTCTGTACCATGCACAGCAGGAAAATGAAGTTAAGGAAGTGCTGACGGCATTGGCGACCGCGGCGGTATGTATTATCCTGTTTGCTCTTATTGTGACGAATTTCAGTTATTATTCAACCGGATACTCCTACAGCGGTGGAGGAAGTTCACCGTCGCCGGATCCTCAACCGCCGGTTACATCCGGGGCTGCAGTCGATAATTCTGATAATACTGATGATACCGATGAGGAAGATCAAGACGAAGCTGATATGTCGTCTATGGCAGATATCGACGGCGTCCATAATGATTATCTGGAGATCGGCGGTGAAGTTTCTGAAGACGGTTACGGAGAATTATATCTCCGGACGGAGCAGTCCCAGAATATTTACGTATATGATACTGCAAGCGGAAAAGATATCCTTGCTGAGAATGTAAATGAAATCAGGATTGATGGAAACAGTCCGGTATCCGTAGATCAGTATGTGGACGGCAGCATTGTTGCAGGAGGCAGCCTGTATGCGGATAACGGTTCGGTCGTTTTCCGGATTGAGAATCTGATAAGCGGAGAAGCAAAAGAAGATGATCCGGGAGTCCATAATTATCAGGTTGTTGTGGAAGACTGTACATGGCAGGAAGCTTTACAGAGAAGTCTGGATCAAGGAGGCCATCTTCTCAGATTGAATTCCCCGGAAGAGTATGAATACATAGCCGGGATGCTCAGTGACGGCGGATATACGAATATTCATTTTTATCTCGGAGGAAGAAGAGATGATTCCGGCAGAGAATATTACTGGGTGGATGAGAATAATCAGTTTATGGGAGAATGTCTGAACAGCGGACAAAACTGGTGTGCTCCGTACTGGTTTGACAATGAACCAAGCTTTCAGGATACGGGATCAGATGCGTCCGGAGCGATTACTGAGGATGTTATGAATCTTTTCTATGTATCCGGCACATGGTATCTGAATGATTCCGCCTCGGATCTTGCAGGAATGTATCCGGATCTTTTGAGTGGAAAAGTGGGATATATCATCGAATTTGAATAAAATTTTACAGTTTAAAATTTACAGTGACAGGCAGTACACGACTGCCTGTCATTGACTTTTACGGGCAAAAACTTTATTATTAAAAGGTATCATGGCTTTTTGCAGCCTGAAAGTATATTAACTGTGTAAACATTTATATATATAGAAAGTCGGAAGAATTTATGTCAAAAATCAAGCGGAAGACAAAAAGATATCTGGTACTTGGAGGAATTGCGGCAGCAATTCTTATTCTGATAATCCTGATTGTCCATGGTGTCAGAGGAGTGCTCAGCCCGGGGATAGACACAACTGCAGGAGTGGAATATATTCAGACGAAAGAGGCAGAGAATGTTACTGATATAGAAAATAAGATAAGCCGTCTGGAACACCAGGACAGTGCCGGCAGTGGGGAAGGGGAAGATTCTCGAAGCTTGAAAGAAAAATTCAGCACGGCGGTAGTGATCGGGGATTCGGTGACGCAGGGCTTTTCAGAATTTAATGTCCTCAATGCATCCAGTGTTATTTCCAAGATCGGACTTCACCTCTATGAGACAGACGATCTGATTGAACAGGCAAAGGAGATAAGCCCCGGCACGGTTTTCCTTGCTCTAGGGAGAAATGATCTGGCTTCCACCGAAGGAAATGCAGACGAGTTCATCGAACAGTATACAAAGGTGCTTGACCGGATAAATCAGGAACTGCCGGACGCAAATGTCTTTGTCAATTCGATTTTTCCGGTGCAGGACAAAGCACTGGAGGATGATCCCTATCTCAAGGATATAGCTCAATATAACGAGGCCCTCAGTAAATTGTGCGACAGCAGGGAGATTGGCTTTATCGATAATACGGATCTTGCGGAAGATCAGTATTTTGAGGAGGACGGCCAGCATTTTACAGCGGATTTCTATCCGGTATGGGCAGAACATATGGCGGAGGTGGCGGCACTATGACATCAAAGGGACCGGGATTGGCCGGCATTATGAAATATGTTGTATTTGCGCTGATCATTGCCTTTGTTGCGCTGCTTATGATGTATGTCAGCGGCAGCAGCAGACCCTATGAGAAAGTCAGACAGTCGGTGGAAAACGCTCTCGATAAAGACAGCCTTACAGAACAGAATATGGCGGCGTTTAAAAGGAATTTTAATCTGAATGCCGCCGATTATGCCGGTGTTATGTATTATTCAACAGGAGCGAATATTTCAGCCGAGGAAGTACTGCTGATCAAGGTGAAAAACGACAGACAGATACAGGAAGTGACAGCTGCCGTTGAACAGAGAATTGAGTCGCGCATAAATGATTTTGAAGGTTATGCGCCCGATGAGGTCAGGCTTCTGGAAGATTCACGCCAGAGTGTGAGAGGAAATTACATTTTTTATGCGTGTTCGCCCAAAGCGGACGAATATATGAGCGCTTTTAACAGCAGCCTGTAGGAGAGGAAAAGAACGGATGTTATTCAGCAGTATTACATTTTTATTTATGTTTCTGCCGATAGTTCTGGCAGTATACTATTTTGTGCCGCATAAAGTGAAAAATATTGTCTTGCTGATTGCAAGTCTGTTCTTTTATGCATGGGGAGAGCCGGTCTATGTGATTTTAATGATCCTCTCTATTGCATTTAACTATTTCTGCGGCCGTGATATTGAGGCCCATGCAGATGATCCGCGAAAGGCAAAGATCGCTGTAGTGACCGCGGTTGCGGGCAATCTGCTTATATTGGGATTTTTTAAATATTTCGGATTCCTTATGGAGACCATTAACGCGGTTCTGCCTGTGGATATCCCGTACAGAGAACTATCTCTTCCAATCGGAATATCATTTTATACATTTCAGGCGATTTCCTATATAATGGATGTATATTGGAAGAGAGCGCAGGTGCAGAAAAATATTCTGTATTTCGCCTTATATATCAGTATGTTCCCCCAGCTCACAGCCGGACCGATCGTCAGATATGCCGATATCGAAGAACAGCTTAGAAGCAGGAAAATAAACGCGGTGAAGCTGGGAAACGGCGCCGTCCTTTTCATTATCGGACTTGCCAAAAAAGTGATCATCGCTAATTCGGCGGGAGCAGTGTTTGAAGAGATCTCGGCTATGCCCGCGGGAAATCTTTCCATACTTACAGCATGGCTGGGTGTCTTTTCTTATGCGTTCCAGATTTATTTTGATTTCAGCGGATATTCGGATATGGCTCTGGGATTGGGAAAGATGTTCGGTTTTGAGCTCCGAAAGAATTTTGACTATCCCTACATTTCGAAAAGTGTGACGGAATTCTGGAGAAGATGGCATATCTCTCTGAGTACATGGTTCAGGGAATACGTTTATATTCCCATGGGAGGAAACCAGTGTTCTGTCTCCAGAAATATATTTAATCTTATGGTTGTGTGGGCGCTGACCGGAATGTGGCATGGGGCGGCGTGGAATTTCGCGGCATGGGGCGTGTACTACGGAGTGATTCTCGTTATGGAGAAATATATGTGGGGCGCGTTCGTGGATAACCTTCCCAATCCGGCACGCCATATTTATACAGGCATAATAGTGCTTGTCGGATGGGTATTTTTCTTCAGCCCCAGTCTGGGATATGCAATGCGTTATCTTCTTGCTATGATCGGAGGAGGAGCAGGGATTGCAGACGCGACGGGAGCCTTTCTCCTGTTTACGCACTGGCTTTTGTACCTGCTTTCGGTGATCGGGTCGTCGTCTCTCGGATTGAAGCTGATAAAAGCTGTGATCCGGGCACCGAAAAATCAGTATATACAGCTTACGGCGGCAGCAGTTATTTTTACCGGGATGTTTTTGATTTCGATTGCGTACCTTGTGACGGGAACTTTTAACCCATTTTTGTATTTCAGGTTTTAGGCGGTAATATTGTGATGAACAGAAAAAGAAAAGCACGGATTGTAAATCTGATCGGGAAAATATTCATTCTTATATTGTTTCTTGTGATGGTCATCAATATCATCGTACCGGATAAGAAACAGTCAGAGATGGAAAACCGGACGCTGGAGATGCGCCCGCGCTTTAATCTGACCTCTATTTTGTCGGGGGATTTCATGGAAGAGTGGGAAAACTACATGAGCGATCAATTCGCCGGCAGAAATATGTGGAGGAGTATTAAGGTGGGGGCTGACCGTCTGGGAGGAAGCCGGAAGGAAAACGGTATATATATCGGAAAAGACGGTCAGCTTATGGAAGATATTAAAGTGCCGGATGAGGATCAGCTGGATGCGAATCTGACTGCGATCAAAGATTTCGCAGAGGCTTATGAAGATGTGCCTGTTACGATGATGTTAGTGCCGGATGCCGCATGTCTTTTAAGCGACAGACTGCCTGCGTTTGCGGAAGTGGAGGATCAGCGTCAGATGTTCAGCATGGCGGAAAGAAATCTTTCAGAGTCTGTCAACTGGATCGATACGGTATCTGTCCTGAATAAGCACAAATCAGAAAAGCTATACTATAAGACAGATCATCACTGGACAACTCAGGGGGCTTTTTATGTATTTCAGGATTCCGCAAAGACACTGGGAATTGAGGAGGATGTATCTGATAATTTTGTATCTTATGCGGTGACGGACAGTTTTAACGGCGCTCTAGCCTCCCTTTCCGGAGTGGAACTCGGCGAGCGGGAAACAATTGATATCTATGCGCCTTCCGAAGGGGATGACGATGTAGTGGTAAGTTATGTGGACGAGGGCAGGAAGACAACCTCTCTCTATGATTCGTCAAAGTTGGATACGCGTGATAAATACGGTGTATTTCTTGGCGGAAACACATCAGTTATAGATATCAGGACCGTGTCCACAAGCCAGAAGCGTCTGCTTGTGGTGAAGGATTCTTTTGCAGACTGTTTTATCCCGTTTCTGGCTCCGTATTACAGGGAAATCGTAGTGGTAGATCCCCGGTATTACAGCGGAACTATGGATGATATTATGGATACTTACAGGATCACGGATGCATTGATCCTGTACAGCGGCAATACATTTTTTACAGACAATAATATAAGCGGAGTGTTTACAGGTGAGTAATCAGATCAGAGAAGAATTTTTGGGCAAGAAAGAGCCGGTAAGACTGAATAAGTATTTAAGTGAGGCGGGCGTGTGCTCCAGAAGGGAGGCGGACCGCCTCATTGAGTCTGGACGGGTAACCGTGGACGGGAAACCTGCACAGACAGGAATGAAAGTTATTCCGGGACAGGAAGTACGGGTGGGAAAAAAACTTGTATCCAAAGGGGACGAGATGGTCGTGCTGGCGGTGAATAAGCCGCGGGGGATCGTCTGCACCGAAGAAAAGCGGGAGCGGAACAGCATCGTCAGATTCCTTGATTACCCCATCCGTGTAACCTATATCGGGCGTCTGGATAAAGATTCCAGAGGGCTTCTTCTCATGACAAACAACGGGGATATCATCAACCGCATGATGCGCGCATCCAATTACCATGAGAAAGAATATAAGGTTACGGTAGACAAGGAGATCACGGATGAGTTCCTTGAGAAGATGGCAGGCGGCGTTCCGATACTGGATACGGTGACAAGGCCGTGCAAGGTCAGAAAGATCGGGAAGTATACGTTTTCGATTATCCTGACACAGGGCCTCAACCGCCAGATCAGAAGGATGTGTGAAGCTCTCGGATATAAGGTAAAAGACCTTCTGAGAGTAAGGGTAATGAATATCCGGCTGGGCAGCCTGAAGGAAGGCGGATACCGGAAGGTGACAGATGCGGAATTAGAGGAACTGTATAGGCTGATACAGGGATCCTCTGCCAGATGAGAGAAGCTGTGCGGCGGATCAGATATGAAAAAGAATGTGACAGAAAAGGCAGATATAAGATTATGGAAAATAAGATGGTAAACGATGTGAAGACAGGGTCTGACGATAAGATGAAGCGGATGCGTGAGCTGGTGGATCTTTTGAACCGTGCACGGCGCGCGTATGAACAGGAAGATACGGAGATCATGAGCAACTTTGAGTATGACCGCCTCTATGATGAACTTCAGGAACTGGAGAAAGAACTTGGAACAACGCTTGCTGCAAGTCCTACGGTCAATGTGGGATATGAAGTCTTAAGCGAACTTCCCAAAGAAAGACACGAGCGTCCCATGCTCTCTCTGAACAAGACTAAAGACGTGGCGCGTCTCAAAGAGTTCCTCGGCAGTCAGAAGGCCATGATCTCATGGAAACTGGACGGCCTTACGATCGTTCTTACGTACCGGGAAGGCGCGCTTGAGAAAGCCGTGACCCGCGGCAACGGGGAAGTGGGGGAAGTAGTAACAAACAATGCCAGAGTGTTCAAGAATGTTCCACTTACGATACCCTATCAGGGAGAGCTCGTATTAAGAGGAGAAGCGGTTATTTCCTATAAGGATTTTGAGAAGATCAACGAAGAGATCGGAGGTGCCGATGCAAAGTATAAGAATCCGAGAAATCTGTGCAGCGGTTCTGTCCGTCAGCTCAACAATGAGATCACGGCAAAGCGCAATGTCAGATTCTACGCGTTTACTCTCGTACGGGCGGAAGGTGTTGATTTTAAAAACTCCAGACTATATCAGATGCAGTGGCTGCAGCAGCAGGGATTTGACGTGGTGGAGAACCATCCGGTCACAGCAGATACTATTGAAGAAGAAGTGGCATGGTTTGCGGAGCATATCGAGAAAAATGAAGTGCCGTCCGACGGACTGGTTCTTGTATATGATGACATCGCCTACGGCCAGTCGCTGGGGACGACGGCGAAGTTCCCGCGGGATTCCTTTGCGTTTAAGTGGGCGGACGAGATCCGCGAGACCACGCTGACAGAGATCGAATGGAGTCCGTCGAGGACAGGACTGATCAATCCGGTTGCCGTATTTGAGCCGGTGGAACTGGAAGGAACGACGGTAAGCCGTGCCAGCGTCCACAATATCAGTATCATGGAAGAACTGGAACTGGGAGTTGGAGACAGGATCACCGTGTACAAGGCGAACATGATCATTCCTCAGATCGCGGAGAACCTGACGAGAAGTGGTGTGAAAGACATCCCGAAAGAATGTCCGGTCTGCGGCGGCCCTGCAAAGATCGCCATGGAAAATGAGACAAAGACGCTTTACTGTACCAATCCGAAGTGTCAGGCGAAACATGTCAAGTCGTTTACTCTTTTTGTAAGCAGAGATGCTATGAATATCGAGGGGCTTTCCGAGGCGACTTTGGAGAAGTTCATCATGAACGGATATGTAAAAGACTTTACCGATCTGTTCCATCTCGACAGATATGCAGATGAGATCCGCCAGATGGACGGCTTCGGGGATAAATCTTATGAGAACCTGCAGAACAGTATCAAAAATGCGCGGACGACAACACTCCCCCGCCTCGTCTACAGTCTGGGAATCCCGAATATCGGTATCGCAAATGCGAAGATGATCTGCGGGGCTCTTGGAAATGATCCGGAGCGCATCCTGAATACAACCGTAGAGGAGTTAAGCGGTATCTCCGGAGTGGGCAGTGTGATCGCGGGGACCTTTGTGGATTATTTTGCTGATGAAGACCACAGGGATCTGTTTAAAAGACTTCTCGAAGAAGTCGAGATACCAAAAGAGGAGATTACAGAGGACTCCCGGAAATTTGAGGGAGTGAACTTTGTCATAACCGGAAGCGTGAACCATTTCGCCAACCGGGCAGAAGTAAAAGAAGAAATTGAAAAGAGAGGAGGGAAAGTGACAGGAAGCGTAACATCGAAGACGAATTATCTTATCAACAATGATGTGAATTCCACTTCTTCCAAGAACAGAAAGGCGCGGGAACTTGGAGTCCCGATCATCTCGGAAGAGGAGTTTTTAAATATGTTGAACGGATAGTATAAAGAAAGGCAGGTAATGTGTGAATTTCAAAATCGCAAAATTAAAAGAAAAGTTACTGGAAAAATTAAATGAGACTCTGAAAGCAGTACTCCCGATCATTGCCATCGTGCTGGTCTTATGCTTTACGATCGCTCCGCTGGAGCCCGGCATCCTGCTGGCGTTTCTGCTGGGGGCTGTATTCCTGATCGCGGGGATGATGTTTTTTACTCTGGGCGCAGAGATGTCCATGACGCCTATCGGCGAAAATGTGGGAACCAGTATGACGCAGACGAGAAAACTGTGGCAGATGGTGCTTTTGACCTTTATCCTCGGTTTTATCGTGACTATATCGGAGCCGGATCTTCAGGTGCTGGCAGAGCAGGTGCCCGCGGTGCCGAACATGATCCTTGTACTGTCTGTGGCATTCGGCGTGGGTATCTTCCTCGTGGCGTCACTGCTCCGCATGCTGTACAATATTTCGCTGGCGCATATGCTGATCGTGCTCTATATCATCGTGTTTGCGCTGGCATTTCTTGCCCCGGATGAATTTATTGCCGTGGCATTTGACTCCGGAGGTGTGACGACTGGACCTATGACAGTGCCCTTTATCATGGCATTCGGTATCGGTATTTCCGCGATCCGAAGCGATGAGAGGGCAGAGGATGACAGCTTCGGTCTTGTGGCGCTTTCATCTGTGGGACCGATTCTTTCCGTGCTCGTGCTGAGCCTGATCTACCGGCCTGACAGCGCGGCTTATGTGCCGGAAAGTATCCCTGAAATCGGAAATTCCGTAGAACTCTGGCATATATTTGCAGAGGGAATCCCGGAATATATGAAAGAGATGGCAGTTTCGCTCCTGCCGATCATTGTCTTCTTTATCATTTTCCAGATTGTATTCCGGAGAGTACAGAAGAGAATGCTCATCAGGATCGGAGTCGGCATGGTATATACTTACGCGGGACTTTTCCTGTTCCTGACAGGGGTAAATGTGGGCTTTATGCCTGCAGGTAATTATCTCGGACAGGTGCTGGCGGACAATCCGTATAAATGGGTGATCGTTCCCATCGGCATGATCATCGGATACTTTATCGTGCGCGCAGAGCCCGCGGTGTTCGTTCTGACACGGCAGGTAGAGGATATTACTTCAGGGACCATAAGTGCGGGAGCCATGAGCCTGAGCCTCTCCATCGGTGTAGCTGTATCTCTGGGACTCGCTATGGTGCGGGTGCTGACCGGAATATCGATCTTCTGGTTTGTGATACCGGGATATGCCATTGCCCTGCTCCTGTCGTTCTTCGTACCAAAGATATTTACAGCCATTGCGTTTGACTCCGGCGGTGTGGCATCGGGGCCCATGACCGCCACATTTCTCCTTCCGTTTGCCATCGGGGCTTGTACGAGTGTAGGAGGGAATATCGTTACGGATGCATTCGGCGTGGTCGCCATGGTCGCCATGACGCCTCTCATTACAATACAGATATTAGGGCTTGTATTTGAACTCAATTCCAGACATCTCGAGAAGATGGAAGCAAGAAAGGCAGCCGCTGCATTTGCCCAGCTTCCGGATGATGAGATTATAGAACTTTAAGGAGGAAAGGCTATCGTTATGAGTGAGATAAATATGTTGATGACTGTCACCAAGAGATCTGTAGGCCGCAGACTGCTGGCATGTTATGAGGAGATTGGTCTTTCTTCCACTCTGTGTACGCTGGCGCAGGGGACGGCAACCAGCGAGATACTGGACTACTTCGGGCTTGAAGTCACAGAGAAGATGGTGACGCTGACAGTGGTGTCAGATGACACATGGAAACAGGTAAAACGGGAACTTGAGGACAGGTTACAGATTGATGTCCCCGGCACGGGCATCGCGTTTTTGATGCCGCTGTCCAGTGTGGGCGGCAAGAAGGTGCTGCAGTTTCTGATCGACGGACAGAAAGTTGGAAAAGTAGAGGAGAGTGTCATGAAAAATACCAATTATGAACTGATCATTGTAGTCGCAAACCACGGGCACAGCGAGGAAGTGATGGACGCCGCGAGAGCGAAGGGAGCAGGAGGCGGTACCGTGATCCACGCGAAGGGAACAGGGCTTGAGAGAGCGGAGAAGTTCCTCGGAGTATCCATCGCAGATGAGAAGGAGCTCATCCTGATCGTCGCAAAGGCAGAGATGAAAAATGCGATCATGAAATCTATCATGGATCATGCGGGGCTTGAGAGCAAAGCACGCTCTGTCGTCTTCTCCCTCCCTGTGACGGACACCGCCGGGCTGAGACTGCAGGAAATCCAGTAACAGGACGCTGTTTTAGAAAAAGTTCATTTGTATAACCTGCGTATCTGTACTATAATAAAAAAGCCGGATGCGTGCGCATTTTACAGGAAAAGTGCTGCAGGCTGACGGAGATTAATTGATTGCAGAAGGGATATAATATGTCGGATCAGGATTTCATCATAGTGGATGAGGAAGATAAAGAAAAAGAGAATAACGGACAGGACAGCCTCTCTGAAGAAGGACAGAAGAAAGAGGTGGTTTCTTCTGACAACAGCAGAAAAGACGGCGGTTCCGATAAGAAAGATGACGACGGATATGAGAAGATCTGTTTTATCTGCCACCGTCCGGAGAGCGTGACGGGGAAGATGATCGATCTGCCCAATAATATTACAGTGTGCCCGGACTGCATGCAGAGAAGCTTTGACGCCATGACCAACGGTTCTGTGGACTTGAACCGTCTGATGAATATGCCGGGCGTACAGTTCTTCAATATGTCGGATCTGGAGAACATGCAGCCGAAACCGCAGAAGATCAAGAAGAAAAAGGAAAAACCGAAAGAATTCCACAAGCTGGATATCAAGAACATTCCGGCGCCTCACAAGATCAAGGCGAAGCTGGACGAATATGTGGTGGGGCAGGAGTATGCGAAGAAAGCAATGTCCGTTGCTGTGTACAATCATTATAAGAGAGTAGCCACGGATACAATGGACGACATCGAGATCGAGAAGTCCAATATGCTTATGATCGGACCGACGGGAAGCGGAAAGACTTATCTTGTCAAAACGCTTGCGAGACTCCTTGACGTGCCGCTTGCGATCACGGACGCCACATCCCTTACGGAGGCGGGATACATAGGCGACGATATTGAGAGCGTTGTATCTAAGCTGCTGGCAGCCGCTGACAATGATGTGGAGAAAGCGGAACAGGGTATCATCTTTATCGATGAGATCGATAAGATTGCCAAGAAACGCAACTCCAATCAGAGAGATGTGAGCGGTGAGTCCGTACAGCAGGGAATGCTGAAACTCCTCGAGGGAAGCGATGTGGAAGTACCGGTGGGCGCCAACAGCAAGAATGCCATGGTGCCGCTGACCACGGTCAATACAAAGAATATTCTTTTCATCTGCGGAGGAGCTTTCCCGGATCTGGAGGAGATCATCAAGGAACGTCTCCAGAAGAAGACTTCCATGGGATTTAATTCGGAACTGAAAGATAAATTTGAAAATGATAAGGATCTTTTATCTAAGGTTACAGTCGAGGATCTGAGAAAGTTCGGTATGATCCCGGAGTTCCTCGGACGTCTCCCGATCATATTTACGCTGAAGTCGCTTGATAAGGACATGATGGTCAAGATATTAAAAGAGCCGAGAAATGCGATCTTAAAGCAGTATCAGAAACTGCTTGCCCTTGACGAGGTGAAGCTGGACTTCGATCAGGGCGCTCTTGAAGCAATCGCCGAGAAGGCTATGGAGAAGGATACCGGAGCCCGTGCCCTGCGCGCCATTATCGAGGAATTCATGCTGGATATCATGTATGAGATCCCGAAAGATGACAGCATCGGCGAGGTCGTGATCACGAGAGAATATATCGAGGGAACCGGCGGACCGATCATACGGCTGAGAGGGCAGGAAGTGCCGCAGCTTGAACAGAATTAAAAATATATAAATACAGACAGCGCATCACACAAATTGTTTCTGTGTGATGCGCTGTCTTCTTATGTCAGAGCTGCCGCATTGTTTCAAACGTGTTATACAGATTGAGCTGACCGTACCCCCACTCCCGGTTCGGATACTCCATAGTCTTCGGGCGGACCGCACCGAGGATCAGAAGGCTTTTAATCTGGAAAGAGTCGATGCCGGAGGCTTTCTGGATGTCAAGGATCCATTCCAGCATCAGCGCCACGGCACCGGATGTGATGGCGGCTGAGATGCAGGAGCCGGTGCGGGAAGAGAATCTGTCTCCGGGAAGGGCGCCGGTCACGTTAACGCCCGGAGCTGTGATGTCAGGCTTGAGCCGCCCGGTCCGCGTGTATCCTCTCCCCGATGACTGGGAAACCGCGCCCGCAGTTCCGTTATAATAGGATACGACAACGGGACTGTCAGTATTGGCGGGATTCGTGAGGGTGTAGTACGGATCAGATTCGAGGAAGAAGACTTCACCGGTGAGAAATTCCGTCAGCGGAAGCCACATGTGGAAACGTCCGTCCGCGACAGTGAGCGGTTCTACAATGATCTTCCAGATGCCGGGGGCAGGTGCGTTAAAGCGGAAGAATACCAGCTCGGAACTGCTTTTCTCCACAAGGAGCCGGTAATCCACTGAGACTTTCGTGCGCTCGAAGAGAAAGTCGATCTCGGCGCTGGCGCCCACCCGGAAAGGAATGCGGGACGTATTTTCCCCCGAAGGAGAGATGATGGATATGGAGAGGATATTTGGCACTTCAGTCCAAAGCTCCAGAGAGAAGCCGGTTACATTTTCGCCGACTCTTAATTCCACTGTCTTAGTATCCTCTGTATTTTCCAGTGTATTAAAATAATGGTGCCGTTTGTCAGCCTCGTTTCCAGTGCCGATCACAGTGATATGGTTCGCCCTTGTGCTGTAGCCTTCGATCAGAAAAGAGAGAGGCAGTGTGCCGATATGCCCTCCCATGCTGGAGCCGCACGTAATGCATATGACCAGCGGCATTCCCAGACTGTCGGCAAGATCGTTTAGATATTTAAGTCCCAGCATCAGATCCGTTTCCTGATAACAGACTGCGTTTCCGGGAATAAAATAGTAATCTCTCAGGTACTGTTTCGCCTGCTTCAGTTTGACCATAGCAATAGCGGCTTCCGGAGCTGCCCCGAGAAACTGTTCTCCGGCGTCGGCTCCGCCCGCTGCAAGGCTTGCGGCATAAGTGCCGTGCCCGCTTTCGTCCGTGGATGGAACCAGTTCGAGCGGTTCTTCAGACTGAAGAGCGCTGTTGATCTGTTCCTGTGTGTATTCACTGCCATAAGAAAAATCCCGGGGCGGAGTGCCGCTCTGCACCGTCTGGTCCCAGATGGCGGCAATCCGCGTAGTGCCGTCAAGATTCCGAAAGACCTTGTTCGTATAATCAATGCCGCTGTCCATGAAACCGATCAGGATCCCGTTTCCTTTCAACTGCAGGGTGGGGTAATTCTGGACAGGAAGTATCCCGGTCTGATTCAGCGTCTCCATGCTGATGGGAGCATAACACTTGGGGATGGAATTATAGGAATATTTGGGGAGCGTGATAGGATCAGCAGCCGATGCGGGGAGATAAATGCATTTATACCCGAATCCGGCATCCTGCTCGCAGTGATCCTCCTGCATAATGCTGTCAAAAAAAGAAGTCCGGACATGATTGCCGATAAAATCACGGTAGTCTTCGGACAGAATCTGTTCTCTGCATTGTTCAAGATCTGATGGCATAGTATGTATCTCCTTGCTCATTTTATATAAACAGGCAGGCGGGGAAACAAAGCAGTGCCCGCCTGAATTATCCTATGCAGGAGAAGGTCTGGGTATGCAGAGCAGCCATCAGTCAGGCAGCCGCCGGATCTTTATGCAAGCATAAATCCGTCTCCTGCTGACTGATGGCTGGCTTGGAGCAGCAGTTCAGCCCGCGCCATTCGCAAAGCCGCACTGCCGTGCTTACTGCGGCGATGCCGCATCTTTGCTCATAAGAAGGCGCTCACCTCATCAGTCAGTCAGTCTCCGGATCTTTATGCAAGCATAAATCCGTCTCCTGCTGACTGATGGCTGAACTGTTGGTTAAAAAAGTATAAATTCTGGGTGTTTTCTTGAAGTTGACAGATAATAGGGTATAATAATTATATGTTTGGACGTCAAAAGCGGATGTCGGTTTTGGATGTGATTTGTCCGCGGCGGACGAAAGAAGAAAGGAGTTACTACTATGAAAGATTTTTTTGAAGATTTAGGGAAACGCATCGGTGAGACTGCTGAGACGATGACGAATATGGCCGGGGAGGCGATCGAGATCCAGCGCCTGAAAAGCCAGATCCGCACTCTTGCAAGAGGAAATGCAGTGGACCTGATGGAGCTCGGAAAGTCGATCTATGACCGTTATAAAGCGGGCGGAGCAGTTGAAGAGAGCGCGCAGGCTCTCTGCGATGCAATCAAAGACAGAGAGTCGACGATTGATGAATATGAGAAGAAGATCTCAAAGATCAAGGGGGCTTCCAAATGTTCCAATTGCGGGAAAATGGTAGGGAAAGACATGGCATACTGTCCGTACTGCGGTGAAAAAGTTGCTTCAGCAGAGGATGAAGAAGCAGGAAGCAATGATGCAGTGGATGAGGCTGCTGATGATTATGTGGAACAGGTAAAAGAAAAAATGGCGGATGCAGCGGAAAAAGCTGCGGACAAGGCAGGCGAGGCGGCAAAAATAGTCAGCGATATGGCGGGAAAAGCTGCAGAAAAAACCGGAGACATAGCCGGGAAGGCAGCAGAAAAGACCGGCGAGATGGCAGAGAAAGCAGCGGAAAAGATCAATGATGCCGCAGAGAAAGTTTCAGGTAAATTAAATGAATAGGAAATGGTTCCTGATCGAAACTGCAGGATTATTTGCAGCAGATCAGCTGCTTAAGACATATGCGGAGCAGAATCTTGACAAAAAAGAAGAACGGAAACTTGCAGGACCGGTCGTACTCAGAAGAGTGCACAATAAAGGTCTGTGTCTGGGACTATTATCAGGAAATCAGACCGTGGTACGGTATTTATCGCTGGCTGCGGCAGGAATTGTTTCAGTATGTCAGGCGGCTGCGCTGTTTGGCAGGAAAGGATTCTGGAAAAAACAGGGGCTTGCCCTGATGTCAGCGGGTGCATGGAGCAACACGTTCGACCGGTTTGCCCGGGGATGCGTGGTCGACTATGCCGGGTTTAAGGTGAAAGACCCTGAAATTGCAAAGATCACCTATAATCTGGGAGATTTCTTTATAGCGGCGGGAGCTGTGATCTTGTCGCTGTGTTCAATGTTTTCCACTTCAAACAAGAAAAAAGAGAAAATACAGAGAACAGAAGATATCGAAGAACAGAGGCAAGAAAGATAAACAGGCAGCGCCGGGGATACCGGCGCTGTAACTGTATTAGATCAAGTGTATGTTTTATGGTTAGAATTCAACAGCTTTTTTTACTTCTTCTATATCACCGGTAAATATGATGCCATCCATACCGAGGAATTTCCCGGCTTCAATGTTTCGCTCAAGATCATCAATGAAGAAACATTCTTCCGGTTTGAGCGAATAAGTACGGAACAGATATTGGTACATGGCAGGATCCGGTTTTGCTGTTTTCAGAGGCGCGGAGAAAACGACTCCGCTGAATTTTTTCAGCACTTCATACTGTCTGGCCCATTCGGCAAAGTAATCAGGCGCGTTGGACAGAAGATAGACCGGAACATTCCGTTCCACAAGCTCATCAATAAAGCGGAGCGTCTCTTCCTTTGGCGTAATATACCGGGGCCAGTCCTTAAAAAAGGCCCGGGTCGGATCAGCCAGACGTTCTGGAAGCGCGGTGAGGCATTCTTCTATATATTCATCGTAATCAAGCGTTCCCTTGTCCAGTTCGCCCCATTTCTTATAGATAACGGAACAGAGCAGACTGCAGTCCGCTTCCGATTTACAGAACTGCTGCATTATGTATTTTCCGTCAAATTTTCCGATCACATTTCCAAAATCAAATATTATATTCTTGTATTTCATAACGATCTCCTTGTGTTAATTTATAGTTTTTTCAGAACAAATATATCCGGATACATTATACACCCAAAATTACAATTAAAAAAATCTTCATTTTTGACTAACTTTTTATGCCGGCCGGTTGTCTTATTATAACAGAAGCGGACAAGGAAGGAGGAATGAGATGATTTCTGACTTCTTACTGATACAGAAAATCAGAAATGGAGACAATCGTGCAGGAAATGAATTCGTGAAAAAGTATTATCCTCTGATCTATCAATATTGCTTTCTGCACATTCACGACAGAGACTGTGCGGAAGATATGACTCAGGAAACGTTTGTGAGATTTTTCGAAGCAGTTATGAACCGAACAGATATTGCAAAAGTGAAGAGCTATTTATACCGTGTTGCCGGAAATACAGTAAAGAATTATTACAGGAAAAAGAAGGAACTGCTGCTTGAGAAGCTGCCTGACACTGTGGAAAATAACGCGGCAGATATAGAAGTCAGGCTTGATATTGAACGGGCAGTGGCATGTCTTCCGGATGAGATAAGAGAAATCACAATCCTGTTTTTCTTTCAGGGATTAAAGCAGAAAGATATCTCTGATCTGTTAGGTATAAAGCTGTCACTTGTAAAATACCGGGTATCGAAAGCAAAGGAAGTGCTGTCTAAGGAGCTGGAGGTGGGAACACAATGAAACAGTATGAGAAGAAAATCGAGAGCTACCAGACCCTGATACAAAAGGGATATGTCCGGGAATCTGCTGTCCGGAATGTTATGAAGCAGTGTGCCGGCATCATGAGCCGGCATGACGACAGACGGGCGTCGTATTTTGAATTTCTGTATGAGCAGCTTAAGTTTATCCGGAAAAGATGGTGGGCGCTGCAGGGCGGAAGCCTGCTCCTGCTCTGGATGTTACTGGCTGATTATGGAGAAGGGGCAAATGCAGAACGGGTACTGGGAGCTTTATCAGTGATATTTGCGGTGCTGATCATTCCGGAAATATGGAAAAACCGGAGATTTTCCGCAGTCGAGATTGAGAAGACATCCTACTACTCGCTGCGCCAGATCTGTTCGGCGAGGATATTGATGTTTGCGGCAGTAGATTTGACGATGATCACAATATTTTTTGCCGTTTCGTTTTCCACGCTGCAGATTTCGGCGTACCGTATCGTCATAGATTTTCTTGTGCCGTTTAATATCTCCTGCTGCATCTGTTTCCGCCTGTTGTACAGCAAATGGCAGGAACTGGAATATATCGCGGTTTTTCTGAGTACAGCGTGCATATTTGCATGGTCGCTGATTGTATCATCTGATTTTATTTATGAGAGAATCTCAATGCCGGTGTGGATCGGACTGCTTCTTTTATCTTTCGTTTATCTGATTTATTGTATCTGGAAATCGCAATGTAATTGCGAAATAAACTGGGAGGGCAAGGCAAATGGAACTGCAATTTAAAAATGTATCAAAAGATTACGGACAGGTGCTGGCTGTGGATCATGTGACGTATTCCATGGGAAAAGGCGTATACGGGCTGCTGGGAGTGAACGGGGCGGGAAAGACAACTCTGATGAGAATGCTGTGTACCGCGATAAATCCCACAGACGGCAGGATTTTGTGGAATGGAAAAGATATCTTCCGGCTGGGGGCATCGTACAGAGGAATACTCGGCTATCTGCCACAGAATTACGGCTTCTATCCGGATCTGTCGGTCTATGAGTACATGATGTATATCGCGTCGATCAAAGGACTGCGCCAGAATGCGGCGAAGAAAAGGACTGCACGTCTGTTGGAACAGGTCGGATTAAGTGAAAAGAGGAAAAGCAAAATGCGGACTTTATCAGGCGGAATGATCCGTCGTGTCGGAATCGCGCAGGCAATGCTGAATAACCCGCGTATACTCGTTCTGGATGAACCGACGGCAGGGCTTGATCCGAATGAAAGGATCCGTTTCCGCAATCTGATCAGCGAGCTGTCGGAGGACCGGCTTGTACTGCTGTCCACGCATATTGTGTCAGATGTAGAGTATATCGCAAACGAGATCATACTGATGAAAGAAGGAAAGTTCTTCTATACGGGAACCTCGGAGCAGATCATTTCTTCTATGGATATGTCTGTATGGCATTGTACGGTCCCGAAAAAGGAGCTGAATCATTACATGAAGAAATATCTGACGGGAAATATAAGGACAGTGTCCGGCGGCGTGGAGCTGAGGGTGCTTTCAAAGACACCTCCGACTGAAAATGCAGTGCAGGAAGAGGCAACGCTTGAGGACGCATTTCTTCTGTATTTTGGAGAGAAAGCAGGTGATAAAATTGATGTTGAAATATGAGCTGATCAAGATTTTTTCAAAGCGGATCAATCGTGTCGTGCTTGCAGTGACTTTGTTCATTGCGGTCATTTCAAGCTGCTTTGCCATCGGGAGCCTCAGATATACGGATGAAGAAGGCAAAAATCATACAGGAATCACGGCAGGGCGGCTTCTGGCAGCGGATATAAACCAGTGGCAGGGGGAGCTGACACCGGATAAAATATATGAGGTTATAAATGATTACAAAGAATTGTCAGCAAAATATCCGGATGGAATACCTGATACGGAATACGGAAAATCAGAACAGGCATATTGGGATATTAAGAATTTTGTAATCAATATACTGACGCCTGATTCGGAATGGAATGAAGACGTGCTGTATCAGCTGACAGATGAACAGATGCAGGACATTTATACGATATACAAGGATAACATGGGAAAATTGGCGGAAGAGTACGGCACGACGCCCGAAAAGAAAGACTTTCTGGAGAGTATTTATGAAAAAATAAAACTGCCGCTTACCTTTAAAGCAAAGGATTCGTGGGATACGATGACAATGTACGCACAGACCTATGCGATCCTGCTTGCGGTGGTAATAGGCTTTCTGGCGGCAGGGATTTTTTCAGCAGAATTCCGGCCGGGAGCGGAAGATGTCTTTCTTGCCTCGAGATACGGAAGATCGAAAGCAGTGAGAAATAAGATTGCTGCGGGAATACTTATGGCTACAATCGTCTACTGGACCGGCATGGCGCTGCTGTCGCTTATCTCATTTGCGGTCATGGGGACAAGCGGATTTTTTACACCCTATCAGATCAGTGACCCCTACAGTATATATGTGATGACTTTTGGACAATACTATCTGCTCATATTGGCGGGCGGATACATCGCATCCCTGTTTGGCGCCGCTCTGACCATGCTGGTGACAGTAAAGATGCACACACCGAATCTGGCGGTCTGCATTCCCTTTATCCTGCAGTGCATGATGCCGTTTATTGCCCGGGCATTGTCGTCATTTGATGCATTTTTCAATCTGATGCCGACTATGTTGACAAATGTTTTGAATACTGTAAGAGCGCCGATTCTTGTTCAGATCGGACCTTTTGTGTTCCGGCTGATCCCGTTTCTGCTGGTTCTGTACAGTGTGCTGTTCGTCGGGCTGCTTCCGCTGATATACAGGAGTTACAGTCGGTATGGGATCAAGAAAAGAGGTGATTCCTGTTCCCGCAGAGATTGATAAACTGACTCCGGAAGCCCGGGACGTAATTGTAGAGTTTGATATGTCGAAGTATCAGAAGAAACATAATTCAAGGGCAGTAATAAAGGCTCTCAGCATTTCGGAACAGCTGAATGAAGAAGCAATGTCGATGGTGGTGTGAAATTTTTTTTAAAATACGAGAATGAAGGGCTCTTCTATGATAAAATCTAAATTATAGGAGGGCCCTTTATTATTAGCAAGACAGGGCGTTATGGAAATTTCGAACATTTTCTTATGAAGATTCCCAAACTATACATAAATAGGAGGCATAGAGATGGTAACAATTGGGATCGTGGATGACGAATACGCAATCCGCAATTTAATAGAAAAATGTATTATTAAAGCTCTCGGCGGCGGACAGAAGACAGTCAGGATCCGTCAGTTTGAAAATTCGGAGACATTTCTTGAAGCCGTCTCTCAAGGAGATCAATTTGATATTCTGCTGGCAGATATTCAGATGAAAGGTATGGATGGAATGGAGCTTGGCAGGCAAGTGCGAAAGCTCAGACCTGAAATGTATATCATCTATATTACTTCTTATGAAGAGTATGCGGCGGAAAGCTATCGGATCGAAGCGTGGCAATATATACTGAAACAGGATATTGACAGCCGGCTTCCGGGAGTGATCCGGGAATTGACAGCCAGGATAGAAAACAGTGAAAACAAGTTTCGGGTGCTTACAAACGGAGCGGAACATGTAAAGATGTTTTACCGAGATATTATTTATCTCTATAAATCCAAGGGAACCAAGTATGTGAATTATGTTACAAAGCAGGGAATATATCGGGAACGTAATTCTCTTGATACCGTAATAAGAGAATTGTCAGATGAGAGGTTTCTGCCTGTGGAGAGAGGATATGTGGTAAATATGGAGCATATCTTGAAGATCAGAAAGGACACCCTCTGTCTTGATAAGGGGTATGAAGTACAGGTGAGTCATGCCAGACTGCATGCAGTAAAAGAGCAGATCAGCCGTTGCTGGAGTTTGAGAGGATAACATGGCATCGCCGGCTGTGTAAAAGAGAAAATGGTGTAAGAACCGGAGTAAGGAGGAAGAAACAGATGGCGGACACACTGTGGATCTGGATTCTGTTAAATATATTGGAGACAGGAATATATATTGCTCTGATCGTAGGGATGATGCCGGATATCAGAAGTTTGGGAAAGGCTGAAAGGATAACAGCGATACTTATTTTTGTCTTGATGGCAGTTCTGTCCGGAGCCAGACAAAAGATTGGATCTCTGTTCAGCCCTTTAGCGTATTTTTACAGCATTTTTATTATGATCACAGGTACATTTTTGATATACAGGAAACAGTTATGTCTGATTGTCGGGACGGTGCTGACTTATTGTTCACTGACGATGCTTACGGTCTATCTGACTGTGTTTTTTCTTTCTGTGATACAGACAAAAAAGGCATATTCAGGAGTATATGGATTTTTCGGAGAAGATATCAACGGATCATTTTCTGTTGTACGCGGAGTTGTACTCGCTGTTTCCCTTATAATTGTATGGTGCTTAAACCATCATGATGTGCGCAGACAGGCCCGAGAATACCGCATTGTTCTTCTTGCCGCGGGAATAGTACTCTCTGCCCTTGTTTTGGAGTATCAAAATCTGCTGGAATACGGAGTAATGTACTCTGCTGCGGATATTCCGGCGGTAAAAGCGGTGCTTAGAGACAGTATGTTGAGTATGATTACTTCACTTGTCCTTCTCGCTGTGCTGGGAACATTGTATTTAAAAAACCGCAGAATTAAAGATGAGAATAGTATGCTCGTCCTGAAAGAGGAGATGGAGCGTCAGAAATATGAAGAATTAAATACTGCTGTGAATCGAAATCGAGAGCTGGTCCATGACACAAAAAATCATTATCTTGTGATAAGCGAATATGTAAGAAATAAAGAATATGAAAAACTAAATAAGTATCTGGAGGACATAAAGAACGATTTTGTCAGAACAGCTCCCGGAATCTATACGGGAAATCAGATTTTAGATTTGATTCTTTCTCAGAAGCGTATTGCGGCAGAGAAAAAGGGGATTCCTTTTGAAATGCAGGTTATGCCTTTATCTGAACTTCCTTTTGAGGAACGAGAAATCTGTGCATTATTTGGAAATTTGCTGGATAATGCTATCGAAGCATGTGACCGGATGGATGATGGAAAAGTAATTAAAATTAAAATAGAACAAAAGAATCAGATGCTTTTGTTTGAGATAAAAAACAGTGTCAATGAGGAACCAAAGAAAAAGAGGGGCTTATTTCCCACATGGAAAAAGGACCGATCATTGCACGGATATGGTCTGAAAAGCGTTGAACGTATTGTGGAGTCGCATGAGGGAATCATCTCCTATGAAATGCAAGATAAATTATTTACAGTCAGAGTCACTTTTTTTGAGCTGGAGTGACGTATTTTATCAATCATGGTCAATATACAGGTAT
This sequence comes from uncultured Lachnoclostridium sp., assembly GCA_930986645.1. Lineage (GTDB taxonomy): Bacteria > Bacillota > Clostridia > Lachnospirales > Lachnospiraceae > Mediterraneibacter. Next base: position 48,444 of record CAKNJS010000013.1, read on the forward strand.
TTCATGTCCACATTCTTGTGTGTGCCCGAAAGAAATTATAAGATGGGAGTATCACAAAAGGGCTAGATCGCAAAAAGGGGTGTGTTCAGATGAGAAAAAAGAGATGCCGCATGTGGACAGTGTTTTTAGTCTGTATAGGTATGATCACGCTGGCCGGCTGTCAGGAAACGCCGGAGGAGAGTGCAGTTGCAAGTAAAGCAGGGGGGCTTAGCGAGGACGTTTTAGCAGAGCCTCTTTCAGAAGGCGAGACGCAGACGATTGATCTGCCGGATCGCTGGGAAGAGACAAAAAAGTGGAGCAATGATCGATGGATCTTTCAGGCGGACGTGGATCTGGAATCCATTGAGACAGGGAACCTTCCGATCGTAGAGTTTGAGCAGCACGCGATGACACAGGAAGAGCTGGAGTCGCTTACAAATTATTTTGCGGGAGGGGAAACTCTGTATGCCCCGCTTGTTACGACAAAAGACGCCTATCAAAATAAGCTGGACAGAATACGGAATATGGAAGGAATATACGCTGTTTACACGATTGACACAGCAGTGAGTACAAAAATGGAGATGCTGGAAAAAGGGCTGGAAGCCGCTCCTGAAGCAGGGGAGCAGGAAACGCAGGAAGTCCAACCGTTTTTTTCAGCCAGATCGGACGATCCGGGAGAGGATGCTGCAAGGGATCGAAGAAAATATATTTCTGAGGAAGAAGACGCAATGGAGCTGTATTTTTCCGCCGAAATCGGAGAGGACAGGCAGAGCAGTATCACCGCCCGAAAATATGACTCCCGGACAGGACGTTCCAGTCAGTTTGAGTGGATGAGCGGAGATGAGATCGTATATCAGAAAGAGGATATTGATTATTACAGAGAATGGCATAAAGAATATAAGGATGTTTCTGAGACAGATCGTCAGTGGGAGAAATTGCTCGATCAGTGCAGCACGATGATGAAGGACGAAAACATCGATCTGAATGAAGGACAAAAACAGGCTGAAACACTTTTGCAGGAATTGGGAATTGAAGATAAGGTATACGTCGATGAGGAACCTGTGCTGTGGTTCCCAAAGGGGACGTATCCGAAAGATATAGCATCTACGTATCAGGACAGTCTGTGGCAGGCGGATCTTACTCAGGCAGAGACAGGGTATGTCTACACATTTGTTAATGAAATTAACGGGCAGGGTGTCGATCTGCTTTCAGGCGGGAATTTTTTCGGCTTTTCTGATGATTCCAGTACAGAAGTTTATACCTCCCCTTTCCCGGTAGAAACAATCAAAGTGGCGGTGACTCAAAGCGGCGTGAAAATGTTTTCATGGGATGGAATGTGCAGTGAAGTGTCTGTCGAAGCAGAAAATGTTAAACTGCTTCCATTTGACGAGATACAGGAGAAGATTACACAACAAATTTCATATTATTTTCCGGTAAGCCAGCCCGCAGACGATAAAACAATATTTGAGTATGAACTTGAAAGTATCCGTTTTGGTTACAGCTATGTAACCGCATATGAGAATCCGGATCACGCATGGGCGGTACCTGCATGGTTCCTTGAACTAAAAAGCGGAGATTCCAATCCGGAATTATCCGCATCTGACGAAGTGGAAAATCTTGCATGGGTTTATCTGACTTTTAATGCCTTGGACGGAAGTGTCATTGAATCCTGATAATCCCGATTTTGCCATGGGGGTGCGATAGATGAAGAAAAAGAAGTTGTTTTCCGTTCTTTCAGCGGAAGGAAAATCTTCTATATTTAATCCGGGGTTTGCTGCAGGAGTATTACTGCTCACAATTGTGTTTGTCACAGCCGGATATTCATACATGGAATATCTGCTGGAGATGGGAGGTTCGGTGGAAGGCGCACCGTGGATTGTTCTGTTTACGTATTGTATTTCATCGGATCAGAGTCTTCTTTTACTCCCTTTGTTTGTGCCGCTGGCGGCGTCGGGAAATGCACAGACTGAGCTGAAAAGCAGGTTCTGCTTGTTTTTGGCTGAACGGTCGGGAAAGAAAGAATATCTGCTGGGAAAGGCATCAGGGGCGGCAATTTCCGGCGGGTTAATGACAGTATTTTCTTATATTCTGACTCTTTGCATCGTCAGTATCGCGTGTATGAATATTACGGATGTAAGCAGGAGTGTTTCAGAGCTGCCAGTCTGGAATCTGATTTTTGAGTTTTTGTGCGGATTTTTAAATGGAGCGCTCTGGTCTCTTGCGGGAAGTGTGGCAGCAGTGCTCACAAAAAACAGTTATCTTGCATATGCCTCGCCATTCATCCTTTACTATGTAATGACGATGTTTCAGGAAAGATATTATGAAAACCTATATTTTTTAAGCCCGAAACAGTGGGCGTTTCCATCATACTATGGAACGGCATTTTGCGTTTTTGTACTTCTGTTTTTGGATCTTACATTATCCGGACTTCTCATAAAGTCGATAGAAAGGAGGCTTTTGAGATGATAAGACAAATTTTCTTTATTGCCGGACAAAATTTTTCGGGGTGGCATAAAAATGCCAGAGTATGGATGACATTTGCGCTGGGGCTCGTGCTTTGCCTTATGCTCTCGGATCAGATGATTACGCGGGCGCAGACGTATCATTCCTCCATTCAGCTTATGGAACCTTTTATCTGGACTTTTGGGGATGAACAGTCTGTATTGTTTTCAACTCTTCTGCTTTTATTATTATTTGCAGATATGCCCTTTATCGATCAGGCGGTTCCTTACCGCCTGATACGGACAACACGGGATAAATGGCTGGCCGGGCAGATACTTTATGTCATTGTTACTGTTATTTTATATAATGTTTTTCTGCTTGCCATAGAGGCTCTTATTGCCATGCCGTGGTCCTATATTGGAAATGTGTGGAGCGAGACGTCGGCTTCATTTGCCTACGGTGCGGGAAAAGACGGTGCAGTGGCAGTTTCCGTGAAAACAATGGAGATTTCTACTCCCTATGAATGCGCTGCATTTGTTTTTATCTTGATGCTTTTGTATTCACTTCTTATTGCGGCGTTAATGCTTTTGTTAAATCTGGCGGGAGGAAAAGCTGTCGGCGTTTTGGGAGTGCTTCTTTTTAATCTGTATGGATATCTCCTCAATCCTGAATGGATCCAGCGGATATTTGATATTCCTCAGGGACTGCTTTATCAGGCAAATGTACTATGCGGCTGGCTGTCTCCACTTAGTCACGCAACGTTTTCGATGCACAATTTCGGATATGATTATCTTCCTAGGATTCAAGTCAGTGTATTTTTGTTTTTCTGCCTGATATGTATTCTTTTAATTGCAGCAAGAATAAAAATGAAACGATATAATTTTACATTTGTGCAGGTGGAAGAGTAATAGAGTTTTTGTGCGGCAGGTAAAAAAAGAGGTGAAGATGAGATGGCGGATAAGAAAAGTGCGGTCAGACTTGTAAAGGTGTCAAAATCATTTAAAAAAGAAAAAGTCTTAAAAAGTATTACGCATACATTTGAGCGGGGCAAGATTCATGGGATTATGGGATTTAATGGCTCGGGGAAAACAGTGATGTTTAAATGTATCTGCGGTTTTTTAAAACCGGATGCGGGAGCAATATGGGTTCAGGGCAAACAGATCGGAAAGGATATTGATTTTCCGAAATCTGTAGGTATGATTATTGAAAATCCGGGATTCCTGCCGCATTTAAGCGGTTACGCCAATCTTAAACGGCTGGCCGATATTCAGAAGAAAATCGGACCGGAAGAGATCAAAGAAGCAATGGCAAAAACAGGTCTCGATCCGTTTTCAAAGAAAAAGGCAGGACAGTATTCATTGGGGATGAGGGAACGTCTGGGAATCGCACAGGCAATTATGGAAGATCCCGATCTCCTTATTTTAGATGAACCGTTTAACGGCTTGGACAAGCGGGGCGCAGATGAGGTGTGCGGTCTGTTAGATGAACTGCGCGCAAGGGGGAAGACAATCTTGATTGCAGCGCATAATATGCCTGAGATTGAGTATCTTTGTGATACTATTTCTGAAATGGATGCGGGAAGATTAACTCAAATAAAATAGAAGCGTAAAGTTAGATATCTAAAAGGACTAAGTGGAATGCATATGCTGTCTAAAAAAAGTTATTTTTAATCTATTTCCTAACAGTCATTTTGCTGCCGATGATATTAATAGCGTGTAAACAGCAAGAATATATAAAAGATAGGAATTTATTATATTTCTGATATGTCAAAAGGGCTTCAAGCCAGATGGAAACTTAATAAAGAGGATGAGGCAAAAGTAGGATTTGATGAAATTCTTGTCAACAGCGAAGAATATCAGGAAATGATGAATAATTATATCCAAGCAGAGTTAGATTATGTTGAAAAATATCAGAACGAAAAATTTGAAGATAGTAACTTGCAAGAAATTGCAGTAAAATATGTGAACCTGTTAAAACAGCATAAAGATGCTTGTCAATATATGACAGATGATTATGATAAATATTTGGAAGAATTTCAGCAGACGTTAAATGATTTTTTGACTAATTCTCAATTAGTTACTGAACAAGAAAATGCAGAGGCTGCTATTCAAAAAATGATTGACACTATACAGTTTGAAGAAGTAGAAGATAACGGAGGATATAAAACTTATCGGGCAGTTGTTGAAAATACAACAGGGATTGATTTTGACACATTAAATATTACTATTAATCTATTAAATAGTGATGGTGTGATTGTAGAGACAGCATATGATAATGTTAGTGCTTTCGCACAGGGGGCAAAAGTACAATTCGAATTTATGACTGATAAGGAATTTACATCTACACAAGTATCCGTTGATTGGTGGGAATGAGTCTATAATTAATATGAAAGCGTCAGTATTTCTGCTGGCGCTTAAATTTTCTCGTAATCCTATATATTGTGTGCTAAAATACGATTAGTAGATAATGTGGTGTTATCTGGAATGGGCATGAAGAAATAGAGGGGGATTTCATGCTATGGATGAAAATGAAAAATACGAAATGATCAAGTGTCCATATTGCCAAAAAGACGTGACACACATTGAGGGAACAGACTATATATGCCCTTACTGCGGAAAGTCTTTGAAAGATCAGCCAGAGAAAGAATCAAAACTGCAGAAAGTAAAGCAGTATATTCTCAGGAACAAAGTATTAGTGGCTATTATGGCCTGCCTTGTTATTATTATACTAGGGATGAGTGGTGCTGTATCATCTGCTGTAAATGAACAAGAGCTGATGTCAGATCAACTGCTGGAGCAGACAGAACAATATGAAGATTTACAAAGCAAGTCTGATATTTTGTCTGCCCAGTATGACGATTTGACCGACGCTTATGACACTTTACAGGCTGAAATTGCAAACTATCAGGATCAGCAGGAAACGATAGATACTCTGAATACTCAGCTTACTGAGTTGCGAGAAAAGTGTGATACTCTTTCAGCAGAAAATGAGGAGCTAAAATCACAAGTATCATCTTTACAGACTAAAGCATCAAGCACATCTTCATCATCAAGCAGCAGTACGAGTAGTTCCAGCTTAAGTAATGATTCAGGTGGAGGAATGGTGTGGTTGTCTGCAACAGGATCAAAATATCATAGTATTCCGGACTGCGGGAACATGAATCCGAATACTGCAAGACAGGTATCGAGGTCATCTGCTGAAGCACAGGGGTATGATGCGTGTAGTAAGTGTTGGTAGGGAGGAGACAAAATGCTATTAACAACAGGCTATAATTTTGACGGGTATAAAATAACAAGTTATTTGAATGTTATATCAGCAGAAGTGGTATTGGGAACAGGTATTTTTAGTTCTTTGGGTTCTCAGTTCGCAGACCTTACGGGAACAAGAAGTGGATCATATGAAAGAAAGCTGGAAAGCGCAAAGGAAAATGCTTTAAATGAATTAAAAAAGCAAGCAGAATTTTTAGGTGGAAATGCAATTATCGGAATAGATATTGATTATACTACATTTACGTCTGATATACTTGGAGTTGTTGCAAATGGGACTGCAGTAGTAATTGAACCAGAGGAGTCAACAGTAAGCAACGAAAAATACATACCTGTATTGTCATATAATACAAAATTACCCTTTAATATTTGTAATGTTGTTTTAAGAGCAGATGATATTTTTCAAAATTACAGTGCTGCATTGGAGATTAAAAGTTATAATGATGCAGGAAAAATAAAAGCCATTATATCAGATATAGAGTTTAAAACTATTTTCAATGAAAATATAAACTTGAAAGAGTATATTTTTGCAGTCAACCAAAAATATGATGACTTATTATATTCAACTGATTTTATAAAAGTTTCCTGTGATCAATTACGTATTGATTTGATTCAAAAGGCATATGTTATAGTTAAAAAGGTGATTTATTCTGGTGATGAAACAATAATTGATATGGAAGATACTATTGAGCAGAATCAAATTTCTCAAATACCAGTTAATCAATTAGAAGCATTGAGACAGAATTACGGACGAGATGTCATGTGTAATACGCAGGTTGCGGAATATTCATGGATATGCTATTGCGGAATGGAAAATAGCCGCAGAGTAATTGAATGTGAGAGATGTCATAGGAAAGACAATAGTATAAAAAAATCGACATCATTAGAAGATAGCGTATTAAAGGGAAATATAATAGATACGGCTATATCCAAGAAAACCGCAAGAGAAATTTATGAATATGTATCCAGTCTTAATATGAAAGAACTTGAAGATTGTTGTGGTCAAGCGTTTTTGTAACACTTGTGGCTAAAAAATATCGATTTATGCAATTCGAGCTTGATATGGTGTTTGATACCCATTGAAACTATGAGGGCGCACATGATTATACGTGACATATGCAAATTCGAGTGTGTGAAACTTTTTCTGTAAATATGTAACTGAAAGGTTCTTCTATGATAAAATCTAATTCATAGGAGGGCCTTTTATTATGGCAAAACAAAAGAAACCTGTACATCGAGTACAAATGACAGAGGGTAAACGCAACATTATCCATCAATTACTGGAAGAATACGATATCCAGACGGCAGATGATATTCAGGAAGCTTTAAAAGACCTGCTTGGCGGAACTATTAAAGAAATGATGGAAGCCGAAATGGATGATCATCTCGGATATGAAAAATCTGAACGTTCTGACAATGATGATTACCGGAATGGTATTAGCGTCGGGTTAAAATAACCATCTAGTGTCAGGCTAAAATAGCCAATCC
>CAKNJS010000014.1 GCA_930986645.1 uncultured Lachnoclostridium sp.
ATAAAACAAAACATTTTGTCTCCCTTTCATCGATGATCTATCGTATGAAAAGGAACGGAGCAGGTCTTGCGTCGATCTGTATTCTCTCCACTATGGTGCTTGTTACGCTGTCGTCTACGGTGTGTCTGTATGCACAGACTGAGGACGGGATCCAGAAGAGATATCCGCATGATATTACGATGGAGCTTACTTCGGATGATTACAGCGAGACAGAGCCGTATAAAGAGATTGTTTCTGAAGTGCTTTCCGAATACGGGGAGGATGCGGAAAACGTGGAGGATTTCCATCTTTACAGCGCGGCGGGATTTCAGTATGGCGATGAGCTCAGGCTGAGCATGGCGGATTATCCTGAGACGGGCACTGGTGATATAGATTCCATCAGGAGTATCTATATGATAGATCTTGAAGCTTATAACCGTCTTACAGGAGAAAATCGGGAAATGGCGGACAACGAATTCCTTCTCTATCCGTTTAAGGCGGACTACGATTATGATACGATATCGATCACAGGCTGCGGCACATGGAATGTAGAACTGCTGGAGCAGCAGCCTTTCCCTGTGGGAAGGGCACAGGCCAATGCCGAGGGTTCATATTTTATTGTGGCGAAAGATTTGTCAGTGATACAGCAGATCGAGGAGTACAGAAACTCTCTCGCGCAAGAGGATGACAGTCTGACAGCCGCCTATATCGAAGAAAGTTACGGCTTTGATCTGACCTGTGATGATGAGAAACAGACGGAGATCTATAATACGATCTTGGAGCGGATCGGAGCTCTGACCAGTCAGGAGAATGGTGTGGAATATCCGCATTATTTTATCGACTCTAAGGCGGGCGGAAGGATAGATTATATCGCGATCAACGGCGGACTTTTCTTCTTGGGCGTGCTTCTCGGCGCGGTATTCCTTTTCGGTACGGTGCTGATCATGTATTATAAGCAGATATCGGAAGGGTATGAGGATCAGGATCGTTTTGATATTCTGATGAAAGTGGGAATGACCCGGAAGGAAGTAAAGCAGAGCATCAATTCGCAGGTGCTGACAGTATTCTTCCTGCCGCTGATCACCGCCGGGGTCCATCTGGCTTTTGCGTATCCGTTGATCTCCAAGATCCTGCTCCTTATGTCGGCGACGGAGGAGAGCCTTTTGATCCTTGTAACGGTATGCTGCTATTTGGTGTTTGCCCTGTTCTACGTGCTTGTATACGTTATCACATCGAAAGGATACTATACAATTGTCAGCGGAAAAGAAGAGTAATAGAAAATTTACAAAAATAAACCTAAAATGCTGTTCAATTTGTGCATAATGATGATATAATCTAACTGTGAATAAAAGACTGGGGACTTGGGCGGCGGCTGCGAATTCCCGGTACGATAAATACAGCGCCCATGCAGCGCTTCGCAGGGAGGAGTGACACATATGATGCAGCATACGATCATCACGATAGGCAGACAGTTTGGAAGCGGCGGACACGAGATTGGAAACAGGCTGGCGGAGAGACTTGATATTCCGCTTTATGACCACAATCTGATCCGCATGGCAGCGCAGGAGCTGCGTATCAGTAATGAAGACGCAACAAAGGTGGACGAGACGATACTGGGAAGATTCCTTTCAGCTTATGCATCAAGCAGTCTGGAGTACCGGGTGTTCATGAACAGTGATGAATCCGGCAAGACATTGACAGACCGGGTGTATGAGAGGCAGTCGGCTATCATCCGCAAGCTGGCGGAGGAAGGACCGGGAATCTTCGTGGGAAGATGTGCAGACTATGTTCTCGGAGATTATACAAACTGTATCAATACATTTATCTATGCGTATAAAGAAGACCGGATCCGCCGGATCATGAAGCTTTATAAGCTGGATGAAAAGCAGGCGGCCGATAAGATCAGGAAGACAGACCGAGACAGGAAAAACTATTATGAGGCGCGCACAAAGAGAGAGTGGGGCGGCATAGACGCCAACAGTATGATGTTCAATGCGAGTCTGCTTGGAATAGACGGAGTGGTGGATGCTCTGGAGGCAATCTACCGGAAGTGGGAGACCCGCGAGTGACAGATAAGAAGAAAAGGAGAGACGGGAAACTGTACGTGTAAGGTTTTCCCGCCTCTCCTTTTTCTGCGTCCACAGTTCAACGCGCCATTCGCAAAGCCGCACTATCGTACTTACCGCGGCTGCGCCGCATCTTTGCTCATAAACGAGCGCTCAGCTCATCTGATTGCCAGCCGCCGGATTCTTATGCAAGCATAAAGCTGTCTCCTGACAACAGATGGCTGAACTGTTGGCCTAAAAAACCGAGTGTGCTCGATTTTTTTGTTGATTACTGTCGCATACCTGTGGTATAATCAAGTGATATTTGTAGTAAAGTATGGAATGGAAGGGAATGAATATGAGCTTTATATCGTATTTAATCAACGGATTAAGTCTTGGAAGTGTCTATGCGATCATCGCTCTCGGCTATACCATGGTTTATGGTATTGCGAAAATGCTGAATTTCGCGCACGGTGATGTCATCATGATCGGTGCTTATATGGCACTGCTTGCTATGTCGCAGGCGGGTCTGTCCCCGGTTATCGCGGTATTGATCGCAATCGTGGTGTGTACCGTGCTTGGAGTCGTGATCGAGAGGATCGCATACAAACCACTGAGAAATGCAGCTTCATCGCTGTCGGTTCTGATCACTGCGATCGGTGTCAGTTATCTGCTGCAGAATATTGCGCTGCTTGCCTTTGGCTCTAACGCAAAGACTTTCCCGTCAGTTATCAAGTGGAGCGGGATTACGCTGGCCGGAGGACAGCTCAGCATCTCAGGGGTTACGATCGTTACGATCGGAGTCTGTATTGTCATTATGATTGCGCTTGTCGCATTTGTACAGAAGTCAAAACCGGGTCAGGCAATGCGCGCCGTGTCTGAGGATAAAGGAGCTGCACAGCTTATGGGAATCAACGTGAACGGAACGATCGCGCTGACATTTGCCATTGGGTCCGCTCTGGCAGCTATAGCAGGTGTCCTTTACTGTTCGGCATATCCGAGCGTGACACCGTATACCGGAGCTATGCCGGGTATCAAAGCTTTCGTGGCAGCAGTATTCGGCGGTATCGGATCGATCCCGGGCGCATTCATCGGAGGACTTCTCCTTGGAATCATCGAGATCTTCGGCAGGGCGTATATTACGTCGCAGATGGCGGACGCACTTGTATTTGCAGTGCTTATCGTCGTGCTTTTAGTGAAACCTACGGGGCTTTTAGGCAAGAAGATTCAGGAGAAAGTGTAGGTGGATGTTATGTTGAAGAAAATGAATAAAACTACAAAAAGCAATCTTATCACATATGGCATGGTGGTCATTGCTTTCATCATCATGCAGACACTGATCGCAACTGGAAGTGTTTCCAGTCTGCTGGAGGGGATCATGGTGCCGATCTGTATCTATGTGATCATGGCGGTTTCATTGAACCTCGTAGTTGGCATTCTTGGTGAGCTGAGCCTTGGACACGCCGGATTTATGTGTGTGGGCGCGTTTTCAAGTGCATTTTTCTCAAAATGCATGAAGGATGTAATTGAGAACGGGGCGCTTCGCTTTCTTCTGGCAATGCTGATCGGCATTGCTGTGGCGGCGGTTTTCGGTATCATTATCGGAGTCCCTGTGCTCCGTTTAAAAGGCGACTACCTTGCTATTGTCACACTGGCATTCGGTGAAATTATCAAGAATCTTGTAAATGTTCTGTTTATCGGAAAAGATTCCAATGGTTTCCATTTCTCTACAGAAGATGTAATGGGGCTGAATATGGAACCGGATGGAACCGTTATTGTAAACGGCCCTCAGGGAATCACAGGCACACCGCAGGATTCTACATTTTTCATCGGATTTATCATGATTCTGATCACACTGTTTATTGTGCTCAACCTGATCAACTCCAGAGACGGACGTGCGATCATGGCAATCCGTGATAACCGTATTGCAGCGGAATCTGTGGGAATCAATATCACAAAATATAAGCTGATGGCATTTACTGTTTCAGCTGCGCTGGCCGGAGGCGCAGGCGTGCTCTACGCGCACAACCTGTCTACGCTGACAGCGAACACAAACAACTTCGGATATAACCAGTCTATCATGATCCTTGTATTTGTCGTGCTGGGCGGTATCGGAAATATCAGGGGCTCGATTATAGCGGCTGTGATCCTGACTCTTCTTCCGGAACTTTTGAGAGGACTGCAGGATTATCGTATGCTGATCTACGCGATCGTACTGATTGCTATGATGCTCTTTAACTGGGCGCCGAAAGCAATCGAGTGGAGAGAAAAACACCTCTCCTTCCTTAGAAAGAAAAAGGAGGCTGTGAAATAATGGCATTACTGGAAGTAAAAAATCTGGGCATTTCATTCGGCGGTCTCCGTGCGGTGAATGCGTTTGATATTTCAATCGAAAAAGAAGAACTTTATGGACTGATCGGTCCGAACGGAGCGGGAAAAACGACTGTGTTCAACCTGCTGACGGGAGTATACAAACCGGATGCCGGAAAGGTGATTCTGGACGGAAAAGATATCACAGGGAAAAAGACCATTGATATCAGCAAAGCCGGTATTGCAAGAACTTTCCAGAATATCCGCCTCTTTAAAGATCTGAGCGTTCTGGATAATGTAAAAGTGGGACTTCATAACAAGCATCACTATTCCACGATCGAAGGAATCCTGCGTCTTCCGAGACACAGAAAAGTGGAAAAAGAGATGAACGAGCAGGCCATGGAACTGCTGAAGGTGTTCAATCTGGAAGAGGCGGCGCACAGAAAGGCATCGAATCTTCCGTACGGCCAGCAGAGACGTCTTGAGATTGCCAGAGCACTGGCAACAGAGCCGAAGCTTCTGCTTCTGGATGAACCGGCCGCCGGAATGAACCCGAATGAGACAGGGGAACTGATGGACATGATACGCTTTGTGCGTGAAGAATTCCACATGACGATCCTTCTGATCGAACATGATATGAAACTGGTAGGCGGAATCTGCGAGAAACTGACTGTGCTGAACTTTGGTGAAGTGCTCTGTCAGGGCAGTACGTCGGACGTTCTGAATGACCCGCAGGTCATCACGGCATATCTCGGAGAATAGGAGGAAACTGGTTATGGCAATGCTTGAAGTCAAAGATCTGGAAGTATATTACGGAGTTATCCAAGCAATCAAGGGCATTTCATTTGAGGTAAACAAAGGCGAGGTTATCGCTTTGATCGGTGCGAACGGCGCAGGAAAAACGACTACACTCCACACAATTACAGGGCTTCTTTCACCTAAGAACGGCCATGTAATCTTTGAAGGAAAAGATATCACAAAAGTGCCCGCCCACAAGATTGTATCTATGGGAATGGCACATGTCCCGGAAGGACGGCGTGTGTTTGCCGAACTGAGTGTGTATGAGAACCTGAAGATGGGAGCCTACACACGAAAAGACAAAAATGAGATTGAAGAGAGTCTGGCAAATGTGTATAAACGCTTCCCTCGTCTGGAAGAGAGAAAAAATCAGATGGCGGGAACACTGAGCGGCGGAGAGCAGCAGATGCTTGCCATGGGACGTGCACTTATGTCGAAACCGAAGATCATCCTGATGGATGAGCCGTCTATGGGTCTCTCACCGATTCTGGTCAATGAGATTTTCGATATTATCCGCGCCGTAAGCGAGAGCGGAACTACGGTTCTCCTCGTAGAGCAGAATGCGAAAAAGGCACTTGCAATTGCGGACAGAGCCTACGTACTTGAGACGGGCAAGATCGTGCTCGAAGGAAATGCAAAAGATCTGCTGGAAGACGATTCGATTAAGAAAGCATATTTAGGGGAATAAACACAGAAATCAGCGATTTGAGGAGGTGCATCTTTATGAGAAATATCGTCATTACGATTGCAAGACAGTATGGCAGCGGAGGAAAGACGATCGGTGCCATGCTTGCAAAAGATCTGGGCATTAACTGTTACAGCAGGGAAATCCTCAGAATGGCATCGGAGGACAGCGGGATTAACGAACGGCTATTCGGCATGACAGACGAGAAGATCCGTCATGCGTCATGGTTTCATGTTTTAAACCGTCCGTATGAGGGAGAACTGCTTCCGCCGGAAGATAAGGGCTTTACTTCGGAAGACAACCTGTTTAACTATCAGGCTAAGATAATCAAGGATCTGGCAGTAAAGGAATCCTGTGTCATTATTGGAAGGTGTGCTGATTATGTGCTCAGGGACTATCCGAATGTAATGAGCGTGTTCGTCCATGCAGACCGGAAGTTCTGTCTTGACCGGGCGATGGAGCGCCACAGCATGACTGAGAAGGAAATGCGGAAATATATTGAAAAAACCGATCAGTTCAGAGGGGATTTCTACCGCTATCATACCGGACATGAGTGGGCGGATGCAAGGAACTACGATCTGTGTCTGGACAGCGGCAAACTCGGATTCGAGAAATGCGTGGAAGAAATCAAGGCGTATAAGAAGATCCGCTTTGGAGAGTGATATTTCGATTTCTCGGACTGATAAAGTATCATACAAGCTGGCGGAAAGCGCAGCTTTTCCAACTATTTTTTTATTATCCCGGCCGATAACCGAGCGGAATAATGAAACCATAGTCAGAAAAGCTGCGCTTTCTTCTGGTTTGTATAAGAATTCCCGTATTGATCTGTATATCAGACAGTATGAAAAAACGGAATTTCCAAACGAAAACTTGCCGCCCTCTTATATACATGATAGAATAACTTTCATACGGATAAAGAGGAGTGTGGAAGATAGTGAAGACTTTACTGGAACTTATCACAATAGAGATGGAAGGGGCTTTTGCAAAGGCGGGTTATGACAAAGAGCTTGCAAAAGTAACTCTTTCCAACCGCCCTGATCTGTGCGAATATCAGTGCAACGGAGCAATGGCGGGAGCAAAAAAGTATAAGAAAGCGCCGTTTATGATCGCGGAAGATGTGGCGCCTTATCTGAAGGAAAGTAAATATTTTGAGTCTGTGGACGTAGTGAAGCCCGGATTTATTAACCTGAAGCTGTCTAAAGAAAGCGCGGCATCCTATCTGAACAGCATGGCTTTAGAAGAGAAGCTGGGAGTGGAAGATGAGGCGGCGCCTAAGACAATTATGATCGATTACGGCGGACCTAATGTGGCAAAGCCGCTGCATGTTGGACATTTGCGTTCCGCGATCATCGGAGAGAGTGTAAAGAGGATTCTGCGCTATAAAGGAAATCGTGTGATTGGTGATATCCATCTGGGCGACTGGGGATATCAGATGGGGCTGATTATTACAGAACTTAGGAAGCGCCAGCCGGATCTTCCGTATTTTGACGAGTCTTACGAAGGAGAGTACCCGGAGGAGGCCCCGTTTACGATCGGCGAGCTGGAAGAGATTTATCCGACTGCGAGCGCATATGCAAAAGAACACGAAGATTACAGAGAAGAGGCGCTGCATGCCACTTACTTGCTGCAGAACGGATACAGAGGATACCGTGCTGTCTGGAAACACATAATGAATGTGTCGGTTGCAGATCTGAAGAAGAATTATGAAAAGCTGAATGTGGAGTTTGACCTGTGGAAAGGCGAAGCGGATGCTCAGAAATATATCCCTGATATGGTACAGATGCTGAAAGACAAAGGGTATGCGCGCTACGATGAAGGTGCGCTTGTTGTCGATGTGCAGGAAGAGTCGGATAAGAAAGAGGTTCCGCCGTGTATGATCCTGAAGTCTGACGGAGCGGCACTGTATGATACGACAGATCTCGCTACTCTTGTTGAACGCGAAGAGGATTATAAGCCGGACGAGGTGATCTACGTGGTGGACAAGCGTCAGGAACTTCACTTTACGCAGGTGTTCCGGTGCGCGAAGAAGACTGGTATTGTGCGCCCTGAGACAGAGTTGAAGTTCCTCGGGTTCGGAACGATGAACGGAAAGGACGGCAAGCCGTTCAAGACACGTGAGGGAGGCGTTATGCGTCTGGAGAA
Source organism: uncultured Lachnoclostridium sp. (assembly GCA_930986645.1). GTDB lineage: Bacteria > Bacillota > Clostridia > Lachnospirales > Lachnospiraceae > Mediterraneibacter. Next base: position 7,960 of record CAKNJS010000014.1, read on the forward strand.
TCTGATCCGTGAGATCGATGAGGAAATGTACCGCAAGATCATGGATAACCGTACAGTAGAAGAGAAAGAGGCGGAGCGTACCTCTCAGATCGTCGGTCTTGCTGCGATCAAATACGGAGATCTTTCCAATCAAGCGTCGAAGGATTACGTGTTTGATGTAGACAGGTTTACTTCGTTCGAGGGAAATACAGGACCGTATATTCTGTATACGATCGTGCGTATTAAGTCTATATTGAATAAATATCAGGAAAGCGGCGGCCCGCTTGAAGCGGTTAAAATACGTCCTGCGGAAAATGAGTATGAGAAAGCGCTTATGCTTCAGGTTCTGAAATTTAACGATGTGTTTGATGCGGTTTATAAAGAGACGGCACCGCATAAACTCTGTGCATATATTTATGAGCTTGCTAATGAGTTTAATAAGTTCTACCATGAGACGAAAATACTGTCTGAGGAAAACGAGGAAACAAAGTCCGGATATATTGCGCTTCTGATGCTGACGAGGCGTGTGCTTGAGACGTGTATTGATCTTCTTGGTTTTGAAGCGCCGGAAAGGATGTAATGGCGGAATGACAGAAAAACTTTTTTATCAGGACAGTCACCTTGCCGAGTTTGAGGCGGATGTCCAGTCCTGCGAACCGGTTTCGGCAGAAAATATGCCGGGGGACAGAGCCGGATATGCGGCAGAACTTGACCGCACGGCGTTTTTTCCGGAAGGAGGCGGACAGTATGCTGATACGGGCGTTCTAGGCGGTGTCAGGGTTTTGGACGTACAGGAAAAAGACGGGCGTATCCTGCATCTGCTGGAAAGTCCGCTGGAGCCGGGCTCCCGTGTGAAAGGCTGTATCGACTGGGAAGAACGGTTTATGAAGATGCAGCAGCACAGCGGCGAGCATATTGTCTCGGGACTTGTGCACACTGCCTTTGGATATAATAACGTGGGCTTCCATCTGGGGAGTGAGGACTGCACAATGGATTTCGATGGAGAACTCACAAAGGAGCAGCTCCTGCAGATCGAGCGGGAGGCAAACCGGGCGGTATGGAAAAATCTGGAAATACAGGCGCTTTATCCTTCGAAAGAAGAACTTGCAGGCATGGAATACCGGAGTAAAATTGAAATCGAGGGACAGGTGCGGATTATTGTGGTTCCGGGATATGATGTGTGCGCCTGCTGCGCGCCCCACGTATCCCGCACCGGTGAGATAGGCATGATCAAGCTGACCCGCGTGCAGCGATATAAGGGCGGTGCGCGTGTGACAATGCTTTGCGGTGTGAGAGCGCTTGAAGACTATGAGGTGAAACAGGAGCAGGCGGGAGAAATTTCTGCTCTTCTCTGCGCAAAAGAAAATGAAATCTCGGAAGCAGTACGCCATTTGAGAGACGAGGCAGACAGCTTTAAGTATGAGCTTGGAGAGAAAGAGAAAAAACTGGTTGCAGCCAAAGCAGAGATGATACCAGAGGATGGCAAAGCTGTCTGTATTTTCACGCGGGATATTGAAGGTGATTCCATGCGTCTTCTTATGAATATGGTACTGGAAAACGGACACAGTATATGCGCTGTACTCCACGGAAATGACATGGATGGTTACCGTTATGTGATCGGAAGCCGTTTGCAGAATATGCGGGAATTTGTAAAGGAATTTAACGCGGTATTCGACGGACGGGGCGGAGGAAGACCGGAGATGGTGCAGGGAACGGCCCGGGGGCATGAAAGTGATATAAGGGCGTGGATTCTTGAGAAAGCAGGTGAGGCTTAAATGAACCGCGTGTACCGGAAAAGTCCGTTCTGGAGTCTGGCAGGTCCTTTTCTGGGGTATCTGGGGATTCAGTTTGCAGTGCAGTTCATTGCCCAGTCTGTCCTTGAAATGCCGTATCTGCTGAGAGCGTACGGCGAGATGTTCAGAAGCAGCAGAAATACGGCCCCTGATATACAGGAGCTGTGGAGTGTCTATTTTCAGACCATGGAGCCGGCATTCGAGGCGATTGCCCGGCATCAGGTTGAGATTGTAACGATTTCGGCATTATGTACGATCATTCTGACAGGGATACTGTTTGCGCGAGATAGGAAACTGGAGCAAAAGGCGGGCATCGCTGCTGCGGAGAAGGCTCCGGTGTCAAAATACTGGACGGTGGTTGTTTTCGGGATTGCAGGCTGTATTGCAGCTACCTGTCTGATGGCGATGGTGCAGCTGGCGTTTTATGATGAACAGTATCAGCAGACGGCGCAGATCACATATTCAGCCGGTCTTCTCGTGCAGGTTATCGGCCTTGGAATTGTTATCCCAACAGCGGAAGAGCTGATGTTCCGGGGGATCCTGTATAAGAGATTCCGCGAACGGCAGGGGTTCTGGTATTCGGCTTTATGGTCATCGCTTCTCTTTTCGTTAATGCATTCAAATACGACACAGATGATCTACACGTTCCTGCTGGGAGTGCTGCTGTCATATCTGTATGAGAAGTTCGGATCGTTCAGGGCGCCTGCTGCTCTTCATATTCTGCTTAATACAGGATCGGTGGTTTTTACAGAACTGGGGGTATTCCGCTGGCTGGCGGGGAGTCCCGCGCGGATAGCGGGAGCGGTTATCGCAGGAACATTCCTCTGTTCGGTAATGTTTGTGCAGATTCAGAAAATGCCGGTGAAGATAAAAGCGCAGCAGAATGCGGATAATGCTGACAGGACAGACATGTTCTCGTAAAAATTGAATTAAAACATATATATGTTTTTGTAAAAAAACAATTTTGAATTGTGCGCGGCAGAGTTGATTATCTGCCGCGCATTTTTAATGCTTTTATTGTTCTAAATGCGGAATATCAATGAAAGATAAAAATATTAATAATGATTACTGATAAACCTTAAAATGTAAATTATCAGAAAATAATTATAAAATAATCAAATAGTCAAATTATCAGAAAATTTTAGAGAATTTCTTGTTTACAAATGAAAAAAAATCGTGTATAGTCTTTTCATAAAATGCAAAGGAGAGGACAGCGATCATGAGAAGAGCAAATGAAACCCTTCAAAATGAAGGACAGCAGATGGAAACAGCGCAGCATGAAACCGCGAAGAGTGATATCCCGCAGGGACTTTACCGTGAGAGTTTTGAACACGATAACTGCGGTATCGGTGCGATCGTAAATATCAAAGGCGTGAAGAGCCACAGTACAGTTGCCGGAGCGCTTAAGATCGTAGAGCACTTGGAGCACAGAGCAGGAAAGGACGCAGAAGGAAAGACCGGAGACGGTGTCGGTATTCTTCTGCAGGTATCCCATAAGTTCTTTCAGAAAGTCTGTAAGCCGCTGGGGATTGACCTGAAAGGCGAGAGAGATTACGGCGTCGGGATGTTCTTCCTGCCGCAGGATGAGCTGAAACGCAATCAGGCTAAAAATATCTTTGAAGTTATTGTAAAGAAAGAAGGCCTGAATTTCCTCGGCTGGAGAGAAGTTCCGGTACATCCGGAAGTGCTCGGCAAGACCGCTGTTGATTGTATGCCCTGTATCATGCAGGCATTTATCGAGCGCCCGAAGCAGATCAATAAGGGAATCGACTTCGACCGTCGTCTCTATGTGGTCAGACGAGTGTTTGAGCAGAGCAGCGATGATACATATGTAGTATCACTTTCCAGCCGTACGATCGTATACAAGGGAATGTTCCTTGTAGGCCAGCTCCGTCAGTTTTTCGGAGATCTTCAGGACGAGGATTATGAGTCGGCTATTGCTATGGTACATTCCCGTTTCAGTACGAATACAACACCGAGCTGGCAGAGGGCCCATCCGAACCGTTTTATCGTGCACAACGGTGAGATTAATACGATCCGCGGTAATGCGGACAAGATGCGTGCCCGCGAGGAGACGATGGAAGCAGGAAAGCTTAAAGGCGAACTGCACAAAGTGCTTCCGGCGATCAATACGTCCGGTTCAGATTCGGCTATGCTCGACAACGCCCTTGAATTTATGGTAATGAGCGGCATGGATCTTCCGCTTGCAGTAATGATCTGTATCCCTGAGCCATGGGTAAACAACCGGAGCATGTCTCAGAACAAGAAGGATTTCTACCAGTATTATGCGACTATGATGGAGCCGTGGGACGGCCCGGCCTCTATCCTGTTCTCTGACGGTGATGTGATGGGAGCAGTGCTTGACCGCAACGGTCTTCGCCCGTCCAGATACTATATTACGGATGATGATAACCTGATCCTCTCTTCGGAAGTAGGAGTGCTGGACATTGATCCGTCCAAGATCCTTGTGAAGGAACGCCTGCATCCGGGTAAGATGCTTCTTGTTGACACGGTTGCGGGAAGAGTTATTGACGATGAGGAACTGAAAGAGAAATACGCGAACGAGGAACCTTACGGAGAGTGGCTGGACAGCAATCTGATCCAGCTGAAGGATCTTCCGATCCCGAACAAGGACATCCCGAAGTATACGAAAGAGGAATGCACCCGTCTCCAGAAAGCGTTCGGTTATGCTTATGAGGATGTAAAGACTTCTATCCTTACAATGGCGAAGAACGGAGGAGAGGGAATCGCTGCCATGGGTATCGATGCTCCGCTCTCGGTTCTTTCTAAGAAGAGACAGCCTCTGTTCGGTTATTTTAAACAGCTGTTCGCGCAGGTTACTAACCCGCCGATCGATGCGATCCGCGAGGAAATCGTCACCTCAACTACGATTTATGTCGGAAAAGACGGAAACCTGCTTGAAAAGAAAGAAGAGAACTGTAAGATGCTCAGGGTTAACAACCCGATCCTGACAAATACAGACCTCCTGAAGATTAAAAATATGAAGGTAGACGGATTCAAGGTGGCTGAGATCCCGATTACCTACTATAAGAATACAAGTCTTGAGAAAGCTATCGAGTATCTCTTTATAGAAGTAGACAGAGTGATCCGCGGCGGCGCCAATATTCTGATCCTGACAGACCGTGATGTAGATGAATATCACGTGGCTATCCCGTCACTGCTGGCTGTGTCCGGTCTGCAGCAGCATCTGGTCCGCACGAAGAAGAGAACTTCCGTGGCAATGATCCTTGAGAGCGGCGAACCGAGAGAGGTACATCATTTTGCAACTCTGCTGGGCTACGGAGCATGTGCGATCAATCCGTATCTGGCTCACGAGTCTATCCGTCAGCTGATCGAATCAAGACTGCTCCACAAGGATTACTATGCGGCAGTAGACGACTACAACAGCGCAGTGATCCACGGGATTGTCAAGATTGCGTCCAAGATGGGTATTTCTACGATCCAGTCCTACCAGGGAGCAAAGATCTTTGAGGCGATCGGACTTAAGAAAGAGTTTATCGACAGGTATTTCACAGATACTGTAAGCCGTGTCGGAGGTATCGGCATCGAAGAGATTGCGGAAGATTATACGGCGTTCCATACACAGGCGTTTGATCCGCTGGGGCTTGACGGCGATATGACTCTTGACAGCGTGGGACGTCACAAATATAAGAGCGGCGGAGAGGAACATCTGTACAATCCGCAGACGATCCATATGCTCCAGCAGTCCACAAGACGCGGCGACTACGATATGTTCAAGCAGTATACAAAGATGGTGGACGCAGAAGGAGAGAAGGTCAACTTAAGAGGACAGCTCGACTTCAATTATCCGAAGAAAGGTGTTCCGCTCGAGGAAGTGGAGAGCGTGGACTCCATTGTAACAAGATTTAAGACGGGAGCTATGTCTTACGGTTCTATCTCCAAGGAAGCCCATGAGACTCTTGCCATCGCTATGAACCGTCTCCACGGAAAATCCAATTCCGGTGAAGGCGGAGAGGAGATCGAAAGACTGGATACGGACCGCTGCTCTGCAATCAAGCAGGTAGCATCAGGACGTTTCGGTGTTACATCAAGATATCTGGTGAGTGCACAGGAGATCCAGATCAAGATGGCACAGGGCGCGAAACCGGGCGAAGGCGGACATCTGCCGGGCGGAAAGGTCTATCCGTGGATCGCGAAGACCCGTCATTCAACGCCGGGAGTGAGCCTGATCTCACCGCCGCCGCACCACGATATCTATTCTATCGAGGACTTGGCGCAGCTGATCTATGACCTGAAAAATGCGAATAAAAAAGCAAGAATTTCAGTAAAACTTGTATCCGAAGCAGGCGTCGGAACTGTAGCTGCGGGTGTGGCGAAGGCAGGTGCAGGCGTAATCCTGATCTCCGGTTATGACGGAGGAACAGGAGCGGCACCGAGAAGTTCTATTCAGAATGCAGGACTTCCGTGGGAACTGGGACTTGCAGAGACGCACCAGACTCTGATCCAGAACGGACTGCGCGAGCGTGTCCGCATCGAGACAGACGGAAAGCTCATGAGCGGAAGAGATGTTGCCATCGCGGCACTGCTCGGAGCAGAGGAATTCGGATTTGCAACAGCACCGCTTGTAACCATGGGATGTGTCATGATGCGTGTCTGCAATCTGGATACCTGTCCGGTAGGTGTGGCAACACAGAATCCGGAACTGAGAAAGCGTTTTACAGGTAAACCGGAATATGTAATGAACTTCATGCGTTTCATTGCAGAAGAGTTGAGAGAATATATGGCGAAACTGGGTGTGCGCACAGTGGATGAACTGGTAGGACGTACAGATCTTCTGAAGGTGAAAGATGAGCCTACATCCAGCCGTGCCGCAACACTTGACCTCTCCGGTGTGCTTTATAATCCGTATGCAAAGCAGAAGAAAGGCATGATCTTCAATCCGAAGAAAGTGTTTGACTTCGAGCTTGAGAAAACACTGGATGAAAAAGTTCTCGTTAAACAGCTTCTCCCTGCGCTGGAGAAAGGACAGAAGAGAAGCCTTGAGATTGATGTCACCAATACCGACCGTACATTCGGTACAATCTTCGGATCCGAGATCACGAGAAGATATCCGGAAGGTCTGGAAGATGACAGCTTTGTGATCAAGTGTAAAGGTGCAGGCGGACAGAGCTTCGGCGCGTTTATCCCGAAAGGTCTGACGCTGGAGCTGGTGGGAGACAGTAACGATTATTTCGGAAAAGGTCTCTCCGGCGGTAAGCTTGTCGTATGCCCGCCCAACGGAACGAAGTTTAAATCTGACGAGAATATTATAATAGGAAACGTTGCATTCTATGGAGCGACAAGCGGAAAGGCATTTGTAAACGGCGTGGCAGGAGAACGTTTCTGCGTAAGAAACTCCGGTGTGCGCGCGGTCGTAGAGGGCGTGGGCGACCATGGCTGTGAATATATGACCGGCGGATGCGTTGTCGTGCTCGGAAAAGTCGGCAAGAACTTTGCGGCCGGCATGAGCGGCGGTATCGCGTATGTCCTTGATATGGACAGCACACTTTATACAAGAGTCAATAAAGCGATGGTTAAGATCCAGCGTGTAACTGACAAATATGACGTGCAGGAGTTAAAGAGCATGATTCAGGAACACGTCTCATATACAAACTCAGAAGTGGGCAAACGGATTCTGGATCACTTCGAAGATTATCTTCCGAAATTCAAAAAGATCATCCCGGAAGATTACGAGAAGATGATGGCAGCAATCTTCCAGATGGAAGAAAAGGGATTAAGCAGAGAAAAAGCACAGATCGAAGCATTCAATAAGATCAAAAACGGAAGATAGGAGGCGCGAAAAGTGGGAAAACCGACAGGATTTATGGATTATGCAAGAAAAGACAAGACAGCGGAACAGCCGCTTGAGAGAATCAAGCATTTTAATGAGTTCTATACGCCTCTTACGAAAGAGGAACAGGAACTGCAGGGGGCGCGGTGCATGGCGTGCGGCGTGCCGTTCTGCCAGTCAGGCTTAAATCTGATGGGGATGGCCAGCGGATGCCCGCTGCATAACCTTGTGCCGGAGTGGAATGATCTGATCTATAACGGCAACTGGGAAGAGGCATATTACCGTCTGGCAAAGACAAATAACTTCCCGGAGTTTACTTCCAGAGTATGTCCGGCTCTCTGTGAGAATGCATGTACATGCGGCCTGAATCAGGATCCGGTGGCGTCAAAGAGCAATGAATACGCCATCATTGAAAATGCGTATGATAAGGGCTATGCAAAAGCGCGTCCGCCGAAAGTGCGTACGGGCAAAAAAGTAGCTGTCATCGGTTCCGGCCCGTCCGGACTGGCGGCAGCGGATCTTCTCAACAGAAGAGGACATCAGGTCACTGTGTTCGAGCGTGAGGATAAACCGGGCGGACTGCTCCGTTACGGTATTCCGAATATGAAACTGGAGAAGCAGTATATTGACAGAAAGCTTAAGATTATGGAGGAAGAAGGCGTTGAGTTCCGCGTGAACTGCAATGTAGGAAAGGATGTAAAACCGGCGCAGCTCTTAAAAGAGTACGACCGCATCGTCCTTGCCTGCGGAGCGTCCCATCCCCGCGATATCAAAGCTCCGGGACGTGACGCGGAGGGAATCTATTTTGCGGTGGATTTCCTGAAGTCTACGACGAAAGCTCTTTGGTCTCATAATATGCAGCTTAAGGACGGAACATATATTTCTGCAAAAGGGAAAAATGTGATCGTCATCGGCGGCGGTGATACAGGAAACGACTGTGTCGGTACTTCCATCCGCCACGGCGCCAAGTCTGTGCTCCAGCTGGAGATGATGCCGAAAGCTCCGGATCAGAGAACAGAGACAAACCCGTGGCCGGAGTGGCCGAGGATCTGTAAGACAGATTACGGCCAGCAGGAAGCAATTGCCGTGTTCGGACATGATCCTCGTGTCTATCAGACAACGGTCAAAGAGTTTGTAAAAGACAAGAAAGGCAGACTCTGCAAAGCCGTGCTCGTCAAGCTGGAGAGCAAGAAAGACGAAAAGACCGGCAGGATGTATATGGCTGAGATTCCAGGCAGCGAGTACACAGTAGATGCAGATCTTGTATTGATCGCAGCAGGATTCCTTGGAAGCGAAGAGTATGTCACGAAAGCGTTCGGTGTGGAAGTCAATGAGCGGACGAACGTAAAGACAGAGCCGGGTAAATATGCGACAAATATCAAACATGTATTTACAGCCGGTGATATGCACAGAGGACAGTCGCTTGTCGTATGGGCGATCCGCGAGGGACGTGAGGCTGCGAGAGATGTCGATGAGAGCCTGATGGGCTATACAAATCTGAATATACAGTAGGAAAACCGTAATAGTTCGGTTCGTGCCGCCTGTGCAGCTGAACTGTTATGGAAAAATAAGGATTATGTGAAAAATTGGCGGATTTTGTTGAAAAATATATGTTTCTGCGGTATGATTCATTTGTAGAATGTTAAATGTGAGTAAACAGTACAGGTGAAATGATGAAATACAGAAGATTACATAATATGCTGCTTGCAACAGGTTTGACTTGCGCGCTGACGGTAACACCTGTCTTGGCGGCGCCTGACAGCACACTGGACAGCCTTCAGAATGAGCAGAATAATCTGCAGGAACAGAAGAGCAGTGCCCAGAGTGAACTGAACAGTCTGCAGTCTGAGTTGGAAACACTTATGTCAAAGATATCGGATCTGGAGCAGCAGCTGATATCTAAGGGGCAGGAGATCACTCAGGCGGAGAAGGATCTGGATGCGGCCGAAGAAAAGCGTCAGGAACAGTATGACGCTATGAAGCTGAGGATAAAATATATATATGAGTCCGGCGGAGATGCAGCTGCTCTGGAAAGAGTAATTACATCGGGAGATATTACGAGTATGTTGACGCAGGCGGAATACTCCCAGCGGGTTCATGAATATGACAGGAAGCAGCTGCAGGCATATGCCGATACGGTGCAGGAGATCGAAGATCTTCAGGATACACTTGAGAAGGATATGGCAAAGCTGGAAAATCTTGAGTCAGAATATGAGGAACAGCAGGAGACGCTGAATACAACGATAACATCTAAACAGGATGAAATTTCCGATCTGGACGGGATGCTTCAGGATGCGGCGAGAAAAGTTCTGGAAGAACAGCAGCGCCGTCAGGAAGCAGAACAGCAGGCTCAGGCGGAGACGGCGGACAATAGCGGCAGCGCTTCAGAAGACCAGAATTCCGGCGGCGGTTCAGTTTCAGACAGCGGAAATACACAGGGCGGCGGCTCCGGCGGGGATTCCTCAGACGAAACATCTCCTGCTCCGGACACCGATACCGGCGGATCGGATACAGGAAGTTCATCGACGACGCCAAGTTATGATTCTTCCTCAGGAAGCGCTATCGTCAGCCGCGCGCAGAGTATGATCGGACGTCCGTATGAGTGGGGAGCGGCAGGGCCGGATTCCTTCGATTGTTCAGGACTTGTCAGCTACTGTATTACAGGAAGATTTGTCCATTCGTGGACGACATCAGATATTATTACGTGGCCGCGTGTGAGCAATCCGCAGCCTGGTGATATCTGTGTATCAGCCACACATTGCGGAGTATATGTGGGAGGAGGCATGATGATCCATGCACCTCAGACTGGAGATATAGTAAAAAAGAGCGCTGTCCACAAAGGTATGATTTATGTACGCTACGGAGGCTGAGAGCATATATAATAAGAAGAAATATGAACAGAGACTTTGGAGCAGATGCTTCAAAGTCTTTGTTTTTTTAAAAAATATTACAGAAATGTTAAAAAACTATTGAAATTTATTCTGCCTTTTATTATAATTTATTACAGACTGATACATTTACGAAAGAGAAGCCCTAAATGTGCGTTTTTTGAAGAAATGATGTTGAAAAACACAGCTTTCTGTTGTATTATGCATATATGTGGGGACATAGATAATATAATAGGGAAAGGTGAAGAGATGAGATTAAAGAAAAGAGTACATAGCGCATTTATCGCTACAGTTCTTACCTGTTCACTTGCAGTGACACCGGTTTTTGCGGCACCGGATACGCTGGAACAGCTTCAGAAAGAACAGCAGGACCTTCAGAATCAGAAAGCCGCAGCTCAGGATGAACTGAATGAACTTCAGGCAGAATTGAATACAATCGTTGAAAAACTGTCTGATCTGGAAGATCAGCTGATCGCAAAAGGTGAGGAAATCATTCAGGCACAGGATGACCTGAAAGTTGCAGAGGAAAAGAAAGAAGAGCAGTACGAGGCTATGAAGCTCCGCATCAAGTATATGTATGAAGCGGGCAGCGGAACAGCAACCATGGAAAAGGTTATGACATCCGGTGATATTTCCAGTATGCTGACACAGGCTGAGTATTCCCAGCAGGTTCATGAGTATGACCGTGAACAGCTTCAGGAATATGCAGATACTGTACAGCAGATCGAAGATCTTCAGGCAAAGCTGGAGTCAGAGATGTCAGATCTGGAAGATCTTGAAGATGAATATCAGCAGCAGGAAGACACACTGAATTCTACTATCGCCTCCAAGAAGGATCAGGTATCAGATTTAGACGACATGATTCAGGAAGCGGCGAGAAAAGTTCAGGAAGAAAAAGACCGTCAGGAAGCCGAGGCTGAAGCAGAACGTCAGAGACAGCTGGCGGCACAGCAGCAGGCGGCTCAGGCACAGCAGAGTAATAATACCGGAGGCAGCAACGGAGGCGGTTCTGTTTCCTCAGGCGGAGGAAGCAGCGAGCCGACATACAGCGCCTCGACAGGTAATGCGGTTGTCGATCGTGCACGCAGTAAGATCGGATGCTGGTATCAGTGGGGTGCGGTCGGACCGAATACATTCGACTGCTCCGGACTTGTAAGCTACGCTTTGACAGGCAGTTATACTCGTCTTGGAAATACTACAACATTTATGGGATGGACAAGAGTCAGCAATCCGCAGCCGGGTGATATTTGTGTAAACAGCCATCACTGCGGTATCTATATCGGAGGCGGTCAGATGATTCACGCACCGCATACCGGAGCTCAGGTTCAGGTCGGATCTGTACATAGTGATATGATTTATGTTCGTTATTAATAAATAAAAAGGATTTTACCCTGCGGCGCAGCGCCGCAGGGTATTTTGTTGTTATCTCTTGTATGTGGCAGCAAATATGTGCTAGAATAGAGAAGATCTTACGGAGAGGAAGAACAGAATGAATCAGGGACTTATTCATATTTACTGTGGAGACGGAAAAGGAAAGACTTCAGCAGCCACCGGACTGGCTGTGCGGGCAGCAGGATGCGGAAAGAAAGTTCTCTTTGCGAGGTTCCTTAAGAATGAGGAGTCGGGGGAGCTGAAAATCCTTGATCAGATCCCTGAGATCGATGTGATCCATCTGGAAAGATCTTACGGTTTTTACAGTACGCTTTCAGACAGTGAGAAAGAGGAAGTACGCAGTATGTACCGTGCGCTGTGGTCTGATATCCTGAACAGAATATCAGATGGAGCTTACGACATTCTTGTCATAGATGAGTTTATGGCGGCTTACGGATACGGACTGATCCCACGGGATGAGGCACTCACTTTTCTGAGAGAAAAACCGGCGGGTCTGGAGATTGTCCTGACGGGGCGGAATCCGGACGAAAGACTTGTGGAGCTGGCAGATTATGTGTCGGAGATCCGCAAGGTAAAGCATCCCTTTGACCGTGGAATCCGGGCGCGGAGAGGGATCGAATATTAGTAAACGGTATGTCCGAAAGGATGTACCAAACCAGATCCGGCATACATTTAGAAGACACAGTCTGTAACCGGGCAGGGACTGTATATAGTCTGCTGACATCCGGCATCAGGACTGCGAGGAAGTCAGGTGGGAATCCTGCACAATACCCGTTGCTGTATTGGAGGAGCGGTGCTTCGATATACGTCACTGGGACTGAAATCCCGGGAAGGCAGAGGCGCCTGCTGTGATACCTAAGTCAGAATATTCGCTTTTAAATGGATCTGGGGATTACGGGAATATGATCAAAAAGGAGAAAAGAAAATGCCGAAAAAAAAGAAAATCTTACTGCGGGCATACATCGTATTTGCGGCAATGTTCGCGGTCGCGCCTGCATCCAATGCGATGCACATCATGGAGGGCTACCTGCCGGCGGGTTACTGCGTGGCGTGGGGAGTCATCTGCCTGCCGTTTCTGATCGCAGGATTTATTTCACTAAGAAACAAAGTAAAAGAAAACAGAAGAAACCTGATTCTGATCGCCATGTCAGGAGCGTTTATCTTTGTGATTTCATCATTGAAGATTCCGTCGGTGACAGGAAGCTGTTCCCACATGACAGGAACAGGTCTGGGAGCAATCCTTTTCGGTCCTGCCTCGGTCAGCGTGCTGGGGATCATTGTGCTGGTCTTTCAGGCCGTACTGCTGGCGCACGGAGGACTGACAACACTGGGGGCCAATACGTTTTCCATGGCAATTGCGGGACCTCTGGTTTCATTTGGTATATATAAACTGTGCTGTCACACGAAAGTTAACCGGAAAGCGGCAATCTTTCTTGCGGCATTTCTGGGGGATATATTTACATATTGTGTGACAAGCATTCAGCTTGCTCTTGCCTACCCCTCTGAAGCAGGCGGCGTGGCGGCGTCGGCGGTGAAGTTTCTCGGCGTGTTCGCACCGACTCAGCTTCCGCTGGCTGTGATCGAGGGCATCCTTACAGTTGTAATTATGATCGGGCTTGAAACATACGCAAAACCGGAGCTTAAGAGCATTGGCTTTTTGCGCGATACGCCCGGCAAGCAGCCGCCATGCTTGCATGAGCGGATATTTGCCGGGCAACGGACAGCGAACGACTCATGTCGTGAGCTGAGCGAAGTATCGCGTGATCGGATAGGGGAGGCGAAGCATCCCTATCCGATTGACAGGAAGGAGGCATAGGTATTATGACAAAGAATACAAAGACTGTTATTATCCTTCTTGTGATCGCTGTATTGATTGCAGTTATCCCGGTTGCCGCTCTCAGGGGTGCTGAATTCGGGGGCTCCGACGATGCGGGAAGTGTGATGGTAGAGGAAATCCACGGAGAATATGAGCCGTGGTTTACCCCTGTTCTGGAGACAGCCATCGGCGGAGAACTTCCGGGAGAACTGGAGAGCCTCCTCTTCTGCGTGCAGACCGGAATCGGCGTGGGAGTGATCGCCTTTTTTATGGGGCGTTTTGTGGAGCGTAAGAAATGGATGAAGAAGATGGGAGAAGAAGATGCTCCTGATTGATAAACTGAGCTACCAGTCAAAGTTAAGATATGTAAATGCATCGGAGAAGCTTGTGTATGCCCTGCTGACTCTCGTGCTTTGCGTTTTGAGCCGCTCGGTAAAGGTGGCTGTGCTGGTATTTGCCGTCAATGGAGTGCTGACGGTGGGAAAGGGGGGCATCCCCCTTTTCCGTTATATAAAGCTGTTCATGATCCCGCTGGCTTTTCTGGCAGCGGGGACGGCTGCGGTCATGATAAATGTATCCCGCACTCCTATGGATGCTTTTGCACTGCCGGCAGGAGAATGGTATATTACGGGAAGCAACGAGGGAATACGGCGCGGACTGAGATTGTGTGTTACTGCACTCTCTGCGGTAAGCTCTCTGTATTTCCTGTCGCTTAATACAGTGATGACAGATATACTCTGCTCCTGTAGAAAATTGCATTTTCCGCCGCTTCTCACAGAACTGATGCTTCTGATCTACCGTTTTATCTTCGTATTGTTTGAGACCGCATCTTCGATTACGGTGTCACAGCAGTCCCGGCTCGGAAACCGCGGCTTTAAGACGAGGATCCGTTCTTTTGGGAAGCTGGGATCTTCCCTTTTTATACTTGCGCTGAAACGTTCCAGCACCCTTTACGATGCAATGGAATCCAGATGCTATGACGGCAGCATAAGAGTGCTTTCGCGGGAGCAGCCGGCAAAGGCCGGAGAAATCGCAGTCATAGCATTGTATGGAGCAGTGCTGGTGCTGGTGTGGCTTTTATGTGGATGAATGCAGAGAGATGGAGTATAATGAAATGAAATGTGATGAGGACTGGGTGATAAAGGCAGAGAATGTCTCTTACACCTATGATGGAAATAATCAAAAAGCACTCAACGGGCTGAATCTGAAGATACGCCGGGGCGCGAAAGTGGCTTTTATGGGCGGAAACGGATCGGGAAAATCTACATTTTTCCTGTGTCTCAACGGGATACGCCGGCCGGATGAAGGAACAATATACATTGACGGAAAACCTGTTGAGTATACAAGAAAAGGTCTCCTCGACGTGAGAAGCAAAGTGGGGATCGTGTTTCAGGAGCCGGACGACCAGCTCTTTTCCGCCAGCGTATATGAAGAAATTTCTTTCGGAATATTGAATCTGGGAGCCGATGAGGATACGGCGCGCAGAGAAGTAGAGCGTGTGATAGAGGAACTGGAGATCACACCTTTTCAGGATCGGCCGGCACATGCATTAAGCGGAGGACAGAAGAAGCAGGTCGCTATCGCGGATATTCTCGTCATGCATCCGGAAGTGATGATACTTGACGAGCCTGCTGCAGCGCTGGATCCAAAGCATACGAGGAAAGTGCAGGAAATTGTGGACAGACTGTCGGAAAAAGGGATTACAGTGCTGATGGCAACCCATGATATTGATTACGCATACGCGTGGGCTGATGAGATCGTACTGATGCATGAAGGAAAAGTAATCCGGCAGGGCACTCCAGCCCAAGTGTGTACAGACAGACAGGCGCTCGAGGAGGCTAGTCTGGAACTGCCTGTCGTAGTGAAAATATATGAGAGGCTTAGGGAAAAAGCCCTGATACCGGAAGATACGCCTCTTCCGGGAAATGTGGAGGAACTGATTGAAGAGCTGTGACACAGCAGTCCGGTCATCAGATATCCGGTAAGATCTCCGGAAAATGAGCAGAGCATAGAGAAAGGATTATCGAAGATGAAAAAAGGAATTCTGGTGGTGAGTTTCGGGACGAGCCATCTCGATACAATGGAGAAGACGATCGATGTGATTGAGGGGGACGTTTCACGGAAATTTCCCGAATGCAGAGTATACAGAGCGTTTACAAGCCGCATGATCATCCGTAAGCTGAAACGCACGGAGAATATGGCGGTGGACACAGTGGAGGAGGCGGTGAAGCGCATGGCGTCTGATGGGATTGAAGACGTTATCGTACAGCCCACCCACATCATTAACGGGATTGAGAATGACCGCATGATGGAAGACCTGATGGAGAATATGTCCTGTTTTAAGCGGATCCGTGTTGGTAAGCCGCTCCTGAGCAGTGTGGATGATTATAAGAAATCCATCCATGCGGTTATGGCGGAGACAGAGCTTTCCGATGACGAGATGCTTGTGCTTATGGGGCACGGCACGGATCATCACGCCAACGCGGCATATCCGACACTGGAGTATACATTCCATGCGCTGGGATATAATCAGGTGCTGGTCGGAACCGTGGAGAGCTTCCCGGAACTGAAGAATGTGATGTCAAAACTGGAGATCGCAGAGAAGAAAAAGGTGGCGCTCATGCCGTTTATGCTCGTGGCGGGCGACCACGCTAAAAATGATATGGCAGGAGACGAGGATTCGTGGAAGAGCCAGCTTGAAGATGAGGGATACGAGGTGCGTGTTATCATGAAAGGGCTGGGTGAATTCGAGGGAATACGCAGGATCTTTCTGGAACATATAGAAGAGACAATGGAGTAACGGGGGATAATATCCCCGGGAAAGGAGCAGGAAATGTTAGAAGCAGGAACAAAGGCGCCGGCATTCGAACTGCCGGATCAGAACGGAACAATGCACACACTGGAGGAATACAGAGGAAAAAAGGTAGTTCTCTATTTCTATCCGAAGGACAATACACCGGGATGCACAAAACAGGCGTGCGGTTTCGGTGAACTTTATCCCCAGTTTACTGAGAAAGGGGCAGTTGTGCTTGGCGTGAGCAAGGACAGCGTGGCTTCCCATAAGAAATTTGAGGAGAAATACGGGCTTCCTTTCACACTGCTTTCTGATACGGAGCTTACATGTATTCAGGCTTATGATGTGTGGAAAGAGAAAAATATGTACGGACGGAAAACAATGGGTGTCGTGCGTACTACTTATCTGATCGATGAGGAGGGCGTGATCATCAAGGCGTTCGGAAAGGTAAAGGCAGCTGATAATCCGGCACAGATGCTGGAAGAAATACAGGCGTCAGTTTAGGCGTCAAAGTGTTATCAGATTGAGAAAACGGGAGATATCTCAGACATGGAGAAGAAAATCGGCAGAGAGACGGACACAAAAGAGATAGGAAGGACGCGCTCCGGACTGCGCTATGGATGGACGACGGGAAGCTGCGCGGCGGCTGCGGCAAAGGCTGCGGCGCAGATGCTCTTTTCCGGAGAAGAATTCCGGCAGGTGAGACTTATGACGCCCAAAGGGATCGAATTGTATCTGGATGTTGAGGATGTTGCGAGGCTGCCGGACCGGGTGGAGTGTGCGGTCAGAAAATACAGCGGCGATGATCCGGATGTGACGGACGGGCTTCTGATATACGCAAAAGTGGAAAAGGGAGACGAAGAGCTTTCCGGACTCCGGATCATACTTGACGGTGGCATTGGCGTGGGCAGGGTTACAAAACCCGGACTGGAACAGCAGATCGGACAGGCGGCGATCAACAAAGTCCCCCGCAGGATGATCACGGAAGAAGTGGAACGCATATGCCGTGCCTGCGGATACCGTGGAACGGTGAAAGTGACTATCTCAATCCCCGATGGAGAAGAAACGGCGAAAAAGACATTTAATCCAAGGCTGGGGATCGCGGGAGGTCTGTCTGTTCTCGGAACATCAGGAATTGTGGAGCCTATGAGCGAGAAAGCGCTGACAGATACGATCTATCTGGAAATGAAGATGTTAAGAGAAAGCGGATATTCCTGCTGTTATGCTGTTCCGGGCAATTACGGTATGGATTTCCTGACAGAACAGCTGGGGATTGATCCGGATCTCGCGGTAAAATGCAGCAACTATGTGGGGGATACTATTGATGACGCAAAACTTTTCGGAATGAAGGGGCTTCTCCTGATCGGCCATGCGGGAAAGTTTATCAAGCTGGCGGCGGGAGTCATGAATACGCATTCAAGGACTGCAGACTGCAGGATGGAAGTGTTTGCATCCCACGCAGCCATGGCGGGAGCAGACGCCGCTGCGGTGAAAGAGATCATGGCGTGCCTGAATACAACAGAGGCAGTGAAAATATTAAAGGACAGGGGGCTGCTTCAGGATGTTATGAAAACAGTCATGAAGCGGATCACATTTTATCTGCGGCAGAGGGCAGGCGGAGAGCTTGAGACAGGCGCAGTCGTATTTTCCGGCGAGGAGGGGATTCTCGGACAGACGGAGAATGCCGAAAGGCTGCTGGAACTGATAGAGAGGCAGCGCAAAGACAAGAAATAGCAGAAAAAGGAGAAACATCATATGAGCGGAATATTTACTGGAGTGGGAGTCGGGCCGGGAGATCCGGAACTCATGACTCTGAAGGCGGTCCGTGCCGTGGAAGCGTGCAGCGTAATCGCCATACCTGTATCGGACAGCGCATTGGAGAATCCGGTGTATGAAAGTGCAGGTAATCAGGACGGAAAAAATGCATCGTATCTGGAGCGCTGTGCGGCATATCAGATCGCGGCCGGCGCCGTGGACGGGATTGCAGATAAGGACCGGATCTATCTGCCGATGCCGATGATAAAGGAGAAAGACAGGCTGAAGGCGATTCATGATAATGATGCGGCAGCAGTCGCAGAACTGCTGGATCAGGAAAAAAATGTAGTCTTCCTCACTCTGGGAGATCCCACGGTATATTCCACCTGTATGTATGTACATAAACGTCTGAAACGAAGCGGATATCTTACCCGGATCGTTCCGGGCATTCCGTCTTTCTGCGCGGCAGCGGCGCGGATGGATATCCCGCTGGTTGAAAACCGGCAGGAACTCCACGTACTGCCCGCTTCCTACCACATTGAAGAGAGCCTTGATCTTCCGGGCACAAAAGTCCTCATGAAAGCAGGACGTAAAATGGCTGAAGTGAAGCATCTGCTGATAGAGAAAGAGCTGGAGGCATTGATGGTGGAAAACTGCGGAATGGAAAATGAAAAACTGTATTTCAGCGCGCAGGAAATACCGGAACAGGCAGGTTATTATTCTCTGCTTGTTGTAAAGGAAAAAAAGACAGGAGGAAGAAAAAGATGATTACTTTTGTAGGAGCAGGACCGGGAGCGGAAGATCTTATCACTGTCCGGGGTCAGAATCTGCTGAAGGAAGCAGATATTGTAGTCTATGCAGGTTCTCTTGTCAATCCGGGACTTTTATCCCTCTGCAGGGAAGACTGCAAGATCTATAACAGCGCAAAGATGACACTTGAGGAAGTGCTGGACGTCATGACCGCGGGAGAAAAATCCGGAAAAAAGGTCGTCCGTCTCCACACGGGAGATCCCTGTCTGTACGGAGCGATCCGGGAACAGATGGACGAGCTGGAAAAAATGTGTATCCCGTATGAAGTATGTCCGGGGGTAAGTTCGTTCTGCGGAGCGGCAGCAGCGCTGGGGGCGGAGTATACGCTGCCCGGAGTTTCCCAGTCTGTAGTGATCACCAGAATGGCGGGGCGTACTCCTGTCCCGGAGAGAGAATCCATCAAAAGCTTTGCCGCCCATCAGGCAACGATGGTGATCTTCTTAAGTACCGGAATGTTAAAAGAACTTTCCGCCGAGCTGATCAGCGGGGGATATGATCCGGATACGCCTGCGGCTGTTGTGTACAAGGCGACATGGCCGGAGGAAAAAGTACTGCGCTGTACAGTGAAAGAACTTGCGGAAACTGCAGCGAGGGAAAACGTGACAAAGACGGCGCTGATCGTGGTGGGCAGGATACTTGAGGGAGAGTACGAGCGCTCGAAGCTCTATGATCCGTCTTTTACCACAGAATTCCGGGAAGCATCCGTGCCGTCAGGAACAGAAAAAAGGCAGTGAGTATGAATTACAGAGAAACGGAGCAGCAGAACAATGAGTAAGATCTATGTGACAGGTCTGGGCCCGGGAGCAGCAGACCAGATGACAATACGGGCGAAGAAGGTGCTGGAAAAATGTCCGGTGATTATCGGATATACAGTATATATTGATCTTATCCGGGAGGAGTTTCCGGATAAGATATTTTTGAGCACCCCTATGCGAAGAGAAGCAGACCGGTGCCGCATGGCATTTGCGGAAGCACAGAAGGGGCAGGACGTTGCAATGGTTTGCAGCGGAGATGCGGGAATCTATGGCATGGCAGGCCTGATCTGTGAGATTGGAAAGGACTATCCTGATGTGGGGATCGAGGTTGTGCCGGGCATCACGGCTGCATCCGGCGGAGCGGCAGTCCTCGGGGCGCCGCTGATGCATGATTTTGCGGTTATCAGCCTGAGCGATCTGCTCACGCCGTGGGAAAAGATTGAGAAGCGTATCCGGGCGGCAGCAGAAGCGGATTTCGTTATCTGCATATATAATCCGTCCAGTAAAAAGCGCGCGGACTATCTGCAGAAAGCCTGCGGGATGATATTGGAATACCGGAAGCCGGAGACAGTATGCGGCATTGTGAGAAATATCGGAAGAGATGGGGAAAACTGTGAAATTCTTTCGCTTGAGCGGCTCAGGGATACGCAGGTGGATATGTTTACAACGGTATTTATCGGAAACTCGAATACGATGGAACTAAACGGCAGAATGGTAACGCCGAGAGGATATAAAGATGTGTAAAAAGCAGAAGATTTCTCTGATCGGAATAGGCATGGGCAGCAGAACCTCAATAACGGCAGAGGCAGCAGATGCAGTCAGAAACTGTGACTGTATGATCGGCGCACAGCGGATGCTCTCTGCCGCGCGGGAGGTACGCTTCGGGTCTGAAACGAAAGGGCACAGCACGGAGCAGACGGAACGGGCAGAGGAAAGAACAAATCCGGGCATACCTGAGCTGTGCGAATATAATGCAGAAAAGATCTTTGCATATACAGAGGCACATCCGGAATACCTGCATGTGGCGGTGGTGCTCTCAGGAGATACGGGATTCTACAGCGGTGCGAAGAGGCTTTCCGCGATGTTTGCATCAGATCCTGTGCGGTATGAGGTGGAAATGATTCCGGGAATTTCATCTGTTGTTTTCCTTGCCGCCCGGCTTAAGACAACATGGGAGGACGGGGCATTGATCAGCCTGCATGGACAGGAAGAAAATTTCATACAGACCGTAAACAGAAACCATAAGACATTTCTTCTTCTGGGAGGAAAAGACGCGGGCGGAAGGATGGTCAGCGCTCTGAAAGACTATGGGATGGATGACGTGACCGTGTATATCGGCAGCAGGCTTTCCTATCCGGATGAGAAGATCGTAAGTGGACATCCGGGAGAATTCACAGGCAGTGAAGCGGACGGCCTGTGCGCTGCGATGATCCTGAATCCGCTGCCGGATAAGAGAACAGGCCCTCATATTCCGGATGAAGAGTTTATCCGGGGAAAAGTGCCCATGACAAAGGCGGAAGTGCGCGCTGTCAGTCTGGCTCAGATGGAACTTACTGAGAATGCGGTAGTATATGACGTGGGAGCGGGAACCGGTTCAGTGTCGGTGGAAGCGGCGCGTTCCGGAGACCGGATCCGTGTATATGCTGTAGAGAAAAAGGATGAGGCGGTCCGGCTTCTGGAACAGAACCGTAAGAAATTCCGGACAGACGGAATCCGCATCATAGAGGGGGAGGCGCCGGCAGCCCTGCGTGAACTGGAGCCTCCGACCCATGTGTTTATCGGCGGAAGCTCGGGAAACCTCCGCGAGATCCTGCGCGTTGTCCTTGAGAAAAATCCGTCTGTGAGGATTGTGGTGAACGCCATATCACTTGAGACAGTCGGAGAGGCAATGGCTGCGATCGAGGAAGGAATGCTCAAAAACGCTCATGTTACGCAGATTATGGCATCCCGTTCGCGTGTGCTTGGAAGATATCACATGATGACCGGCCAGAATCCGGTATATATCATTTCTGCAGGCGGCAGGATGCAAGATGATGCCGGAGAAAAATCGGAAGAAAGGAGTGCGGCCCAATGAAGATCCCCGGAATACTGATCGCCGCACCGGCAAGCGGCAGCGGCAAGACAGCGGTATCCTGCGCCTTGATGTCTGCGCTTCAGGCACGGGGACTTCAGGTGCGCGCCTGCAAATGCGGGCCGGATTATATTGATCCGATGTTCCACAGAGAGGTGCTTGGGGTGGATTCGAGAAATCTGGATCTCTTTTTCTCCGAGCCGGATGAATTGAGACGGGAGTTTATCCGTCATGCATCCGGAGCTGATATTGTGGTGACAGAGGGCGTTATGGGATATTATGACGGGAGAGGGATGGATACGGACGCCGGCAGTTCCTACGATACGGCGCGGACTCTGAAACTTCCAGTCATACTTGTGATCAACTGCAGGGGAGCAGCGCTGTCTCTGGCGGCTCTTATACGCGGCATGGCGGAGTTCCGGTCTGACAGCAATATATGCGGGATACTTTTGAACCGGGTTTCAAAGATGCTGTATCCGAGACTGAAAGCTATGCTGGAGCAGGAACTCGGAAAATACGGACATAAAATCCCTGTGCTGGGATACGTGCCCGAAGATGATGCTTTCCGTCTGGAAAGCCGTCATCTTGGACTTGTTACGCCGCAGGAATTGACAGATCTTAGAGAACAGACGGAGCGGGCCGGCAATATATTGACGGAGAGTGTGGATCTGGAACAGCTCCTTAAGATTGCCGGTGAGGCTCCTGAAATTGAGACTTCTGAAATTGAGACTGCTGGATCACAAGTTCATCGGAAAAAGCAGGAGAGATATGCGCGGATCGCCATTGCGCGGGACGAGGCGTTCTGCTTTTACTATAAAGCAAACCTTGAGATTCTGGAAGAAGCCGGATTAGAGCTGGTGCCTTTCAGCCCGCTTCGAGACGAGAAACTTCCGGAAAATACCAGCGGTCTGATTCTGGGCGGCGGCTACCCGGAACTGTACGGGGAAAGGCTCTCTGCCAACCGGACACTTCTGGCGGAGATCAGAGAACGGCTGGAAGCAGGACTTCCGTGCATTGCCGAGTGCGGCGGATTTATGTATCTGCATGAGAAGATGGAAGATAAAAACGGCAATACATATCCCATGGCGGGAGTGATAAAAGGGCGGACGTACCCGACAGGCAGACTGGTTCGTTTTGGCTATGTGAACATTTCGGCAGCGCCGGGAGAAGAGGAAGAAAGTGCGGGCAGTCGCAGTACAGAGAAAGACGCTTATCTCAGACCCGGCGAGCAGATACGGGGGCATGAGTTCCACTACTGGGACAGTACTGACAGCGGTACCGACTGTGCAGCGGTGAAGCCGGACGGGAAAAGAAAATGGGAATGTATCCATATGAACGGAAATCTGTTTGCCGGATATCCCCATCTATATCTGCCTTCTATGCCGGAGTTCGCATACAGATTTTCGGACCGGTGCAGAGATTGGATGAGACAGGAAACAAAATAATGAGAAGGACGGCACGGGGAGAGAAAATGATGATGTCAGAAGAATTCGAAAAAGAACTGAAACAGAGGATAAGAGAGATACAGCCTGCAGATCAGAAGAGTATGGAGGCGGCATCCGCGCACTGGAAGACAGTAGGAAAACCCCTGTACAGCCTCGGAAAGCTGGAAGAGGCAGTTATCCGCATGGCGGGGATCAGAGGAAAGGCAGATTATACGATCGAAAAAAAAGGTCTTGTCATTATGTGTGCTGACAACGGCGTGGTGGCTGAAGGCGTGACTCAGACCGGACAGGAAGTGACCGCCATTGTGGCGGAAAACTTTACCCGGCGTGCAACAAGCGTATGTCTGATGGCTGAAATCGCAGGCGCGGATCTTTTTCCGGTGGATATCGGTATGGCATCGGATGTGCCTGCGGTAACAAAACCGGAATATAAGGTAATGTACGGAACAAAAGATATGCTTTATGAGCCTGCCATGACAAGGGAGCAGGCGGCAAGAGCTGTGCTTACGGGAATCCATATTGTAGAAAAGCTTGCAGGACAGGGGTATGATCTTCTTGCCACAGGAGAGATGGGCATCGGCAATACGACTACAAGCAGTGCGGTGGCTGCCGTTCTGCTGGGGCGTGAAGTTGAAAAAGTGACAGGCCGCGGCGCGGGATTGAGCTCAGAAGGGCTGAACCGGAAGGTGGATGTGATCCGCCGCTCTATCGAACTTCATCATCCGGAAAAGAAGGATGTACTGGATGTGCTGTCTAAAGTAGGAGGCCTTGATATTGCCGGTCTTGCCGGTGTATTCATCGGAGGAGCACTGTACCATATCCCGGTGATCATTGACGGGTTCATCTCCTCAGTGGCTGCCCTCTGTGCAGCAAAGCTGTGTCCCGCAGCAGCAGACTGCATGATGCCGTCCCATAAGTCGGGAGAACCGGCAGGCGGCATGGTGCTTAATGCGCTGGGGCTTTCTCCGTTTATCGATTGTAATATGTCGCTTGGAGAGGGCAGCGGGGCTGTGGCTGTAATCCCGCTGCTGGAGATGGGACTTTCCGTGTACCGGGAGATGAGCACATTTGATGAGATCCATGTAGAACAGTATAAGGAGTACAAGTAAATGCGTCTGTTATATTCACTTGCCATTGCCATATCTATGTATTCCAAGATCCCTGTGCCGACGGTGGAATGGAATGAAAAAAATATGAAGTATGCGATGTGTTTTTTCCCTGTTGTGGGCGTGATAACCGGATTATTGCAGGCAGGGATCGGGTATCTGATCCTGCAGTATACGTCCTTCGGAAAGCTGTTTTTCGCGGCGGTGATGACACTGATTCCTGTTCTTGTTACAGGAGGGATCCATCTGGACGGATATGCGGATACCATCGATGCGCTCAGTTCCTACGGGGACAGGGAAAAGAAACTGCAGATACTCAAAGACCCGCATACGGGAGCATTCGCTGTGATCGGGCTGTGCGTATACTTTGCGGCGGCACTGGCATTGTGGAGCGAGGCGGATGTACGGATGCTTCCGCTGACAGCCTGTATCTATCCTTTTTCTAGGTCTCTGAGCGGTATCTCTGTCGTATCGTTTCAGGCGGCAAAGAACAGCGGGCTGCTCCGGACATTTCAGGACGGGGCGCAGAAAAAAAGAGTGCGCATTGTGCTTATTATATGTGCTCTTGCGTGCGCGGGTGTCATTCTATATCTTGGCTGGAGCGGGAAAAGCGGTTCCGTGGCTGCGTCGGTGCTTGTGATAGCAGCGGCACTTCTGGTATTTGCTTATTATTACCGGATGAGCAGAAAGCAGTTCGGCGGAACGACCGGGGATCTGGCGGGATATTTTCTGCAGATGTGTGAGCTGGCGATGCTGGCGGTGATCGTGCTGGCCGGGAAGTGATAAGGAGAAATATGAAGATTGTATTTATCCGGCACCTGAAGACGCCGGGCAATGAAAAGAGACAGTATATCGGCCGGACAGACGAAGATCTGTCCGAACAGGCAGTGAAAGAGTTCCAGCTGCGTCAGGAAGAAAGTATTGGCGCTCAGTATCCGTCCGTACAGCGTATTATCGCAAGCCCGCTGAGGCGGTGCATCCGGACTGCAGAACTTATTTATCCGGGGCAGGAGATAAGTATAGAACCGATGATCAGGGAATGTGATTTCGGAAAATATGAGCAGAAGACTTATGAAGACCTGAAAGATGAACCGGAGTATATCCGGTGGATGGAATCCGGCGGGATGACGGCATTTCCGGGAGGAGAGGACCAGACAGAATTTCGAGGAAGGTGTGTGGACGGTGTAAAGAAATGGATCAGCCGGCTTCTGAGTGAAGGGGCAGACAGTGCGGCCTTTATCGTGCATGGCGGTACGATCATGGCGGTGCTTACGGAACTGTCTGAGGACGTACATGAATTCTATCACTGGCAGGTGGAAAATGGCGGCGGATATGTGGCTGAGGTGACGGCAGAGGACTGGGAAAACGACAGGAAAGTACTGAGAAAAGTAAAGAGATTGCATGACAATTCTTAAGATTGTGTTTTGTAGTAGAGAGCATAGAAGAAAGTATACTTTTATGCTCTCTTTTATATTATAATGGACACAGAAACAGGCGGAAGGAAATACGGACTATGAAGAGAAAGAAGTAAATATCTCTTACAGCCTGACAGTTACAGCAGGGAAGGCAAAGCTTATCTATGTCAGCCCGGACAGAACGGTAACTACCCTTGCGGAATGCATTGCGGGAGAGGAAAATGAGAAGTCTTTATCAGAGTCGGTTGAAGTGAAAGAAGGAGAAAATCGTATCAGACTTGTGGGGGCACAAGACACGTCACTGGAGTATGAGTTCACGGCAGACATGGGAGAAGTCGAGCCATTTGGAGAATAAGATGATGAAAGTATTTGACAACATTACTGGTATTGCCGGGAATGTAGAGGCAGTTATTACCAGCTATAATCAAGGAGAAATGCTGCGTGAAGCCGTTCAATCTGTGTATGGTCAGACGGTCAGACCGGCAGGAATAACTATAGTAGATGACGGATCTGCAGATGAAGAATCTGTAAGAATATTAAGAGAGATCGAGGCGGACACGAAAGTTCCTGTTCCGGTACAGGTTATATGGCAGGAGAACCGCGGAGTGTCGGCAGCCAGAAATGCCGGAATCAGGAATACAAGTTCGCCGCTGGTTCTGGTACTTGATGGTGATGACAGATTAGGGCCGGCTTATATTGAGAAGGTCGGACGGATGTTGTGCGAGTCTTCTTATATGGTGGCGGCATCTTCGTGGATGCAGACATTCGGTGCGCTAAACGCAGCAGTATGTCCGTGCGGTGGGGATGTGGCAGCATTCCTTTCCCGTAACTGCTGTCCGGCAACACATATTATGCGTCGGAGCGCGTGGGAGATGTGCGGCGGTTATGATGAATCTATGCGTTCGGGGTTCGAGGACTGGGAGTTCTTTCTGAGTATACTTGAAACTGAGCCGGATACATCTATCGGAATCGTAGAAGAAATGCTGATCGAATATCGTACAGCTCCTGTCTCATCGAATATAAAGAGTATGGATAAACGTCTGGAAACTATGAGATTTATTATTGAAAAGCATGCCCGTACTTATCAGAAATATATTGCGGAAGCTCTGCTGGGAATAGAAGCAGTATCTATGGGGAGACTTTTTAAATGGGAAAATGAAATACTTTATGCACTTGACAGAGAAGGGACTATAAGCAGCGGGGCAGAGGAGTTTCTGAAAAATCCGACATATGGTGACGGCGGAATGGCGGCAGCCGTACGGATTGTATCCCAATCAGATATCGGAAAGGACAGGGGTAATGAAAAGAAATAAAAATATTACATTTGTTATTGCTATTGCAATACTGGCGGTTATTATATTAGCCGCATGTGCAGCAGAGCAGAATCATTTCAGAGGAGATAAGTCATCAGATGATGAGAAACAGGCAGACAACGGGCAGTTTCTGACAGCAGTCTATTTACAAAATGACGATGGAAACAGTCTCTTTGTAAATCTGGCGGGGGAGTATCCGTTCACGGGGACAATACCTGACGGAGAACTCTATGATGAAGATGGAGAAAAGATCAAAGAGCAGGATCTGAAGAATGGAGATGTGGTAAATATCTATGGAAACGGGATTATGGCACAGTCTTATCCTGCCCAGTATCATGGAATTACTAAAATAGAAAGGACAGAACAGGCAAACCAGAAGTATATACAGGAATACGGGCATTATCTGGATGAGATTTTTATAAAAAAAGATCCCTCCCAGCTCCCTTATCTGAATGTATGCTATACGGATGAACTGGCGTCTGCAACGGTAATGATCCCCGAGGCTTTGAGCTTTACATGGACTTACGAGGAAAATGGAGAAAGCAGAACGATTACTACAGATGCACCTCATGTTCTGCAGACTGAGCCGACAGAAGTGACAAAACTGTCAGTACCTATGACTATGGAACTGGAGTTTGATGAAAAACCTGAAAGTGTTCAGATACTCTCATGGGATGATTCTTTGCTGGAAGAGTATCAGGACAGCGCGGCTGAGATACCGGAAGGTACTCCTGTAGAAGTTCAGGAAAATGAAAAAGGCAATACAGAATTTACCGCGCAGCCGGGATGTGTGTATCTTGTGCAGGGGCAGTGGGAGAATGGAACCGTGGATTATGGCTTCCGAGTGTCAGCTGAGTGATTATCTGTTGCAGATCGGAGAAAAAATGCAGAAAAATAACCCAATATAAAATCAAGGAGAAAGCATATGGGAGCAATCATTATATACGGAAGCTGTTATGGAACAGCAAAAGTATATGCAGAAGCACTGGCAGAACAGATGAAATGCAAAGTGTTATCGTATGATAAAGTAAAGGCGCCGGATGGATATGAAACGATCGTCTATGTGGGCGGTCTTTATGCCGGTGGCGTCATGGGCATGGCAAGGACAGCGAAGAAGATTCCGGCAGATAAGTGTAAAAGATTTATTGTGCTCACAGTGGGACTTGCCGATCCGGACGATGAAAAGAACGTACAGAATATCAGGAAGGCTGCGCTCAGACAGATACCGGAATCCCTCGCTGACAAGACAGAATTTTACCACCTGAGAGGTGGGATTGATTATGGAAAGCTGAGTTTTAAACACAGGCTGATGATGAAAATGCTCTATGAACAGGCGAAAAAACAGCCGCCTGACGAGCGGGATGCAGATACAAGGGCAATGATTGAGACATACGGACAGAAAGTCAGCTTTGTAGATCCGGAAAGACTGAAAATTATAGTGAAGGAACTGGAAGAGTAAAAAGTAGACACGAAGAAAGAGGGGATAGAAATGAGACTAAAAAATATATTGATCGTCGTTGACGATATTGAAAAGTCAAGACGGTTTTACCACGATCTGTTCGGCCTTGATATGGTGCTTGATAATGACGGAAATATGATTCTGACCGAAGGTCTGGTGCTTCAGGACAAAAAAATCTGGAAAAAATTTCTGGAAAAGGATATTATTGCGGAAAGCAATGCCTGTGAACTGTATTTTGAAGAGCGGGATCTGGAAGCGTTTGTTCAGAAACTTGAAAAATTGTATCCCTCAATTAAGTATGTCAACCGGCTTATGACTCACAGCTGGGGGCAGAAAGTCATCCGGTTTTATGATCCGGACGGGAATCTGATTGAAGTGGGAACGCCGATGGAGAGATCTGAAAAACATTAAGAAATGGAGACAGTATAGATGGAACTACAGAAGATTAACAGAGATTTTTCAGTTTGCAAAGTGACAGATTATTCAAAAGTAAATCTGGAATCTGAATATTGTTTTATTGGGAAAACGGATGAGGAGAACTCTCTGGTATGTCTGACGGAGAATGTGCCTGACAACACCACAGAGCGTGAGGATGGCTGGCGCGCATTCCGGATCAGAGGAGTACTTGACTTTTCACTGATAGGAATTCTGGCAAAAATATCTGCACTTCTGGCAAAAGAGAAAATCGGTATATTTGTTGTCTCTACATATAACACAGATTACGTTCTTGTGAAGAAAGAAAATGAAATGAAGGCAATGAGATGTCTGATCAGAGAAGGCTATAAGGTAGAAGGCGAGAAAACGGACAGCTGGAAAGAGGACGGGAAGCAGCTGCTTTCCAATCTGGATAAGCTTCATACAACCCCGATGGGGGAAGAGCGGATAAAGAAGAATCTGCGATTGGAAACAGAGGATATTGTGGGATATTGCAGAGATAAGATACTGGCTCCGGACTGTAACATTTATAAAGATGGTAAAAACTGGTACTGTCAGACAGACAATATTAAGATTACGGTTAATGCTTCAAGTTATACAATAATTACAGCGCATCTTGTTAAGGTGTAATTTCTGGTGTCTTTTTGAAGACGAAGCCATGATCGGGACGGCTGCTCTTTGAATTGAAAACGAGATTTTATCAAAGGAGGGTTAGTAAAATGACAAAGAAACTTTCGAGAATAATAGCTGCTTTGATGCTTATGTTGGCTATTGCATTTGCTGCATATGCACTGAATCATCCGGAGGCGGGATTCCCATGGAATAATGCAATTACATATGTGTTGTATATTATGTACCTAGTGGTAATGATTGTTCTCTTTACAGCACCTTTTAGGAAGAATAAGTGACAATAAACATGAGCGCCAGTGTATGGATTTGGCGGAATGAAACTGGCAGAGTAAAAGGAGTAAAGCTATGGAAATCAGAACGTACAGACAGAAAGATATAAAAGACATAGCCGAGCTTTTCTATAATACGGTACACACTGTCAATGCGGCAGACTATACAGAAAAACAGCTTGATGCGTGGGCTGACGGAAATATAGATCTGTCGGCGTGGAACCGATCCTTTCAGGAGCATATGACACTGGTTACGGTGATGCCGTCAGACAAGGAAAATGGAACGGAACAGATCGTGGGCTTTGCGGACATGGACAGTACAGGATATCTCGATCGGCTGTATGTGCACAAAGATTTTCAGCGACATGGGATCGCGTCAGCACTCTGCGACAGACTGGAACAGGCGGTGGATGCGGAAAAGTTTACAACCCACGCATCTATTACGGCAAAGCCGTTTTTTGAGAAAAGAGGCTATCAGGTTGTGCGGGAACAGCAGGTAGAGAGAAAAGGGATACTGCTGACAAACTATGTGATGAAAAAGAGCGTGAACGGTATCTGAAGAAGGGAAAGGAGTAAGCAATGTCAGTGAAAACGATATTTCAAAGATCAGATATATCAGCTCCGGCACTGATCAATCCGACGGATACGACAGAGAAGATAAAAGGTTTCCCGAAGATCTGTGTATCCACATTTTCAGACAATATCATCCGGAAATACGCTTCTTTGAAACATGTGGAGCAGATTGCGGAGTTATATACTGCAAACGGATCAATGCCGGTCTATAAGATCCGCTATAAAGATACAGATATCGCGTTTTTCCAGTCAAGAGTAGGTGCGCCCGCCTGTGTTGTAAGTTTTGAGGAAGTTGTGGCAATGGGCGCGGAGCGGTTCGTATTGTTCGGCTCCTGCGGCGTACTGGATGACGAGAAAGTGAAGGGAAAGATCATTATCCCTGTCTCAGCGGTACGTGACGAGGGAACAAGCTACCATTACGCTGCTCCGTCGCCGGAGATAGAGGCAGATGAGAAGTGCGTGAATGTACTGGAGAATGTCCTGAAGGATCTGGGCTGCCCTTATGTCAAAGGAAAGACATGGACGACAGACGGTATTTACCGGGAAACTCTTCCGATGTTACAGGAAAGGAAAGAACAGGGCTGCCTTGCGGTTGAGATGGAGTGCGCGTCTATGCTGGCAGTTTCGCAGTACCGGAAGATTCCTTTTATTCAATTCCTATATGGTGCGGATAATCTTGGTGATGATACATGGGAGATCAGAGATCTGATGCAGTATGGAATGAATGGGGCGGAGAAATATATGGCGCTGGCATTTGAGTGCGGACTGGCACTGATGTGACTTCAGAGGAGTGACGGGAAAATGCAGTATGATTTGGAAATGAAAAAGAGGAATAAGATGAATTTAATATATAAAAAGGCAGACCTCAGTGATATAGATATACTGACAGAAACAAGAATAGAAGTGTTAA
This sequence comes from uncultured Lachnoclostridium sp., assembly GCA_930986645.1. GTDB lineage: Bacteria > Bacillota > Clostridia > Lachnospirales > Lachnospiraceae > Mediterraneibacter. The sequence continues at coordinate 39,380 of CAKNJS010000014.1, forward strand.
GAGCTGCGAACCAATTATCAGCTGACGTGGATATGAGTGAAGTGAGACGTGAGTCGTATGCATATTATGAAAGGGCTCTTGCCAACAATACACATACAGCATATCTGGTATACGATGGAAATGCTGTCGTTGGTGCAGGCGGTGTGAGTTTCTTTCAGGTCATGCCTGCATATCATAATCCAAGCGGAAATAAAGCATATATTATGAATATGTATACGCACCCTGATTACAGGAGAAAAGGGATAGCTTTCAAGGTATTAGATATGCTTGTAAAGGAATGCTATGCGAGGAATATTACAGCCATTTCGCTTGAGGCAACAGACATGGGGCGGCCGCTATATGAAAAATATGGATTTATAAAAATGGAGCATGAAATGGAGCTTCCCAAAATACAGAATGGAGAGAGAAAGTAGAGAAAGGACAGCATAATTATGCCGGCTTATGATTTCAGGCAGGAAATAGAAAAGAAATCGGGATTACTCTGCCGAAGATGATGGATGTGGATACGGACAATGAACGAATCGTAAAGGAATATATAGAGGGTGATACGGTCTATGAAATGGTCTTAAAGACCAGACCGTTGGATGAGTGCCTGCGTCAGATAAAAGAGATGTGCCGCCTGCTGTATGCGGCAGATACAAATATAGGTTATTTTCCCACAAATTTTATCATGCAGGACGGAATTCTTTATTATGTTGACTATGAATGTAACCAATATATGGAAGAATGGAATTTTGAGAACTGGGGTGTGAAATACTGGTCAAAGACGCCGGAATTTCTCAAATATATAAAAGAACATTCATAAAGGAAAAGAATAGAACATGAGAAAGATTATTTTATACATTGCTATGAGCCTTGACGGCTATATTGCTGATAAAAACGGAAGCGTGGACTGGCTGGCAGGGCAGGACGAAGAGGCAGAGAATGAGGATACCTATTCAGAGTTCATAAAAGATATCGACACTGTTGTGATGGGGTGGAATACCTATGCTCAGATCAGGAGGGAACTTTCACCGGAGAAATGGCCCTATGAAAATCTGACAAGCTACGTCATCACCCATAGAAATGTGGACTCGTCAGAGAAGATCAAATTTGTCAGGGAAGATCCATGCGAGCTGGCTGTGCACCTGAAAGAAACACCGGGTAAAGATATCTGGATCTGCGGGGGATCCGGCGTCATTCAGCCACTGCTCCGGAGAAATCTGATCGATGAATATCATATTTTCGTCATACCAGCGATTTTGGGGGACGGTATCTCTCTGTTCGGGAAAAGAGAAGCAGAAATACAGCTCCGGCTGAAATATACGAAGGCTCATAATGGGATAACGGAACTGGTTTATATTAGAAGATAATAAGTGTTTTATGTTTTTGAAGGGGGATTATTACATGTGCAATACTCGGCCGTTATATCGTGTTTCTTATAAAATGACAGAAGAAATTTATCGGGAAGCTAATCGTCTGCTGTATCGAAAACGGATTCCGGGAATCTGCCTGATCGTTTTCTGCTTTTGCATTATAGCGCTGATACCCGATATATCAGCTGGAATTATGGAGGGCAGAGATTCCTTGGAGATTATTGTTGAAACAGTGTTTTTTATGCTCCTGATGATGGGTTCCGTCTTTGTTATATTGCTTATAGCAGTGAAAGTGTTCATGAAAACAGCTGTGAGATCATCTTTTAAGAGTTATGCAGGATTATATGGAACAGGACACAGTGCCTCCTTTTATGAGGATAAGATTGTGTATCACTCAGAAAAAAGCCGGGAAGAGTTTGGTTACGATAAGTTTTGGCGAATGCTGGGGAATAAAGAAATCGTTGTAATGCTGACAGGGAGCAGACGGCAGCCGGGCATGATCATCCTGCCTAAGAATGGACTGTGGGAAAAGCAGGATGAACAGATGGAAAGGTTTCTCCGGGAAAAGTGTATTAATGTAAAAAAAGGAATCGAACATTGTCGCTAAATGGGATAGCTTTATGTTGTTTAGTAAAGTTATTAATGTCTATTTGGGCAATTAATCAAAGAAGATGTGGAAGAGACGGGAATGTATGTTTTCATAACAGGAATCACATCAAGCTGAGTTTTAGGTTTGGAGAACACCAAAGAAAACAGAACAAATTTATTATGGAAAGGCGGAGACCGTGGCTTTTCATATATGTTTTTGGTACAATAAAGGCAGTTGGATTGTGCAGAAAGAAGGTGAGCTTTTGGTAGAAGTCCTATTTGGCGAGAGCGAAGCGGGTTCTATGAAAAACGCGAGGAGTACACAAAATACAGAGGATTCGGATAAGGTTATCTGTCTCGGTTTCATGATGGATATCGGGGATATAAAAGAAAGCGTGGACAGCCGATATCGAAAGGATCTGATCTGCTCCATGTATGTACAGGATCAGTGGGGCGGAGATAAGGAACTGAATGAGGAATGCCAAAAGCTGGGAGATGTTTACAGTAATGAACTGAAGCGTTTACAGGAGCTCCTCGAGAAAGGTGAGTCTGTCAGGATCTGGTACAGTAACGCGCCATATTCCATTTGCGGTTTCTATCATCTGTGCAGTCTTTTGCAGAATTGCGAAAATGAGATCTTCGCTGTAAGGCTGCCGGAGTATGAAGTACGGCAGGATAATACGATTGTTTCATATAGTCATTGGGGCGAAGTGCTTCCGGAAAGATTTGCCCGGTATCTGTCTCTTGAAAAGAAAATGAGCAAAATGGAGTTGAAAATGTATGCATGGAACTGGGCGGAACTTCAGGAGGATAACAGTCTTCTGCGTGCTGTGGTAAACGGCAGGGTACTCGGTGTCCCTGAAGATTTTTATGATTTTCTGATATGGAAAAGGATTACAAAGAAACCGGAAAAGGAAGCCCGTCTGATCGGAGATATTCTCGGAAATAGTCCGATCGGTGTGGGAGACTGGTGGTACGCACAGAGGATTGAAAAGCTGATCAGTCAGGGAAAGATCAAGGTAATCGAAGATTCAGAAAAGAAATATGCCAGACAGATATGCCTTGCATGAGAAGAGTACAGGGATTAAAAATGTTTTGAAACTTAAGGAGGAGAACATGGATTTTACAAAGTTTAAATGGACAAGAGAACCGGAGAGTTACACAATAACAGACGATACAGTGGAGGTTGTCACGAAGCCGAACACAGATTTGTGGCAAAGGACATATTATCATTTCCGAAACGATAATGCACCTGTCTTTCAGATGGAGACAGAAGAAAAGTATTTCAGCTTTATAGTGAAGACAGACTTTGAGGAGAGTCATCATCGGTTTGATCAGTGCGGCATCGTGATGTATCTGGACAGTGAGAACTGGCTGAAAGGTTCTATTGAGTATGAAAATGAAGAGTATCAGCATCTGGGAAGTGTCGTGACGAATGAAGGATACTCAGACTGGGCGACAACCGTCATAGGAGCTGATGTGAAGTCTATGTGGTATCGCTTCAGCCGCAGGGAGGATGATTACTGTATCGAGTGCTCTGAGGACGGAATCCATTTTCAGCAGATGCGCATCTGTCATATGCACAAAGGAAAGGGAAAGATCCGGTTCGGTATCTATGCCTGCTCTCCGGAGGAATCTTCATTTAAGGCGGTGTTCTCAAATATGCATCTGACAGAGTGTCAGTGGAAAGCCCATGATGGACAGCAGCCGGATGAGTAAACGGAAGGGCAGAATGAAGAAAAAGAATCAAAGAAAACTGGTATCTAAGATTCTGCTCGGAATCGTGGCGCTGCTTATTATTTATACAGGCAAAAACATATATGACATTTGCTCATTCAGTACAGTGGATCAGAAGTGCAGGGCGGATGTGGCAATTATTCTGGGAGCGGCAGTAGATGCTGAAGAACCTTCTCCGGTGTACAAGGAGCGCATCAACCATGGGATTACACTGTATGAGGAAGGCTGTGTAGACAGAATCATAGTAACTGGCGGATCGCCTGACGGTTCAGAGAGGTCTGAAGCATCGGTGGCAAAAAAGTATCTTCTGGAGCAAGGAATCCCGGATGAGGCTGTACTTACAGAAGATACTTCTGCGATCACGCAGGAGAATCTGGAAAACTCCAAGGTGATCATGGATGAAAATGATTATGAGACTGCAATTATTGTCAGCGATCCACTCCATATGAAACGGGCGATGCTTCTGGCGGAGGACGCGGGGATTACGGCTTACAGTTCGCCGACACCTACTACGAGATATGTCAGCCTGCGGACAAAGATCCCGTTTCTTTTGAGGGAGACATTTTATTATATCGGATATCAGTGGTACCGCTTGGTATTTTAATTACGAAAGGAAGAGAAAAAGATGATTATTGAGGGAAATCAGAAAGAGCTTGACGCTATGAAAGAATTTCATAAGGGAAATCGCAAAGAAGGACTCAGACTGCAGGAGGAGTTTGCAGCAGAATTCCGTGAGGAATATAAGGACAAGGATCACTGCCCATGTAAAAAGGCCTGCCGTTATCACGGCAACTGCAAGGAATGTGTGGCAATCCACAGGGCGCATCAGGAGCATGTGCCAAACTGTATGAGGCCGCTGATCAACAAGAAGATAAAACTTCTTTCCGAACTTACCGAGCATACGATCGCAAATGAAATCGAGCCTCCAAAAGAGGTTTTGAGAAAAGAGTTTCAGCAGGACTAAGAGGTCTTTCCAGCAGTATGCAGAAGTGTGAAAGGAAAAGAAGGTGATGGAATGACAGAGACAACCTTGTTTATGGATAATTTTTACATATTTGATGACGGGCACGTAAGGCAGTTTTTGATTACAGGTGAAGATGAAGCACTGTTGATTGATACCGGTTTTGAGGACAGTCATGTATACGAGGCAGTCAGGAAGATTACGGATCTCCCGGTCAGAGTTATTCTGACACATGGAGATGTGGATCATGCGGGCGGACTGAAAGATTTCGGGAAATGCTGTCTTCATAAAGCGGACTGGCATCTTGTAAAAGGTGACATAGAACTTGAACCGCTTTCAGAAGGAGATGTGTTTATGTGCGGCGGTTATCGTTTTGAGACGATCGAGATTCCCGGACATACATATGGGAGCGTGGCGTTTATCGATCGGGAGAAAAAACTTCTTCTGCCCGGTGATTCCGTGCAGAAAGCCGGACCGATTTTTATGTTCGGCAGTCACCGGAATCTGGATCTTTACATAGAAAGCCAGAAAAAAATGTGCACTCTGTCAGAACAGGTAGAGACGATTTTACCCTGCCATCATGAATACCCCATCGGTCCGGAGTGCATCGGAAGAAATCTGGAAGATGCGCTGGCACTGAAAAACGGAGAGCTGGCAGGAGAAAAGCATCCGTATCTGCCCTGCTATTCTTACAAGGGAAAGTGGACGGAGTTTTATTATGAAAACGAGGCATAAATAAGGAGTGTGAGGACGTTATGAAGAAATTGATACTGGTATCCATGCTCTATCAGGTTACAGATCTGGTAAGGACAATTGAACCGGAACTGGAAGGAAAAACAGTGACCTATATTCCCACGGCGGGTATTGTGGAAGAGGTAGAGGGAATGATCGAGGATGAGACGAATATTCTGGAAAGTCTGGGGCTCAAAGTTGACGTACTGGAGGTTTCTGCAGCTTCTTATGATTCAATAGTAAGTACCCTGACAAAAAATGACGTTATATTTGTCGGCGGCGGAAATACGTTTTATCTTTTACAGGAGCTGAGGCGTTCCGGGGCAGATAAGATATTAGTACAGGAAGTCAATAAAGGAAAATTGTATATAGGAGAATCCGCGGGAGCGGTCATAGCCTGCCCGGATATCGGTTACTGTGCCGGTATGGACAGCCCTGAGAAAGCTCCGGAGCTGACAGATTACACCGGATTGGGACTGGTGGACTTTTATATTGTGCCGCATATCGGAAATGCAGAAATGGGAGAAGCGGCAAAGAAAGCTGTTGAAGAATATCATTCCAGATTGGACTTAAAAGTGATCACGGATAAACAGGTTATACAGGTTGAGGACAAAAGTTACAGGACGCTATAAAGTTTGTAAAGAAATTAATATATTTACAAATAAGAGATGGGGAGGTTGAGATGATGAAATGCCCATATTGCGGAAATGAAATGCAGGAAGGAAAGATCTGTGCTATAGGCAGCGGTGCAGCGATGGAATGGAAAGACAGGGAGGAGTCATTCAGACTGAATGATGAACCGAAGGTGGCGGCAGTTATAAACGGAGACCGCATTAGCGGATACCGTTGTAAAAAATGCAGGAAGATCATTGTGGGGTATGAGTAATCAGGTGGAGGGATACCGATATGGTTACTGTAGTTATGGCACTGCTTTTTGCGCTTGAAGGAGTAATCCTTACAATCACGGCAATTGTCACAGGAATCAAACACTCTGATTTTCCGGATGTCAGAGTCGGATATCATGTACGTGACGCAATGAAAAGTGAGGAGAAATGGGAAGATTCGAATGAAACGGCAGGACTGGTAAGTGGTACATTTGCTGTAATATTTTTTGCCACAGCCATATTAGTGTATTGGGAAAGGATAGATTCATACAGGTCAATTGTATTGTTTTTTATCTATTCTGTTATCGCAATAGGAAGTGTGCTGGTTATTCCGGCTTATTTTCTGAAGAAGTCAGTACGAGTGAGAAAAAAAGCAAAGAAGATAATAAGAAATGTTTTAATAGTGGTTTTTACTGTTGACGTAGTCTGGATCGTCTGGCTGTACGCCTATTATCATACAAAAAACGCTGATAATCTTCCGACACTAGAAAATTTACAGGCTGATGATCTGGACGATCTTGCCGGTTATAAGCGTGGCCAGCTGATCAGTGTGTGGCATAAGCCGGATGATACGATCAGTGCAGATCAGGATGTGTGGGTACTGGACGGAGACGAGTATCTTCTAGTGACATATGGAACAGGCGGAAAGGTAAAAGAAGCTGAATTTATAATTCCGTAGTTTTAAACAGAATTGACAGAAAATGTCAGGTTAATGCTAAAGGGAGAGGAGAAGTATGAAGAAAAGAACGGCTTTGGTTTTTATCGTGACTGCCGGACTATTAACAGGGTGTCATGTAATATGGCCGTCTTCACCGGAACTGCCTACTCCGGGAAATTTATATTTAGATGAATATGAGTCAAATGATCCACAGATTCTGTTAGCTGATCACAGGGAAGACCTTGTCCCATATATGAAATATGTGGAGGAATAAAATGGGGATGGATGTGGAAAAGAAAGAACAGTTTATAGAAGTAAAACCGGGACCGGGAATGAGAGAGATAGATGATCTCCCGGTATTATTGAAAAGATGTATAGACGAGGGTTTCCCTCTTGTCGCCATAAGCCGGGCGACGAAACTGCCAGAGTCGGAACTGCAGGAATACCTGAACGGAAATCTGCCATCGGATTTCTCGAGGACAGAATACCTCAATATATTTTTGATACTTCTGCTGCATGAAAAGCCTGTATCAGACACTTACTATCGTGGTTTGATGGACGAGCTGACCCGCGTCTTTGACATTCCGAAAGAGACGATCGCACGCTATGCAGGTGTTAGTGTGGAAGAACTGAATGCATTTGAAGACAGCAATAAGAGAGAACAGATCGAGAGATGCATTGCACATCTTTTTGTCACGTTTATACGGGATTCCAGATTTACGTGTGAAAACGGACCATGGGTAATCACAGGCTGCGGGGAATCGGAGGAAAAAGGAGAAAATCAATGAGCCGATACTTAACAGATGATCAGCAGAAGATCAGAGAGATCAAAGAGAATAAAAAACAGTATCTGGATCTCCTTTTGCTTGCAGATGAGCAGGAAGATATGATCGACCGGTATCTTGAGAGGGGAATCATGTACGTTCTTGACGATAACGGTATTAAAGCGGAATGCGTGGTGACAGACGAGGGAGACGGAATACTGGAGATCAAGAATCTTGCTGTAACGCCCGGCTCTCAGAGACGCGGATATGGGAGACGAATGATCCGGTTTCTTGCGGATACTTACCGTGGGTGTTATGATATTATGCAGGTCGGCACAGGTGACAGCCCCTTGACTCTGCTTTTTTATGAAAGATGCGGATTTCGAAGATCCCATGTGGTGAAAGGATTTTTTACGAAGTATTATGATCATCCAATCTATGAGGACGGACGGCAGCTTGTCGATATGGTATATCTGAGAATGAGTCTGACCTCTGAGACTGATCTTGAATAATCTGAAAAGGAGAACACATATGAAGGCGTATCAGCTAAAAGTATCAATCAAAAATGCGCATCCGCCGATCTGGCGCAGATGTATTGTTCCGGCGGGAATAACATTTTCTCAGTTGGGCGTACTGTTAAATGAGATTATGGGATGGAACGGATCGCATCTGTTTTCCTTTGAGTTCCGTGACCTTGGCATGAGGATTGAGGAAATCACAGATGATGACTGGACTGTTTTTGGTCCTGATGCTGAAGAGGCAACAGAGACTCTGATCGATCCATTTATGGAGCATTCCAAATGGTTTACATATATTTATGATTTTGGCGATGACTGGGAGCATCGGGTAGATGTGGAGTCTGTGCTGACGGATTTCGATGAAATGCATCCGGTTGTGGTGAAAGCAAAAGGCGCCTGTCCGTTTGAGGATTGCGGCGGGCTTTACGGATATTATCATATTCTAAAAGTGCTGGAAAATCCGGCTCATGAGGAGTACGAGGAGACAGCAGAATGGCTGGAAAATACGGGCTATACGACAGATGAGTTTGATCCGGCATTTTATGATATGGACGAGATGAACCGCAAACTGGAACAGTTTTTTCCAATTCGGCTTGTAAATAAACCGGATACGTCGTGTGCCGCCGCGCTTTATGAAAAACTGTTTATGAAAGATGACGGTTTTCTGGATGTTATGGAGATCAATGAAAATGAACAATATAGGAAAACATCAGAAGCTGCAGAAAGAAAAGAAGCCAAGCTTGAAGAGTGGAGAGCGCTGTATGAGGCTGCAATGGCAGTAAAAGAGCTGAAACCATGGGAGACTTTCTATGATATGGATCTCATTACTCTGGACGGTGGCTGGGAGGAAGAAGTGTATGCCAGTATACTTGGAAGAAGCGGGGAATGTTACGGAATCACTATATATGAAGGCCTTGACGGCCTGAATGATTTTATGATGCTTACACTTTCAGATCATATGAATATTCCGTCCGATTTTGCGATGGCGTGTCAGAATAATCTGACCTGCTACTGGGGAAACCGTGAGGAAATGGACGAAGAACAGCACAGAATCGTCAAAGAACTGGGCTATAAGTTCCGCGGAAAGAATCAGTGGCTGTACTTTCTGTCTTTCAAAAAGGGGTATTTCCCATACAATATGGATCAGAATGAAGTACACCGTATGACATCATATCTGGCGCTTCTGAAAGATGCCATTCTGTATTACAGAGACCATCAGATTCAGGTGAAATTCGAAGCAGAAGAGACATTTGTCTATTCTGCCAAAGGAAAGAAAGTGACAGGCGAGGCAAAGCCGCTGCCTTTTACAGGCCATAATTTCCCGGTGCTTACTCTTACGGATGAGGAAGTGCTGGAAGAATTGAGAAATTCAGAGAAATGCAGTGTGGTACTTGAAGCTGATATTATCTCTTTGAATGCGGGAGTACAGGATGCCGTGTATGACCGTCCTGCGAATCCATGGATCTGTCTGCTTGCTGATGCACAATCCGGAATGATATTGGAAGTGGAGATGACAGGACCGGAGGATGATGAAAAGATCATACTGGCGGAGGAACTGCTCTCATTTATATCACAGCATGGCGTGCCAAAAGAAATCCGGGTGAGAAATGTGTTGATTGAGGCGATTCTGGAACAGGTATGTAAGGAATCAGGGATTAAACTCAGACGAGTGAAAAGACTGCCTAATGTGGAAGAATTCATGGAAAACATGAAAAAAATATAAGAAAAAGAAGAGGACAATAATATGGATGAATTAAACGTAAACCAGATGCAGACAGAGAGAAAACCAACAGTAAATGTACCGTTGCTGGCAAAATGGACGAATATATTATTCTGGCTTATTATTGTATCAACTGCCGCAAACTTTCTTACAAGCGAAAATGCGACAAATGCAGTGCCGGTGCTGGCATTTACCGGACAGATCCTGAATATAGTGTCAACTGCCGCTTATGGTGTGGTTCTGATGAAGATCGCATCGGAGAGTATGCACTACCGTAATTCTGCAATCTGTTGTTTTATTACTGCGGTAATCTCTGTGGCAGTGATACCGATATCGGATGATACGGAATCTTTTATTGCAATTCCGGTCGTTATCGTATCCGTCGTAATCAATATGATCGGAGAATACTACGAATTTATTGGACATACAGATGTCCTGCGCGATGTAGACCGGGCTCTTTCGGACAAATGGTTTAAACTTTGGAAATGGTATATTGGTACATTTTTAGGAATGATTGCAGGAACAGTGCTTGCCGTGATAATACCGTTGATCGGAATGATTGTAGTTCTGGCCTCCACAATTGGAACGCTGGTTGTAAGCATAGTGAAGATTGTATATGTCTATAAAATGTCAAAAGCATTTCAGAACTATCCGGCGCAATAGAGGACAGTTTTATGGATAAATATACAGAGATCAGAAAAAGATTTGAGGAAAGTGCAGATCGGGAAAATGCCGTGAAGATGGCAAAATATATGAGAAATCTTTTTTCGTTTTATGGGATACCGACTCCCAAGCGAAAGAAGCTTTACTGTGATATTCTGAAGCAAGAGAAGAAAATGAAAACCGCAGACTGGGAATTTCTTGATCAGTGTTATATGGATGAACACAGAGAATTCCAGTATTTAGCAGCAGACTATCTGATTGCTCTGAACGATTTTCTTGTTTACGATGACGTACCTAAAATAAGAAAATATGTCAAGGAGAAGCAGTGGTGGGATACAATTGATTGCCTTGACAGAGTGATCGGAGATATCGGACTGAGAGACAAACGTGTGGATGAACTGATGCTGGAATGGTCAACTGATGGGGACTTCTGGGTGAGGCGTATTGCTATCGATCATCAGCTCCTGCGGAAAGAAAAGACAAATACGGTTCTCCTTGAGAGGATAATCGTCAACAATCTTGGCAGTAATGAATTCTTTATCAATAAGGCAATCGGATGGAGCCTTCGGGATTACTCCAAGACAAATCCAGAGTGGGTGAGAGCGTTTCTTGAGAAATACGGAGAGCAGATGGATAAGCTGAGTGTCCGGGAGGCGGGAAAGTATATATAGATTTTATGGCAGGATACGGAACAAGGTGAAATAATGGCATATTTAGAATATGAGAGAAAATTATGTTCCTAATGATTGCGTATTATCGGGCATGGCAGCCGTTGGCTGACATTTTTTAAGGCGCTGTTGGCAGCGGTGCGACTGCTGTTTCTGCTCAAAGGAGTCGAACCTGCGGGACAGAAGGAAATTTGGATAGTGATATTTATCCCGCTGGCATTAGTTTACAATGTTATTACGGAAGGAATACCTGCGCCGTATCCTCTGCTGGTTTTAAATACTATCTATAGTATTTATTGTTTTCTGACTTGTTTACTTTCAGATTGGGGGAAAAGTAATGAGCATTTGCAGAAAAAGAGAAGAGGAGCAGTGACATGAAGATTGATTATGCTGACATTGTACTTCTAAATGCTGAATTAAAAAGAAGAGATACCAGATATCATGTATCTTATAAAGATGAAAATACAGTATGCATTGAACCACCGGGAGAATGCTGCATGACGGATGACAGGAAGATGAATGCCATGAAGTGTATTGAGGATTATTATAAGAAAAGGGATATTGAAGTTTATTTTTCGGAGGATGGCTTGTATTTTACTTGCAGTGAGAGGAATTGTTAGATTTTACTGAATTGTGTGAATTGTCTGAAATAAATAAAAAACAGAAAAAACGTTGACAATTCCATTCTGCGGTGATAAGATAGCACCTGTCGCTGATGACGGGGCCTTGAAAAGCCGCACGAGATCAGGCCGGCCGGAGACGCGGAGGCGGAACAGCCGGGGGCATGAGAGCGGAACAAAAGGAGCCGGAAGGGCTGGAAAAACAGATGAAAAAAACTGTTGACAACGCCTTGCAGATGTGATAACCTATACAGGCTGTCGCTTGAAGCGGACCGGAAGGGAAGCGGATGAGCGGAACAGAAAAAATAAAAAAGTTCTTGACAAAGCGGAACGGATTTGATAAAATATTAAAGCTGTCGCTTGAGAGAGAACGACAGGAACCTTGATAACTGAACAATAGACAA
>CAKNJS010000015.1 GCA_930986645.1 uncultured Lachnoclostridium sp.
AGGCCCCGTCATCAGCGACAGGTGCTATCTTATCACCGCAGAATGGAATTGTCAATGCTTTTTCTGTTTTTTATTTATTTCAGACAATTCACGCAATTCCAACTATTTTTATCTCCTTTCATGGCATTATTCACATGTGATGCCCCTCTTATTTTTTATACTCTCAGTCGTTAACAAAATCTTTCGTGCTTTTCATCTTTTTTATATATAGAAACATGACATACAGCTGACATCTTTTCCATGATATAATAGCCACAAATAAACGAAAGGAGCAGTTTATGAAGATTGATCGGCTTATCGGAATCCTGTCTATATTATTGCAAAAAGAGAATGTAACCGCCCCAGATCTTGCTAAGCATTTTGAAGTGTCTCGCAGAACCATTAACAGGGATATCGACGCTTTGTGTCAGGCGGGAATCCCGATTGTAACAAAACAGGGCGTAAACGGAGGTATTTCTATTATGGATGGATTCAGGATTGACCGCACCCTGCTGACGAATTCGGAAATGAAAGATATTCTCGCGGGTCTCAGAAGTCTGGACAGTATTAATGGAACAAACCGTTACGGGCAGCTGATGGAAAAACTCTCCGCCGGTTCTTCTGATTTTATGACAGGTGATCAGTCTATTCTGATCGATCTTTCTTCGTGGTATAAGGAGTCTCTGGCCCCGAAGATTGAGCTGATCCGCAGAGCCATTGACAACAGGTCGCTTCTTGAATTCCATTATTACTCTCCGAATGGCGAAAGCCGCCGGGTAATAGAGCCCTATTATCTGATCTTCTGCTGGTCAAGCTGGTATGTGTGGGGTTGGTGCCGCCAAAGAGAAGACTACCGCCTGTTCAAACTGAACCGTATGGAAGTACTTACGGCAGATGAAGATGAAAAATTTGAGAAGCGCACTGCCCCGTATCCGGATCTGAGCAATGAACGGATCTTTCCGGGCGGTATTCGCGTCAAAGCTCTCTTTGATAAAGAATGTAAATGGCGCCTGATTGAGGAATTCGGCAGCGGATGTTTTGAAGAATTACAGAATGGACGGCTGCTCTTCCACGCCGATTACACCAGCAGAGATAATCTGATTTCATGGCTCCTGACATTCGGGGAAAAAGCCGAACTGCTTGAGCCGGAATTTCTGAGAGAAGAACTTGGAGAAACGATCCGCAAAATGTCTGATCTGTATACCAACGGCAACAAGCACGGGCATGATGAAAAATGTAATATCACAGACATCGGTAAAACAAAAACAAGTTAGCATATAGAAAAGGAGACGCAACATGAAATATACATGGATGGATGACTATCTATTGAAGAAAAAGGGCGTAACAAAGGATCTGCAGCCTGTCTGGAACTGGATCCGGTATCATGTCGGAGGCAGGATGTTCGCTGCGATATGTCTTAATCAGGAAAATAAGCCATACTATATCAACCTTAAGCTCGATCCGGTAAGAGGCGATTATATGCGAAGACTCTACACGGATATCATACCGGGATATTATTCAGACAAAGTCCATTGGAATTCCATCCGCCCGGACGGAGCCGTACCGGATGATCTGATGAAAGATATGCTGGACGAATCATACCGGCTGGTCCTCGAAAGCTTCAGCAGGCGCCGCCAGAGAGATATTCTCGGGATCACCTGCTGCGGAGCTGACTGTTCGGAATGCGGGTGTTACGGAAATATATGTAAAGGATGCAATGAGCTGTGCGGTAAAGTATTTCACGCGCCCAAAGGAAAAGCCTGTCCCATCTACCGCTGCGCGGTGAACCGGAAACATCTGACAAGCTGTGCAAAATGTGAGGAACTCCCCTGTACAATATGGCGTGAGACGAAGGATCCGCAGCTCACGGATGAAGAATTTGAAACCGATATCCAAAACCGCATCCGCAACCTCAGGGAAGTCTGACAATAATCCGGAGGCCTTTCCTTAAAAAGGAAATCCGAAGGTTCAAAAATAAACACGACCAGAAAGGAGCACCATATGGCATTCGATTACAAAAAGGAATATAAAGAATTTTATCTGCCGCCGAAAAAGCCCGGTATCGTAGACGTTCCGGAAATGAATTATGTAGCCGTAAGGGGAAAAGGGAATCCGAACGAACCGGATGGAGAATACAAGACGGCAATGAGGCTGCTCTACGGGATTGCATTTACCATAAAAATGAGTTATAAAGGAAATCATAAGATCGAGGGATATTTTCCCTACGTAGTGCCGCCTCTGGAAGGGCTCTGGTATCAGGACGGTGCCGGGACAGACATCGACTACTCCCGTAAAGATGATTTCCGCTGGGTCTCCATGATCCGGCTGCCGGAATTTGTCACCAGAGAAGTGTTTGACTGGGCAGTCCGGGAAGCGTCCGAGAAAAAGAAAACCGATTTCTCCAAAGCAGAATTCTTCACATATCATGAAGGCTCATGCGCACAATGTATGCATATAGGGAGTTACGATGACGAACCGGAGATAATAAAAAACATAGAAGCCTTTCTCAAAGAGAAGGGGTATAAAACAGATTTTTCCGGGCACCGTATGCACCACGAAATCTATCTGAGCGATCCCAGAAGGACTGCTCCCGAGAAACTGCGCACCGTGATCCGGCTGCCAATCGCAAAGGAATAAAATCGCAAAGGAACAAGTTAGAGAGGAAAAGAGAATCATGGAATTTACACACAAGGAAAATCAGATCGCATTATATTCAGAGAAAGGAGAAATGATCGCAGAAGTCACATTTCCCTATATTGATGAGGAAACCGTAGATATAAACCATACTTTTGTAGACGCTTCACTGCGCGGCCAGGGGATCGCCGGAAAACTGATGGAGGCGCTGGCAGAGGATCTGGAGCAGAGGAACTTAAAAGCCGTTCCCACCTGCTCCTACGCTGTAAAATGGTTTGAGAAACATGCTGAATATGCAACACTTTTAAAGTAACGCCATCAGTTGAATTCATATTTCTTCAGCTCACAGTTTTTGATCCCAAACCGGGCGAATTCTTCATTCGTCATGTCCGTGAAATAGGACTGAACAGCTCTGGCGACACCATTGTGGGCGACCATGAGATAGACTTTCTCATCCGCTTCCTGTCTGACGTCATCTAACAGATTGTAGATTCTCTGACAGAAGCGGATCATGGACTCCCCGCCCTCATAGCTGTCGGCAAAACAGGTCTTGGCGTGCTGAAATTCTTCCCCGTTGCGCGGTGTGGATTCATATTTTCCGAAATTCTGCTCCTTCAGTCTCGGCTCAACCCTCATAGGTACTCCCGTGATTTCCGAGATATGCTTCGCTGTGTCCGCCGCGCGCATCAGGGGAGAACAGATGATTTCATCTATGTGAATGTCCTCCCGCAGTATTCGTCCGGCAAGCTCTTCCGCCTGATGATGCCCCTGCTCTGTCAGCTCAATATCTGTAGCTCCGCATATCTTATTCTCTACATTCCATACAGTCTGTCCGTGACGTGTAAAATAAAAATATCCCATGTCGTCTCCTTTCACAACTTTCTAAATTTACTGATAGGAATTTCTCACATTTTCCGTCAGTTCTTCTCCCCCGCCAGCATACCACTCCTGTACAAAGATGTCAAAATAATCCACAGGCTCTTCTCCTGCAATGATCTTCAGGAAAGCAGAAGATTCCAGATCCTGCAGATTCTGCGGGATCTCACTTTCTGCCGCACTCAGGGGAATTGCCGGTTTCTCTCTGATCCCGGCATTATCCAGCACTTCCACCGCCTGTATTCTGGAGGCATATGCCGCCCATCCGTTGGCAGTGGTCAGATTGCCGTTCAGGAAAGAGCGGCAGGTATTGTAATAAGATTTCTCTAGCCCGGAAAGCTCTGTCACACTTATTTCGCCATTCAGCGCTTTCTGCAGATTGTCACCGCATCGGTACAGAGCATCGATGTAATCTACATTGATATTCATAGGCCTTGCAGTAGGATCCACATTAATCGAGAAGTAGTCATTTACCTCTGATGCGTAATGATCATCCTCATATCTGGAATAATCAAAAATAGCGCTCACATATTTTCCGACGATCTCCGGATGCTCATATCCTTTCCGCACGACTACATACATCCATTCATCATACGACTCAAAAGTCTGCGGTTCGTCCGTCACATCCTCGGCGAAAAGATACGGCTTCCACTCGGCGCTGTTATCCGCGCTGTAAGACAGGATCAGCGGATTATTCGGCGCCCACCAGCGCCCGAAAGCAGCACCGCAGTATCCGTTTACGAGCAGCTCGTCGATATTATCTGTCTTGCGCAGAAGGAAACGGGAATCAAGCACTCCGTCCTGATACAGCTGATTCAGATATCTCAGAGCTTCTTTTGTCTCGGGAGTTACTGATCCGTATACTACATCCCCGCCATTGTCAAGAATCCATTTTCCCGGAGCAGAGCCAAACTTGGTAAATATCCCGTCTACTCCGTAGGTCTCACTTGAACCTGCAATAAGCCCCGTGCTGCAGGCCAGCCCCACTGTTTTCCCGTCTCCGGCAATATCATTGTCCACAAATGCTTTGATAATCTGCATTGCCTCATCCATCGTCCGGGGTTCTTCGAGCCCCAGTTTTCTGATCCAGTCGGCCCGAAGCCAGAGGAGCATATGACCGTCATCGATAGCTGTATTGGGGAAGGCATAGAGCTTTCCGTCAAAGGTGGCAGAGCCCAGCAGATCATCGCCGTAACTGTCATACATTTCTTTAATCGCATCTGTTGTACACTCTTCATATACCTGAGTCAGGTCTTCTATAAGCCCGGCTTTTACCAGCCTCTCCAGATTATCCCTGCCGTTTACCACAAGCACGTCCGGAATTGACCTGTCGGCTATGCTCATCTCGAGGGCCTCCTCATAAGAGCCGCCCGCCTCAAGTTCAAATATATCCACATTCTGGATATTCAGAACCTCTTTGAGATATCTCGTGTAAGCATTATCTTCATACGTGTCTCCGGCAGGCAGATTGGAATTATTGGCTCCCGCTATCTTTCCGAGAGTGTACTCGACAGTATCCGGATATTTCCCCAGCGGCGTACGTGCCGCCTCATCCCACGCCTCCTGAACTGATTCAGGATCTGCCGTCCCTGTGTTTTCTGAACTTTTCCCTGTTTCTGCGGCATCACTGTTCAGTCCGGATACACTGCCGGAGCAGCCGGAAATAAGAAATATCAGCGCGGCAGCCAGAGCTGTAAACTGTAAAATTCGTCTTTTCATTGTGTTTTCTTTCCTGCTTTCTTCGGAATTCGGATCTTCACTTCCGTCCCCTGCCCGGGACTGCTCGTCACTTGCATCGTTCCGGCTTTTCCATACAGAACCTGTATCCTCTCGCACACATTTCTTATTCCATAGCCGGAAGACTGGTATGTAAGGATCTCATCCGCTTTTTCCTGCTCCATGCCGACGCCGTTGTCCCGCACTGTAAATATAAGGAAGTCACCGTCCTTGGCAGCCCCGACGTACAGACACTTTTCCTCGTTCTCCGACATGTCAAGGCCATGGTCGATAGCATTTTCCACAAGAGGCTGAAGGATCAGCTTGGGAATCTCATACCCGGATATTTCCTGATCAATCTCTTCTTTTACAGCAAAACTGTCATCGTGCATGACCAGCTGTATTTTCAGATAAGCTCTTATATTGCTGATCTCATTTTCAACGGTTGTCATCGTCTCACCGCGGTTCAGGCTCGTCCGGTAATACGTCGACAATGCCAGCGTCACCTGACTGATCTCATCCTCTCCTGCCTCAAGCGCTTTCCAGTTGATAATAGACAGAGAATTATAGAGAAAATGCGGATTAATCTGTGCCTGAAGCGCCTTCATCTCACTGTTCTGAAGTTTGATCTTCCCTTCATATACTTCCGAGATCAGATGGTTGATCTGATCCATCATCCGGCGGAAAGAGCGGATGAGCACGCCTACTTCATCATTGGAATTGCTGGTAACCGTCACCTTGCGGAATCCCAGATGGATCTGGTTCATATTTTCTGTCAGGCGCTCCAGACAGGAGACCATTCTCCTCGAGAACACATAGCCGACAAGCACCAGAAGGATAATGCAGATAATGACGATCGGAATGTTTCTGGCTATAAGGATCCATACAGATTCCGTTATCACTTCTGAGGGACGGTATATGTAAAATCTCCAACCAGTTCCATCCATACTCTGGACAGAATACGTGTAGTTCTCTGTAATATAGTCGACAGACTCCGGCTGTGCAGGCGTATATTTATCATCCATGGAATAACTGGAATATACCACATTGCCGCCTGCGTCCAGAATGATTCCTCCCGTATTATCGCGCAGCTGGCTTGTAAATGGCTCCAGCACAGCCTGATAATCCAGCGTCATAACAAGGACTGCCGTGACGTCGTCATCATAGAACTTCCTGCATGCCGTGATCTCCTGTCTGGCGCCGCGCCGCACCGACCACTGCAGCAGCGTGCTGTCATCCATGTCGGCATACCACGGCTGGTTCTCTGCCTCGGAAAGAGGCATCAGCGTATCTCCGTGCGCCACCTGAATACTCTCTGAATACAGTGTGATCTCTTTGATCTCCTTATGATAGATTTGGGGCATCTGCAGCAGCGGATCCGCCACATTGACATATTCCAGATAAGCCTCGTAATCCGATTCCGGTTTTGTCGAGAGGATTGACCTGAGATCCTGAGAATAGGAGAGGTAGTCTACAAGGTTCTCGTAGATCATCTCCTGATTATCGATCGCCTCCACCGACTGCTCCAGTGTATTCTCCATACTGTCCACTTCATTTTCATGGAGAATACTCAGCATGCCGCTCTGCATATAGATCACGATGATCACTACAGGGATCAGTCCGGCCGCAAGTACAAGCAGAGTAAGTTTATACCGGTATTTAAGATTCTTGAACTTCCTGTATAGATTCTTCATCTGTAATTCCCTTTCTGCAGGACTCCGGCGAAGTCCCGAAGAACTCCCGGAAACTGCGGCAGAAGTACGAGCTGTTAGAAAAGCCTACTTCTTTGGCGATCTGAGCGATCTTCTTATTTGTATCCTCAAGAAGCGCTTTCGCCTTATTCATCCTCACTTCACGGACAAAGCGGTTCAGCGTAACTCCCGTCTCCTCCTTAAAGATCGTGCTGAGATATCCCGGAGACAGATATACCAGCGCGGCAAGTTTCTCCGGTCCCAGCTCCTTCTCTCCGTAATGATGGTATATATAATTTTTTACAGTAGTTATCTCCCCGCGGAAGCCGTCCTGCTGCTCCTGTATATATCTTTCAAACTCCTCCACCGCTTCCGAGACAATATCGACCACATCATCGATCTTCCTGCCATGGTAAAGCCGATCCACCTTTTTCGAAAGGATCTTCTCATCCGCCGTATCCATCTGTTCGCAGATCTCTTTCAGGATACTGGAGAACACGAATTTGACATACATTTGCGAAAATTTCCCGTCCGCCCTGTATTTATGCTCCAATTTTCCGAAATCCAGCCTGAGATGCGCGAGGTCCTTGTATTTGATATCATTGCTGATCTGCTCCATGATCTCGGAATCTTCTCCGGCCGCATCCTGCATATTTTCTCCCGGTTCCCCGCTTAAAAATAAATGCCGGCCGGGCTGATAGAACTGCTCTTCCAGAAGTTTCTCCAGTCTGCGGAACTCTTCCGGCATCTCTCTCCAGCTCTCCACCGGTTCACTGACCGCCAAATAACAGTCCGCATCAAACTGCTGCCAGAAGAACTGATGAAGTGTGTCTGCCAGGGACCTGTAATCCGTATACATCTCCGTAAACAGCAGGAGAGACTCATTGGAATTCAGATTGACATAATAGAACTCCCTCTGGATCTGATCTTTCAGGGCTCCGGTGAAATGTTCCTCGTCTGTCTCAAAGAAGCCATTGGACGCACTCACCAGGATCATACGCCCACACCGGCTGAGGATACAACTGCCGCCCGAAAGCAATTCTTCCAGTTTATCTGCGTTTTCCGTGTTCGATGTATAAAGATAATCAATAAAAAAATATTTCATTAGATAGTCTTTCTGCCGTTCCCTCTGTTCTCTCTCGGCATGCCGTGCCCTGATATTTCCGATCACCCTCGAAAGCGTTTTTGAGAACTCTGCCGGATCCACCGGCTTCAGGACATAATCAACCACTCCATGGCGCAGGGCTTCCCTTGCATAAGAGAAATCATTATATCCGCTGAAAATGACAATCTCCATATCCCTGTCTGTTTCCCTTACATGACGGACAAGCTCCAGTCCGCTCATATAAGGCATCTTTACGTCCGAAAAAAGGATATCAACATGATTGGATGCAAGAACACCGAGCGCATCCTTTCCGTTTGCCGCCTCTAATATGCGGAATTCCTCTTTTTCCCGTTTCAGAAGAAATTTAATTCCGTTTCTCTCCAGTTTCTCATCATCTACTATCAGAATTGTAAACATTGTACCCTCCCTTTCAAAATGAATTATAGTATAACCGCTGGCGAAAATAAAGTATCTCTGCACTGCCTGGCGGACAATCCCGCCGTGCAATACAGAGATTACTCTTCACCGCTATAATCATATGTTCATAAAGCCAGACTCCGGAACCGCAGCTCTGTTATCCCTTCACAGCTCCTGCGACCACACCTTCGATAATATATTTCTGACAGAAGAGATAGAAAATGATGATCGGCACGATCGCCAGCACGAGGGTTCCCATCATGGCTCCCATATCGACAGAGCCGTATCCGCCTTTCAGATATTGTACCGCCATGGGAACTGTCTTGTATTTTCTCTGGTCCAGCACAAGGGACGGAAGGAGATAATCATTCCAGATCCACATTGCCTGAAGGATAGCGACTGTCACGCAGGTCGGTTTTGAAATCGGCATGACAACGCGGAAATATGTCTGGAGAGGCGTGCACCCGTCGATCATAGCCGCTTCTTCAATCTCCAGCGGAATGGATTTCATAAACCCTGTAAACATGAAGACGGAAAGACCTGCGCCAAAGCCCAGATATATCACGATAATTCCCCACGGGTTGCCCATGTGAAGCATATTCGAGATCTTGGAAAGTGTGTACATCTCCATCTGGAACGGTACTACCATGGCAAACAGGCATAATATATAAATTGTTTTTGTCACTTTTGTATTTACCCGGCTGATATACCATGCACACATGGAGCAGAACAGGATGATCGCCGCCACAGAGAACACCGTGATAAACACGCTCCATCCGAATGCTTTGATAAGGTCGGTCTGTTCGATACCGCGGATGTAGTTCTCAAGTCGTACGAACATCTTGTCAGTCGGAAGAGCAAACGGCTCTTTGCTGATATATGCTTTCTTTTTAAATGAGTTGATAAATACAAGCACGATCGGATATATATACAGCAGACTGATAATCGTAAAAATAACTGTCAGTATCCATCCGTGTTTCGCCTTTCTCGCACTCATTACTGCTGCACCTCCTTCGACCGTGTCAGTTTATTCTGGATCAATGCAATAATCGCTACCAATACAAAGAACTCCACGGCTTTTGCCTGACCTACGCCTTCCCAGCCGGCTCTTCCGTAGAAAGTATTGTAAATATTAAGAGCCAGCAGTTCTGACATCTTGGACGGGGCACCGTTTGTCAGCGCAAGATTCTGATCAAAAAGCTTAAATCCGTTTGTCAGTGTAAGGAACGTACATATCGTGATGGACGGCATTACCATCGGTATCGTCACATTTTTCAGAATCTGCCATGAACTTGCCCCGTCAATCTTCGCCGCTTCGATCAGTTCGCCCGGAATGTTCTGGATGCCTGAGATATAAATGATCATCATATATCCTACCTGCTGCCAGAGAACCAGAATCACAAGTCCCCAGAAACCATATACTTCCGAATATGTCAGAGTACGGTCAAAATATGCCAGAATACCGTTTAAGAGAAGCTGCCATACATAGCCGAGAACGATACCTCCTATAAGATTCGGCATGAAGAATACTGTACGGAAGATATTGGTTCCTTTGATCCCCTTTGTCAGGAGCATTGCCACGGCAAACGCCAGTACATTGATAAGAAGCACGGTCACCACAGTGTAAAGGGCCGTGTACCAGAGAGAGTGGATAAACTCCGGGTCTCCAAGTGTTTTTACATAATTGCCCAGACCGATGAATTCTGCGTCTGTTACTGTTGTAAATTTACAGAAAGAAAGATAAATTCCCAAGAGGAACGGGGCTATAAATCCGATTGCAAACGCTATCATTGTAGGGAGTACAAAGACAGGAAAATATTTTTTGATTGCTTTCTGCATTTCTTTTTCTCCTTCCTGATAAGAGCCCCGTCATTCATGCCGGGGCTCTTATTTTCATATTTTTTAACTTTCAGGAATCCTGTCCGCCTGCCGGCAGGAACAAGGTCTGTCATTCGTTTGCAGCTGCATACTCTTTTGCCCATCCGTCAACGAAAGCAGTCACTACACCGTTCCAGTCGCCTGTGCCCTGTGCATACTCAAGAAGCGCACTGCCCAGATTGTTCTTCCAGTTCTCAGACGGCATCGTCGTAAAGTTCCAGCTCACCGGTATCTTGCCGGCTTCTGTATACTCCTCATTTGCCTGAACGAGCGGATTGCTCGGCAGATAGTCTGCAAATGTTGTAAACGGCGTTACGAATCCCATCTGATTTGCCAGCATGTCGCGTCCTTCATCGCTCTCCACAACCCATTTCAGGAAATCAAGTGTAGCCTGAATGTCTTCTTCCGATGCATTCTTATTTACGCACCAGTAGTTCTCGGAACCTGTGCAGAGCCCCTGTTCTTCCTCGCCGTCAACTCCGATGTAGATTGGCAGCATGCCAAGGTCATCATCAGCCACTTCATTGTCCTTGATATCGTTGTATGCCCATGTACCATTCTGATAGAATACCGCCTCACCGAGTGCGAACTCGCTTGTCGCGTCATCGCCTGTCTTGGATGAGATCATGGACGGCTCACATGTAGCATTGTTAATATACAGATCCCAGATCTGTTTGTAGTTGTCAAGATATGTACCCTCGATCGCGTCTGTAGATGTAATGCCTCTGTCCTTATACTCGTAGTAGATCGGAAGGTTCGCAAGATGGGTCTTGAATCTCCAGTCTGAAGATGAATCCATGCCCGCGGATGTGAAGGCACCCTCTACTCCCAGATCATCCTTATGAGCCTGAATCTCTTCCGCTGCAGCCTTAAGCGCGTTGAAGTTATTCAGATCGTCGATAGATTTTATCGTGGACCAGTCTGCATCAAAATAGTCATTTAACAGAGCTTTGTTGTAAATAAGACCGTATGTCTCGATTACATATGCGATGCCGAGTACCTGATCGCCGTCTTTGAGTACGTAATCATCACTCTGAACATCCTTGTAGACATCACTGCCGGCAAGATCATAGCAGTAATCTTTCCATGTAGCCAGACCCACAGGTCCATTTACCTGAAACAGAGTAGGCGCTTCGTCCTTTGCCATCTCTGATTTGAGCTGTGACTCATATGTACCGGATGCTGCCGTCTGTACGTCTACCTGTACACCGGTTTCATCTGTGTAAGTCTTTGCCAGCTCTACCCACTGGTCAGCCTGCTCCGGTTTGAAGTTCAGGTAATACACCTTTCCCGTTCCGCCAGAAGAAGAACTTCCCGAACCTTCTTTGCCGTCCGATCCTGAACTGCCGCAACCGGTCACAAGACTTCCCGCCATCGCTGCCGCAAGCACAAGTGCAAGTAATCTTTTTCTTTTCATAAAACTCTTTCCTCCTTTGACCCATGAATAAAATGGCCGTTGTTTTTTGTTGGTCTTATTATAAGAAAAAACACGTTTCCCGGATATGATAAAATCCGAAGAAACGTGTCACTATTTCAAGATATTATATTGTTTTCCTTTTTCCACTCTTCCGCCAATCTTATTGCTTCATCCGGTTCGCATCCGATAAGACCGGATATTTCATTTTCTGACTTTCCATCATCTAACATATGTCCGACCACCTGCTTCAGGGTTTCATGACGCCCTGTTTCTATTCCGCGTTTTTCCGCACTTTTTATTTAAGTATTATAGTCCCGTACCGCTTTCTGCCTCAGTTCATACTCCATTCTTTTCTGCTTATCCAGACTCAGCCTTTTCAGTTCATTATAGGCCTCCTCGATATATTCATCTTTCTTAGCCATATCTTCAAACTCCTTTCGGCGCAACTAATTTCCGAATCTATCTTCTACCTTCACAAGATCTTCCCTGCTTTCCACCCACTCTTCCACATATCCGCATTCGCAGCATATATACTTGATCAGCGGAATCCTGTCCGCAAACACCACAGCAGATTTCAGATATATATTATTTCCGTTGGCATATCTGCCGTTGTCCGGAATCCTTGCGATTCGTCTGGAACCGCACTTCGGGCATCTGCCTGAATTTTTCATTTATACCGCCTCTTTCTCAAAGATCAAATCCATTTTTCTTACACATCCGTTAATCTTCATCTCCGTCGGTATCGCTGTCACGAAACGATATCCCTGTGCTGCGTACTGATTGATGATCTCCCGATGCTCGGATACATATGCGACAGCCAGCCCGTGCATTCTCCAGCGCACATTTACATGGATATATTCTTTCATAAGCATCACCTCAGAATTCTTTCTTCTCCATAATGTGACGGCTGCAGATATACGAGATCAGAAGAGCCACAACCGCTATGCCTGCACAAAGCGCGAGAATCCCATTGTTTCCCAGAGTATTGAAAAAGGCTGATACATTCCTGAGTATATTTTCCGGCACATACTGTGAAATCTTTGATACCCCGTACGCAACAGCCGCAATCAGAGCAAACATGATGATATTGGCATATCTCGCTTTCTCAGAATCAAATCTAAGCCGAAGCGGCATCATAATGCTCATAAACACCCACGCGATACAAATGTACATCAGGTTACCCCCGATCCATTCTCCGGCACCTGTTTCCGCGCCCTGTGCGATCATCAGGGCAGTCCCTATCGCCATGCCTACGCACCATGCAAATATGGAGATAAGAATACCAAAAATATACTTCTCATTAACATATTTCTTCCTTGTAACCGGAAGAGTCATAAGAAACAGATAACCGTTGTCGTACTCATCATAACTGATGGTAGACGCCACGAAGATAGAGAGAAAAATTGTTATATATGCCACTACAAAAAAAGGTTCTACATCTGATGAGACTACCCCCAGAAATAAGGCGGCCAGTATGAGCATGGCAAGCAGGAGCGCCCCCTGACTCCTCATCAATCTTATATCTTTTATCAGCAATCCTTTCATAATCTCTCCCCTCCCGTCATCATCGTGATCGCTTCATCCAGTGATCCGTTCTCAACTACAATATCAGGATAATTTTCTCTATAATACCCTTTCTGGTCTGTCAGGCATTCATAGCCGAAAGGAGTTCTGCGGACTGACAGAATGTGTTCTTTGTCCAGCCTTGCATACTGTTCGTCATCCGCCTTGATAAGACCGTACTCATTTAACAAGTTATCCATATCCTCATGCAGGATGATCTTCCCTTCATGAATAATGTAAATATCATCACACAGTCCTTCAAGATCCGATGAAATATGGGAACTTATGAGAATACTCCGCCCCTCATCCTCTTCCATATATTCACGGAACAAATCCAGAATGCTTTCCCGTGCCGTTACATCCATACCCGTTGTCGGTTCATCAAGCAGAAGAAAATCGGCATTATGGGTAACTGCCGCCAGAACTTTCAGTTTTGCTTTCATTCCTGTTGAAAATTCTTTGATATATTTATCCTGAGGGATACTGAACTTCCGGCACAGATTCAGAAATCTTTCCCGGTCAAATCCCGGATACATTGCCGCCATCACAGGCACGATGTCCTTTACTTTCAGATAACCGCTGAATCCCGACTCCGCCAGCGTCACTCCGATCTTCTCTTTTTCAGCCTCTCTCAGCTCCGACGGCAGCTTTCCCATCAATGTGATATCACCGCTGTCATAACTGATGAGTCCCAGCACCGCTTTAAATGCAGTACTTTTTCCAGCACCGTTTTCTCCGACAAGTCCCGTGATACATCCACGTTCCACTTTCATAGAACAGTTCAGGGTGAAATCTTTATATTTCTTTACCAATCCGTTAATTTCCAGCATCATCTAGTCCTCCATTATCAACTCAAATATCTCCCGGATCTCTTCATCTGTAAGACCGCATCTGCGTCCTTTCTGAACAGCGTTGTCAAGATCTGTCTCAACTTCCCTTCGCTGCTCTTCCCTCATCCTCTCTGTGTTCGTTGCTGCAACATAAGTGCCTTTGCCGTGAACCGTGACCGTGTATCCTTCCTGCTCAAGATTATCGTACGCTTTCTTTACCGTCAGGGCACTGATCTTCAGTTCTTTTGCAAGAGTCCGGACAGAGGGGAGTACATCATTTTCTTTCAGACCGCCGGCCGTGATCTGCGCTTTGATCTGATCCATGATCTGTTCATATATAGGTACCATTGATGAATTGTTGATTATAATCTTCATATGTGTCCTCCTCTTGATAAACAGTATATAACAGTATAAAACTGTTGTCAACTGTTATATACTGTTTATTTATAAAAATAAAACAGGCAGCATACCGCAGCCGTATTTCCGGCTTCCATACACTGCCTTCTTCATTCCCTGTACATAATTTGCTATATATCCCTTGCGTTTCACTGCAGGATCAAAGCGCAAATTTCTGCATTACTTCGGAAAATTCCTTCATTTCTTTATTCATCATTACAGGTCTTCCATCCTTATTCAAGAAGCAATGCCTCGTCATCCCGCTTGCACTTAAAACACCGCCCTCCGACATATTATAAATGTCATATCTGAGTGTGAACTTAACCTTGCCGAAATCCTCTAGACTTACCACGATTTTTACCTCATCGTCAAATTTCACGCTCTTCTTATACTCACATTCTGCGTGGAGCACCGGGCTTAAATACCCCATTTCCTCAAACCTGCGGTAAGGATATCCCAGCTGGTTCAGCAAATCAATCCGCGCCTCTTCCATCCAGCGGATGTAATTGGAATGATGGATGATCCCCATCTGGTCTGTCTCGTAATATCTTGCTTTTAACATATATGGTTTCATATTCTAAATCTCCTTTACTGCATCACCGATATTTTTCACGCCCACCAGTTTGATCCCTTTTATTCCTTTTACCATCTTAAGTGAGACTTCCGGCAGGATGCATGTCTCAAATCCCAATTTTTTTGCCTCTGCCACACGCTGTTCCGGCATATTTACTGCACGTACCTCGCCGCTCAAACCGACTTCGCCGAACACGATGGTCTTCTCATCAATAGGCCGGTTTCGAAAGCTTGACACAATCGCCATCACGATCCCGAGATCAATAGCAGGTTCATTCATTCGAATACCGCCCGCGATATTTACATATGCATCAGAATTGCCCAGAGCCATCCCCAGCCTTTTCTCCAGAACCGCCATAAGCAGGTTGACACGGTTATAATCAGTTCCTGCCGCAGTTCTTCTCGGCATCCCGAAATTACTCTGGCAGACAAGAGCCTGAATCTCGATCAGGATCGGACGTGTCCCCTCGATAGAACATGCCACAACGGAACCAGACGCATTTTCCGGACGTCCGCTCAGCATATATTCCGACGGATTCTCTACTTCCACAAGACCTGTCTGCTGCATTTCAAAAACACCGATCTCATTGGTGGAACCAAATCGGTTCTTCACCGCCCGCAGAATCCGATAGGAAGCATGCCGGTCCCCCTCAAAATATAAAACCGTATCCACCATATGTTCCAGCACTCTCGGGCCGGCAACAGTTCCTTCTTTCGTCACATGCCCCACAATAAAAATCGGAATGCATAGTCCCTTTGCCAGCTGCAGAAAAATATTAGTGGACTCCCTGACTTGAGAGACACTGCCCGGAGCTGAAGAGACATCCTCACTGTACATAGTCTGTATAGAATCGATGACCACAAGCTGCGGACGCTCTTTTTCGATCACCCCGCGGATGATTTCCAGATTCGTCTCGCACAGAAGATATAGATTTGATGAAAAATCCCCCATCCGGTTTGCACGAAGCTTGATCTGCGCCTGAGATTCCTCTCCGGAAATATACAGCACCTTCTTATCTTTCGAAAGCATACGGCAGACCTGAAGGAGCAGCGTAGATTTTCCGATTCCGGGATCTCCGCCCACCAGCACAAGTGATCCCGGCACGATTCCGCCGCCCAGCACGCGGTCCAGCTCATGGATCCCGGTTCTGCACCGCTCATCGTCGTCCGCATTCACGCTATTAAGCGGCACCACCTTCGCTTCCCTGACGGATTCCCTGACAGAACGGGACGCCGCAGTAGTTCCTTTGGTAATTCCGCTGTCTATCTTTTCTTCTACAAATGTGTTCCACTCCCCGCATGCCGGACACTGTCCAAGCCATTTTGCCTCTTCATGCCCGCAGTTCTGGCAGAAGAACACGCTCTTTTTTGCTTTTGCCATTTTAATTTTATATCCCCCAGCCGTAAATTAATCAGAAAACTTGAAAATATTTAAAACAGGGTGGATGAAACATCCGCCCTGCTGTTTATCATTATACATTCCGGTCTTTTCAGGCCGCTCTTACCGTCCGCCTGTACAGCCGGCATTTTTCCTTATCAGCACTTTACCACTTTCACCGGCACATTCTGTCCTTCTGAAAGTTCCACGCTGACACTGAGTTTTCCGCTCAGATTAGTACTCATTTTTCCTGCCGATATTCCGTCAACAAATACTTCGTACTCGCTCTCCGGCTCAAGCTCAAGCGTGAACTGCACATCTCCGCCGGCGGAAACAGTAAATGACACTTCATTCTCCGTCTCCTTAAAGTTCTCTACTGCACTTCCCGGCACAGACTCGTAGACAAACATTCCGTTCTTCTCGAGCTTCGTGATCTCTGCAAATGTTTTCACCTTATAAATATCACCCTCGAATTCGTAGTTGTCTTTCTTAGTCTTTGCACCGAGAGTGTAATCCCCAAAGCTGAGTGTTCCGTCGTTTTCTGCGCGCAATAATTCTTTTACCGCTGCCATCTTGTGTTTCCTCCTAAGTATCTCGTTATAAGTATTTTTTCAATGCCTCCGGCATTACCGCTATCGCTATTATAATATAAAGCGGTGTTTTTTTCTACCGGAACTTCTATGAAATTTACTCAATAATAAACCGGATTTCTTTCTTCGATACTCCGGCCTCTACTCGATCGCCGGCTTTTACTTCGCCGTTCAATATCGCATCTGCCAGCTTATCTTCCAGCTCAGTCTGAAGGGCGCGCCGGAGCGGCCTTGCGCCGTATTTTGCATCGGTTCCTTTCTCCACGATCAGATTCTTAGCCGACTCGCGCAGCGTAAGATGTATATCAAGCTGATCCGCCAGACGTTTTGTGAAATCACGGCACAACAAGGTCACGATCTTCTTCATATGCGTCTTGTCAAGAGCATGGAATACGATTGTCTCATCGATACGGTTTAAGAACTCCGGACGGAAAATCATCTTTACTTCATCCATCACATTCTGTTTCATCCGTTTATAATCGCCGGCCGGATCCTCCTTTGAAGCGAATCCCAGCTTCTTCGGCTCCACGATTGCCTTCGCACCGGCATTGGAAGTCATGATAATAACTGTATTGGAAAAATCGACTTTTCTTCCCTGTGAATCAGTGATATGCCCGTCATCCAGCACCTGAAGTAAAATATTAAATACATCCGGATGGGCTTTCTCTATCTCGTCAAACAGAACGACCGAGTACGGATGCGTCCTGACCTGATCGCTGAGCTGTCCGCCCTCCTCATGTCCCACATATCCCGGAGGCGAGCCGATCATCTTGGCAACAGAGTGTTTCTCCATATACTCCGACATATCCACGCGGATCATAGATTCCTCATTCCCAAACAGCGCTTCCGCCAATGCTTTGGACAGCTCTGTCTTTCCTACTCCCGTAGGTCCGAGGAAAAGAAATGATCCGATCGGTCTCCTTGGATCTTTTAACCCTACACGTCCTCTTTTAACTGCGCGTGCAACGGCACTGACAGCTTCTTCCTGACCGATAACCCGCTTATGAAGAACACTTTCCAGTTTCTTCAGCCGGTCTGCATCACTCTCCGCCAGTTTCTGTACAGGTACTTTCGTCCATGCAGATACAACTTCTGCAATATCTTCTTCCGTCACCGGAGGATGACTTGAAGATGTTTTCCTTCTAAACCGCTTCTTCAATTCCTCCAGTTTTTTTTCCACCTGTTCCTGTTCCTTTTGTACAAGAGATGCCTCAGTAAAATCTCCCCTGCGGATACTCTCTTCCTTCTGGCGGACAAGTTCTTTGAGCGAATCTTCCATCGCAGTCAGATTATCAGGTACTTTATAGCCTTTCAGACTTACCTTTGAGCACGCCTCATCCAGTACATCGATAGCTTTATCCGGAAGATTACGGTCGGTAATATATCTCTCCGACATTTGTACTGCGGCTTCCAGAGCATTTTCAGTGATTTCTACTTTATGATGTGTCTCATATTTTTCTTTCAATCCCTTCAGGATCTCAAGACACTGCTCTTTCGTCGGTTCCTCCACAGACACCGGCTGAAAACGCCGCTCCAATGCCGCGTCCTTTTCAATATATTTGCGGTACTCTGCAATCGTTGTAGCGCCGATCAGCTGAAGTTCTCCTCTGGCAAGGGACGGCTTCAGAATACTGGATGCATCAATCGCCCCCTCTGCTCCTCCGGCTCCGATCATCGTGTGGATCTCATCTAGAAACAGAATCACATTTCCGCTTGACTCCACTTCGGCGATCAGCCCCTTCATTCGCTCTTCAAACTCTCCCCGGTATTTTGAGCCGGCGATCAGTCCCGGCAGATCCAGCGTATAGATTCTTTTATCTTTCATTTTCTCCGGCACAACACCTGATGCAATCCGCTGCGCAAGTCCCTCTATGATTGCCGTTTTTCCTACTCCGGGCTCTCCGACCAGACAAGGATTATTCTTCGTGCGTCGGCTTAACACCTGCATAAGGCGGTGCATTTCTTCGTCCCTGCCCACAACCGGATCAAGCTTACCTTCTTCCGCCCGCTCCGTCATATCTGTACAGAACTGATCCATCATAGAATGGTTGTTCTTCGCATCCTCCTGAATCTCATCCTGATACTCCTTGGGATCCACCCCCGATGCCGTCATGATATCCTGAAAAATCTTCTGGAGATTAATATTCAGTGTAATAAGAATACGTGCCGCCACACAGTCTACATCCCGGATCATCGACAAAAGCAGATGCTCTGTTCCCACATCAGCTGTATGAAGCCTGTGCGCTTCTTTCTCACTGTTCTCAAGGATTTCCTGATACCGCGGGCTTTCCGCCGGTCTGCTCTTAACCGCTCCATCAGTCCGGGGCACGATCAGTTCATCCATGAGCTGATAGATCTTCTCTTCCTCAACTCCGTTTTTTGCAAGGATCTGTCCTGCAACTCCCGAATACTCCTGACACAGCCCAAGCAGAAGATGCTCTGTCCCGATATAGGGATGCTGCATCTCCTTTGCTTTTTTCGCTGCATATTTAATGGCATTCTCAGCCTGCTTCGTATATGATATATGCATAAATTCCTCCTGCCTGCTTTTCTTAGTACATTATGACTTAGAGCTTTTACTCACTCATAATCATCAAAAATCTCATCCACCAGATCATGTACCTCCTGACGGGAAATATTCTTACAGCAGCCCCGGGCCAGCACGATTTTAAGTTCGCGTCTCATCTCCTCTAACTGCTCCATCTTGTCAATATCAAGTGCGATCACCGCCCCGCGCCTCTTATCAAGGCTGATATATCCCTCTCTCTTCAGCACACTGTATGCCTTATTAACCGTATGCATATTTACTCCGATCGTATCTGCAAGCTGGCGCACTGATGGCAGAGAGTCTCCCTCACGGATCACGGATGTCGCGATTCCCATAATAATCTGATTACAGAGCTGGATATAGATCGCTTCGTCACTGTTAAAATCAACTTCAATGATCATAATAAGCTCCTTTCTCTGGCGTGTTATAGACATGATAGCACAGGCAGATCATCCTGACAAGAGGAATCCGATTGTTAAGTTTCCTGAAAAAAATATCTGCTTCGGCTTTTGTTAAATATTCCTATGACAGGCCGTCCAGTCCCGACAGGTCCGAGATATCTTTCCACGAAGGCTGAGCATTTTCAGCTTTAAACTGCTGGTCCAAACTGTCTCCCATGGTGATCCGGGATTCTGAAGGGGTGCTTTCCAGACTTCCATTACTTATCGTAATTCGGGATATATAAACCTCGCCTGTTCCACGGCTGAATTCATATGTGAAAAGTCCTCTCCCGTCTGATGGAATATAAAGAGACATTGCCGAAAAATCCTCCCCTGCCGGCTGCATAGTAGTTCCGCCATTTTCTGACAGGGTGAAAACGCGGCAATCACGCACGTAGAACGGACCGTCAGCAAATCTTGCTCCGACAATCAGTTCCTCGTTTCCGTCTCCATCCATATCACTGAGGAAATACTCATAACTTTCAGCGGAATCTCCCGCGATCGAGAACTCAAATCCAGGCTCATGTGCACTGATCGACTGAAGAACAGATATATATGCATCTTTTACAGTGCCGGCGCTCTGCGTTCTTTCCGCTGTCCGGGTCTGTCCGGCTTCCCCGCCTGTCTCCTCTGTCTGTAATCCCTGATCCACTTCTTCAATGCTTATGATACGGTACAGATCGTTTTCTGCTGGCACAAGCACAGCTTTTTTATTGCTCCTGATGTCTTCACTTGCAGGATCTGCATAGTCACGTTCGAATGTATAATAAATAGTCATTTCATCTTCGGTATACTCCGCCGATGTAATATCGGCCGATGCCGTGTACCCTATCGTCACCGGAGAGTAAGCAATCATATTTCCGTCCACATTTACGCCATACTCGGTATCAGTATCATTCTCCTCCGAATACTGGAAATCAGTGAAAGATGAAAGCAGGCGGTTTACGTCATCCAGAGAGAATGTAACCTGCCCATTATCGTTTGTTCCATAATATTCTACCGGTCCCTCTCCTCTTCCTTCACCTTCACACAATAAAGGTAGCAGGTACGGAAACTGTGTGGAGTTTTCAATTCCTCCTTCCGGTATCTCATCCGGTCCATAAGCCAGGACAAACTCCATCTCTTCCTTTGTAAGATTACCCTCAATCAGATTCGGATAGTCTGCATCCTGCACTTCTGTCACCATCTCTTCCGGAGTCTGTTCTTCCTGTTCCTCCTGAACAGGCTGTTCAGACTCCTTCTGAGGCTGCGTCTCTTCCCGCACCGGTTCCGGCTCCGAAGTGCTGCGGACAATCTGGTATGCCCCAAAAATCCCTCCGCCAATCACGCACGCTCCTATGATAATAGTTGCCGCTTTTCCTGCGGCTGTGTGAAGCACCCCGGTCTTTGCGGCTCCCGCTGCTGTATGTGCAGCAGTATGCGCCGTCGCCTTGGATGCTGTCTGAGAGGCTGCTTTTGACGCAGCTTCTGCTCCTTTTCCTGCCGCATCGGTTCCGGACGACATTTCTTCCATGATTTTGTGCTCCACAGCCTCTCCCGCCGATACGGCTGATCCGTCTGACCACATATAAGACGCATCTGTGCGGAGCAGGTAAAGAAGCAGAGGCAGCGGAGCGATTCCGTAGAGCTTGTATCCTTTCTTCTGAAGTTCTTCCGCTCTTGCTTTCAGGTTCTTTCTTCCGTAATTCAGGCGGGATTTCACTGTATTTTCCGAGCAGTTCATCATCTCGGCGATCTCTCGGATAGGTATCCCTTCTATATGAAACAGCAGCACACACATCTTCTGCTCTTCTGACAGGGAATCCAGCATCTCATGTACCAGTTCTTTAGTCTCCTGTCTTGTGTATGCCAACTCTGGCTGTACTTCCTGATTTTCATCCTCGATCTGATACTCAAAATGCTCGTCTTCCTCGTTCACTGCCACGTCGGAAAACAACATGGGATTTCTTTTTTTGGATGCATTTATCGCTGTATTCGCAACAATCTTTCCGAACCATAACGAAAATAACTCCGGATCTTTCAGAGTATCAAGTTTAGTAAAAGCTCTTATATATGCATCTTGAAGTACGTCCTTTGCTGATTCTTCGTCTTTCGTATACTGGAGCGCCAGATAAAATTTGCTTTTATATGTCTTCTCGTACAGGAATGAAAAACCTCTCTCATCCCCTGCTTTTGCCATGCTTACTGCCTCTGTGTAATTCATTTTTTCCTCCTCTTTTACCTATAAGCTCTTCATTTTGTAATGTACTTACTACACCCTCATACACTTTTGTATCTTCATCTGTTTCCTGTCCGAATCCTTTCATATCTTTTCTTATCAGGCAAATAAACCACTGAATAAAACTCATCCATCTTCTCACCTCACTTCTGATACTAAGACAAGGTGAGGGATGAAAAAGTTTTAAAAATTCAAATATTTATGCTGTTCCTCTTATTCCACCTGTTGCAGCTGTACCCCTTTAAACATAAGGTCAATATCCCCGCTTACAGGATCATAATCAAAAATAACCTCTTCAACATCGTCCTCTGTCTCTGCATCATCAGGGATCAGATAGATAACGCTTCTCTCCGAATCGATAGCATATCTTCCGGACAGTGTATACCCGCCCCTGCTCAGAGAAGAGGAATATTCCTCTTCACCTGTCCTCTGCTCAAAGGTGTCTCTGTATATGCCGGCGCACTGTTCTGGTATATTCCCCCCTTCGATACTGCCGCCGGTGCGCCGCACTCCCGGCAGAATCTGTCTCCATTCTCAAGTTCTGTACCGCATTTCTTACAATACATATGAATCTCCTCCCTTTCGTCTGTCCGCTGCCTTGCAAAGCTCAGGCTTTACTGTTGTGCTTCAATATGAACGCGGCAAGCGCAGACAGAAACATTGCACCTGCGCTTATTGTGAAGATCCAATATCCCGCGCCGCGTATCTGCATCTCCCCCATAGTGCATATATATATAAGCAGTACAGACATCAATATATTCAGGGCCGAACATATAAGAGGCATCAGTCCGCCTTTACAGAGCGCTGATATAAAAGCACATACCGCAAGAAGTATCACTGCTGCCGGAATAAATAATATAATAGCAGATCCTCCATATTCATTCAATTGAGAAGCAATATTCCCTAATATAGACTTATCCTTTACAGGATTATAGAGTTCTGTTGCCTCCCCTATATCCGCTGCTCTGTCAAGCACATCTTCTGCAAGTTCTCCTATAAAACTTCCCGATCTTCCTGCCGAATCTGCGCTCCTGCGCAATGCATTCTCCGCAGTATTCGGTATAAAAAGTGAGATAATGAGCAGAAGTGCCGCTATCATCACTCCCGCGTGACCGATATTATACTTTGTCTTCTGCTTAAATCTCTGCGGATATCTGACTGCCGCCGTTCCTGCACCCGCTGTGTGATATCCGGCTGATCCTGCTGGCGTGCAAGATTTCTGGCTGCCTTTTCTTCCTGAGCTATTCTCCGCGCCTCTTCCTGTTCTGTTCTCAGATTTTCAATTTGTCCGGTAAATTTTTCAATCTCGCTTTGCAGTTCTTTTATTCTCTCAAGCTGAGGACCATATTCCGAATCCGTCTCTTGAAGATGATGCTCCACATAATCTCTTCCAATCTCAAGCGTAATCTTCTCAATTTCTTTTTCATTAAACTTAATGAGCTGATTCAGCTTGAGCGTGCCAGTCGTATGCGCAACCTTCTGCGACACGCCGGTTGACGCAACCGTATCCATTACCGTGTCTTTTACCCTGTTGAAAAAATCCATTTTCATCCCTCCTGTTTTAAATGATCAAAGCTGTGTTTTTCACCTCTTCACAGCTAAGACAATACTACGGTGCAAAAAGTTTTATAAAAACAAAAAATTTTTTAATAAAAAAAAGAGAACGTTTTCCTTCCTGCGCATGGCATAAGGATGACCACGTTCTCTGATCTTCAGCTTTCTTTTCGATTGTTTCTTCCTATATTTTATTGTTCTTTCCGTCAGCTGTCAATGTATTTCCTTCGGGAACTGCATCTCGATCTTTGTCCCCCGTCCCGGCATGCTGTCCACTGTAACTTTCGCCCCGTGGAGAAGTGCGCCGTGTTTAACTATGGACAATCCCAGTCCTGTGCCGCCGCGTTCTTTTGAGTGACTCTTATCCACACGGTAAAAGCGCTCGAAAATACGCTCATGGTGCTCTTTAGGAATGCCGATCCCGGTATCGGTCACAGTAACTTTGGGACCATCCAGTGTATTTCCGACCCAGACGGATACCCTGCCGTTATCAACATTATATTTCACGGCGTTTTCGCACACGTTATAGATCATCTCATCCAAGATCTGTCGTATGCCGAAATATTTCACCGGCTCGCCGGCCACCTCCATGCGGATATTTTTCTGGGACGCCTGAGGCGAAAGACGGCTGATGATCTCACGGGTAAGTTCGTAGAGATCTACCTCTTCTTTCTCAAGTTCTACAGATTCTTCATCCAGCTTGGAGAGCTTGATGATATCTTCCACAAGAGTTATAAGACGGCGCGCCTCTTTGTAAATACGCTCGGAGAAGAGCGGAATATCCTCCGGGCGGACCATGCCGTTTTTCATGATCTCTGCATAACCGGAAATGGAAGTAAGAGGCGTCTTCAGCTCATGGGAGACATTCGCGGAGAACTCTTTCCGCATATTTGCCACAGCTTCTTTTTCCTTATTCTGCCGGTCCATGGCCTCAAGAAACGGGGTAAGCTCGTCATAAGTCTTATTCTCCAGCGGATGCTCCAGATCCAGCTCATAGATCGGTCTGACCAGACGTTTTGTCTGCCATTTTGCCAGAAAATAAGCTAAAACCAGCATAATGGCGGCAAGGCCTGCCATAACCGGCAGATTGCCAAGAGCAGTCCGGATCAGACCATCCATTGATTTGGAGGCGCGAAGCACTGTCCCGTCATCCAAAAGGAGGGCATAATAATACATTTCCTGTCCGACAGTATCAGACATCCTGACATCTTCACCCTCACCTGTCGCCAGAGCTTCTTTTACTTCTTTCCTGCCGCTGTGGTTCTCCAGAGTACTTCCGTCTCGCCGCGTATCGTAGAGGACATCCCCTTTCTCGTCGATCTGTGTCACGCGGGTCGTCCAGTCAACATCGTCCATCTCTTCAAGATACTGTGCGCCGGATATATTGATCGCAGCCCGGATATATTTTGCTTCCTGCCTGACCTCTGACTCAAGTATAGACAGATTCTGGTTATATAAGAGCAGAGTTAATATTATATAAGAAAGAAGCAGGGTGACAGCAAGCACCATCACCATACTTCTCTGGATCTTTTTTCTCATGCAGCTCCTCCGACACGGTAACCGACGCCGCGGACCGTCTGAATGATCTCGCCTTTTTCGCCAAGCTTCTGCCTAAGTGTCCTGATATGTACATCGACAGTTCTTGTCTCACCGTCGAAATCATACCCCCATATCTCTGTCAGAAGCTGGTCTCTGGTCAGAACGATTCCCTGATTGCGCATCAGCTTTTCCAGCAGTTCAAATTCTTTGAGTGTAAGGGAAACTGCTTTGCCGTCTACCGTTACTTCATGTTTTTTAACATCCACGTGGACACCGGCCATCTCCATATCCATCCGGTCTTCTACCTTGCCGGTGCGCCGAAGCACCGCCTTGATACGTGAGACAAGCTCCATCATGCCGAAAGGTTTTGTTACATAGTCATCTGCTCCGGAGTCCAAACCGACTACCTTGTCGTACTCCGAACCTTTTGCAGTCACCATGATCACCGGGATACTCTTTGTCTTCGGTGAAGACTTCAGCTTCTTCAGCAGCTCGAGGCCGTCGTCCCCGGGGAGCATGATATCAAGCAAAATAAGCTCCGGCGTATCAAACGCCAGAGCCTCCATAAAAGCAGAACCGTCTGCAAACCCTCTGGCCTTAAGCCCGGTTGTCTCCAGTGTATATATTACAAGTTCGCGGATGTTGTCGTCGTCTTCCACGCAATATATCATCTTTTCAGTTCTCCTTCTTTTCTATCTTAATATAAGATCCTTATTTTGAATTCAGCCTTCGTGAATGACTGCACTGTCTTTGTGTACGCCTGTGATAGAGAATTCAACCCACTCGGCAATATTTGTCGCATGGTCTCCAATACGCTCAAGGTATTTAGTCACCATGATCAGATCGAATATCCTCTTTCCGTTTTCACCTTTTTCCTCTTTAATGAAGGCAATCATCTCGTCACGGACTTCGTCGAAGTACTGATCGATCTCATCATCGGCTTTCATGACGCTCTGCGCCAGTTCAAGGTCTCTGTTTACATATGCCGTCACACTGTCGCGGACCATCTTGCTGACTTCCGATGCCATTGTACCGATCACATGGATCTCCTCTGTTGCCGCAACGCCCTTGGAGGAAATGATAATCTCGGCGATATCAGATGTCTGGTCTCCGATACGTTCCATATCTGTGATCATCTTAAGCGCCGCTGAAATTCTTCTCAGATCCTTTGCAACCGGCTGCTGCTGCAGAAGAAGCTTCAGGCACAGTCTCTCGATATCCTTTTCACACTGATCGATCTCCTCATCCTCTGAAATGATGATCTTTGCCTGTTCGATACTGCCGTCTTTGAGTGCCTGTGTTGCTTTTGAAATTGCTGTCTCGCAGAGTTCTCCCATATGTGTAAGCTGCTCTTCAAGAAGATGCAGCTGCTCATCAAACTTGTTACGCATAACTTAACCAAACCTCCCTGTGATATAATCCTCTGTTCTCTTATCTGCCGGTATTGAGAATAGTTTTTCCGTATCATTGTACTCGATCACTTCTCCAAGAAGGAAGAAGGCTGTATTATCGGACACACGAACCGCCTGCTGCATATTATGTGTAACCATGACTATAGTATAGTCTTTTTTCAATTCCATGGCAAGGTCTTCGATCTTTGATGTAGAGATCGGGTCAAGGGCGGATGTAGGCTCATCCATCAGGATGACTTCCGGCTCTACCGCAAGTGTTCTGGCGATACAGAGTCTCTGCTGCTGTCCGCCGGAAAGTCCCAGCGCACTTTTGTGAAGTCTGTCTTTGAGTTCGTCCCAGATTGCTGCCTGACGCAGACTTCTTTCAACGATCTCATCAAGTTTGGATTTCTTTTTAATGCCCTGAATACGCGGTCCGTAAGCCACATTATCATATACGCTCTTCGGGAACGGGTTCGGCTGCTGGAATACCATTCCCACTCTGTAGCGGAGTGTGATCTCATCCATGTCTTTATAGATGTCCTTGTTATCCAGCATAACAGTACCGTCGATCTTACAGTTTTCTACAAGATCATTCATTCGGTTCAGTGTTTTAAGGAATGTAGATTTTCCACATCCTGACGGTCCGATAAATGCCGTAATCTTATGCGCCTCTATCTTCATATTGATATCTTTAAGTGCATGAAAATCCCCATAGTGCAGATTCAGATTACGGATATCAAATTTATATGAATTATTCTTATTCTCTTCCATTTCTGTATCCTTTCTCTAAAATTGAGTTTACGCGCTTTCGCCTGCATTCTTTTTATTGATGTGCCGGCTCAGTGCATTTGCTCCGATACTGAACAGCAGGACCAGAATCATCAGCACTGCCGCCGCAAGGTTGGCAAGATCCGAATCCTGACCGTTGATCTGCAGATCCCAGATCTGCAGCGACAGAGTCTGTGCAGGACGGAATATGTTCAGCGGACATGTGGGCGATGACAGATCCCAGTTATTCCAGCGGATATCCGATCCGGAACCTGTGGTATACAGAAGGGCTGCCGCTTCACCGAATCCTCTTCCTGCTGCCAGAATGACTCCCGTCATAATCCTCGGTACACATGCCGGAAGGAGCACATGGAAGATGGACTGCCAGCGGGTAGCGCCCAGTCCTAAACTGGCGTGCAGGTAGTCGTCAGGAAGACCATTGATCGCATCCTCTGTTGTCGTCGTAATGACAGGAATCGCCAGAATCGAAATCGAAAGCGCACCTGCCAGAAGACTCTTGCTCAGTCCGAAGAATACAAGGAATACCAGGTATCCGAACAGACCTACTACGATGGAGGGAAGGGAGGACAAAGTCTCAATACAGATCCTGAGGAACTTTGTCAGCAGACCTTTCTTTGCATACATGGAAAGATAGATCCCCGCCATCACACCGAGCGGAACGGAAAATACCAGAGAGATAAACACAAGATAGATCGTGTTGAACAGCTGGTTTCCGATGCTTCCTTTTCTTTCAAACAGGAACATCTCCTGAGATGCACCTGTAAAACCTTTAATGATCACATATCCCGCAAACGCGATCAGCAGAACAAAAAAGAAGACCGCGATCAGATTGAATATGCCCGTCATCATGCCGTTAATGCCGCGCGCACGTTTAATTCTGTTCATAAATTATGCCTCCTCTTTTGATCCTTTGTGAGAAACCAGATGGATCAGGAAAATGAACAGCAGTGAGAGCAGGAACAAAAGCAGTGCCATTGTCCAAAGAGCTGTCTTCATCTCTCCGCCTTCCATCGCATTTCCCATCTGAGATGCGATCTCAGTCGTAAGTGTCTTTGTCGTTGACAGGATACTTGTCGGCAGGGCTGTCGTCTGTCCGATGACCATTGCCACCGCAAGCGCCTCGCCGAACGCTCTGGCAAGTCCAAGGATAATACCTGAGAATATGCCGGGCGCCGCCGCTGGGATCACTACGCGGTAAATGGACTGCCATCTCGTAGAGCCCAGTCCGTACGCCGCCATGCGGTAATCCTTCGGAACAGAGTGGATCGAATCCGCCGCCACATTGGTGATCGTAGGATAGATCATGACCGCAAGCACCAGCGCCG
Source organism: uncultured Lachnoclostridium sp. (assembly GCA_930986645.1). Classification (GTDB taxonomy): domain Bacteria; phylum Bacillota; class Clostridia; order Lachnospirales; family Lachnospiraceae; genus Mediterraneibacter. The sequence goes on from CAKNJS010000015.1 coordinate 28,851, forward strand.
CAGCAAAAATGGAGTGTCCCACCTGTCTGTTAAATATTGTCTTGATCGCCGGAACCAGTACGGAAAGACCTACCCATCCATACACGACAGACGGGATACCGGCAAAGATCTCAACGATCGGACGGTAAAATTTCTCACCGAACTTCGGTGATATTTCAATCATATAAATTGCCGAACCGACTGCAAACGGTGTCGAGATCAGCAGAGCCAGCCCACAGGTAGCCAGTGAACCGACAATAAATATCAGAGCTCCGACTGCTCCGCCGCCTTCCGGTCCGTCTGTGGGATCCCACTCTGCAGAACCGAGAAATTCCCACAGCGTATGATGGAAGGTGGTAAATGTACCTGAACCTTTATACACAAGGAAAGCACCGATAGCGATGGTAAGCACGATAACAAACAGTCCGCCTGCTGTCATCAGTCCTCTCCAAGCGTATTCTTTTGCAAACATGCCTTTTTTCATATTAAATTCTCCCGAATTCTTTAGCTTGTCTATTACTCACAGAAACGGCGGGCACATTTCTGATAAGTACGCCCGCCGTATAATGTCATCTGCCAGTGATTAGTGTTCTGTTACTGTCATTTTTGAAGAAACGCCGTATCCAAGACTTTCCATCTGTGTACCATAATCATCTGACATAATGTAGTCGAGGAATGCTTTTGTTACTTCATCCGGCTCGCCTTTTGTATACATATGCTCGAATGTCCATACCGGATATTCTCCGCTGTATGTATTTTCAAGAGTCGGCTCAACACCGTCGATTGCTACTGTAGCAACATCGTCGTTATCTACCAGATAGGAAAGTGCTACATATCCGATTGCTCCCTTTGTATCTGTTACATTTTTCAGAAGGACACCGGAATCATCTGTCTCCATGGAAGCGTTGGATGCTTCTTCATTTCCGTCAAGTGCATACGCCTGGAATGTAGCTCTTGTACCTGAAGACTCAGGACGTGTAACAAGTACGATATCCTCGTCCGGACCGCCTACATCTTTCCAGTTTGTCGTCTCACCTGTAAAGATGGAGATCAGCTGGTCTTTTGTAAGATCTGTAACTCCTGCATCAGCTACATCTTTGTTTACGATCGGAGCCATTGTGATAACACATACCTGATGATCTACAAGCTCGCCTGCTGCGTCAGCATCCAGTTTATCCTCTGCCGGCACATCTGAGTTTCCGATCGTAACAGTTCCCTCAGATACCTGTTTCAGACCTTCTCCTGAACCGCCTGCATCTACTGTGATAGATACGTCCGGATGGGACTCAAGGAAAGAATCTGCCGCGTCGTCTACCAGCGGTTTCAGTGCAGAAGAACCTGCTGCTGTAATTGTACCGCTCAGATCTGATCCGCCGTCAGCTGCTGCATTGCTGTCTGCAGATGTGTCATTTGAGCTGCTTCCGCATCCAGCTGCCATAGCTGCTACCATGCTCACTGTTGCTAATACTGCGATAAACTTTTTCATTTTCATTTTCGATAATCTCCTTTTTCAATTCAGATTATTATGTACTGCGCATCTTCTTCTGCGCTGCCGCGGTTCGTTCTCTCCCGTCGACGCTATTCATCATAAAAGAGAAATGTAAAATGTAAAATCAAGTCTATGTTAAATCTATGTAAAGTCTCAAAAAGCCCTGATTTGTGCCGTTTTGTACAAATCAGAGCTCTGAAATCCACTATTTTATCACTAAAATAACAATACTGTTTTACTATCCGAGAAGGAACTCTCCTAAATCTTCTATAGTGTAAAATACTTTATCTGCACCTGCCTCCAGAAATTTCTCCGAGACTTCCCTGCACTTTTCTTCCTTCTCTTCCGGAGAAAGCGCTTCGTACTCTTCCTGTGTCAAGCCCATTTCGGAGCTTCCGACTACGATGCCCGCGGACCATACGCCCGCATTCTTGCCTTCTTTGATATCTGAAATAGTGTCCCCCACTTTCAGGACACGGCGCACCTTCTTGATGCCCAGCGCTTCGATGTTGCGGAAGATCATATAGGGGTAGGGACGGCCTTTCTGTCCGGCGGCATCCGGGCTGAACCACACGTCCGGCTCATATCCTTTCTCCTTCGCTGCCGGAACTACGATCTCCATCATCTTGTCATTGTAACCTGTAGTGGAGCCGATCCTGATGCCGTGTCTTCTCAGGCGATTTACTGTTTCAACCACACCCGGCTTCGGATCCGAATAAAGGTGAAGGATGCTCAAAAGCTTCTCCTCAAAGATCTGATACAGAGCCTGTGCCTCTTCCTCTCCCGGCTCTTTTCCGTACTTCTCTGTCCAGAGCGCTTTGATCCGGTCCATTTTCAGCATAGTGCGGATATGGTCGATCTTAAGCATACCCATGGGCTCACGCACTTCCTCCATGATCGGCTCGATACCGTACTGCTTAAACACTTCTACGAATGCCTGAACCGGCGCCATGCATCCGAAATCCACTGTCGTTCCTGCCCAGTCAAAGATTACTGCCTTAATTTTCTTCATGATTGTACTCCTCCAGAAATTCTTTAATGATCGCGCATACTTTCTCAATGTCTTCCGGATAGATCTCGCCGATATTTCCGATGCGGAATGTTTCGGCCTCCGTCACCTTGCCCGGATAGATCGCATATCCTCTGTCCTTGATGTACTCGTACATCTGTGAAAATGTAAAACGGCACTCTTCCGGATAAAAGAAGGTCGTGATGATCGGACCCTGATGTGTGCTGTCTATGTACGGGCGGATACCCATTTCAGCCATCTTTTCGATAAGGAGACGGTTATTTTCCGTATAGCGTCTGTTTCTTGCCTCGATGCCGCCCTCTTCCTCCAGTTCTTTCATTGCCTGAGCAAATGCAAGCACTACGTGAGTCGGGGATGTAAAGCGCCATTTTCCATCTGCTTCCATGGTCTTCCACTGGTCATACAGGTCAAGGGACAGGCTTCTTGCTTTCCCCGCGCTTGCCTCCAGCAGATCTCTCCTTGCAATGATGAAGGAAAATCCCGGCACTCCCTGAATGCATTTGTTGGCGCAGCTGATAATGAAATCAATGCCCCAGTCCTTCACCGGGATATCCACACCGCCGAAGCTGCTCATCGCGTCCACGATAAAGACTCTGCCTTTTTCCTTTACGACTTTACCAACTGCCTCTATATCATTTAAGATACCGGAAGTCGTCTCGCTGTGCACCATAGATACATGTGTTATGGCCGGATCCGCGTCCAGCATCTCGCCGATCTTCTGTGCATTGGGCACTTTATTGTAATGCTCATTGTATACCTGATGCTTGATTCCCGCATGATCCGCGATGTCAGCCATACGCTCGCCGTATGCTCCGTTGGCGCAGATCAGAAGCTCGTCTCCGGATCCGATGACGCTTGTGAGCACGGACTCTACTCCGAATGTTCCGCTTCCCTGCATCAGCACTGCCGTGTACTCGTCTTCAGACACATGAGCCAGCTTTAAAAGCCCTTTGCGGATCTCCTGTGTGATCTGTTTGTAATCGTCATCCCATGTGCAATGGTCAAACATCATCTGCTGTTTTACCGTGTCCGTTGTCGTCAGCGGTCCCGGTGTAAGAAGTTTATATGATTTCATCTGTATTTCCTCTCTTATCTCTATATATTGATGCATTCCTTATATTCGTGCGCCTCTGCGAGCAGCACAGGCTGAACTGCATTTTACAGCCCAGCTTCCTCCTTGGCAGCTTCCGAGATTGCCTCATGCTTCTGCAGAAGATCAACCGTCAGTTTCTCCGGGAATACCTTCGGATTTGCAGACTTATTGGCTGCGTCTGTGGACTCTCCGTTGTACAGAGCGTTCGGATAATAGGACTGAAGCTCTTCCCTGCCATTTTCAATAATGCACTGTGCCATCTCCATAGCAAGAGGATTTGTGTCATCGCCTTTATCCACAACTGCGACAGACTCTGTCAGGCTGAAGTTGCCCTCTGCCGGGTCGATATAATCGATTGGAAGTCCGTCTGCCTTGTCCGCAACTGCCTGCTGTCGAAGTCCGAATCCGACCGCGACCTCACCTGCCCGCACTTTCTTAAGCGGTGCGGAACCGGAATCCTCAAGGTGATCGCCTGCATTTTCATAGATGCCTGCGAGCACATCCTGCGCTCCGTCCTCACCGTACTCGGACACAAGCGCCTGAACAAGAAGCCATGCTGTAGAAGATGATGCAATATCAGTTACAGATACAAAGCCCTTGTATACCGGATCCGCAAGATCAGCGATAGACTCCGGCATCGGCAGGTTGTTCTCCTCCATCATCTCTGTATTCACGATGATGGTTCCTTCCTGAGAAGTGATCGGCGCACAATATGGCTCGAACTCGTCAATCGTATCCACATCAAATGTCAGATCCTGAAACATATTATTCTGAGCCTGAGCGCTCTCTACATAGAACGTACTCATGGTCACCATGTCCGCCTCGATATCCTTCCCCTCAGCCAGCAGTTTGCCGCCAAGTTCAGAAGTACCGAATGTCTGGAACATATACTGTCCTTCATATCCGTTATTGTCCAGTGCATTCTCCATCGCCGTGATCGCTTCCTCATCCGCATTGGAATAAATAATAATCTGGTCTCCGGATGATCCTGTATCACATCCTGTAAGTCCCATACCTGTCACGACAGCTGCCACCGCAAGTGTCAGTGACACTGCTCTTTTAAAACTCATCTTTTTCATAACTGTAGATTCTCCTTTTATAATTTACGCTGCCTTCTTGGCAGAGAATTGATATACCTTTGCTGTGTTCTGTCTGTTTTTGCTGGCCTTTGCAAGTCTGCGGAACACCGCTCTTGCGATCAGATTGGTAAACAGAATCAGAAGCGAAAGCACAAAAATCTCATTAAACTCATTAAAATACTGTAATTCCTGAATCTTGGTCGTTATGACCATGGTTCTTGCACCTGCAATGAATACTACGGCGCTGACCGTTACCATTGCATTTACAAAATAGTAGCTGAACACTTCCAGCAGTGTCGACAGTGCGTTCGGCGTCACGACCCTGACAATCGTCTTCAGCCAGTTGTCTCCCATGAGCATAGCCGTTGTCTCCCATGATGCATTCATCTTAGAAAGGGAATTCTTCATCATCAGGTAGGGCGTTGAGAAGAAATGGACGATATTACATATAATAATGATCGGAAATGTATTCTGCAGCGGCGTGCCTGTGAACACAAACAGGTAGGAAAGACCGATGACCATACCCGGGATCGTATTTGTCACAAGGGCGATGCTGTCGATCACTTTCTTTAACTTCTCGTTCACCGTACTCCTTGCCGTGACCAGCGCTCCGCCGTAGGAAATCAGAGTGCCTGCAAGCGCCGTGATGACAGCGACCATCACCGAGTTCACATATACACCGTACAGCTGTCTGTCTTCAAACACCGCCTGTACATGCTCCAGTGTAAAATTCATCCGGTAAGGCCACTCCTCGATAAAAGGAGCCGCAAACATAACCACAAACATACTGAGCGTACACACGATAACAGCGCCGCTTAAGACCGCAAATACAGCGTCCCGCTTCACACCTTTCTTTAGTTCGATCGGCGAGATCTTGTTATAGCGCACGTTATATTTCTCCAAAATATGAAGTACCGTGATACTTACTACGGACGGGATGATCATAACCAATGCAACTACTGCGCCATTCCCGAAATTCGGGATACTTCCCAGCATTTCCTCATAGAGGACGCTTGCCACAACTTCATACTGTCCGCCAACGGACGCCGGGATACCGAAATCCGTAAAGCAGAGGAAGAAAGTCTGGATAAACGATGTCGCAAGAGTTCCCAAGAGCGGGATTAAAATGGTCATACGAAAGGTCTGTAACGGTGAATCTCCCATCAGTCTTGACACGATCATAAACCGCTTATCTATGTACCCCATGGCATTGTTGACCAGTGTAAATGCTATGGGAAGTGTGTAGACCACATATCCAAGCAGCAGCCCGTTAAATCCGTAAATATCAAAGAGCTGTCTTCCGAAAAGCTTCGTCAGAAGGCCCTGCTTTCCAAAGGAATAAATGATGGCAAATCCATAGGTGATCGTCGGGAGCAGCATCGGCAGGATCGCCGCCTTGCTGATCAGCCATTTATAGCGCTTTCCCAGATTCGTATAGTGGATCGCGTACGCCAGAATAAATGCCAGCACTGTCGTGATCAGGGCACTGCACACCGAGATCACCATACTATGCCCCAGCGCTTTTAAAAAACCTCTTTCTGTGAGCACTTCTGCATAGTGTGCCAGAGAAGCCGCCTCGCCGTTTCCCGTAAATGATTTCATCACCACACTGATCATCGGTACTGCGAGAAATCCCGCGAAGAAGACCGCGATCAGTGCAAAGATCAGTTTAATCTCTCTGTTCTTTCTCATGGTTCTCACCTCTTCAGCAGACCTGCACCTGTTCTGCAGGCTGACCTGCGAACAAAGTGTAGATATTGTTCTTCTTGATCTCCAGCTGATTCAGGATAAATTTCTTCACGAACCCGTTCTCCGGTCTTCTGATGATCTCCTCCGGTCTGCCGAACTGGGCGATCTTTCCTTCATTAATGATCATGACGCGGTTGGAAAGTGTCAGCGCCTCTTCCGGGTCATGCGTCACAATAATCGTCGTCAGATTGTACTCTCTGGCGATCGTCTTGATCCGATCCTTGATAGACTCTTTGATCACGCCGTCCAAAGCACTTAACGGCTCGTCGAGAAGCAGGATCTTCGGTTTCATGACCATCGTTCTTGCGAGTGCGGCTCTCTGTTTCTGTCCGCCGGAGAGCTGACCAATCCTCTTATTTAAATGCTCTTCAAGGCCGAGCAGATGAATCAGATCCTCCACCTCCTCTTTGGAAGAGATTTCCGGATTATTTCTCAGCCCGTATGTAATGTTCTGATAGACATTCAGATTAGGGAACAGTGCGTAATCCTGAAACACAATATTGAATCCTCTCTTTTCCATAGGAACGTCTGTAATGTCTTCTCCATTGTAGATAATCCGGCCGCCGTCCGAATCCACGATTCCGAGGATCAGGTTAAGAAGCGTTGTCTTGCCGCATCCGGACGGCCCTAATATAGAAACGATCTCTCCGTCTTCGATATTCAGGCTGATGCCGGTGAGCACCGGCGTGCCGTCATAGCTCTTCTTTACATTTTTCAACTCAAGCATAATACTTAACTCCTCTTCACTTTCAAATAAGTGTTTCCAAAAGCATTTCCGGCAGCCGCGCGCTCCGTTTTTACTCTGCTTTCCGACTGCCTGCACGTAAGATTATACCCGCGTCATTTTCGGCATTTCTATCAAGAAAAAATCAAGCCTCTGTAAAGGAAATGTAAACTTTACAGAGGCTTAACATACTTTAAGATGTAGGTTTTCTACCAAGTCATGCGGCTTTGCAAATGACACGTCTGAATTGCTCAGTGCTTCCGTCGATGGTCATATGCCTTTCCACGCACGACTTTCTCGCATTTATTCAGTTGTTTTACATAATGTTCATAGTCCGAGGATATAAGTCCCATATAAATCATATCCACGATCAGGATCTGGGTGGATCTGGAGAAGATGGCATTGCCGTAGAAATGCTGCTCCTGACTGGGACAGATCAGAATATCCGCATATTTGCTGATCGTTGATTCCTTAAAATTCGTGATCGCAACCGTACAGGCGCCGGAACCCTTGGCAGTCTTCATGGCGTCCACCGTATCCTTCGATTCCCCGGAATAGGAAATCCCCACAGCCACATCCTGCTCTGTCAGCTGTCCGGCTGTGATCTGCTGCAGATAGCAGTCTGTAAAGTGCCTGCAGGGGAGTCCTAAATACAGGAGTTTCGTCAGCAGATCCACCGCAGCCACTTCGGAATTCTCCACGCTGTAAATATCAATGATGCGTGCATTCCTGAGCGCTTCTATGACTCTTTTATATGTCTTTCCCGGGAAATTCTTAAGGGTTTCCTCCAGCATCCGCTCTGTCGTCATCGTAATATTAACTGGTATCTCGTCCAGACCGGTCTTTTTATCCAGCGTATAGCCGTACATAAGCTGAGGCTGTCCGGCGTCTTCCGTCCGGTTTTCCGACTTGGCGAGCTCGGCAACAAGCTGGTACCGGAAGTCCTTATAGCCGTCGTATCCCAGAGCTTTCAGCATCCGCAGCACCGTAGGCTGGCTGACGCCTGCAGCCTTCGCCAGACGGTCGAGGGGCATCTCCTGTATCCGCTCTATATTCTCCAGTACATAATCCGCGGCCTGTTTCTCCGATTTTCTCAGATCCGCATATCCGGATTCGATCAGTGTTGTGATATTGTTCTTCATGGTCTGTTTGGCATTCTATAGATTATCATGTCTTACGTCTGCCGGGGCATCCGCGGTGTAGATAATCTACAGAAATTTCTCCTTTTTCTTCTTCCGCTTATTTGAAAACATTATAACAGAGCGGAAAAGCCAGTGCGAAAGAGATTGTGTTAAATGTTTGTAAAACACCAATCGCGATTCTCACAATACCACCGGATAGTTTTGCGTATTCCCTCCTCAAATCCGGTTTCCGGCTTCCAGCCTAATTCGGCGGTTATCTTAGACGGGTCGATAGCATACCTCATATCATGACCTTTCCGATCCTCTACAAATGTAATAAGACTTTCCGGCTTTCCAAGTTCTTTACATATGAGTCGGACAATATCAAGATTACTCTTCTCATTATGTCCTCCCACATTATAGATCTCGCCGTCTCTTCCCCTGTGAATGATCAGATCGATCGCACGGCAGTGATCCGCCACATAAAGCCAGTCTCTTACATTGATCCCCTTCCCGTATACAGGGAGCGGCTTGTCCTCAAGCGCATTAAGGATCATCAGCGGGATCAGTTTCTCCGGATACTGGAACGGCCCGTAATTATTGGAACATCTGGAGATTGTTGCCGGCAGTCCGTAAGTCCTGCAGTATGCCTGCACCAGCAAGTCAGCCGAAGCCTTTGACGCACTGTAGGGGCTGCTGGCACGCAGAGGTGTTTCTTCATGAAATAACAGGTCCGGCCGGTCCAGAGGCAGATCCCCGTAGACTTCGTCTGTCGAGATCTGATGGAATCTCCGGATGCCGTATCTGCGGCATGCATCCATCAAAACTGCTGTTCCTGTAATATTAGTCTCCAGAAAAACAGAAGGATTCTCAATCGATCTGTCCACGTGGCTCTCAGCGGCAAAATTAACGACAATATCCGGGTGTTCTTCTTCGAATACCTGATACACTGCCTCACGGCTGCAGATATCTGCTTTCACAAAGCGAAAATTTCTCCTGCCCATCACCGCCGGCAAATTTGACAAATTACCGGCATAAGTCAGCTTATCCACACATATGATGCGATAATACGGATATGCATCGAGCATATATAATATAAAATTGCTTCCTATGAATCCGGCGCCTCCGGTAACGATGATTGTCATGGCTGTTCTCCTTCTGTCAGATTTCTCTAATTTTATGATCAGCATAAATAATCGTGCTTTCTAAATCATCAATCCGATTTTTTTCCCGCATTTTGTGCAGAATTTTGCATGTTCACCTAACGGAGCACCACAATTACTGCAGAATTTTGGAACTATTCCGGGTGATGAAGCAGAACTGTTTTTTCTTATTGACACTGACTGTCTATTAATCTTATTGACAAGCTGCATGCCTTGTATATATTCCCAAACCATATTTGCGAAAGTTTCCTGCATTTCTCCCTGAAGTTCAGACATCTCACATATAAATGAATAATCATCTACTGTTTTGAAAACAATTCCTCTCTTTTCTCCTATTGGTTCTACAGCAAAAATTTTATCTATCGGAATGGTAATGGTATTCTGAGTTCCTTTTTTCAAATAAATCATGTTTTCCCCTATAGCCATTCCTTCTTTTCCACTTCGCAAAATGGTTCCATCATATATCCACAGGATATTATCAGCAGATATATCGAAATTTTTTCTCACTTTTTCCTCAAGCTGTCTCCACTTATCATCCTGCCTGCCATAAGCATAAAAACTGAATCCGAGTCCGTTTTTATCTGACGTGTAACTCTTCAGAAATATATCCGCTATCGCATCTTTGTTTAAACAGTACTTACTTTTATCATAAATAAAATCCTCTAAATTAAGATTCTCTGTATGGTATAAAAGTACAGGGTAACCTGATAAGATGTCCGGATTTTTTATAACATAAACAAACTCATTAATCAAATCCACAAATTTCCCCTGTTCTTTTTTATTCAATGGGGCTGCCAGTTCAACAGATGTTCCATTCCTAAACGAAATAATCAGCTTATCCGATAACAGCTTTTTTGATATTCCAACAGAGAAAATGATGTCAAAAGGCGCTTTATAATGTTCATTTCCAACTGTATAAAACAGCGAATCTGAAGTTACTGCAATTTCAGATTTCCCCTGCATCATAAATACCGGAAGCTCACTATAGCCGCTGATATTATATCGGCTGCAGAAATGGTCAGCACAGGTTCTGTAATCCGGTGTATTCATAACTGTCTGCAGATTTTGCAGAGTAATGCCGTATTTTTCACACAGCTGGCCAAAAAGCTGAACTTCCCGGCTTACTTCTGTCATTGCAATACAATATCTCCGTTCCTTCAGCTTTTCTCTGTATATCTCCCGGCTTTTGTCAGAAGTATTCAACAATAATGCTTTCTGCTCAAGCAGATCAACAGTATTCTTATCAAAATGATCAAAATCATTTCCAAGCCCTATAAGTTCCCTCATATCCAGTTCAAAAGATCTTCCAGCCAGCTTATCTTCTGCATTCTTCCTGATTCTGTCCGGATAGCCCTTTTCTTTAATCTGCTTTGCAGCACTGTTTATTTCATCACGATTTTTTTCTCCCAGATCTTCAGTAAGCTTCTCGAGCTGCTTATACCATGCATAATCCAAATTAATGCGAACTTTTTGAAGAAAGGGTCTTTTTAACTTTATATCACACTCCCAATTTTTCAACTTTGCATAAACAGCTGACAATTCTTCCGGATTTTTATCCGATATATTTTCTGTCAGCTGTTTCATCTCTTCATAATCGAGCTGCTCCCAGCGCCTGTTGATTTTTTTATAGTATTCTGCCTTTAATTCTTGTTTGCATTGCTCCAGATTTTCTCTTTGACATACCATTATTCTCTGACCTGCAGCTGCCCGCAGTTTTTCCATAGTATCCGGGGAATATGAGAAATATTGAAGATTGTCCAGAAATGCTTCCGCGTCTTTCAGTTCAGCTTCTTTTATCCATTCTGCATGAGCATTCCTTTCAATGTTTTCCTGTCGTTCCATAGCTTCCAAAATTTTGTAAAGCATTGGAGCTGCAAGGATTTCCGGAAGTTCGTCAGATATCTCAACTTTCAACTGCAAAAGTTCTCTGTAATTCTTTTGCTCTATATACTTACAATATTCCTTATACTTGTTCTCCTTTTGGATAATTGCATCTTTTTCTTCAACGGAGTGAAAGACAATTCCTTTATAGGTTCGCTCCAGCTGTTCACGGACACTTCATTTCAGTTTCTACAATATACGGATTGTACTTTAAATATAATTCTGTCATTTGCGCATCCCCTGTTTACTTATTTGCTTACAGCATGTAAATTATACCATATTTTCGTCCATTTTGATCTAGTAATTTGTGTATTCTGTCTTTATAATGTCTGTCTAAAACTTGTCTTGTTATGCTGTTATTACTTCTATTGGCATAGATGCAAAACTGTTGTAATATAACAATAGCCGCCAAAATGCAGAATTACCTGCATATGACAGCTTCTTACTACAACAATAATAAGGTGGTTTTCTATGCCCGGATATATTTTACACTTAACAGCAGCACATATGTTTCTGAATACTCTTCCGGAAAACAATCTGCTCCGGTGCCGTCCGGATATACAGAATAACTTTTATATCGGCAATCTCCTGCCTGATGCAGTCAGCAGCAAAACTGCTTCTCATTTCCGGGATCCGAAATATCTGGACCGGATGATCATATGGCCGAGACCGGATGATCATATGGCCGAGACCGGAGGAATTCCGGAAGAAATACGCTTCCCGGATAAATGATCCTGTATATCTCGGATACCATTTTCATCTGTATATTGACAGAGTATTTTTCAGCGATTACCTGCCCAAAGCCGTTGACTTTCTGGATAAAGACGGGCATCCGGCGGAACTGCGCCGTGATGTCTGTTCTGTCCGGCTCAGAAAAAGCGGACAGATTATCACACCGGATCAATATCTGTCCGAAGAATATTATTATGGGGATTACACAAGGATGAATACATGGCTGTGTGAAAGATATACGTCTTTGTTATTTGCGCTGCCAGTAATATTGATATACATAAAAACTCCTTTTCTTTTTATTATACCACAACAAGCACAAACAAGCACTATTAATTTCAAAAATTTGACAAAAAAAGAGAGCCAAAATGGCTCAACCATGGGGATTAATCATTATACTATTAATGAGAAAGTGTCAAAGACCCGTGTATGTCCAACCGGTATTATACGCGTTCATCGTCGTGTCTGTAAACAGATTCTGGCGATGAGAAGAAATCAAAAGGTACAGGAATCCAATAAAAAGAAGCACTGCTGTTATTTCTGAAATTCGTTTAATTTTCATGTCATAATATCCTCTGTTGTCTAGAGTATCTTATATTTTTTCAGCAGGCGGATTCTCTGTCTGCTGACCGCAATGCTGTCTGATACCAGACCTCCTCCGTTGTCTCTGCTATAACGGAAAAACCGTCCCCATCGTCTGATCCAGCACACTGGCAGAAGCCATGGGCGATCGGCCAGTTCAGGATTCCGGGATACCATAAATTCCATGGGCGGAAAGCATGTCTGCAGAAGCACCATAAACCGGTTCCGTTTTTTTCCTCTGTCAATTGCAGCTGTTGTGATACTTGCTGCAGTCTGGTATGCCTGTTCCTTGCTTCCAAAGATACCGTTATCCATCAGATCTGCCAGCAGTTCTTCCGGACAATTTGGTCCGTATTTCGCCGGCAGGTCAAATCCGAGGTGCTGCCTGCCGATATAGAGCAGGTCACAGAAAAAGTGCTCAGCATGGACTTTCCTTAGATTGTCATATATATAATCCCAGCGAATTTCATCTCCGTATTTTTCATCATAAAGAAGGATGTCCAGTACCTGCCGGATTCCAAAACCGTTTGATATCATGTGCTTAAAAGCATGAAGCACAAGAAACAAAAAATGATCTGTGTGTCCCATCGTCATAATTTCAGTCCCGTCTACTTCTATCCGCCGCTGATTTTCAAAAACAGATCGGAACATCTGGTTCATATCTCTTCGGATTCCCGATTCCTGTCCGATCGGATTCGTATGCACTTCGATATGAAGTCCGGCCGCGCCGCCTTCAAATGTAATCTCCTGAACTTCCTCCAGCTGCCGTTCTGTCATCTCCTTCCGCTCCGGTTCATACCCCTGACCCTTCAGTACTTTCCTGACTGTTTCAAACTCCACCGGACGTATCAGAATGTCCTCATCCCCCGAAGGCCGATGATCTTTAAGGTTTCCATACAATTCGCGGCAGACAACCCCTTTCATAACAAGAGGATATACCCCCGCATCAGCAAATGCCTTGTACAGTTCCAGAAACGCAGCTGTTCTCGAAGCCTGGGCGGCAACGGAAGCCACGATCTGCCTGATTGTCCGTCCATACACCGGTTCCTGAATAAACTCCGGATCACGGCAGAGCATCTCTCCGACAATCGGAAGGACACTCTGCTCCTGCGCCAGTTCCATGAGGCAGTCATACTCCGCCGATTCATTGAGTGAAAGGGCTTCGTGATGTACTGCGCTCTTTAATATAGACAATAAATTTTCGCTCTGTTCTCTCATCTGTAATCTCCGGCTTTCTGTCCTGCTGCTTCCTGCTGCTTCCCACCTGCCATTTTCATTTTCCTGCCATTATCTCTTGCATCTTTGCACTGATTGCCTCTATGGAAGCTTCATCCGGCCACATCACATACAGGATCTCCGAGCCGGAAGAGTAACAAGTCTGACTGTCACCTGTGCCGGTGGCCGCAACAGACTCGATCTCCCATGAACTGCCGTCAGAAAGCTGTCTGTTAATAAATTGCGCCATCTCACTGCGTGACATATTCGTCTCCACACTGTCGCTCACACTTGTAATAAGCTCGCTCGCATTTACGAGGACAGCCGGGGACATCGCTTTCTCAAGAATCGCTTTGAGCACGGCTTCCTGATTCTTTCCTCTCTGATTGTCGCCGTCTTCAAATGTATATCTTTCCCTTGAAAACGCCAGCGCCTGCTCTCCGTTCATATGGTTCATTCCCTGCTGGAACTGATAACCTCTCGTCTCAAATGCATACTCAGAATAGACATCCACACCGCCCAGTGCATCCACGATCTCTATCAGAGAAGTAAAGTTAACTCTTGCATAGTAGGTAATGTCAATGCCGTAGATACTCTCCAGAGTATTCATAGAAACATCTACGCCGTAGATCCCGGCGTGTGTCAGCTTGTCCCTCTTTTCCCCGGAAATTCCCGGCAGGGTCACGTAATAATCTCTCGGCGTAGTCGTCAGGAGAATCTTATGCGTATTCGGGTTTACCGTCATTATGATATTTACATCGCTCCGGCTGTTCGTCGTAATCGGCCCGGCTACGTCAATTCCGCTGATATAAATATTGAAAGGCTCCTCCACGTTCGTCTCTTCCTGTTTAAGAACCGTATTGATTCCAAACTGATAAAGGATCCTGACCTGATCAGAATATCCTTCGATCGCTTCCTCAATAATCCCGGTAAACGCCTCATTATACACAGCAGCGTCAATTTCTCCGGAAAGAAGAGCCTGCGCTTCTTCTCCAACTGTCTCATACTCCGCCGGGCTGATCTGTGAGCCAAGAGTCTCTTCGATATCTGCAAGCATTTTCTGTGTATTTTCTTGATCTTGAGATGTCTGTATCCCGAACTTATAGTCTGCAGCATCCGTCAGAGACCGGGCAGGATCATCCGCCCGGACTACTACAACCATATTGTCAGTCTTGTAGGTCGCGCCTCCCACATCTGACATCATCTGATTAGTCCTTATCATAAAATAGGATCCTGCCGCGAGTGCTGCGCTGATCAGAACGCTGATCACAATGCCGGCAATATAAACTTTGTTTCGAACAAACTGAAGTCCCAGCAGAATTCCGAACAGCACAAGCATCATCAAATACAGCGCTGCCAGATATGTACCGGGGACAAATCCGCTGTACCATACAGCTGCTCCGAATACGATAGAAAGCAGCAGCTGTATCAGCACAACCACTTTACCGCCCCAGTGCCTCATCAGCATCTCTTTTACAGTATAGCGGTGCTTTCTTCGCCGTCGTCCGTGATTCCCGGATTTAGTCATCACAATCAGCCTCCTTTTCATTTGTATTTGGCTTTTATCTGAATCATATTTCCACAGAGTTATCTTACAGCAGCAGCTCGCAATCCCACACATCTACTCCGCTGTCCTGGAACACATGCCGAAGATGGTCGTGCAGCTGCTCCTTTGTCACACCTTTCTTCAGGATCACCTGAATAAAGCCACCCCCGCCGGCGCCGGAAATGAATTTCCCGTCCACCAGTTCTTCACACACCATAAGGATCTGATCGATACAAGTATTAGTTGTTCCGCTATCCAGCTGGCAGGACAGATTCCAGTGACGGTTCATGAGACGCGCGAACTCATCAATGTCTCCCTGTTCCAGTGCCAGCCTCATAAGTACTGCGACAGCTTTCATCTCATTGAGTGAATGCAGAGACTCCGGACGGCTTCCGATATATCCGCCTACCACATCGCGGAGGAGATTACGGGCAAGTCTGCGCTGTCCCGTATAAATCAGAGCAAATCTGTCCTTCAGCTCCTGTTTCGCCTCTTCCGGCATCTCGACTTTCTCCACTCTCAGATGCTGATCGATTCCCGGTTTCGTTGTGATAAATTTGATTCCTTCAGTAAGTCCGCCTACCTGATCCTGCCAGCCTCCGCCTGTACTCATGATCTGTTCCATGCCGAGCACAACATCGTAAATCTCATCGTCTGTTCTGTCCAGTCCAAGGAATTTAAAAATACCTTTTACACAGGCTCCCGAGAGGATACTGCTTGTTCCAAGCCCTGAACCTTTCGGCACGCCATACACCTGGGTAGAAAGATAGATGCCGCCTCCCAGCCTTCTGAGAATGTCCTGAAGATCTGCTTCTCCCTGAACCGGTATGATACCGCAGGCAATCAATGCCGCCTTATGAAGCGCAAAGGAATCATAAGGATTATGGCAGTTCTGAATCTCGGACGCATCCTCAATTGACGTATATACACCAATGTCTTTACTCTCAAACTCAACGTGCAGATCGTCCAGCTTTCTTACAGTAATCTGAACCGGATAAATTCCACGGAGTTTAATCGCCGCATTAAGAACAACACCTCCCTTTTCATTGCAGTGAGGCGGTGTATCCGTCCAGCCTCCTCCCCAGTTCACACGCACCGGGAGAGCAATATCGACCCTGTCCCTGCAAATATGATAACCGCTGCTGTCCGGAAGATTCTTCTTTGCCGAATTATAAACTGCTCTTTGAATTGTACCAAAACATTCCGTTTCCAAAGCATCATACTGCATCATCTCATAACTTGTCCCCGTATGCTTCATATATCTGGATAATGCATAGTAGATTCTTATTTTCAATGAGAAGTCTGCTTCCTGAGCATCCTGCTCAAGAATGTGGAATATTTCCTCCGAAATTCCTCTTTTTCCGAATATCTCGAGAGCGTCCTGATAGTAACTTCCCGTCTCAAGCGCCCATACAAATCTCTTCGTAAGCACCCGGTTCTCAAGCTCCCCTTCCCATCTATGAGCAGCAGCGATATCCGCTGAATTAAAACTGGAATACAGGCTCATTCTCTCGCTATCTTTCCACTTTCTGATCTCTTCAGGGGAAGCGGTTCCCTGCGTCATCCTGTACAATACAGCCGCCGCGTCCAGCGCCGCCTCATGGCTGCCGCATACCGGATATAAGCGCGCAAACCAGAGATAAGACTCATCATCATCCCACAGATCAGACGGCTCAATTCCATTCTTCGCCATCAGTTCTTCAAGCGAAGTACCAAGGAACTGCACGCTGCCGGGATATTCAGCCTTCGGATTATCTTCTGCCCCATATATCCGGACAACATATCTTCCATCTGTCAGTTCTATGCCATGGAGTACCGTATCAGCCGGGACATGACGGTCGCACACCCGCACATGGGACAGCACCGCACCCGGTTCTATTACAGAATATCCGATCACGTATGCATTCTCTATATATGCACCCGCGCCAACTGCTGCGCGCCGTCCCACATAGGCATTGTGGGCCGCAAAGTTGTCTTCCGTAACAGCAGAATTGACCTGCATCTTCCAGTCAAGGAACTCATAGTCCTGCACATCCTGTGTCACAAGCTGACGCAGCTCCCTCGTTGTTCCGAAATGGATAAACTCTGCTGGAGAAAGACAAATCAGTTTCATAGTAAAACCGCTGATCGCGTTCCATATCTTAGTCCTGCATTCGTGGAGAGTATCATTCAGACTGCCCTCTGCTGCTTCATTATAAAAATCATCCAGTGTAGAATCACCCGCCAGAGGATACAGAAAATCACCGTAAAAACTGATCCGTGCCTCTTCACTGCAGAACTGATGAAACTTCTCATCGTCGGGCTTGTTGTCCGTCGTAATCAGACCGTACAGCGCCTCCAGAAGCCTGCTGCCAAATATAACCGCTCCGGTGTCAAGATCTACATTACCTTCTTCGTTCACAGCGCCCATTTCCTGAAGATGCTCTTCTGTCTGCTTATGAAGAAAACATTTTACATAATCATTTCCGTCATTTAAAAACACACCGTGATTCTTCCCGGTACTCACAGGCTCCTTAATCGAGATTGCTGCCGCCCCGTCAAACTGCGCGTCAATCTGAAGCGGATTAAAAAGAAGCAGAACATCTCCCGAAAGGACAAGCATTCCCTCCTGAATCCGCGACGGGACACCGGACATACCGATGATAAATTCATCAAAAAGCGTAGATCCCCGGCCATCCGGCAGTTCTCTCGGAACAGGTGAAAAAAGTTTGCCCGTTGCAGAGTACTGGGGCACTCTCTTACTGTCTCCGCCGGAATGAATCACAAGGATCCGGCGGTTTTTAAACGGATTTGTCTCCTCCGGATGCTGCTCTCCTATGTATCTCATAACCTGAAAAGTTGCTCCGCCGGACCCCACCCGCTTTCCTTCCGGATCCGGAAGAACCGCATAATGTGTCTCGGCCGGAAGCAGGCCTTTCTCAAGGCGCTCATCGATCTGCGTCCGGTAAGCCGATGCCTGATCCTCATTCGAGGCCGTAAGGATAATATAATCCCATTTAATAAAATTCTTCTTTCTCAGACTTCTCTCATAATCTTCCCATGAATCCAGATACGACTGACGGAGGAACAGGTTCTTCATTTTCTTAAATCTCATGATGGTACTCCTATTTTTCGGCTGCCGGGTACAACGCCCCGGCGGTATTTCATTTTATATCCTGTCTGGTGTTTATATCTGTTTATACAAATATGTTATAAGATTATCACGCAGGTGAAAAATAATCAAGATTACCTTTTCACCTGCACAATACAGGTAAGTACCATTCCGACAACTGCTCCCAGCAGCAGACCGCCTGCAAAACTCAACAACATCCCCATATCAGTTCTGCCTCCCGTTTATTAAAAGCTTGCCCTTATTTCAATTACTATATACATTTTTTGTATTCACTATGATATATGTAATATGATAAAACTAATTGATTAGAAATAAGGATATAGACTTTTAGGGTAATAATGGTCAAACTGTGCCCGAATCTTTCTCGATTTTATTGTCTGAATATACTGCCTGTTACTGTATGGGCAGACCTCAGCATTCTTTTTTCGCAGTATTCTAATCGCAGCAGTTTTTATAATATTTCAGTAAAATACTGTACAGTTTCTCTGACCGGTTCATCTGTCCGTGAAATAAATAAACTATTTTGTTTTTCATCGTCTACATAAAAACGTTCTTTATAGAACATCACTATATATTTCTGCTCGACATAGAGCCGGTGCTGTGCTGAAGAACCTTTCTCATCATCCCATTCAGATGATATATTTATCCTGTCCATTTCTTCTTTCAATGCAGCCAAAAAAAGGTCAAAATTATATCCGTTCGCCCACTGGTTTCGAATGATATGCATCTCTCCGTTCAGACTGCGGATTCTGAGATGACGGGGATTCATATATTTAAACAGGGAGGGATATCTGATAAAACACGACCTCCAGTCACGTCCGCTGATCTCTGCATTATCAATGATCTGCTGCAGCTGAGGCTCTATTTCCGCCTCAGCATCTATTACATCCAGAAATTCTTTTACAATGCTGCCACATTGGGAAAAAAGTCTTTTCAGCCCCGGTGTGTGCGCAGCTTCATCCGGATCATCCACACACAATGTATGTGCGGCACTTACCGGAAGTGTATAATCGCCAAAAGTAAGCAGTGCTCTTCGCATCAGGTTCCCTGCGATCGGCCTTTTTTCACTAAAAAGGCTTTCTATCTTTCTCCAGCGGCATACAAATGACTTTCTATCGCAGCTCCTGTCAGAATTTCGGGCAGGATAC
Source organism: uncultured Lachnoclostridium sp. (assembly GCA_930986645.1). Lineage (GTDB taxonomy): Bacteria > Bacillota > Clostridia > Lachnospirales > Lachnospiraceae > Mediterraneibacter. The sequence goes on from CAKNJS010000015.1 coordinate 48,491, forward strand.
AGCGCGCCTCTGATCTGTCCGCTGAAATACGGATTTGCTTCTGCTTTGTATATTGCTTCTGCAAATTGACTGTCCGATGAAATAATCCGCGCCTTAACTATTTCTTCCTCTACCTGTTCTCTGTCAAAGAAACTCACTACGGGATTGCCTTCAAAATAACTGTTAAGATCCATCCACCATGCAGAGAGTTCGTCAATACTTTTAATCGCAGACCTATATCTTACGGCATTATCAATCTCGGAATTAAAAGCAAGATTTTTCATAATTCTCATCCAGCTCTTCATGGAAGATACTTCCGCAGTTCCCCGGGCTCTGTATAAATACACAGTAACTGCATGGAAAAGCACACGCTCTCTATAGGTTGTATTTCCCAATGCGTCAAGGATCAATCTCTGTTCCTTGTGATACACCTCTGACTTCTGACAGAGGAAATTCAGTGTATAAAACACACTGTAAAAGAAATCTTCGGATAGCTTTGTGTAATCTACCGAATTCTGCCATTTAATATCATTTTCTATCATGCCATGGTTCATGAGGAAAATACCGAAAAAAGCATAAAACATGCTGTCGACTCTTTCAGGATCAAATCCGTCATCCCCGCTTTTTTCACAAGCCTCGCCCCAGAACAGGTCTGTCCATTTACCGTCAAATAGCTGCTCAAACTCTTTGCTGAAATCCGAATCAAACGCTTTCAATCTGCCGATCAGACGCGCTTTGAAATTTTCAAACTCTGTCAGCGGTTTTCCCCTTGCATTCAGTTTGATATACAGACTGTCTTCCATTCCAAGATCCTCTATATTCAAAAACTGAAATTTCACTGGATCATGCTCTTTATCCAACAGGCATTTTTCCAGATCTTCTATATCTGAAAAATAGTCTTTTATAGCATCAAGCATAACAAGAGCCGATCTAACTGTAGGATCCTGATCCCACCCCGGCGCAAACCATGCCGCATCTTTAATCTGCTCTGACGGCCGGCTTCCCGCAGCCAGTACTTCTTCCCTGTTTTCAACCAGCAGCCTGAAGAAAATCTCTGATGAAATACGAGTTTCATAGGTAAACCGTTTCAGAAATTGCGTCTTGGCACCATCATCCCTAAATGCATATAGATATAGAAGGAAAAGCGTCGTTAGTCTCTGCTGGCCGTCAATCGGAATAAACTTTCCATTCTTTGCTTTTCCATAAATAAAATTCAGATCAACAGATTCTCCGCCAAGCACTGCATTTCTTAAATCCGAAAGCAGATTGCTTCGCACGTTGTCAGTATGGACATCCTGTCTTCCCTGAGCATAATCACGCTGTATAATCGGTATTTCAACTGTATATTTTTCCAGTAATTCCACAAAATTGGAAGGATTCTGACCGTTCATTGCGCACCTCCTTTATTCCAGAACTGATCCAGTATTTCTGTAAGCTTTGCAATATAATCCCTTTTATCCGCCACATTCCAGAGCTCCATATCACCCGGAGAGGCAGAATAGACTTTCAAAAAAACATTTTTTGTACAAAGAGGAACAAATTGCCCCTTTGATTCCCTGTCAATAATTACGGCTCGTTTTTCTTGAAACGGGGCATTCTTATAACTCCGGTTAGTACTGGAGTCAAGCAGTGTTAAGTTGCCAAGGGAATCATCAGGCTCATCTGTATCATCCGCGGTTGCATGTATATGCTCGATATCCCATTTCTCCTTTTTATATATATCGAACGGGAATCTGTACTGTTTTTCTCCTTTACACACAAGAGTAGCAATATTAAAGAGAAGAAGAACATGACGTATAGTCTTTCTTCCTGTTGAATCCTCAAGCGTGAGCATTCCCCAGTCGATTTTCCCCTTATCATCCTTGACAATCCCGCTTTTTATAAGCTTCGTCTGATCAAGCAGTATGGCCTTTGCTTCGCTTTTGCGCTTTCCGGCTGTCAAAGCTCGGATTTTGGCGGCATTTATGCCAGTACTGATCAGATAGCCGATGATATGGTATTTATCCAAATCTTCATACCATGAGCAGAATTCTGCGTAAATCTGTTCTACGTCATCCCACAATACATCAATAAACTTATTCCGGTCATCCGCAGCTTCCATCGCTGCACTGAAAACAAGAAATGAAAAATATCCCTGCTTTTCCGATATATGATTTTCCAATGTATTACTGTTATATTCATCAGCCAAAAGATCGAATATCATGTCTATCCTTGTACCGCTTTCTTCGGAATCGTTCAAGAAATACCAGAATCGTTCATTTTGGAGCCCCTGCTCAATACGGTCCCATGATGCTGCTATCCGGAGCTGCTTTCGCAGCATATCAGTCCCGACGAAATTGTCTTTATTAAGCAGAAGCGCTTTGATCAGCTCCGCATTTGTAAGCGGGATTTTCCCCAGATTCACTTTCGTAAATATAGCGATCGGATCGCTGTCTGCCGGGATCTCATACCAGATAAAAAATACACTCTTTCTCATCTTTGTATTCAATTCCTGAACAGCTGCCGAACGGTCCGGCTGCTCATCCAGCCATTGATCCATTGCTTTGTAAGCCTGTCCCATATAATAAAAATCTATATTGGAACGTTCATTCCATGTATCATCCGATAATTTCTGCAGGAAGTGCGCACTCTCTTCACGTGTCTGATAACTCAGTTCAAACGGTGGAACCGCAGAACGAATTTCCTGTTGGGCAATTTTCATAAATATGTAAATTGTAGTGAGCCTCTGCTGGCCGTCCACCACTTCATACGAACCGTCCTGCATTTTTTTGACTATCAATGGCTGCAGGCAGTACCGCCTATTTCCTTCATTTGAAAAATCAGAGATATCATTTAGCAGGGCTCTGACATCAAACTCGGTCCACCGGTAACCTCTTTGATAGGATGGGACATAAAACCGGTGTGATTTTAGTTCACTGTTATGAAGTGACTTTTGTCAAGAGGTAAACAAAGCATCCAACAAATTT